>PUNE01000064.1 GCA_003551665.1 Halobacteroidaceae bacterium
AAAGAGAGTGTCCTCCTTTTTATGCTAAAATTTTAGCAGTTTTTGAAATCGATTAAGGCCCATAGATAAATGGTTTTGAAGATTTATGAGCTTCTACTTGCCGGATATAGGATAAAACTTCCAGTGATGCTTTGGGGAAAATGATAGTCCATGAAATTAACTGGGATGATTATGATGGCTGGGAATTGAGCTTTATAACCTTCAAGGTAAATGGCAGGGTAAAGAATGCCCGGGATAATGTCAGGGTGGGTATTAATCAGTACCTTGACCTGGACACGGGTGAGGTTAGTGATGAAGATAATTGTTATGCTGATTTTTCCTTTGTTTACTCCGGGCTTCCCGGGGATGATACATTTGCGGCCTGGCTGAAGCCAGAAAATGGAGCCCAATTCTATGAATGTCACATATTTTACCTTACACACTGAGATTTTCACTTTAGTTTAAGATAATGTTTGGAGTAAAAATAAAGAATTTTGTGTCGCGGTTTTTCGGGAATGGTAAATCGAAAAAAAGTAGCAATTTTTCTTAAGAGAAATCATCTTTTTGCTTAGCCATCGGAAACACTGCATCCTTGGTATGTGTGGTTTCTTACCGTTATGGAGTTTTGTTAATTTAATTTTACCCAAACCGCTAACCTCCCAAATCCAGAAATATTGGAGCTCTTAATTTTCCAAAGTATCACTAAAATGGAAATATAAGAATCATACTAATAAAGCCAGTGGGTTCGCTTTCATCCGGGGCCTTCAGGAATAAACTCTTTGAAAACTAGAGCCTCGGGAGTGTTTGTTTTTCGAATGGTTAAAATCCAATCAAAGTTGCATCTTGATAATTATATGAAAGCAATAAGCAGTTAAGTAGTTTTAAATAAACTTAAATTTCATTAGTTGGCCTTGTTGCAGGGGAATTAGAATAGAAAGAGAAATTTAGAAATAAAATCAAATGCTTTTACTTTTAAATAAAAGGAGTACCTTATTCAAAACAATTTGAAGGGAGAAAACAGATGAACCTTAAAATGAAAAAAAATGGATTAATGTGGGTAGCATTTTTTCAGGTTGTTTTGGTATTTTTTGTTGCTATGAGCAGTGCAGGAACTTTTTCTGAAGAAGATTTTTTTGAGTTAGTTGGGCATGGAACAGCTGATGAAGTAAGAGGAGCTATAGCCTCAGGAGCAAATGTGAATGCTCAGAAAGAAATAGTTGTGGCCCGGGAAGAAATCAAAGTTAATGCCCTGATGTATGCAGCTAGGTTCAATGCTACCCCCGAAGTAATCAAAGTTTTGGTGGAAGCAGGTATAAATGTTAACTCTAAAAACCGGCGCGACTATACGCCTTTGATGTTTGCTGCTGGATTTAATACCCCAGGGGTTGTAAAAGAACTAATAAAAGCAGGAGCGGATTTAAATGCCTTTGATTGGTATACCCATACCCCATTGAAATGGGCAGCCAGGTATAATGAGGATCCAGAAGCAATAAAAACCCTGATCGAAGAGGGTTCGGATATAGGAATTCTTGGTGCAGGTGATTTTTCTGTTTTGATGGTTGCCGCTTTATATAATAATAGTCCAGAAATAATAAAAATACTATTGGAAGCAGGGGTGGATGTGGATTTAAAAAATTTATTGGGGGATACAGCATTAATGGTTGCTGCTGAATTTAATGATAATCCCGAAGTAATAAAAGCTCTTATTGAAGGAGGAGCAGATATTAATGCCCGTACTTTGGATTTTTTTACTCCCTTAATGGGTGCAGCAATTAATAATGATAATGCAAAAATAACCAAAGTCCTTTTAGAGGCAGGGGCGGAGGTCAATGCTCTGGATATTTTCAATTCTAATGCCTTAATATGGGCCGCCCGGTATAATCAAAATCCTGAAGTAATAAAATTGCTTTTGGAAGCGGGAGCGGATGTTGGTATTCGCGATGAAGATGGCAAGAATGCCTTGGATTATGCCAGGGATAATGAAAAAATTATTGGAACGGAAGCATATCAGATTTTATCCGATTTAAGTTCGGGAAAATAATTGAAATCTGAAGAACAGGAAAAAATAAAAATGGACAGGAGACTTCTTTAGAAAAAAATTTGGGTTTTTAGAAAAGCAGAAAAAATAAAAAGAAGAGGTCGGGTTTTTATTTCCCGTTTCATCAATAGTAACCCAGGTTCCTGAGACCGGTCTTTCTTTTGTTGTCCAAATTTTTTTCCTTTAATCAGGGAAAAAGGAAAGTTTTGTCGAATAATATACTATAAAGAAAAAGAGATTTTCCTTGGAGTTTGTTGCTGGAATTAATTTCAGGAGAGGGCACCCCGGTCTTCAGGGAGTGACTTGAGAGGGGTTGAACAGGATGAAACCTGTGGCACTTTTTCTTGTTCTTGTTATGACCATGACTGTTCTATCAGGATGCCTCATCCAGATTGATTTGGAGTTAAGGCATCCTCCTACCCAAAGGTATTATAGCTATATAGAAAACAGGTCGGGTGATACTCTGAGAGTGGTGATTTCTTCTTTATCGAGGAGGGAATCAGATAGAGTTTTCCCCAAAATCAAACCCGGAGAAAGAATATATCCTGAGTTACCTGACGGGCGTTATGAAATGGTCGCAGTTGGTTATTATGATAACAGGTATTATGGAAGTATTTCTTTTTATGCCTCCAGATATGAAAGGTGGCGCATCTTGATTTTTGGGCCACGACGGATCCGATTGGAAAAATAGCCAAAAAAAGAAACCGCCGCTAAAGGCGGTTTTTTACTGGAGTAAATCATATGGGGATTAATTCTTACGGGCAACGGCTTATCCCGGGAGGAAGAGGTAAAACTTTAGTTAACCCGAAAAGGTCATATTTGTCATTACGAGCTTAACCTGAAAGAACTCGAGAAAAATTATGGAAGGAGAGATGAAATGATGCTGAGAATGGAAGTGCCTATTATTCAGCGGGTAACGGGGAAGTGGGGTCTTTTAGGTTCAGCTTATTAAAATGGGAGAATTTTTCTTTGGGTTGAGAGGTAATGCATTAATGGAAGCCCCTCTTGCTCCGGAAGGGAAAGAATAAGCAGTTCTGGAGCCTCCCCCTGAAAGAGATTAAGGGTATATTAGAAACGTTTTCCCTGACTCTGCTTAATATTTTGAACTAAAACTGCTGCGGGGGTAGCCCTGTGGCAACTTAGAACAGGTTCCTGATTTTTAAGCCCGAAACGGAATAACCTCTGGGAGAAATTTCCCGATTAAGAGACGAAATAGAAAAAAGCTCCACGAGAGGGAGCTAGAAAAAAGCAAGCGGGGTAACAGGGGTTGAAAAAATCTATTTATCAAACAGGGTTTTTTGAATTTTAGGTTGCACTGGCTTTGTCCACCTTTTACAGTCGGGGCAAAAAAATTCTGCTGTGTTTAGCAGTTCCAGGCCGGAATCCTTGTAACCGCACCTGGGGCATTTGGCAATTACTAAAACCGGTTTTTGTTGTGTGGACATGGCCATTGCTCCTTTCTGTCCTTTAAAACACCATTTCCACCAGGAGGGCTTTTCTCCTGCTGCCCCTGGATCTTTTTTTCTCCTGCAGGGATTTTTTCCCGAGGAGAGGGAAAAAATTTAACTAATAAGATTAGTTAAGAAGGAAATACAACAGATTTAGTGAAATTATAAGAGTTATCGAAAATAATTCCCAAACCAAGAAGGGATTGGTAAGTTAATGCTGAGGCGAATTGCAATAATTTTTCTGGTTGTGGTTGTTGCTTTAGCAATTGTTGCCGGGGTCTCTGCCATTGCCCGGGTCCAGTTTAATCGTACAACAGAAGAACAGGTGGAGGAACTCTTTAGAGGTGGAATACAGGATTCGCCAGAGATCATCCAATCAACTGACCTGGAAGACCTTCCTTCTCCGGTCCGCAACTGGTTAGAAAATTCTGGAGTAATTGGTCAGGAAAAAATCTATTTTGCCCGCCTGGTCCAGGAGGCCGAAATGAGACTTAATCCAGGAGGGCGCTGGATGCCGTTGAATGCTGAACAATATTTTACCCTGGAAGAACCGGGTTTTATCTGGCAGGCCCGGATTAATGCTGCACCCTTTATACATATTTCTGGACGGGATGTTTATAAGGAAGGGCGGGGCAATATGTTGATTAAGCCCATGTCCCTAATTACTATGGCTGATGAGAGCGGTTGCCAGATCGACCAGGGAACTCTTGTCCGTTACCTTGCGGAAATGGTCTGGTTTCCAACTGTTGCCCTGAATAATTTTGTCTCCTGGGAAGAAATTGATGAAAACTCAGCAAGGGCAATTATGAGATATGGAAATATTAGAGTTTCGGGAGTTTTTACTTTTAATGACAGTGGAGATCCAGTTAAATTTACTGCCCGAAGGTTCGGAGAATTTAACGGCCAGGTCAGGATGGAAAACTGGACAGTTGAATTGAGCGGTTCCCGGGAATTAAATGGCTTTAGAATCCCCACCTCCGGGGAGATCACCTGGGAACTGGAAGAGGGTGATTTTACCTGGTATAAATTCCAGGTTAAAGAGATCGAATATAATAAACCCGAGGTCTTTTAATATCCACTGTAGTCAGCTTGATTTGGGGTTAAAAAATGATGAAGGGTGGTTTACCCGTGGCTTATTGCAGCATTGCTGATTTGAAAAAACGTGTTCTTCCCTGGAGAAAGCAGGCCAAAATTACTGACACCTGGCTCAGAGAAAGATTGGAAAATGTTTTGCCCCGGTTGATGGAAAGAGAAGGAATTGATTTTTGGGTGGTTATAGCCCGTGAATATAACGAGGACCCTGTTGTTTTAAGCCTGATGCCGGCAGTAATGCTTTCGGCACGAAGACGAACAATCCTGGCCTTTCACCTGAAAGAAAAAGGAAAGGTTGAAGCTTTGAGTTTTGGGAAACCCGATCCGGCTTTAAATGAATTTTATAATCAGGCCTGGGACAGAGAAAAGGAAGAGCAGTGGGAGACCCTGGCCGGTGAGATAAAAGAAAGGAACCCTGCCAGAATTGGGCTGAATATATCCGACCATTTTGCCCTGGGAGATGGTTTGTCCAAAACCCAGTACGATCAATTTATGGCTGCCCTGGACCCCGAATCAAAAGCGAGAGTTGTTTCGGCGGAAAAACTGGCAATTTCCTGGCTGGAAACAAGAACACCCCAGGAAATTATTGCCTATAAAGGCATAAACAGGATTGCCCATGATATAATTGCCAGGGCTTTTTCCAAAGCCGTTATCCACCCTGGAATAACAACCGGAGATGACGTTGCCTGGTGGATGAGGCAGACCATAACCGATATTGGTTTGCAGGCCTGGTTTCAGCCGACGATTATGATCCAGCGCTGTGGCCAGGAGAAAGTGAAGGGAGATAGCCCGATTCTTCCCGGGGATTTACTGCATTGTGATATGGGTTTTTACTACCTGGGCCTGGCCACGGATACCCAGCAGATGGCCTATGTTCTGAAACAGGGTGAAAAAGAACCTCCGGGGGAAATAAGGGAAGCGCTGGCGAAGGCCAATCGACTGCAGGACATTTTCACTGGGAATTTTATTGAAGGAAAAACCGGCAATGAAATTTTCCTGGAGTCCCTCCAAGAAGCAAAAAAAGAAGGAATTAATGCCAGCATATATACCCATCCCATTGGAGTTCACGGGCACGGGGCGGGGCCAACAATGGGTCTTGTTGATCAACAGTCATTTATACCCTTCAATGGTGAGTACCCTCTTTATAACGACACATGCTATGCCATCGAGTTAAATATCAAAGAAAAAATTTCTGGCTGGAATGATCAGGAAATAATGTTTGCCCTGGAACAGACTGCTGCTTTTACTGGAGATAGAGTTGAATATCTTGCAGGCAGACAGGTTGACCTACACTGTATTTAATTTCATTAGTTTGAAGAAATGGAAAGAACGAAGCAGGAGAAAATAAAACCAGAGAACAAATAACTAAAATAGAACTCCCCTTTGGTGCTTGCTTTGCCAGGGGGAGTTATATATTTTCGATAAAGGAAACCAGGAATCAATGATGGTCCCAGCACCGCTGTTTTAAAAAGTTAAATTTTTAAAGGAAAAATTTCTCCACCCGGAGAACCTTAAACTGTGAGTTCTTTTTTTCCACTTTTTGCTAGGAAGAAGGTGAAAGATATGATGACGGTACTTGGTGAAATCAGGCCTGAAAGCCTGGGCTTTACAATGCCCCATGAACACCTCCTGATCGATACTTACTGGCTGACTGACCGCGTTGATGACCTGCTCAATGATGAACAAATAGCAATTGATGAACTTTTATTGTTCAAAAAGGCTGGCGGAGACAGTATCGTTGAGCTGACAAATCACGGGCTGAAAAGGAATCCAGAGGCTTTAAAGCGCATTTCCGAGAAAACTGGAGTTAATATTATTATGGGCTGTGGCTGGTACCGGGGCCCTTATTACCCTGAAGAAATTAATTACCGATCCACTGATGATTTAGCCCGGGAAATGATTGATGACTTGACCAGGGGTGTTGGAGATACGGGGATTAAAGCAGGCATAATTGGGGAAATAGGAGTTAATCTTGACTTTATAACCCCTGCAGAGGAAAGGGTTTTACGTGCCGCAGCAAGAGCCAACCTCCATACGGGAAAAGCGATAACTCTTCACGCTGAGTACTGTTCTGTGGGGCTTGATCAGCTAAATATTCTCGAAGAAGAGGGAGTTTACCCGGAGAAAGTAATAGTTGGTCACGCGGACAGTTTTTTAAACTTAGATTATCACGAAGAAATTTACCGGCGTGGAGCCTATATCCAGTTTGATGGTATCGGGAGGGACCACATTTATCCAGACAGTATGAGACTGCGGAGCCTTCTGGAATTGCTCAAAAAAGGTTATGTAGAAAAGATTCTTCTTTCCACCGACCGGTGCAGGCGATCAGACCTGAGGCTTTATGGGGGGAAAGGATATGACCACCTCCTTGTGGATTTCATGCCCCGGTTAAGAGAAGCAGGTGTAACCCAGGAGGAAATCAATATTATGACCGTAGAAAACCCCAAAAGTATTCTGGCCTGATTAAGAGCAACCGGGGTGACCAGGAAAAAATTAGGGATTTTAACAATGATCAGTTTTGCATGATCGGTCTAAATTTTATTATACGAGGGAGGGGATTTGATGAAAAAACTGGACCTGAAATTTAATGCCCGGGCAATTCATGCGGGCAGCAGACCCTGTCCTGTAACAGGAGCGCACATTGGCCCCATTTACCGAACATCAACATTTGTCATGGATAACGTAGAACAGGCCATCAGGATTTCCCAGGGTGAGGAGGAAGGTTATTCTTATGGAAGATTTGGAAACCCAACTGAAACTGAACTGGAAGAAAAAATGGCTGCCCTGGAAAACGGTGAAAGGGCTTTAGCTACCGCTTCAGGTATGGCTGCAATAACCACAACCCTGATGACTTTTTTAAAAAATGGCGACCACCTGATAGCAGGTGATATAATTTATGGATGTACTTATGGTTTGATAAGGGATGTTCTGACCAAATTTGGGATTGAAGTTACTTTCGTGGATACATCTGATCTAAAAAATATTGAGAAGGCTGTACAACCCAATACAAAGGTGATTTATCTGGAGACCCCCTGTAATCCAGTGCTGAAGCTTGCAGATATCCAGGGTGCGGCCCAGATTGCTCATAACAGTGGAGCCAGTTTAATTGTAGACAGTACTTTTGCAACTCCTTACCTGCAAAACCCTCTTGATCTTGGAGCTGATTTGGTTGTCCATAGCGCAACCAAATATCTTGGGGGGCACGGAGATATTGTAGGGGGAATAATTGTAGGTTCCAAAGAAACCATAGCAGGAATCCGGGATCCCCATTTGCAATTTTTCGGCGGTATTATTTCTCCCGGGGACGCTTTTTTGATAATCAGGGGTTTAAAAACCCTGGGGATCAGGATGAAATCGCACTGTGAAAACGCTCAAAAAGTGGCAGAATTCCTGGAGGCCCACCCCATGGTGGAAAAAGTATATTACCCGGGTCTGCCTTCCCATCCCCAGCATGAACTGGCCAGAAGACAGATGAGAGGTTTTGGAGGAATGATGAGCTTTGATGTGAGGGGTGGTTTTGCAGGCGGAAAAACGGTGATGAATAATGTAAGAATGATCAGCCTTGCAACAAGCCTGGGTTGTATTGATAGCCTGATCCAGCACTCCCCGTCAATGAGTCATTTTACCATGAGCAAAGAGGAAAGAGAAAAGGTAAGCATAATGGAAGGACAGGTCCGGCTTTCCGTTGGAATTGAGGAAGCAGAAAACACCATAACCGACCTGGAAAACGCCCTAGCAGAAGTGAAAAAAGTGGTCGGGTAAAATTTAGAAGGAAATGCCCCCGGTAAACGCAAAAATACCGGGGGATTTTTTAGGCCTTAAGAATCTGTGGTGTGCTATGTTCGCGGAAAAAAGGCAACCTTAAGAGGTTATTATCATGAGGACAAATGCAGAAGAAACCCAGAATTTTCCTGGCCAGTGAAAAATGTGAAAAATGGAAATAATTAAGCCCATGATTTTTTAAAGTTTAAAGGAGTAAATATTTAAAGTAGCGAATTAAAAGGAACAGGAGAAAATTGCCAGAAGGAGGGGTGAAATGAAAAAGGGGATTGAAAAAAAGAGCTTACCGGTATTACTCTCATTTCTTTTGATTTTTTTAGGGGGTTGCGGTTTATTTGGCCAGATTGAAAGAGAAATGTTTTCTTTAGAAATAGAGGTGGTTGGGCAGGGCGACGTAAATGTTCTTTCAGAAGACCAGCCTCAGAACAATAATAAATTCCGATCTGGAACCTCCCTAAAATTGGAGGCGATCCCGGAGGGAGATTCCTTTTTTAGCCACTGGGAACGGGATTTGCAGGTTGCAAAAAATCCGGTGGATTTAACTATGGATAGCGATAAAATGGTAAGGGCTTTATTCTTAGAATTCGGGCAGGACTGGAGATACCTCTATGCAGGAGATCATCGAATTGAAATGGTTAATGCAATTGGTTTTGATGTAGAAGGAAAATGGGAAGCCGCTGTAATTATTTCTCCCGTGGTAGATGATAAGAATATAACCCGGATTTCCTTTTATGATTTTGATGAAGGAGCAACCATAAAGGCGAAAATCTATGGGGCAGAAGGAACTGACCATCCAGGAGATGAACTTTTGATTTCCAGCGAAGAATATGAAACGAATGGAAGGGGCTGGACAGAATTTCTTCTTTCTGACAAAATTCCTATCTCTGGTTACGATTATTACTGGATAGTCCTGGAAGTCGATGATCCAGGAGAGGGGTTTTTCCCTCTTGGGGTTGCTGATGGTCCTGAGGTAATAGGAAGAAATAAAATAAAAAATGGGGATGAAGGAGTTTGGAAAAATCTATCTGAGGAAGATGCAAAATTTGATTTTAACTGGTTGATTAATATTCTTGTGGAGTTTTAGAGGGGGTTCCTGGACCCCTTTTTTCAGGTTTTTTCCAAGAGGGCCGGGTTAAAACCAGGTCCTTTCCTTTTGGAAGAATTGGGGCAGGAGAAAAACAACGAAAGAATTTTGGCTAAGAGAAATTGAGTTTGGGTTTTTAATTTTGGGATGAGTTTTATTTTTAGCAAAGTGGAATTTTTTATGGTAATGTTGGGTTGTTTAATAAAAAGTATAGGCTATTGCAAAAACCTAAAAAATTCTATTTTAAGCAATAGGAGGTAATTGAGGCCAAAAGCTACTTTAAATCCCATTTTTTAGAGTTACTTGGTTTTACAATTGAAGGAGTATTAAATAATAATGGAGAAGTTCAAAATTACTTAAAAATTATTTTTATAAGAAAAACCCTTTACCGGTTTTATTGTCCAGTGGGTTAAGGGAAAAAGCTGGTTAGCTGTTTAAAAAATTTCCCTAGGATATGGCCAATGTTTGCTGCAAAAAACGGAGGCGGGCTTATGGAAAAAGACCAATTATTGTCCCGGATAAAAAAGTTTCTAAAAAAAATGCCGGACCTGGAAGCAGAAATAATTTCTGGGGAAACCCTGGTTTCTTTCTGTGAAAAAAGAGGAACCCCTAAAAAACCCCTAGCAGAAGGAGAAGTTTTTTGGAGTGTTGTTGGGGGAGAGGGGGTAATTTTTGTACCCTTAAGTTCTCCCATTAATCCAGAAGAACTGGGAATAATTTTAAAAGGGGGCAATAAAGAAAAACTATTTTCAATTGGGGAAGCTTTACAGGAGCTTTGCTGTCCTCTTCTTATGCAAACTACCCCTGGGAAGGAAACTGAAAACTTAAAATATTCCTATACCTTCGATGATATTATTTCCTGTAGCCCCCAAATGGAAGACTTAAAAAGAAGGGCTCGAATTGTTGCTGGAACAGAATCAAGTATTTTACTTAGAGGAGAGAGCGGTACAGGGAAGGAAATGTTCGCTCATGCTATTCATGCTGCCAGCCTTAGAAAAAATGGCCCCTTTATTGTAGTTAATTGCAGTGCGATCCCCGAACAGCTTTTGGAAAGCGAGCTTTTTGGATATGAAAAAGGAGCTTTCACTGGAGCGGACCCCGGGGGTAAAAAGGGAAAATTTGAATTAGCTGATAAAGGGACATTTTTCCTGGACGAAATTGGAGAACTCCCCCTTCACCATCAGGCCAAACTATTAAGAGTTTTGCAGGAAAAAAAAGTGGAGAGACTTGGGGCAGAAAAAGAAAATATTGTTGATGTCCGAATTATTACAGCCTCAAACAGGTCCCTAATTGATATGGTGGAGAAAAAAGAGTTTAGAATTGACCTTTTCCATCGTTTGAGTGTTATCCCTCTGGAAATACCTCCGTTGAGAGAAAGAAAGGAAGATATTTTGCCGTTAACCGGGCACTTTATTGACTATTACAATCAAAAATTGGATTCGGAAGTTAAGGGATTAAAAGAAGAGGTGAAAGAACAATTTTTAAAATACCCATGGCCGGGAAATGTCAGGGAACTTCAGAATTCTATTGAATTCGCCCTGAATTTTTGCAGGAGGGGTTTTTTATCCAGGGATTGTCTGCCCAAAAAAATTTGGGAAAGCGGAAATTTTCCAGTTAATCATGAGGAAAAGGAAACTCTTAACCTCGAAAAATGGGAAGAAATATTAATAAAAAAAGCCCTTTTAAAACATGGAGACAATACAAAAGGGAAAAATAAGGCTGCTCAGGAGTTGGGAATTAACCTGACAACCCTTTACCGTAAAATACAAAAATATGGCCTTTAAGGGCTTTTAGGGGGAAGAAAAAATGCTCAGGCTTGGTCTTTGTCAGATTTCGCCAGGATTATTCAATGTTCAAAAA
Organism: Halobacteroidaceae bacterium; assembly: GCA_003551665.1. Taxonomy (GTDB): domain Bacteria; phylum Bacillota; class Halanaerobiia; order B1SED10-174; family B1SED10-174; genus T1SED10-26. The sequence continues at coordinate 11,282 of PUNE01000064.1, forward strand.
AATTTTGAGCAAATAATCCTTGGGATTGAAAAATGTACCCAGCAAAAAAGTGATCTAATTGTTTTCCCGGAATTGAGCCTCACAGGTTTTAACCTGGGGAGTCGAGCAATGGAAATGGTAGAAGAAATTTCTAATCAGGGTGTTCTGGATCGTTTAATTGAAATCACTGGGGATGCTGGCATTGATTTGGTGATAGGTCTTCCCCTGGCAGAAGGGGATAAGATTTATAATTCATCGATTTATTTAAGCAAAGGAGTGGTGTTGGGAACCCATAGAAAAATCTACCTTGCTGATTACGGGCATTGTCAGGAACATAAATATTTTCAATCTGGAGAAAAGATCACATGTATAGATACGGAATTCGGAAGGGTTGCCATTTTAATAAGTGAGGATGCCTGGCACGTTTCAACTTTTTTATTGGCGGTTCAAATGGGGGCCAAGATTATTATTATCTGTTCTGCAACCTCTGTCGTGGACAGGCAAAAATTATATGAAGTTCAGTTTGCCTGGGAAACTATTAATAACGCTATTGCTTTTAGCCAGACTGTATACGTTGTTTACGCCAATCGAAGTGGAGAGGAAGATGAATTGGTTTTTTGGGGAGGATCACATGTAACGGGGTTTGATGGACAGCAACTATCAAAAGCTAAAATTTTTGCGGAAGATTATATTTTTGCAGATCTCGATTTGGGAGTGTTAGAAAAGGTCAGAAAAGAATTTCCCCTGGTTAGCAAAGAAAAGAATTTTTTAACAAGGGATCATTTTAAATATTTAAAATAAGTTTGCATTTTGCAAATAAAAAATTAATTTTGCAAAAAATTGGGGGGCGGTTGAAAATAAAACCCTTTCAACTGCCCTTTTTTTGTTGGTATGATTCTTGCTGAGTTAAACTGCAAAGTAGTAAGGAGGTGAAATTTTTGTCCGAAGAGGTGTTGGGTCCAATTTTATTTTTTGCTGGTTTTTTTGTGATGGTCTATATGGGATGCATAATTAGGAAGTTTGATAGGGAATTTAATAGCAAAAAATAAAGGAGGTTGAAAATGGAACCGCTATTTTCGGCAAATATTGCTTATTTACTTGTAATTGGTTTTGGAGTTTTATGGCTTTTTTTCGGATATTTGTGGAGTAGAAAAATAAAGACAAGTGATGATTTTACTGTTGCTGGGCGGCAGGTTGGTCTTGCCATAGGAAGTGCAACTGTAATGGCAACCTGGTGTACTGCCAGTACTGTTTTAGCTGCTCCGGAATTAGGCTATCAGGCCGGTTTATGGGGTATGATTGGATATGGGCTGGGGGGACTAGGCGTTATTATGTTTGGTCCTATTGCCCAAAGAATAAAAACCCTTATGCCAACAGGAGTTACCAGTGGTGATTTTATGAGAACCCGTTACGGGGAAGGGACCTGGGGCCTGTATATGGTTCTTTCCAATGTTTATAATTTAGCTTTTTTGGTTACCCAGGCAATGGGTGGGGGGTTAATTCTCAATCTTATTTTTGGGATCCCCTACCATTTTGGCATGATGTTTATTGTTGCGGTTTGCATTGTTTATACAATGCTGGGTGGTTTAAAGGCAGTTGTTGGAACTGACTTTATACAGAGTTTAATGATTATGGCCAGTATTGTAATAGTAATTCCCATAGCAATTACCAAACTGGGTTTTGGTGAGCTTTATAGTGGTGTTTTGACAAATATGCCTGACCGGCTTGATATGATAAAACCTTTGGGCCTTATGTATGCATTTAACAGTGCAGTTTTCAGCCTTGGAGAGATCTTCCATAGTAACCTTTGGTGGGTTCGAGCCCATGCAATGAGAGATGATGTAGTTCGCCGGGGGTGGACTTACGGTGGCTTAATGTGGATGTCCATACCGGTTTTAGCAGGTTCAGCGGGTTTAATTGCTATTGCAACCGGTCTTGATTTTCCTCACGTAAATATGATAATTCCCATGATTGCCGTTGATGCCTTAGGAGGGATTGGAGGATTTTTAATAATACTGGTTGTTTTAGGAGCAATATATTCTTCTCTTGACTCTTTGCTCGCAGGGACTTCTTCTCTACTCGCCGAGGATATTTACCGGGCAAAAATAAATCCCTCTGCTTCTGACAATAAAATGCAGTGGATAAATCGGCTTCTTATTGTCGGTATTGGGGTTGTTACTGCAGCCTTTGCCTGGTTTGAGCCCGCTACAATGGGAGAAATTATTTTCTTCTCGGCGGCAATGGTCTGCGCAATGATCTGGCCCATTGTATTTGGGCTTTTTTCAGAAAGGCCTTCCAAGATTTCAGCCATTGCCTCGATGATTGCTGGTTCTGCCGCTGGGGTTTATGTAGCAACTACAGTTTCTCCTTTTGGAGCTGCTGTAGCAGCAGCTATTACAGCTTTACCGGTTTTTATCCTGTTTACCAAATTATTTCCCGATGATTTTGATTGGAGCAGGTTTTCTAAGGCTGATCAGGAGGTGATTCGGAAATGATAATGCCGCAATGGTTCGTAACTGGTTTGATATTGCTTGCTACCTTGGGAATTTTGGGTAACCTGGTTTTTTTAATTTCCACAATTGTAAAAGAAATAAAAGGAAAAAGTACAGGTTGGTAGAAATGCCAATGGAAAAATTATCCCTTGCCCAATTTGACCCTGTTGTTAACAGTATTGATGAAAATACAGAAAAAATAATTGAGATTTCAAAGCATGCAAAAAAAATGGGAAGTAAAACTGTTGTTTTTCCTGAACTCTCACTTAACGGAGGATATCTCAAAGAAGACCATTTAACACCAAATCTATTCAATCAACTGGAAGAGGCAATCCGAGAGATAAAAGGTCTTTCTGTCCAATTAGACATGGACATTGTGATTAGCTATCCAAGAGAGAACAAGGGAAAAAGATTTATTTCCCTTGAATATATTTCTGCTGGGAAGACCCTTGGAATCCATGATAAACTTTACCTGGCCAATTATGGGCACCTTGAAGAGCACAAGTATTTCCAAGCTGGTCAAAAACTGGAAGTAATTGAAACTGCAATTGGGAAAACGGGCCTTTTGATTTGTGAAGATGCCTGGCATCCGACAACTTCAGCAATTCTTGCCCAATTAGGCGCGGAAATAATAATTGTAAGTTCTGCTACCTCAGTATTGGATTCCCAACAAATTCCTGAAATGAAAAATGCCTGGGAAACCGTGACAGCTTCTACAGGCTTTACCCAGACCTGCTATGTTGCTTATTGTAATCGAATTGGGAGAGATAATGGAGTGATTTTTTGGGGAGGATCTCATGTAGTTGGGCCCGATGGGCTCTTAATAAAACGGTTGCCGGAAGAGGAAGAGGGTTTGTTAACAGTAGACATAAACCCCAAAAAGGTTCAAGAGGTTCGAGAAAGAACTCCTTTAGTAGCCAATGAAAAGCTTGAATTGAACTCTAAATATTATAACAAGATGACAGGAAGAGACAATTAAAAAAGCCTGTTTCGAAAGAAACTGTTTTATTGAAAGAAGAAGGTCTGTTAGAGGGGGGTAACCCCCTCTTTTCTTTTTTTCCTAAATTTAAGGGTTAGGATAAAAATAAAAGGAGAGGAAATTATACCCTTAGAAAGATATCCCAGGAATACCCAGGAAGTTTAACTCTGACAGTATCAGTTTTAAAGAAGAAAGTGGTTTTTTCAGAAAGGGAGAAATTAATTTTGGTAAGGATTTGGGATTTTATTGGTAAGGGAAAGGAGAAAGGTGTAGTATGCTGAAGTTTAAAAAAGAAATACTTTTTAAGAAGAAATAAATGGAAACATAAAAGGGGGGGATTTTTTGAGCAAAAATGACGGGAAATTCCTAAGTAAAGAAAATGCTGAACAGGACGTAATATCAATGGCCAGGAGGCTGGCTTCGCTTTACCTGCATTTTTTCCAGGTATTAGAGGAAGAGTTGGGAGAGGAGAAGGCAAGGGTAATTATCAGGAAGGTAATTGCAAATTATGGAGAAGAAAGCGGTAATGATGCCCGGGAAAAGGTCAAGAATCTGGACCAAAGCCTTGATAAAGAAAACTTTGCAAAAGGGTCTGACCTTCCTTCGCTGGGGTGGAAAAGTGAAGTCAAAGAATCTCCCGGGGGAAAGCAAAATGCAATTATTACCTACTGTCCTTTTGCAGAATACTGGTTGGAAAAGGGTGCTGAAGAAGTTGGCAGACTTTATTGCTTTGTTGATCAGGCAAAATATTCCGCTTATAACCCAGCACTTGAATGCAGGCATTTGAAAAATGTCCTGGATGGAGATCCCTATTGTGAACTGGAAATCGAACAAAAAAAGAGTTAAATTGATAATGCATTATTTCCCTTTCTCCAAGAGGAGTTTTTTAAGGAGTTGGAGGAGAAAAAACCAAACCTGAAAAAAACAGGAAATTGCATAGCCCTGGGAGTTGGGTTAGGGGTTGCCCTAGGTGCTGCTTTTGGCAGTATTTATGGAGATATAGCCCTGGGAGTTTCCCTTGGTATTGCCCTGGGTGCGGCAATTGGAGCGGGTATTGGAAGCTCTTGGCAAAAATAAAATCCAGAAAATGACCTGCAAATGTTTCCAAAAGGTTTAGTTCAGAGCCAAAGCCCCCCCCTCTCTCGGAGGTTTTGAGAAAAACGGGGGAGAGGGTTTTTATTTTTTTAAAACACAGAAAAAAATGCAAATGAGGTCTGAAGTTAGAAAGGAATTAACCTTTTAATGAGGAAATTTATTATTGAACCGGAATTTTGGGTAACAGGATAGTTTTTAATTTAAGAAACTTGATTGCCTTCGTTCAGGGTAGAAAAACCCTTAGGAAAGGGGGTGAAGGTTTGTTTTTTAAAGATAGGGACAACATAGCAACCGGACTGGTTATTGATATTGAAACTACGGGTTTAAACGAAGGTGATGAAATAATTAAGTTTGCTGGGGTTCTTTTTGAATTTAACTGGGATACAGGAGAGCTGGTTGATATTGTTGATCAGTACCAGGGAATAAAAGATAGGGGGAAACTCGAATATCACCGGGAGGAAGAACTAGGACCTAAAGAGGAAAAACCTATTGGGGGGCAAGAGTTTGACCTGGAAAAAATAAAGAGCATGTTGGGTCAGGCCGAACTGATAATAACCCACAATATTCAACTGGTAAGGCGCTTTATATGCAGGCTTTTCCCGGAAGCACGGGAAAAAGAATGGGTTGAAACAATGGAGGGATTTCCCTGGACAGATGAGGGGTTTCCCGGGAAACCAGTTGAGGAAATATTACAAAAATTGTATTCGGGAGTCAGTAATCCGTCCCCGATTATTTCCGGATTAAAAGAATTAGTCGAACAGGCGGGGGTTACTTTAAAAAGTTTACCGGAAAAATTGAGACTTAAAGAGCTATGGAACTCCTTTTTAACAACCAGAGAAGGGGCAGGGGCGGAAGATAAAGCTGTTAGCGGCGAGACAGGTGGTAAAAAGGGAGAGGCTATTCGGTTTAGAGGGATAATTGACCCCAACCCCATCAGAAAATATGATGTGCGGGGGCCTTCCTCGGCTGATTACAGCCAGAAAACCTCCCAGACCAGAATAACTTTTAAGCCCCAGGGGGAAATAATAGGCAAAAAAATGCCTTCTCCGAAAAAAGACAAACCGAAAAAATATGGGCTGAAAAAAGCAATTATTCTTTCTGGAGTTGCCCTTTTTGTGGTAATATTGTTTATTATCTTTCCTTTGACCGGGGAAGAACAACCTGATGAAAGAAATGAAGTAGGAGTTGCTGAAGAAATCACCATTACACATGAGCAGGTTCACCCATCAAGAGAAGACCAGGAAGATTATATTCAGGAAAATATGCGGATAGGTATGCCCCAGGTTGCTCTAAATTTCCGTGAAGGACCGGATACGGGTCATGATATTATTAAAACCCTGAATCCGGAGGAAGCTTTCTTCATTGGGGGAGAGCAGGAAAACTGGTTTTATGTTGTACTGATTACCCCGGATTTTACTGAAAGAGGCTGGGTGCATAAGGATTACGTTGATGTTTTAACATATAATGCTGTGGATGATGCTGTCAGCATTTATCATATTGGTTCCGAAGGTGCAGAGACAGAAAGGTTGCAGATTGGCATGGACGAGGGGACGGTAGAAGAAATTCTGGGAGAGCCCGAAATGACCGGGGATAGGATATGGTACTACAGGGGTTCCCCGGTTTACTTTAATGCCGGGGGAAGAGTAATTGGCTGGGAAGATAGAAACGATAGCTTAGAAGCACCCATCCCCCGAAAGGGTTTTAACTCTGGCGACTTGCGGGAAGTTTTTGAGGAAGAATTTAAGACCTGGTTGGAAAAAAGAGATCAATAAGGACCCGATGAGAAAAAGTGGTTTTTTTTTGAATTCGGAAAGGAGGCGGGTATTATCAGCAATTTACTCAAGGTTTATGCCACGGTTGGGGGTTACTCCGAGACATCATACCAGGTAGAAATTGATTTTGTAGAACAAAAAGCCGAATATGTTGTCCTTGATTATGGGTTTGAGTTAATAAACAAGGAAACAATAAACCTGACATATGAACGCCTCGAGGAGTTTAAAAAAACCATAGACGAAATAGAAGTGTATGACTGGGAAAAACATTATGAGGATTCTGGGGTTCTTAATGGAGTTAAGTGGACTGTTGAGTTGGTTTTTGAGGACCAGAAATATAAATTTACAGGCAGCAATGCATTCCCGGAAAATTGGGATAAATTTTGCCAAAGCTTGCGAACTTTGTTAGGTAGAGAGTTCTGGTAAAATTGAACAAACGCAATAAACTATACAAAAAGGAGTGGTTTTTATTCTACAGATAAAGATTTTTGGGGGTAACAAAAAGCAAGGAGCCCTGGAAAAGGAAATAAATGAGTGGTTGAAAAATAACAGGGAGGCCAAAATAGTTGACGTGAAGTTGGGATATTCAGCCGAGGGAAGTGTTGGCTGGTATTCTGCAATGGTTGTTTTTGAAACGGAGGACAGGGGTTTATTATAAAACAAGAAATTTTTTCTTGAGAGTTATTAACAGGGAATGATTTGTTGTTGACCGGGATAAAGAAGAATAAAAACAATGGGTCTTTTTTTAAGTAAAATTAAAGGTAAAATCATTTTTAGAGTGGTTTTCCCAGGCTTTCAGAGGAAAAGAAATTGCGGTCAATTTTTCTGTTTTGGCATCAGGATTTGGTTGAGAATATTTAACCAGAGTTTATTCGTTCTGAAAACAAAAATAATTGGTGGTTCCTTTTGCAAAACGTTCTTAAAACTTGGTGAATGATTTAAATAAAGGCTCTCTGGGCCAATTTATTTTTCGGAAAAAGATGGGGTTGGGGTCCCAGGGAAAATTAGAAATCCTAGAAAGGTATAGCCCCAAAAAGTCGAGAAGTGGCTAATAAACCCAGAAAAGGAGGGGGAGTAATGAACAAAACTATAATAACTATTCTGACTTTGTTTTTTGCTTTGGTTTTGGTTACCTCGACTTCTTGGGGAATGGGTGTAGAAGGATTTGGAGGGGTTTCCTACAACTTTTTCCTGGATGAGGAGTTAAGAGAAGATGTTGGAGGAGGCTTTGGATTTTTTCTGGGTGGTAAGTATGAAGCCCTTGAAGATTTAAAGGTAATTGGTCAATATGAAATGATAAGAGCCAGTGGAACAGATGCCGAGGGAGATGTTTATTTAAATCTCCATGGTTTGGTCGGGATGGTTTCCTACGACATTTTTTCTGAAGAGGAATTTACCCTGTATATGAAGGGTGGACCGGGGTATTATTTTGGATCCATGGGTGTAATAGTTGAAGGTTTTGATTTAGGGTTTGGCCTGGAACCCGGCCTGGGGTTGAAAGTAGGGGGAGGCGCTGAGTACGAAGTCACCCCGGACGTTAAAATCCTGGGAGATCTTTCTTACAGGTGGTTTACTACAAAACTTGACATAGATAATGAAGAGTTAGAAATGGAAGAAGGGAACTTTTCGGGACTGGATATTTCACTTGGCGCTTCTTACAGCTTTTAGTAATAAACCTAAAATAGCTTAGTAAATAACAGGGGCGGGTATTACCCGCCCCTGTTGATGTTTGGTTTTTGTTTAATTTCAGCCATTTTCAACGTTCTTTTAGGAGGAAATATAAAAAAGGAATCAGGAGAATTTTTTTAGAATTTTCTTCTTTGATTCCTGGTAAAAAGGAATTACTTGGAGTTAGGGGAAATAAAATAAAGCTGGATTTGAGTTTAAATTTAAAAGGTTTTTTATTGATATCGTGGCCTAGAAAAGGCCTTGTTGATTTCCTGAAATTTCCGGGAGGTGGTTTTTTGCAGGGGGATGAAATTCTGGAATTTGGAGTTCAGGAAGAGGGAGCAGATTATATACTCAGGCCAGGAGGGTATGCGGTAATATTTAACCAAAAGGGAGCAATTGCCGTTATTGAAACTCCCCGGGGTTTTCACCTTCCCGGGGGAGGTCAAAAGTTAGAAGAAACTATAGAAGAAACAGTTTTGCGAGAAGTTTTTGAAGAATGTGGTCTGTTAATAAAGGTAGGGACTTTTCTGGGGAAGGCAGATGAACTGGTTTTCTCTCAGAAGGAAAAAACCCATTTCCGAAAGCGCGGCAGCTTTTTTATGGGTGAGTTAATAAAAAAATATAATAAAGGGAAAGAGAAAGATCACAGTCTGAAATGGATATCTCCTGATAGAGCGGTAAAAGAACTGGTCCATGAAAGCCACCGCTGGGCTGTATCCAGGGGAATGGGAAAAAGCTATTTTGATTCATCCAGGAATTAATTATATAACCCCTTTGGGCAAATTATCTCCAGAATAGTGAGCGTTCTGGAGAAAAGTTTTTCGGTTAATCAACTGATGGTGGATGAATACTTAAAACCACTTTTTGAACCAAAGGGTTTTCTGGCAGTTTTATTCTCCTGAAAACCATTTTTACAAAATTAACATTTTTTTTACATTTAAGAAAAAGGAATAAGAAAACAATCCCGTGAAATTATTATAAGAATAAAACTTAGGAGGGTTTTTTTTATGAAGAGACTGGTTTTATTTTTCCTGGCAGCATTGTTGGTGTTATCTTTTTCAACAGCAAGTCTGGCCGATATTTCTCCCGAAGGTGACGAGTGGCCGGACAGCATAATGCTGGGCATGGTTCCTTCCCGAGAAGTGGGTCGAATGATTGAATCAATTGATCCTCTGACTGACCTTCTTTCAGAGGAGTTGGGTATTCCTGTTTCCGGTACGGTTTTAACCAGCTTCACCGGGGTAATTGAAGCTATGGGAACTGGCCGGGTAGACATTGGAATCTTTGGTCCTTTTGCCCTTGTATTGGCTGAAGAAAGACATAATACGGAAATAATTCTTAATTCAATTCGTTTTGGTGCCGATCATTATGTTGCTCAATTTGTTGTTCGTGAAGACAGCGGAATTGAAACCATTGAAGACCTCAAAGGCAAAACAATGGCCTTTGTCGATCCCGCCTCAACGGCTGGTTACTTATTCCCCTATGTCCACCTTTTAAACCACGGAATTGACCCGGACACTGACTTAGGGGACTATATTTTTGCCGGTGCCCATGATGCAGCAATGATTGCTGTTTACAATGGGGAAGTTGATGTAGGAGTTAGCTTTGATGACGCTCGAGAAGACATTGAGGCAGAATTCCCCGACGTTATGGAAGAAACCAAGATTCTTGATATTACCGAAGAGATCCCCAATGATGGGATTGCTGTAAGGAGAGAGTTACACCCCGACCTGGTAAAAGCCATTCAGGATGCTTTTATAGCCATTGGTGATACAGAAGAGGGAACAGAACTTCTTAACACCCTTTACAATGTTTCCGGATTTGTTCCAGCAACCAGCGAACGCTACAATATAGTCCGGGAAACCTATGAAATAATGCAGGAATTCATCGACTTTTAAATAGAATCCAAAAACAGAATGGGGCGGCGAGAAGGCTGCTGCCTCATTCTGTTCTTTTATTCAGCTACTTAATGGTAAGGGGTTGGTGGAAATTCTAGAATTTGAAAATGTTTCCGTTGTTTATCCTGGTAATGTAGAAGCCCTCAAAAAAGTCAGCCTGACAATAAAGGAAGGAGAATTTGTAGTAATTGTTGGTTTGAGCGGGGCCGGTAAATCCACGCTTTTGCGAACGGTTAACCGGCTCGTTGAACCTACAGAAGGGATAATAAGAATAGGTGGCAGGGATATAACGAAGCTTAACAAAAAAGAACTTAAAAAAATGAGGGCTCAGATCGGGATGATTTTTCAAAATTTTAACCTTGTTAATCGCTCCCGGGTTGTTCGTAATGTACTTGCGGGGCGTTTAAGTTATGTACCCACCTGGAGAACAATGCTGGGGATGTTTCCCTTAAAAGATAAAGAGATTGCTCTTTCCGCACTGGAAAGGGTCAGAATAGGTGAAAAAGCCAACGTTCGAGCCGACCACCTTTCCGGTGGACAACAGCAGCGAGTTGGAATTGCCCGGGCCCTTGCCCAACAACCCCAAATAATTCTTGCAGATGAACCAGTGGCATCTCTTGACCCTCCGACTTCTCACGCTGTAATGAAGGATTTGAGGCGGATTAATAAGGAAGATAATATTACCACTCTGGTAAATCTCCACTTTATTGATCTTGCCCAGGAGTATGGAGAAAGAATAATTGGTTTAAGGGATGGGGAGCTGGTTTTTGATGGGCCTGCCTCAGAAGTTGATGAAGGTGTTTTTGAAGAAATATATGGTCGCTCCATTACAGATGATGATTTGAGGGGAGGGACCCAGGTTGCCCCAAGGGAAGAAGGTTAAAGCTCAAAAAGTTGCCAGAGTCTTCTGGGTTGATAGGCTTAAAAAACTGGGTGCCCTGGTTATTATTGCTTTTATTTATATCTGGAGTGCCCGTGGAGTGGGGTTTAGCCTTTTAGAAATAATCCGGGAACTTCCCAGTTTTTTCTCCCTGCTGGGAGAAATGATCCCTCCCAACTGGGCTTACAGCAGACGCTTGATTGCTCCCCTGGTTGAAACAATTCAGATTGCAATCCTGGGTTCTTTCTTTGGGGCCATATTAACCATCCCTTTAACCCTTCTTGCTGCCAATAACGTTACCCGAAATAAATATATCTATTTTTTTGCTAAAGGGCTTATGAATATTTTCCGTACCATACCCGAATTATTATATGCAGCAATCCTGGTTGCAGGAATTGGCCTGGGAGCTTTTTCCGGAATGCTGGCAATTACCATTTTTTCTACTGTTGTAATTGCCAAGCTTACCAGCGAAAGCCTTGAAGCAATTTCTTACGGGCCCCTGGAAGCCCTGCAGGCGGTGGGAGGCAACAAATTACAAATGATAAGATATGCAGTTGTTCCGCAGATCCTTCCTGCCTATACCAGTTATAGTCTTTATGTTTTTGAAATCAATATCAGGGTTTCCACAGTTCTGGGTCTGGTTGGAGCAGGAGGGATTGGCGTTCCCCTGCAAACCTCCCTGAATTTATTCCGCTACCAAAACGCATCAATGATAATTCTTGTTACCTTTATCCTGGTTATGGCGATTGATTATGCCAGCACCAAGTTAAGGGAGGTTTTAGTGTGAAAATAAACTGGCAGTTATTTAGGAGAATTGTAAACCTTGCAGTTATACTTGGTGTAATAATCTGGTCAATGGAAGGGATGAATATTAACCTGGAAAGAATAGCCCGGGGTATTCCCTCAATAGGAAATATTATAAAACTAATGTTTCCCCCGGATATGGATTTTTTCTCCCGCTCCCTGTCAGCAATGATGGAATCAATCCAGATTGCTGTAATTGGGACAACCATTGCAGCAATTCTTGCTTTTCCAATTAGTTTTTTGTCTGCCGCAAAAATTGGAGTGCCTTTCTCCGTTGTGTTCTTAGCCAAACAGATCTTGAACGCTATTCGAACTTTTCCCGAGCTTATTCTGGGAATCTTCTTTGTTGCTTCCTACGGTCCCGGCCCCCTCGCGGGAGTTATGGCCATCGGTATCAATTCCATTGGAATGCTGGGCAAACTAAATTCGGAAATTGTTGAAACCATTGACCGGGGTCCTATTGAAGCCCTGGAAGCAAGTGGATCCAACCGGGCGGAGGTATTCCTGTATGCCATTTTCCCGCAGGTACTACCTCAGTTCCTTGCTACGGCTCTTTATCGTTTTGAACTTAATCTTAGGGCAGCAACGGTTTTGGGCCTTGTTGGAGCAGGCGGTATTGGAGTTATACTACTTCAGAGTTTGCAGTTCCGACGCTGGCCTGTTGTGGGAATGTCCCTTTTGATTATAATTGTGGTGGTAACAATAATTGATTACACCAGTGCCTATATCAGAAAGAGGATAACCTGATAATATGAAATTTGCGGTGAAGACAATATGAGCAGGCAATTAAAAGGAATTGACCTGGAGAAAATTGAACTGTTTTTATTTGACCTGGATGGAACCCTTTATGAGGACCAGGCCCATTTTGATTATTATGCTGATTGCCTGGCAAGGAGTTTAAGTTTTCATAGACAGGAGCTTTTCTGGAGGGATTTAATTTCAGCGCGAAGGGGAGAACATGTCCTTAGACTTGGAAGGGTATATGACCTGAAAAAAGACCTGGTCCTTGAAGTTGACAGCAGGGCTTTTGTAAAAAAAGCCTGGACCTGGGATGGAAAAACCATAAAAGAAGAAGAGTTAAAAGCCCTTTATCCCGGGCCTGCTTTTTGTAATATGGAAAATATGCTTTACATGGGAGATGGCTGGTGGCTTCCCGCAGCTTGCGCCTTCCATTACGGGCTGGAAAATCCCGGCCATTGTTATCAAAAGACCAAGGAATTGCTTTTGGAAAACGATCATGCCCTGCAACCTGTTCCGGGACTGGAAAAAAAATTAAGATTTCTAAAAGAAAGCTTTCCCCTGATTCTTGCAACCAACAGCGAGGAGGAAGATACAGGAAGGCTCCTGGAGGTTCTTGGCCTGGAAAATATATTTAAGGCCATTTATACCTGCTGTGAAAAACCTGCCAGGACCCCAACCCTGGTGGGGATGGTGGAAAAGGATTTTGCCATTAACAGGGAAGGTTTTCTTTCAATAGGAGATAATTTTCTTAACGAAATTGCTCCTCTCCGGCAACGAGGGGCACAGACTGTATTGATAGACCCCCATGACGTTTTTCAGGAGAATGAAGAAACTGGGCCGGTGGTGGAGAGTATAAGGGAGATATTTCCCCTCTTTGATGCTTTGATTGAGGGTTGAAAACAAACAAACTTTTTACCAGCCCAGGAAGAAAACTGAAATGAAAGGGATTGCTTTAAATTGCTCCTCCGGAGCAATTTTTTTTTGAACTACTCCGTTGCGGGGAAATTTGATAGAAGAGATTATTTTAAAACCCTTTTTCTTTCAGGGATTTTTTGGTTTAAAATATTAAAAAGTTAACCTGTTTGCAGGGAAAAGTTAAATTAAGTTTAATATACTTATATACATTTAAAGAAAGGTTGCAGGTGTTATTCTGTAGATTTTAAATCAAGTTGCTCTTAAAAAGGGAATGACTGGTATTTAGCAGGTAAAAAAAGTTGCTGGCTAAAGGAAAGAAAAAACTGGATTTTCCTGTGTAGTTGGTAGGGCAGGTAAAAAAAATTAAAAGGAGTTGATAGTTAAGTGAAAAGGTTTTGGATTGTGTTGAGTATGCTGTTATTGATTATCTCCCTGCTTACGGTTTCTACAGTGGCAGCCAATGAGGTTATTATTGGCTCTCCTGCTGATGCCAGGACCCTTTTTGCCATGAAATTTATTGATCTTGCAACCCACGACCCAATTTCCAATATTTACGATCCCCTGATTACCCGAGACCGGGAAACCATGGAATATATCGGGCACCTGGCGAAAGGTTGGGAAGTGCTTGATGATTTAACCTGGGAATTTTATCTGAATGAAGGTATTAAGTTCCACAATGGGGCTCCTTTTAATGCTGAAGCAGTTAAATTTACCATCGATTATATCAATGATCCTGACAATGAAATGGCTTACCGGGGTAGGTACTCACCCATCCACACAGTTGAAATCATGGACGAATATACTGTCCGGTTCCACACCACAGAACCCATGCCGATTCTCCTGGATAGATTAACTTCCTGTTATATCCTTGAACCGGGTTATGTCACCGAATTTGGTGAAACTCATGCCTCGCTTAATCCCATTGGAACTGGACCCTACAAGTTTGTCGAATGGGTCCAGAATCAGGAAATTGTCATGGAAAGGTTTGAAGATTACTGGATGGGAACTCCAGAGGTAGAAAGGGTTATTTTCCGCCCCATTCCTGAATTTTCTACCCGGGTTGCAGCGCTTTTAGTTGGGGAGATCCACGTAATTCGTGATGTTCCGGGTCACATGGTTGCAAGGGTAGATAGCGGGCGCAGGACGGAAGTTAGAGGTATTCCCAGTTCCCGTGTAAACTATATTGCCCTTGTAAACTTCCAGGAAGGTCCAATGCAAAGCAAAGAGGTTCGCCAGGCTTTAAACTATGCTGTAAATGTTCAAGAGTTAATTGATTTTGTTCTTGACGGGAGTGCAACCCAGATGGCTGGACCTCTTTCTGTAATAAATCCGGATCATGATCCCAGCCTTGAACCCTATCCTTATGACCCGGAAAAAGCTGTTCAAATGATCAGGGATGCTGGCTATGAGCCAACCCAACTCAGCTTCACCCTTGATAGCCCGGATGGAAGATACCCTCAGGATAGGGAAGTAGCTATGGCTATCGCTGATCAATTAAGGGAAATAGGAATTAATGTTTCGGTCAGGGTAAATGAATGGGGGACTCACCTGGACAGGATAATAAACCGCAACACAGGTGAAATGTTCCTGCTGGGCTGGGGACCGGCTTTCAATGCCCAGGGGACAATTGAATCCCTCATGGTAACAGACCGAACCTATAGTGGTTTTGGGCTGTCCTGGTTAGATGAGATGGTAGCAAAGGCAGTGGGACTGGTGGATCCGGATGAAATGCGGGAAGCCTGGGATGAAATCCAACAACTGGTTTATGATGAAGCACCCTGGATTTTCCTGTGGCAACAGCATGACCTTTGGGGTGTTAATTCTGATCTGGATTGGACTCCGAGGGCAGATGAAAGGGTTCTCGGTTTTGAAATGCGCTGGAACGATTAAACTGATACAAGCTTCCTGAAAAAGAACTCCTTTCGGGAGGGGGATAGGATATGCAGAGGTACCTGGTCAAAAGAATATTCCAGATGTTGATAGTGGTCTTCCTTGCCCTTACAGCTGTTTTTTTCATGCAATTTTTAGCAGGAGATCCGGTGATATTGCTCCTCCCGATGGATGCAACATTCGAGGAAATTGCAGAAATGAGGGAAAGACTGGGATTTGATGATTCTATTTTTGTCCAGTATTTCCGCTTTGTTTCCAGGGCCCTGCAGGGAGATTTCGGGCCTTCATTGCGGCATCCCCAGACTGCTATTCAACTTGTCCTTTCCCGGGTCCCGGCAACTCTGGAACTGGCCTTGATAGCTGTTGTTGTATCTTTGCTTGTGGCCATTCCAATTGGAGTTATTTCCGCTGCGTTTAGGGGTTCCTGGTTTGATCAGGTGGCCATTGTTGTTACCGTTTTCGGGCAGGCTGTTCCGGGGTTCTGGCTGGGCATTATGTTGATCCTGTTTTTTTCAGTAACCCTGGAATGGCTGCCTACAGGAGGGAGGGGAGAATTAAACAACTTAATTCTCCCCATAATTACCCTAACTGCTTTTTATGCTGCTCGGTTTGCCCGGATGACCCGTTCTACCGTGCTTGATGTTTTAAATACTGATTATATCAGGACAGCCAGGGCCAAGGGGCTTTCTGAAAGAAGGGTTTTGTATAAGCATGCCCTGCGCAATGCAAGCATTTCCATAATTACCCTCCTTGGTTTACAACTCGGGCAGTTATTGGGCGGTGCTGTTGTAACTGAGACAGTTTTCTACTGGCCTGGATTGGGTAGGCTCCTGGTTCAATCCCTTTTAAACCGGGATTTTCCTGTTGTATTTACGGGGGTTTTTTTCATTGCCCTTGTTCATGCCACACTTAATCTGGCCGTTGATCTTTTTTATCTGGTTGTAGACCCGAGGATTTCTTATGATTGATTCCCCGAATAAGTTTTTTGGAAATGAGTAAATTGAAAGGAGAGAAGGTGCCTCCCCTTTTTACGGGGTTTGTGCCGAATGGCCTATGACCTGGTGGTTTAAAAAACTGATCAAGAGCCCTACGGGTATGCTGGGTTTTGCAATTGTACTGATCGTAATTATTTCCAGTCTTTTTGCTCCTTTTATTGCTCCTTCCGATCCCAATCAGGCCAACCGGCCCAACCGCCTGCAGCCCCCTGGGTCTCCGGGACATATATTTGGAACTGATCAGCATGGTCGGGACCTTTTTTCCCGGGTAATTTTTGGGGCCAGGATTTCCCTTTTTGTTGGCCTGGTAACGGTGTTAATTGCTGGAACCATTGGGACTGTTGTGGGGTTATTTTCGGGGTATTTTGGCAAATGGCTGGATTCGGTGATCATGCGCCTGGTGGATGTCTGGCTGAGCTTCCCTTTTATTCTCCTGGCCTTAATAATCAATGCAATTCTGGGAATGGGACTGCGAAACGTGGTTATTACCCTGATAATTACAGGCTGGGTTATTTTTGCCCGGCTGGTAAGAGGGGAGGTTTTGGCCTTAAAAAATAGGGATTATATTCAGGCTGCAAAAGCGCTAGGCCAATCGGAGTTAAAGATAATATTCTTCCATATCCTACCCAATGTTTTTACCCCAATTATTATTATTTCCTCCTTGCAGATTTCCCAGATAATAATTGCGGAGGCAACAATTAGTTTTTTGGGGTTTGGAGTCCAACCACCGACTGCTGCCTGGGGGAATATGCTCTCTGATGGGCGGAATTTCCTTTTCAATGCCTGGTGGATGGCTACATTTCCGGGCTTGGCCCTGGCTTTTACTGCCCTAGGATTGAATCTATTTGGGGATTGGTTAAGGGATACCCTTGATCCTAAAATCAGTAAATAAGGAGTTTTAAGGCAAGGTTTTTTTCGGAAAACATGTTGACCGTAAGAGGGGATTCTCAGAGGAAGGTTGTAATAAAAAAACAATGGGAACCCAAAATTTGGCTTAACAGGCCTTTAACAGTAAAGGTTACTAATAAGGAGCAAAAAACTCCTTTTTTTATTTGTACAGGTATCCCTCAGTAAATTTACTTTTATAAGCCATTAAAGTATTATAATAGCAGGGTTCAAATAGGGAGGCGATAATAATGTTGTTTGATAATAAACTGTTTTTAACCTTGCTGGTTTTTGCCCTGGGAATTTCTGCCTGGGTTTTCCTGGGTAATAGATCTTTTGTTACCAGTTTTTCTTCGGGAGAGGGGGAAGCCTTCTCTGATAACGGTTCATCCTGTTTACGCCATTTGACTCCCCTGCAGTTCAGGGTTACCCAGGAAAAGGGAACTGAACCACCTTTCAACAATGAATACTGGGATCACTACGAGGAAGGGATTTATATTGACGTTGTATCAGGGGAACCCCTTTTCAGTTCTCGGGATAAATATGATTCCGGGTCAGGCTGGCCGAGTTTTACCAGGCCGCTTGTCCCCGAAAACATTGTTGAAAAGCGGGACCTTTCCTTTGGTATGATCAGGACAGAGGTTAGAAGCGCGGGAGCCGATTCCCATCTGGGTCATGTTTTCAATGATGGGCCGCAACCAACAGGACTCAGGTATTGCATTAACTCCGCTGCTCTTAGATTTGTGCCCAAAGATAGAATGGAAGAGGAAGGGTACGGTGAGTTTTTACCGCATTTAGGAGATTGAAAATAATATTTCACCCGGGTTATCCGGGTGATTTTTTTGGAAAATGGAAAAAAATCACCCCTTTTTTCAATAAGTTGGGTTATAATTGAAGGGGTTAATAATGTTTTTGAAGTAGAGGGGTGAATGGTGTGTTGAGGGGAGAAAACCTGGGGTTTAGATATGGAGAAAAGGAGTTATTTTCCAACCTGGATTTATCCCTGGGAAAAGGGGAAGTCCTGGGTGTAACTGGAAAATCGGGAAGTGGGAAATCCTCCTTGCTTTTTGTCCTTAGTGGACTCAGAAGGCCCTGGCAGGGAAAAGTTGAGTTTAAGGGTTTTGATCTGTGGTCATCAGAAAAGAAGCGCCTTGCCCTCAGGCGCAGGGAATTTGGGTTTGTTTTTCAACAGCATTTTTTGATTAATTACATGAACGTTCTGGAAAACGTTATGGTTACCCAGGAAGAACCCGGAATGGGAAGAGATAAAGCCCTGGAAATTTTGGGTTTTCTGGAACTTAGAGGACTGGAAAATTCCTTTCCCTACGAGCTTTCCGTGGGCCAGAGGCAGAGAGTTGCAGTGGCCCGGGCTTTTATGAATAATCCCGCTATTATTTTTGCTGATGAGCCAACTGCCTCCCTGGACCAGGAAAATGCACGTACAGTTGTCAGGCTTCTGGAGGAATATCGGGAGAAGCAGGGTTCAAGTATGGTGTTTGTAACCCACGACCGGTCTCTGGTCAGGGGATTTGACCGGTTAATTGAGTTTGGGGTTTAGGAGAAAAAATGTATAATATTTGGCTGTATTTTATGAGAAAAAAGGGAATAGTGATAGGGATTCTAATTATCATGGCCCTGGGTGTTTCCAGTGGGCTTTTGATTTCCGCAATATTAGGATCATTTGAGAATACCCGGAGCAGGATTTCCGGCATTGGGCGGGACTGGGTTGAAATCAGGCAACCTGCTTCCCCTTACCCCGGAGATAAAATTACACCCCCTGGGGTGGACAAAACTGTGGAAGCTCCTTTTATCAGTCTCGGCTATCCCCTGCTGGGAACTGCTTTTTCATCTTTCCTGGTATATGGTCTGGAAGAAAAGGACCGGGATTATATTCTGGATTTTCTGGATTTGAACCTTGTTGCAGGTCAGTTTCCCAAAAAAACCCACGAAATTGCCCTTCCCCGGGCAATGCTAAACGCAAAAAAACTTGTGGTGGGTGACCTCTGGCGGGAAGAGGGGCGTTATTTTTCCCGAGGAGAATATCGAATTGTGGGGGCACTGGAGGGAGAACACTGGATTGGGTTAATGGGCTCAGGCTTGGAAGATGATAGGGATGTCTTCTTCTCAACGATTGTTTTTTCTGCCGATGCCAGGGAAATGGAAAAAACCCTGGCTGAGGAAATAAAAGGTTCCCCTTTTCCCAATGTAATTGGACCTCTGAGCCTGCAGCATTCCTGGCAGGAAAGCTACCGAGGGTTTATTATAATTTCCTGGGCCATTACGGTAGGGATCGCCCTGGTCATTTCAATAATCCTGGCCCTGGTTTCTGGAGCGGAATTTAAAAATCGCCGTAGTGAAATTGTCATTTTATCCATAATTGGTTATCCCCGGAGTTTTCTTTACCTGAGAACGGTTTTTGAGCTTGCCGTAAAGGCTTTTGGAGGCTGGGTTCTGGGATTAATTCTTGCCCTGGGGCTGGTCAGTTTTTTAAATCAGAGTTTTTTCTCTCCCATGGGCATGACTACTGGGGTTGATCTGTTCCCTGTTTTAATCAGCCTGCTTATTCCCGGGGCAGTTATTTTGGTTAATTTCTGGCTGCTTGTTAAAACGTTCAGAGGTGATCCCCTGAAACTCTTGGATGATTTTGGGGCTCAGAGGAAGGAGGGGTTTTGAGGTGAAATGGTTTCTTTACCTGAAAAGAAATCCCCGCCAGGTCCTGGCCCTTTTTATCTGCAGTTTTCTTGCCCTCTTTTCTTTTTTTATCCTGGAATTATTAGGAACTTCCCTGGATACGGATAAAGAGAGTTATATTGAAGTGTATAAGAGTCTTAGTGTAATTACCCCTCGAACGGCAGATTATCCTTTCGAATCCGAAATGATACCCATACGGGAGCGTGGCTTACCTGTTAAACTGGTTTTTGGAACCGGGCGATTACCCCTTTTCGAGGTTAACGAGAAAAATTCCAGGGAATTATTTGGTTACCTGGGGTTTTTTCCCAATGTAACCCAGACGGGTGTATTGTACATTAACAGGAACGCATTCTTTGCGGTGCAGGAAGCGGGAGGGTTGCCCGAAAATCTTACCCTTAACCAGGTTGAGTTTCTGGAAAAGGGGCCAAAACTGGGGATTAGAGTTGTGGAAGAAGAACCATCCGGTGCCTATGCTGTACCAGCTTCTTTTTCTCCCGACCACCAGCAATTCTGGGTTCAGGATTATGCCGGAGAGCTGCAAAAAGTTAGAGATGAAAACATTTTTGTAAATAACCTGATGAAGATTTTAAACTGGACGGTATTTTTTGTTCTCTCCCTGGGTACCGGAACCCTTGTTTTTTTTAATATGCGTTCTAGGATTCGTGAATTATCCATACTCCAGGTTATCGGCTATTCCCCGAGACTAACCATAAGCATGGCTCTTGCTGGCTATTCCCTGGTTATTTTAACAGGGAGTTTTATGGGAGGGATCCTGGGCTGGGCTGCCGGGATGACTTTGATTCAGGCTTTGATTCCCGGGGGGATGGAGTGGTTTTGGCCTGGGATACTGAGTTATTATTTTATTCTTTTTCCCCTGGGCCTCCTTTTAGTGGGAGGGCTTGTGGGATTGAAAACATTTTTGAGCCAGGACCCGATTGTTATAATCGAAAAAGCAGGAGAAATAATATAGCCCGGGGGAGACCTCTAGGTTTTTGTCTAACTTTAT
Organism: Halobacteroidaceae bacterium; assembly: GCA_003551665.1. Classification (GTDB taxonomy): domain Bacteria; phylum Bacillota; class Halanaerobiia; order B1SED10-174; family B1SED10-174; genus T1SED10-26. The sequence goes on from PUNE01000064.1 coordinate 31,975, forward strand.
TAAGTAGACCCTGCCAAAAAGGGAAGTAAAGTCAATTAGCCTGTTCCGAGAATATTGGGTTTTTGTCAAAGAGTATAAAGGCTCTTTTTTGTTCTCCGCCAGGTAGAAAACCTGCATAAAAGAAGAGTTTTTTTATTGAAAGATTTTTATTTGACCGGAAAACACGAACGTGATAAGATAATAATAGAAAATTGTTCGGATTAAAATCCATTTTTTACTTATTTTCTTAAGGAGGGGAATTCCCGGTGAATACAGTAGAAAAAGCCCTGATGCACGGATTGTTTGTCCACCTGCACCACAATATTGATCAGGCAATTGATTTTGGCCAGCTGGAGGAATTGAATAAGCAGGTGAACCAGATGTGGCCTGGAGCCCTGCTCGTGGGCCCGCAGGATAATGATGACGCTGCAGTTTTTAAATTTCCTGAAATGGAAGGTCTTTTTGTGGCCAAAATGGAAAGCCATTGTTCTCCCGGGGTTCCTCGTCCCTATGATGCTGCAGCTACCGGAGCAGGAGGGGCAATGCGTGATGTTGTAGCAATGGGTGCCCGTCCCCTTTTCCTTCTCGACTTTATTGGAACCAGACCCCTTGACCAGGAAGTTCTGGTTGGCCCCTGTGGTTTTAAGGGGGTTTGCGATTGCGGAGAGTGCAAGGCCATGACCAGTGCGGAAAGATTAAATTTAATAGTTAAGGGCGTTAAGGATATGTGCCAGGCAATGGACGTTTTTGTTGTCGGTGGAGGGCTATCAACTTCCTTTAGCGACATTGTTCCCGCCATTGTTGTTGCAGTTGTTGGAAAAATGGTTACAAAAGAGCCCCTTACAAAACCGGCAAAAAAAGCCGGACACCGACTAATAGTTGTGGGAGAAACTGGTCGAGATGGAAATGATACCCTTTACCGGGCTGGACTGGTTGATGAAATGCGTCCCGCCATGGCCCTTTTCCAGCAGGAACGCCGTGTTATGGACGCCACAATTGAAGCCTTCAAGACCGGGAAAATAAAAGCCTGTTCGGACCTTGGGGCGGCAGGAATAGGAGCAGCGGTTTCTGAATCGGCAAGATTCGGAGGGTTAGGGGCAGAAGTTGACCTGACCAATGTTCCCGTTCAGACCACTGAAATCACCCCCGAGGAAATCCTGATATGTGAAACTCAGGGGCGCATGCTTTTACACGTTGAACCAGAAGATGTAGAAGAGATTTTGCAAATAATAAGGAGCAGGGGGGTCCAGGCAGAAGAAATCGGGGAAATAACTGACGGGGACAGAGAAATTTTCCGTTACTCTGGAAAGGTTATTGCAGAGATTCCCAATGAGCCCACGCCCCAGATGATAGAAGAGTTAAAGAAATAAAAGAGAACCGGGGTGCAAAACGCACCCCGGTTTTTTGGTTGTAAAGTTTTTTTGGGTATATTAGATCCTGCAAATTCTTATTCAAAGAACCGCTTATCTGGATCTTCTCAATCCGATGGCTTCATTTTGAACAATGCCCCTCAAAAGCCTTCCAAGGATATCGGATCCCGTTATTACTTTTTTTTGGGCTCCCCAGACCAGAATAATATCCTCGTCTATTACATCGTCGGCCCCGTGTTGGGGATGGACCTTCAGACGTTGAATTGTCCGCCCCAGTGGAGTTTTTTCGTCTTCTACAATAATAGGCCGATGGCAGTACCGGTAGGGATTAAAAAATTCAAAATTAAAAAGGGCTTCCCGGATGAACCGGTCAGAATCTATGACCATTTTTGGCTGTTCTTCAGCATCAATTATTACGACCCATTTTTTCCGGGATTCCTGGATTTTTTGCAGGAATTCATCCCCGGGGTCGGGGCTGATTGCAGGGAAAACAGGCCGGTTACTTTCAAAATCAAGCTGGATAATGCTCCTGGGGTCAAGGGGTTCACCCTCGGCAACAAGAGGCAGGTCATCCAGAGCAAGGAAATTCAGGGCGCCCTTTCCTTCCATTCGGTTTATTTCTGTTTCCCGGGCCTCCATGTGCATTTTTATCAATTCCCGCAAATCTTTTTCCCGCAAAAATGGGATCGTTTCTTCTCCCAACCAGCGGTCCAGAATAAGTGCAGTTGGTTTGGCGATGGGAAAAAGGATAAACTGATAGAGTCTTAACAGGGGTGATAATAGTGCCCCTATTTTTATTGCTCGCCGGGAAAAATAAGCCTGGGGGATGATTTCTCCAACTATTGTAATTAAAACAGTGGAGAATAGAAAGGCGCTTACCCCAGCGAGGACGGATCCTGAAAGAAGGGCCAGAAGAACATTGACTGAAACATTTGCCCAGAGGATTGTTACCAGTAAAAAATTGGCATCCTGTCTCAAATTTAACACTTTTTTTGCATCAGGATTATCCTTTGCTGCTTCCAATTCCAGGCGCATTTTGCTTATACTGAAATAAGCTAGATTTAGGCCGGATAAGGTTGCGGATTGGGAAAGGCATATGATAATTCCAATCCAGATAAGCAGGGTCATAAAAACCCCTCCCGGACGAAAAATTTCTGGAACTGACCTGGAAAACATCAGCCAGATTAATTCAATTATAAACGCAAAATAGAAAAAAAACTACAGTCTAGGAGGTGTTTTTTCCTGATAAAGGAGAACCTAATGGGAAATGGATACCAGCCTTCAAAGGAAAAGCAGATTGTTTCAGTTTTTGGACAGGGGGCAGGGTACAATTTTTTCAGGAGAGCTCTCACTAATCAGGAGGGATAATATCCTTTTATTACAGAGCTTTGGGGGTATGTATAACTTAATGGACAAAACCGCTTTTTTCATTGTATAAGGTTCCTGACATTGTTGAAAAATATAGCAATTGGATAACGCAAAAAGGGGTTTTAAAAATTAAACAGCATAACAAAAAAACGTTGTAAAGTGAAAGGAGTTAAAAGGGATTTTCCCCTGAAGATAAAAAAGTTTAAATACTTCTACTGAAAACCCCACCTTTCAAGGTGAAATTCTGCGTTATGAAACAAAGAAGTATTTTTTTGGACAACTGGACCCGGGAGAAATCAAGAATTCAGGAGAATGAGGAAAGGCTTTGTCAGGGAGAAGAGAAAAAATTCGAAGGAATTATTAGAATTTGGTACGGTTCTTGCATAATAAAAAGTAAGGATGGCGGGGAAATTATTTGCAACTTCGATTGCAGTTCCCTTTAAGAATTATTTCAGTTCCACTATAAGATTTAGATAAAAAAGAAAATAAAAAATCCGTTTTCATTTCCCGCCATCCTTTTTGTTTAATACTCAATACCCGGGAAGAAATTGCAAAATCGAGCCCTGGTTAAAGAATGGAGGGCCGAAATGGAAGAATTACCTCTGCAGAAGGCTATTAAAGAAATTTCTCCAGAAAAAATGGAAGAGTTAGTTGCAGGAGGGTTTGATTTAAACTGCATGGACGAACATGGCCTTTCTCCTTTGATTTACGCAGCAATGAAAAACCAAGATCTCCGGGTATTGAGTATTCTAATAAAAGCTGGGGCAGATGTTAACCGAAAGGGAAGGGGAGGAATTTCTCCCCTTATGGCTGCAGGAGTCAATAAAAACCCCGAAATTTTGAGAAAACTCCTGGATTCGGGGGCCAGGGTAAATGACAGGGATGAAATGGGGAGGACTCCCCTTATGTTTGCAGCATGGAACGAAAACCCTGAGGTAGTTAAGGTCCTCCTTGCCAAAGGAGCAAAAATAAATGACTGCGATCAAAGGGAAATTACCCCCTTGATGTTTGCTGCAATGGGTAATAATAATCCAGAAGTAATAAGGGTTTTTTTGAAAAGTGGAGGTGAAATAAATAGCCGGGATCAGAATGGAATGAATGCCATTTTATGGGCTGCCAATAATAATAGCAACCCAGAGGTTTTGGGGTTATTACTGGAAGAAGGTGCTGATCCTTCTGTAAAAGATAATAGTAACAACTCAATCTTTGACCACCTGAAAAGAAATGACGGAGTTATCGAAAAAGAAGTTTTCCTGAAGTTGCAGGCCCGGTTTTAGGTAGATTCGCTGGCGGAGAAGATTGGTTAAGTTCATTTTTCGGTGGGGACTCCATCAGTTTTGAGGTGTTGGGCAGAATTTCTGGATTTCTCCGTTCCCACCTATTTTATTGGTCCCGTCCCGGATTTTTGGTTGGGTGTCCGTAGAAAAATTTAATGAAAAGGGGTGCTGGAGTGAAAAAAATCAGAGCCGCAGTCGTTGGGTATGGAAATATTGGAAAATATACTGTTGACGCAATTTTGGATGCAAAGGACATGGAACTGGCGGGGGTTGTCCGGCGCAAAAAATCGATTAATGAAAATGAACAATTTCCCTATAAGGTTGTGGAAAAAATAACTGAACTCCAGGCTGTTGATGTTGCTTTGCTTGGAGTCCCCACGAGGCTCTGTCCAGAATACTGTAAAGAATTTCTGGCTATGGGAATTAATACAGTTGATTCTTATGACATTCATAATGTCAGGGATTTAAAGGCCGAACTTGATAGAGTAGGCAAAGAAAATAATTCTGTTGCAGTAATAGGAACTGGTATAGACCCCGGCATGGGTTCCCTGGCCAGGGCCCTTTTCAAGTTTATGGCTCCAGGAGGTATAACCCATACCAATTACGGACCGGGCATGAGCATGGGCCATTCGGTAGCTGTAAAAGCCTTTCCGGGAGTAAGGGATGCCCTGTCCCTGACAATACCCAAGGGGCAGAGCATGCACAAAAGGGTTATTTACGTTGAACTGGAAGAGGGAGCCGATTTTGAAAAAATCCAGGAACAGGTTAAGAATGATGACTATTTTGTAAATGATGAAACCCACATTTTCCCCGTTGATAATGTGGAAGAAATGGTTAATATGGGACACAAAATTAACATTGAACGTGAAGGTGTGTCCAGCCAGGTTCACAACCAGAGGTACGAACTTAAAATTGAGGTTCAAAACCCTGCTGCAACAGCACAGGTTATGGTTGCTGCCGCCCGGGCCAGTATGCGGGTTGAACCAGGAGCCTATACCATGCTGGAAATTCCTTTAATTAAATTTATTGAAGGGGATACTGAAGAAAATATTGGCAAGTTGATCTAACCAGATGTAATAATCCTGAGAAAGAATTTTAGAGCAGGCCAGGTCGGCCTGTTCTTGTTTTTTCGAAAAATTTACGAGAAGCAACTGAAAAGTTTTATTACTTTAAAAATTTGCTTATTTAAAAAGGGTTTTTCCAATAAAAATAGAAATTTTTTCTATACTTTAATGGAAACTATTCCTGAAAAAGAGGTGAATTTTATGGCTCAAACCTATATAAATGGCGAACACATTTACTTTGCTTTCCTTGCTGGCACCAAGGAAGTAACAAAATCCCGGGAATTTTTGAACAGGATAAATGTATTCCCGGTGTTTGACAGTGATACCGGAAATAACCTGGCCCATACATTTAACTATATGGTGGATTCGGTAAAACCCAATAAGTTGCTTGGTGATACTCTCAGCTCACTGGCCGACGCTTCCCTGAGTGGAGCCAGGGGGAATTCTGGAATTATTATGGCCCAGTTTGTTAACGGACTGGCTCGGGAAATAGGAGAAGTTAAGCAACTTTCTACACGGGAGTTTGCCCAGAAAATTTCCCAAGCAGTGCCCTATGCTTATGAGGCTGTTTCCCGCCCGGTAGAGGGAACTGTTTTAACCGTAATGCGGGAATGGGCGGAGGCTTTAAAAAAGGCTGGAGAAGAAACAGAGGATATCTTTAAAATGTTTCTAAGTTCCCTGGGAGATGCCCGCCAGGCTCTCCAGGAAACCCCGAATAAACTGAAGGTATTGAAAGATGCCCTTGTTGTTGACGCTGGTGCCCAGGGGTTTGTTTTTTTCCTGGAGGGGATAGCCCGCCTTGTTGAAACTGGTAATATAAAAGAACTGGCCAGGCAAAAAGGTGGTGAAGTGGTAATTGAGGAATCCCTTGATGAAGTAAGGGGAGAGATTAATTTCCGGTATTGTTCAGAAGCTTTACTAAAAGGAAACAAACTGGATCATGCCGAATTACGTAATAACCTGGAACCTTTTGGAGACTCATTAATTATTGCAGGCACAGAAGAAAAAGTAAAAATCCATCTGCATACCAACAAACCAGATGAGTTTTTCTTTTACCTGATGAGGTACGGGAAAATTCTGCAGCAAAAAGTTGATGATATGCAGAGGCAGTACCAGGTTGTTCATGAAAGAAAAAATGACATTGCCCTGGTTACCGATTCCATTGCAGACCTTCCCCTGGAAATGATTGATAAATACCAGATCCACCTCGTCCCCATTAACCTTGAAATTGAGGGATCTACCTTTCTTGATAAAATTTCTATAAAACCAGACCAGATTTATTCAATCCTAGATACCGTCGCGGAATATCCAACTTCTTCTCAGCCTCCACTAAAAACTGTTGAAAAATTACTATCCTTCCTCTGTGAACACTATAAATCGGTTATTATGATTTCCGTATCCAAAGAACTCAGTGGAACCTGGAATGTTTTTTCCCAGGCTGCTAAAGCCTTCCAGGAAAAAGGGAAGAATATTTCTGTAATTAACTCCCGTCTGAACTCAGGAGCCCAGGGTTTGCTCGTTCAGAAGGCGGCAATGCTGATAGAGGAGGGAATGGAACACGGAGAAATTGTAAAAAAACTCGAGGAAAGAATTCCCGACACCAGAATCTTTGTGAGCGTTGCAACATTTAAATATATGGTGCGGGGAGGGCGACTCAGCCCCATGAAAGGACTTCTGGGGAAAGTTCTGAACCTTAAACCAATTGTTTCTTTGGATGAAGAAGGAAGGGGTATTTCCTTTGCCAAGGCCTTCACCCGCCGTTCCAATACTAAAAAAATCAGGAGCATTGTAAAAGAAATTCAGGAAAATAATCCTGTTGAGAGTTATTGCATTGTCCACGCAGGAGCAAAAGAAAAAGCTCTTTCCTATAAGGATATTTTCACCAGGGTTCTGGGTAAAGAACCGGAATATATTGCAGAGATATCTCCAATTGTGGCTTTAAGTGCCGGAATTGGAGCAGTTGCAATTTCCTTGATGAGCTCTGGGGAAAAATCCTGAAATAGGAGAAAAAATCCTGGATTTGGTTTTTGGGTTTTAAGGTTTTAAATATTGTCCGGGTTTACCTTCTTGCGGATGGGGTTTTGGGAAAATAGATTCTGCTTACTTTTTCTTTCCTCTTCCCGTTCAAAGAGATAGTTTTTGCGGAAAAAGGGAACGGGTAAACGAGAGGGGGTGCTGGTCCGTGAGAAAAATCCTTGCTTTAATCAAAGGGTTTAGTGCCTCAATTGTAATACTCATGATTCTGTTTGCTTCCCTGATGGTAGGAGCAGGGGCAGGGGTCTATTTTTCCTATCTGCTGGGGACCACTACTCCAGAAGAAATAGATATTGCCGATCTCCCCAGGGCCTGGTACAGGGTCCAGGAAGGGGATACTCTTGAGGGTATTGCTACCAAGTTCATGCCCCGGGGCTATAATGTCCAGAAATTCAAACAGCACTTAATAGAGTTAAACGGCCTGGAACCGGGAAAAATTGAATACGACAAGTTGATTATTGTTTACGATGGAAGAGGCGTTCAGACCAGCCGATGGGGGATGAGGTAGAGCTATAAGGAAGGAGTTGTTAGCGTGGACGACCTTTTGTTTCTGGCAGTAGCAACAGTTTTTCTTTATTTTTTTGCCTTTTTTTTGGTAGCCCAGGTAATAAAAAATAATTCAATTGTAGATATTGGCTGGGGCTTCGGTTTTATATTAATCACCCTTATTACTCTTGCTGGTGGGGGAAATTTCACAGCCCGCAGCCTTGTACTGGCTATCCTGATTATGGCCTGGGGAGGCAGGTTGACCTACCATCTTTTCAAGAGAAACTGGGGGAAACCAGAGGATTTTCGGTACGCTAAATGGCGTAAAGAATGGGGAAAAGGGTTGGTACCCCGTTCTTTCTTCCAGATCTTTATGCTACAGGGAGTAATGATGCTAATTATCGGCTATCCAATTATCCTGGTAAACGCTGCAGAGAAAACGGGACTGGGTTTTCTGGAAGTCCTGGGAATTTTAATCTGGGGTGTTGGTTTCTTTTTTGAAGCAGTAGGGGATAGGCAACTGGCAGAATTTAAAAAGGATCCGGAAAACAGGGGGAAAATCATTCAGTCAGGGCTCTGGAAATACACACGCCACCCCAACTATTTTGGCGAAGTTACCATGTGGTGGGGTGTTTTCCTTATTGCTCTTCCTGTTCCCCTGGGTTGGACGGGGATAATCAGTCCCCTGACTATTACTTTCTTAATGTTATTCGTTTCGGGTGTTCCCATGCTGGAAAAAAAATATGCTGATAATGAGGAATTCCAGGAGTATGCTTTTAGAACCAGCAAATTTTTCCCCTGGTTTCCCAGAAGAAAAAAATGATAAGGGGGGATTTTTATGATTGGATTCCTTAAACTGTATGCCATGACTTTTGCAGTTTTTCTTGTTATTGACCTGATCTGGCTGGGGCTTGTAGCAAGGAGTTTTTACCAGGAACAACTGGGATTTATTATGAAGGCAAATGTTAACTGGGTTGCTGCAATTATTTTTTATCTTATATTCATTGCCGGGTTAATTTTCTTTGTTCTGAACCCTGCTCTGGATAAGGGTTCCTGGGTCTTTGCCCTCCTGGCAGGAGCTTTTTTTGGGTTTGTTACTTATTCAACCTATGATTTGACCAATCTTGCTACCTTGAAAGACTGGCCACTTACTGTAACGATTGTGGATATTGTCTGGGGCACATTTTTGGGGGCTTCAGTTTCTCTGATTGGGTTTTTTCTGGGGAAAAACTTTTTATGAACCTTTGGCAAGGTGTTTTAAGAGGAGAAGTGGGTTTGCCCGCTTCTCCTTTTTTATGGTTGAAAAGCTCAGAATTCATTAAACCGGGAAAGGTTTTTATTTATTGAAGTGGAAATACATAGTTACATTAAAAAAGGAAAGGGGATCGGGATGGGGAAAAAAATTTTTCTGATTATTATAGGTGGGTTGTTGTTATTCTCAGGAGGTTTAATGGCTCAGGATGTTGATGGGAGTCAGGACCATCCCCTGATTTCCCGTCTTCCGGAATCGCGGATTGTTTTTTACGAACAGGTTTTTTACAACGAGTACGTGATTGCACTTGGTGATTGGGACCGCAATGCAGAAAAATTTGAAGAGGATTTAGTTATTGGAGGAAAGGGAACAAGAATAGTTTACTTCATTCCCGAAACCTATGCTCCCAGAGGTATGTACCTTGAGTACAAGGCCGCTCTGGAAGATGCCGGATTTGAAATCTTGTTTTCTGCCGATGATCTCCCCGGTGGCTTTGGAAGGGGAATTACCTCCACCGCCAGTTTTATAGGGGGGCTCAGTTCCACAAGAAGGGGAGACCTTGTCCACCACATCAACGGAACCAGTGATCCCCACTATATTGCAGCAAAAAAGGATATAAACGGAGAAGAGGTTTACGTTGGAGTACTTGCGGGAGGAGGCAGTATTCACAGGTCAACCCCCGTAGTTGTCCTGACGGTGGTAGAAGCAGAAGAATTCAGGGGTGAGCTGATCGAAATCGATATGGAATGGGAAAGAGGTATTCCTGAAAGACTGGAAATAGAACGAGATGACCCGGATGGTAGCAGGGACCACCCCCTTATTTCCCGTTTCCCTGCGGCCAAGATCAGTTTTTTCACGGAACTGGAGTACGATGAATATGTTCTGGGGCTTGGTCCCTGGGACCATGGAGAAGAAGAGTTTGCAGAAAGCAAGGATCTCGAGGGTAGAGTTACCAGGATTTTATATGAGATACCCACTGACAGGACTGCTCTGGAAATTTTCAGAAATTATGAAGCAGCACTGGAACGGGGTGGATTTGAAATTTTATTCTCCGGTGCTGGGCCGGAGGAACTGGGCAGGTATGGGGAAGCCATGTATAAGAGCAGGTACTTTGCTTCCGGAGTTGCCGCCGGTCACAGGAGAGGGGATATTGGTTACCATCTCGCTGGAGCTACAGATCAGCATTACATCGCTGCAAAAACCTCCCTTCGGGGGCAGGATGTTTATGTAGGTGTTTTTGTGGGAGGGGGCAGTATCCACACACCCAATCCAATTGCTCTGGTCAATGTGGTAGAGGTAGATGTAATTGACCTGGACCTTCTTTCTGCAGGGGAATTAATGGAGCAAATCAGGGCGACGGGTAAGGCTCTGGTTTACGGAATATATTTTGATACAGGAAGTTATGAAATCAAGCCAGAATCAGAGCCCATGCTGGAAGAAATAGCCGAACTGCTGTCTGAGAATCCTGAAATGCACCTTTATGTAGTGGGGCATACCGATGACCAGGGCTCTTTTGATTACAATATGACCCTTTCCCGAAACCGGGCCCAGGCGGTTGTGGACCGGCTGGTAAACAATTATGGGGCTGACAGGGGTAGGTTGCAGCCAGTTGGTGTTGGCCCTGCCGCTCCCGAGTCAACAAATGAAACTGCCCAGGGGCGTGCCACCAACCGGAGAGTTGAACTGGTCAAAAAACTAATGGATTAATCGAAACAGTTGGGCTTTTTCTGAGGAAAGGTGTTCTGGTTGAAAAACCGCTGTAAATGATTTAGGAAAAAGGAAATCCAGGCAGGGGGTGGGCATGGTGAAAATTGGATTTAAGAAGGAAGAATTTTTACGATTGCTTGATATGGTCAATATCGCCGATTGGGTTATTCATTCTTTTACAACTGGAGAGGGTAAGGATACAAAGGAGTACAGGGAATTGCAGGCTAAAATTTTTTCCTACGCCCAGGAATATGGGTTGGATGACCTGGTGGAACAGTTTGGGGAAAGCTATGAACCCAGCAGAAAATTCGAGGATGATAGCCCTGCGTTTGACTTCATTGAAGAATATGAAGAAGAGGTTTTCTGGGATGAACTTATCGACAGGTTGACCCAGCGAGATATGGGGGAAATATATGGGGAAGAATGGCTTGACGAAATCCTGGAAAACGAGGATTTGTTCAGGGAATATCAGCAAAAACTCCTGGAATATGAAGAAGAGTTTGAAAAATACGGTGTGGATAGACTGAAGCTCTTAGACGGAGAAAATTAGATTGCGAAAAATAAAAAAACCTTTAACAAGGGTGTGAAAAAAGCGAAATTGGGTTTGGAGACAGAAATATCACCCCCCGGGAGTGATATTTCTGTTTTTTCGCCCCAAACATCCCTGGGAGTTAAGGGGTTTTAGGAAAAAATTCAGGCTGGGGTTCCCCGGGAAAATTGAACTGAAGAGGGACTACTGATGCTATTGGAATTCATTATGGATTTTAACAATGATCAGTTTGGCATGATAGGTCTAAATAGTATTATACGAGGGAGGAATTTAAATGGAAAAGTTTCAATCTATCCAGGTTAACAGGAAGTTTTCTTTAACGTTTAATTCATTGCCAGAAAAAGTTTTCCCGCTTTTATGCCCGGTTAGAGAAAAGGAATGGATTCCGGGCTGGGATTTTGAGTGGATTTTTTCGAAAACTGGGTTGATTGGAGAGTGCTGTTTGTTTAAGACGAAGGAGTATGGAGAAGACACTTTCTGGTTTGTTGTTGAATATGATCAGATTAAATTCAGGATTGTTTTTGTCCAATTTGTTCCTGATTTACTGACTGCGAGGTTTACTGTTCACCTGGTAGAACAAGGTGGAAAAACAAATGCTCAGGTTGAATATGTTTTTACTTCCCTGTCGGAAAAGGGGAAAGAGTATATAGAAAAAGAGCTAACCCAGAAAAAACTGGGAAAAGAAATGGCAACAATGGAGCTATTACTCAATACCTTTCTGGGAGAAGGAGGGTAAATTTGCTGAACTTAGCGTCTGCGAAGGACAGCATTTTTATGCCCAGCAAGCCCTTCCATTTCAGCCAGGGTTGCAGCAGCAGGGCCGATTTCCTGGAAACCCTCTTCTGAAACTTTCAGGGTGGTAGGAAGCTTAACAAAATCTAAAACGTTTAAACCACCGGAATAGCGGGCGGTTGTATTTGTTGGAAGGGTGTGATTGAGCCCGCTGGTGTAATCCCCCAGAACTTCACAGGTCATATGTCCAATGAATAATGAGCCAAAGTTTTTCAAAGCTCCACTTATGGTTTCAGGTTTTTCAACCTGGAGTTCCAGGTGCTCCGGAGCTTTTTTATTTGCTATCTCAACGGCTTCTTTTAAATTTTTGACCAGGATTATCAGGCCATTCTTTTCCAGGCTTTCCCTGGCAATCCTGGCAGTTGAGAGTTGGTCAAGTTGATTTTGGATTTCTCTTTTAACTTTTCTTCCCAGTGTTAGGGAATCTGTGACCAGGACAGTGATGGCTTCCGGATCGTGCTCGGCCTGGGCAAGAAGGTCCGCAGCAATAAATTCAGGGTCTCCGGAATCGTCAGCAATTATCATGACTTCTGTTGGCCCGGCCAGGAGATCTATTCCAACCCGACCATAAACATGTTTTTTGGCCTGGGTTACCAATTTATTACCGGGACCAACAATTTTGTCCACAGCAGGAAGGGTTTCAGTTCCGTAGGCCATTGCTCCAATTGCCTGCACCCCTCCAATCTGGTAAACTTCTTGGATTTCAAGGAGGGTGGCAGCAGTAAGAATAGCGGGATGGATTTCTCCGTTGAAGGTGGGAGGGGAGCAAATTATTACTTTTTCTACCCCCGCTACAATTGCGGGAACCGCCCCCATTAGGAGGGAAGATACAAGAGGGAACGATCCCCCCGGTACATAGACTCCAACCCTGGGAATTGGAATAACTCTCTGGCCTACTAAAACTCCCGGGGAAACTTCCAATTCAAAATCACTCACCTGGGCCAGCTGTTGACTGGCAAAAATTCTAATATTTTCAATTGCTTTTTTACAGGATTGAAGAAAAAGTGGAGAAACCTTTTCACGGGCTTTTGCAATTTTTCCGGGGGAAACTTTTATACCCGAAAGTTTTACCCGGTCAAATTTTTCTGTATACCTTAAAACCGCCTGTTCGCCTTCATTTTTAATATCCGATAATATCTTTTTTACCATTTTTTCATCAGGATTTTCCTGGTAGGCAAAAAAGGAAGGGCTTAATTTTTCTCTCTTGATAATTTTCATGGTTTGTGTCTCCTTGCAAGTTCATTTTTTACTTCTTCCCAGGTAATTCCCTCCAGGTTCAAAAGGACCAGCAGGTGGTAAATCAGATCAGCTGCTTCCCAGGTCAGGTTTTCTCTGCTGGGGGCGGCAATTACCTCCTGGCTTTCTTCAATAATTTTCTCCCGGGCTTTTTCAGCATCCAAACTGGCTGTGTAGGAACCGGGGGGAGGGTCAACCAATCGCTTTTGGATTATCTCCTCCAGGTACTCCACCGAAAAAGAACGGGGTCCAAAACAGGAATAGCTGTCCCTGTGACAGGCAGGGCCTGTCTGGTGGACCGAGACTAAAAGAGCATCTCCATCACAATCGCTGCGAAGGGAGATTAATTTCTGGAAATTGCCCGAAGTTTCTCCCTTGGTCCAGATTTTTTCCCGGGACCGGGAGTAATAACACATTTGACCGGTTTTTAAAGCCCGGGCCAGGGATTCTTTGCTGGAATAGGCCAGCATCAAAACCTGTCCCTTTTGATCACGGGTTATTGTAGGAATTAACCCTTTTTCCCAATCCAGAGTGGCAAAAAAGGCTTCTTCCAGGGAAAGCTTTCCGGCATAAAGGGCCATTCCCAGTTGAATATTTGCTCCCATCCTGGTTAAGTTCCTGATTTCTTCTTCCTTAGAAATCCCCCCCGCCAAGGTTATTTTCCCTGGGGCCAACTGACAGGCTTCTTTAAAAAAATCCATATCCGGGCCGGTCATGGTCCCCTCCCGGTCAATACAGGTAATTAAAAACTCGTTACCGTATTTTTGCAGGGGTGTTAATGCCTGTTTAAGGTTTAATCCCGTTCCCCGGGTCCACCCATGGGTCTGGACTTCCCCGTCTTTAACATCTACGGCAATTATAATCTGTTCCTTATAAATTTCCTGGTTAAGTCTCTCCAGAAAATCCCGATCAATATCCCCATTTTTAAAGGCACTGGTCCCAATGATGATTTTTTCAGCACCAAGATTGATTAAAGCACGAGCCTTTTCGACAGTTCTGATTCCTCCACCCACCCGGCAGCTTGCCACCTGGAAGAGTTTGGGTAAAATTTCTTCATTGTTACCATTGCCCAGGGCCGCATCCAGGTCAATTACTGCAACTTCCCCTATCTTGTTAAATTCCCCGGCTAGAGCAAGGGGGTCGTCGTGTTCGAGGACTTTGGTTTTTCCCTGCTTGAGCTGAACCGCTTTACCGCCCAATAAATCAATGGAGGGGATTAACATCTTACCCGAACCCCCTTTTTCTCCAGGTGTTTTTTTATTTCCGGGATTGAGGTTTGTTTGTAATGAAGCAGGGAGGCAATAAGGATGGCATCTGCTCTTCCAACGGTAATCCCCTCTGCTAAATGTTCAAGTTTTCCTGCTCCCCCAGATGCGATTACCGGAATACTGACCCGGGAAGAGATTTCCTTTAATAAGTCAAGATCATATCCGTCCTTAGTTCCATCCCGATCGATGGAGTTCAAAAGGATTTCTCCTGCTCCCAGGGCCTGCCCTTCAAGGGCCCATTCGATGGCAGACTTTCCAGTGTTTTTTCGGCCCCCATGGGTAAAGGCGTACCAGGAATCGCCGGAGAAACCAGCGTCGATGCTGAGGACAATGCACTGTGAACCAAACCGGATGGCTCCCTGGCTGATTAGTTGGGGATTGTTAAGGGCAGCAGTACAAACCGCAACCTTATCTGCTCCTGCCTCAAGGGCCTTACGCATGTCTTCGGTTGACCTTATGCCTCCACCCACTGTAAGGGGGATGAAAATTTCCCGGGCGACCTTTCTAACCAGGTCCAGAACGGTTTCTTCTTCCCGGGGAGAAGCGCCAATGTCCAAAAAGGTTAACTCATCTGCTCCCTCCCGGTAATACTTACGGGCCAAATCTACAGGTTCACCAGCATATTTCAATTCCTTAAATCTGGTTCCCTTGACTACCTGCCCATTATCAACATCCAGGCAGGGAATAATTCTTACAGTTAACAACTATATCACCATCCCAGTCCAGCCAGTTTTTTAGTAATTGCAAACCTACCTTGCCACTTTTTTCGGGATGAAACTGAACTCCCCAGAGATTTTCTAAATGAACCACGGCAGGGTAGGTAGTACCTTCATATTCTGCAAGGCCAAGGGTCCAGGGTGCAGAGACCTGTTTACTAGAGACGTGGAAGCTGTGGAGGAAATAAAAAAAAGGTTTTCCCTGAAGTCGGGAGCAAAGATAATTTTCTCTTACCCACTTAACCCGGTTCCAGCCAATTTGCGGAATTCTTCTTGCCCGGAATTTTTCCACCCCTCCGGGTAGAACTCCAAACCCCCGGGCTTCGGGAGATTCACTACTCCGAGCAAATAATAATTGCATTCCGAGACAGATTCCCAGGTAGGGGCGGTTGCTTTCAATCCAGGCCTGTATTGGTTTGAATAATTCTCTTTGTTTTAGATCATTAACTGCTGCTGCAAAGCTGCCCACTCCGGGAAAAATTAATTTCTGGATATTATGCATGTCCTCCTGGTTTTTAACCAGCTGTGCGGGTTTTCCTAAATAATTAAGTGCGTTTATCACGGAATGTAGATTCCCGCCCCCGTAATCAATTATACCGGTGGTCATTTAAAGGACCCCCTTGGTGCTGGGTATACTTACCGGATCATCTGTTAAACTGCTGGCTATTTTCAGGGCCCGGGCAAAAGCCTTGAAAAGGGCTTCAATCTTGTGATGGTCGCTTCGACCGTAAAGAAGACGCAGGTGGATGGCCGCTCCAAGGGAACTGGATAGAGCGCCAAAAAAATCAAAAACCAGATCACAGGGAAAATCTCCCACCTTTTCAGTTGCGGGCTCAAAATCGCAGTAGAAAAAAGCTCTTCCAGAAAGATCTATAGCTGCCATGGCCAGGGTTTCATCCATGGGAAAAAAGAAAAAACCCGCTCTTTGAATTCCCTTTTTCTCTCCCAAAGCCTCTCTTATTGCTGTTCCCAGGGCAATTCCCGTGTCTTCAACCAGGTGGTGGGATCCCACATGCAGGTCCCCCTTCAAGGAGGCGTGGATATCGAACTGCCCGTGGCAGGCCAGACTCTCCAGCATGTGGCTGAAGAAACCAAGTTCGCAGTTAATTTCTGTTATCCCTGTACCATCCAGTTTAACCGTAAGATTAATATCCGTTTCCCTGGTTTTTCTTTTTACACTTCCACTGCGCATTTTAAAACCTCCTCCAGGTCGTCAATTTTTTCCAGTATCTTTTTTGCTCCCGCTCTTAAAAGGGTTTCTCGGTCTTCATCGGTAAAATCAGGGGGGAGGCAGCCCAGGGGAACAAGTCCAGCAGCCCTTGCTGCCCTCATGTCGTCAGGGTTGTCCCCGATATAAACACCCCGTTTGCTTCCCAGTTCTTTTATTGCCAGTTTCAGGACCAGAGGATCTGGTTTTCCCCTTTTGGAGTGGACATCATCCATGGTAATAAGGCTTGGAAAAAAGTGGAGAACTTCCATTTTTTCTAAGGCGTAAATAGCTTCTGATTTGGGCCTTCCAGTTACTATTCCCAGCTGGTAACTGGCAGATAATCTTTCCAGGAAATCTTTTTTAATCAGAGGTTTTTCTTTTTCTATGAAGCCATCAAAATTATTTCCCAGGTAAAGGTCCTGGAATTTATCAATTACCTTTTTTCTGGGAATTTCCAGTCCCCTTTGCTCCAGGAGAAAACAGGTTAGATCCCAGTCATTATTGAAACCTCCAGCCCGTTTTTGCAACTGAATTTCTTCTAAATCAGGGGGCTTACTGCTGAAAAAACCAACAGTTTCCCTGATGGCCTGGAGGTAAGATTGGTTAACATCAACCAGGACTCCATCAAGGTCAAAAAGGATAATTTTGGGCCGGATGATTTCTTTTAAAGCCTGTAAAAACGCCAGGTGATTATCTCGCGTTCCCAGGCTCACCCGGAGGTAATCCTGGAGGGGAGAATAATTATCCAGAGAACGAACCAGGATTTTTCTCTCTGCCAATCGTTTTTTTACCTCCAGAGGATTTTCCCCGAATTTTACGAGCATAAAGTTGGTTGAAGTATTTCGGGCCTCTAATTCCAGGGAGGCCAGTTCTTTCAAAAGAAACTTTTTTTCTTCTTTAACTTTTTTTACCTCTGCAGCAAGGAACTTCTGATCTTTAAGTGCCGAAATTGCGGCTATAACCGCAGGGCTGCTAACAGGATAAGGAGGATTTACCAGGCTAAGCTTAGTTATATTTTCTTCCCGGGAAATTACATAACCCAGGCGAAGGCCGGCGAGAGAAAAAGCCTTGGAAAAAGTCCTTAAAATAAACAGGTTGGGATATTTCTGGACCAGCCTAACAGAGGAATTCCCCGAATAATGGTGGTAGGTTTCGTCAAGCAGAACGGGAACATCTTTAAATAATTTTAGGGTCTTTTCAATTGTATTTTGGGGAATTTTTTCTCCAGTGGGACTAGCGGGGTTAACCAAAATAACCGCACCAGGTTTTATTTTAACCAGTTCAAAAAGTTTTTCCCGGGGAAAAACGAGATCCTTTCCATAAGGAATTTCGATTAAATCTACCCCTCTTAATTTCAGCAGGAGATTGTACATGGAATAGGTGGGGGTAGTAAGCAGTACCTTTTCACCTTCTTCAACAAATGCATCGAGAACAATCCTTATTGCCTCATCTCCTCCGCAGGCCAAAATAAGGTTTTTGGCTTCAATTCCAGTGTAATATGCCAGGGCTGAGTATAATTCCTGGTAATCGGGATATGAATAGAGGTGCTCTTTCTTTAACCCCTGCAGGGCCTGCATGACACGGGGGGAGGGTCCCCTGGGGTTTTCATTCATATCCAGGCAAATGTACCCGGACCGGGGTTTTTTAGAAACAGGGTAGGGAGTGAGCCCTTCCAGGGTTTTTCGTGGCCTCATCATTTTAAACAACAACCTTCCGGAACTCGTATTCAAGAATATCTGTTGCGCCGAATTTTTTCAGCAGGGGGATAAGCTTGGAGGCTTCCGAACGAAGCACGGCAGCCTTGACAGCAAAACCCTCTTCCTGATAAAGGGTGGAAACAGTGGGAGAGCGCATACAGGGAAGAATATTTACCACGGCTTCCAGTTGCTCCTTGGGAACGTTCATTTCCAGCATAACCCTTCGCCGGGCATCAAGAATGGACTGGAAAAGGAGAGTTAGTTCGTCAATTTTTTCTTTTTTCCAGGGGTCCTCCAGGGCTTTTGGATTGGCAATGAAACGGGTGGAAGAGTTGAGGAGGGTGGCAATTATTTTTAGTTGATTTTCCCTTAAAGTCTGTCCGGTAGACGTATTGTCAATAATCATGTCTGCATCTTCCGGGGGGAAGACTTCAGTGGCCCCATAGGTCCTTAGCAGAACATAATTAAATCCCCCTTTTTCTAAATAGGTCCTGGAAATTATAGGGTACTCCGAGGCAACAATGATCCGTTTATTTTTTAAAACTTTGAGGGAGGTTTCTTTAGGAACTGCAGCTACAACCTGAACCGGGTCAAATTCCAGGTCCAGGATCTGCTGAACCTTGGACCCGGTTTCCAGAACCCAGTCAAAACCTGTGAAACCCGCGTCATGCGAGCCCAGTTCAATCAGGGAAGGTATGTTCTGGGGCTTCATTATTTTCAACTGAATTGCGTCATCGTTAACAAAGGGCCTGTAACTCCGGGCAGACAATTTAACTTCAATTCCTGCCTCAGCAAGGAGTTGAGCGACTTTGTCAAAAATCCTTCCCTTGGGAAGCATTAAGCGCAGTGTGGACATTTACAACACCTCTTTTTATTTCGTTAACCAGGTAGAGCACTAAAGGAAAATACAAGACTTATTATAACAAAAAACAGATCAAAAAGAAACCCCTTTTTTTAAAGACAGAAAATTTATTGTTGTTTTTCCTTGTGGCTCTGTTATAATTAAGAGTATTATATTAAGCAAAAGAAAAAATTTCTAGGAGGCAACAATATGATCCAGGAATTAAAAATTGGTAATATAAAAATCCCCATTCCAATAATTCAAGGGGGAATGGCTGTCCGGATTTCCACTGCTCCTCTTGCTGCAGCAGTTGCAAACCAGGGGGGCCTGGGAGTAATTGCGGGAACCGGCATGTCACTGCAGGAACTTCGCCAGGAAATTAGAAAAGCCCGGGAATTAAGCAGCGGGGCTATTGGGGTAAATGTTCTCTTCGCGGTAAATAAATTCGCCCAGCTTGTAAAAACCGCTATCGAAGAAAAAGTCGACTTTATTATATCCGGAGCCGGAATTTCCCGGGATATGTACAGGTGGGGAAGAGAAGGTGGAGTTTCAATCCTGCCAATTGTTTCCAGCGGTAGACTGGCCAGGATGGCAGAAAAATTTGGTGCCGCTGGAATAATAGTTGAGGGTAGAGAAGCTGGTGGCCATCTGGGGACAGATCGACCCTTAAAGAAAATACTCCCCGAAGTAAAATCCCTGGTAAATATTCCCGTAATTGCTGCAGGAGGAATGGTTGATGCCGGGGATATAAGAGAAATTCTGGATTCTGGTGCCGATGGGGTTCAGCTGGGGACAAGATTTGCAGCCAGCAAAGAATCCAATGCCTCTAATGACTTTAAAGAACTTTATCTCCGGGCCAGCTCAAATGAAATAGATCTTTTGCCCAGTCCGGTGGGTTTGCCGGGAAGGGGAATTGTCAATGCTTTTTCCCGGAGTATTATGGGAGCCGGTAAGCTGGAAATCAAAAAATGTTTGGAGTGTTTAAAGCAGTGTTCCAGGAAATATTGCATCATGGATGCTTTAAACAATGCCTGTTCTGGTGGAGATTACAGCAAGGCCCTGATTTTTTCAGGGACAGGAGTGGGGAAAATTAAGGAGATCTTATCTGTGCAGGAAATTTTTCAGGAATTGTCTGCTGCTTTTTAATAAGCCCAGGATAATAAATTCCTGGGGGGAGAATCAAAAAGCCATCCTTATTTCAACTTTAAAGTTAAAATAGGGATGGCTTGGTTTTTTTGAGTTAAAAAGTTTTTTACTTAATTGGAGTAACCCTGGAGCCGAGGTGAGGATAGAGTTCCTGGAAATTTTTTAGGGAAGTAAAACCGTTTAGCTGGGCCCTTTTAATTACAATTGTTTCCGCTTCTTTTTTATTGGTCAGGGACATTAAGTCAATTAACGATGCAGAATTTAGGTCCATAATAAAATTTTCCTTTCGTTCTGTCATCCAGGGGCAGGGAGGGATCTGGCAATTTTTATTTTCCACCCAGATATGAGGATAAAGGGCTTCGCCCAAACCCAGCTCGCCGGCTAAAACTTTTTTGGTTATTTCCTCTTTAAACCCCAATATTTCCTTATAGCTGGCTTTAAAATTCTCTATTTCAGCTCGCCGACCTGTTAAATAAAAGTTGCTGAAGAGTTCCTGGGCTCGAGAAGACACCGTTGTATAGTGGGATAACTCAAGGAATAATTTGAAGAGCTCCTCTTTTTCTCCAGGGAAAAAACTACCGTAGTTATAAATGAATTCAATGGTCGGCTGCTCTGTATTCAGAAAGTCAATGTGGGATATTGAATATAATATCTTAAGATAAAGGTTTTCCAGGGGGCTGATTTCCTCGGGAGATGTATTGAATTTCCGGTAGAATTCGGGGTCAGAAAAAGAATTCTGGAAAGCATCCTCCCGGTAAAGGTAGTAAAATAGAGTGGAAATAAAGCCTTCAGAGGCCAAAATCTGGTTTCCGTTTTTGAGCAGTTCCGGTAAAAAGGCTGAAGAGGTAATATAATCAAGGTGTAGTTTTGAATAATCATCGTACTTCTCAATTTCAGGAATCAGGCTGTCATATACCAGACGATTATTGGGAACAACCCAGTAACGGAGTTGAGTTTCCCGGTTTCCTAAAAAGGCGTTTATATCAAGGGCGCAATCCCAAAGGCGGTCAAATTTGTTCCTGGCGATTTCTTCCAGCCCATTCTGGTAAGAAACAATTTCCAGGGAATTACCCAAACCTTCCATGAAGGCCGTGAAGGGATCAGTCATACTGGTAACACAGTGGTATACGTTGGAACGCATTTTATTGGGATCAAAACCTAAAATATAAAGCCAGAGGTGGGAGTATTCGTGGGCAAATATTTCTTCAAAATTCCCGTTATCAATATTTTCCCAGTCGGTATTGAAGGCAATGTAAAAGAGGTTCTCTTTTTTAGTTTCCCTTTCTCCTTCCACTATGGAAAGTCCCCGCAGAGGCCGGGGGTCTGTGAAGTCAGTCATGATGTAAAGGTTCTTTTCCACATTCTCCCCTCTACCGGAGTTGAGGAGGAAATAATTGAGTTTTTCTCCGATGGAAAGGAAAATGGAACAGGGCTTTTTTTCCAACAGGGGAAATAGTTTTTTTGCTTTTTCCGAATCCGGGTGGATTTTCCGAACCCTGTAAACTTCTTTTCCCGAACCAGTCCAGGACTTTATCCCTTCTGTTTGCATGGTTTCATAAAAATCAAAATTTCCCTTTTCGTCTTTAATTGGTTCAACCAGTATTACTGCCATTTTTTAACCTCCAGGAGAATTTATTTGACCCTTTTAGTGTTTTCTATGAACAATTAAAACCCCCTGTAAAGGGAATTAAAAAACTTTATGGAAATTCTTCAAGAAGGGCCAATTAATTTGTCAGGGCAATAAAAAATAGATGACCTGGTGGAAGGGAAAACTAAAACTGGGAGGGACGAGGATTGGAAATAAAGAAAGTTGCCAATAAAGGTGTTCTCAGGAAATGCAGTCTTGAGGGGTTTAATTTCCAGATTGACCCCTATCTGGGTTGTGAGCACCTCTGCTCATACTGTTATGGGTTGAATAGGGCCCGTTTTGACTGGGAAAAACAGGTTTTAATGTACGAGGACCTGATTGGAGAGTTATCTCATGAACTGGACGTATTCCCGCCCCAAAAAATTTATATTGGAATGAATTGTGATCCCTACCAGCCCGCGGAGAGGGATTTTGAACAGACCAGGCAAGCTTTGCTGCTATTTTCGGGCAAGGGTTTTTCAACCTGTATTTTAACCAAATCAGACCTTGTAACCCGAGATATTGAAATTATAAAAAAAATTCCTGGAGCTTCCGTGGGAACATCACTGGCCTTTTTGGAGGAGAAAGATAGAAAGTTATTTGAAAAAAATCCTCCAGGGAGCAAAGAAAGGCTGAAAATGCTTGCAGAAATGAAAAAGGCAGAGATTGAAACCTATACTCTTATCTGCCCGGTTATGCCCTTCCTCTCGGATGTTGAGGGCTTAATTGAACAGGCCGCACCTTATTCCGATACCATCTGGGTTTATCCACTTAAGTTTGGGTCCCCCGGGGACAAAAACTGGAAAGTAGTACGAAAAATCCTTGCGGAAAACTATCCAGATCTGGTTGAGGAATTCACACAAATTGTGTTTTCTTCCCATCACCCTTATTGGGGAAAGCTCCGTGAAAAACTGGAAAAAGTTGAACGAGAAAACAAGGTAAATATCAGGATAGAATTTTGAAATAAAAAAGATTTTAATCATTTCCTCCTGAGTTTATGGTTCTGATAGGCAGCAAAAAGGGTTTCCAATCCAGGGACCAAAGGGCAGGAAAAATTTAATTATGGACCCGGTTAGGGGCATCAATTTCTGAATAAATGATTTGCAAAGGATGATGGAATAATGCTGGAATTCAGGAAGTACGGGTCTGGACCCTACTCAATAGTATTAATCCATGGAGGTCCCGGGGCTCCGGGAATGATGAAACCCCTTGCCCAAATTCTTTCCCCTGATTTTGGAATTATTGAACCAATGCAATCCAAGAAAACCATAATGGGGCAGGTTGAAGAGCTTAAAGAAATATTGAAAAAAGAGGGAGACCCACCCCTTGTTTTAGTTGGCCATTCCTGGGGAGCATGGCTGGCCTTTATTTTTTCTGCCAGAGAGCTTTTGCCCGTAAAAAAAATAATTCTAATAGGGAGTGGCCCTTTCCAGGAAAAATACGTGGAAAAAATGAAAAAAACCAGGCAGGCTAGGATGACCGAGGATGCTTCCAGGAGGGTAAAAGAACTTCAGGAAGAAATCCTGAAAAACCCTGGCAATAAAGAGGCATTCGCTAGCTTTGGGGAAATTATGAGTAAAATTGATGGGTATGATCCGGTCAATTCCGAAACCTCAATTCTGGAGTTTCAACCTGAAGTATATGCCCCAGTAATGGGAGAGTTAAATGAGTTGCGAAAAAGTGGGGGGCTTTTGGATCTGGGAAAGAGAATTAAATGTCCAGTTACTGCAATTCACGGGGACTATGATCCCCATCCTTATGAAGGGGTAAAAGAGCCCCTGGAACAAACCCTGGAGTGTTTTTCTTTTTTCATCCTGGAAAAATGCGGGCACATTCCCTGGGAGGAAAAACAGGCCAGGGAAAATTTTTTCCGGCTTTTAATTCAGGAAATCAGGTAAAACATCCCTGAAATTAATAAACCCCCAGGCGGGGGTTTATTCAAGTACCACGGTTTCGATTTCCGGAGGATCCTCAATGTGTTTTTTTACTGTACAGGTTTCGGCAGCCTTGACAATTGCTTTTTTGTATTTGCTCGGAAAAGTTGGTGGCAAATGGATTTCAATTTTGACCCTGTCTACCATTTTCCTGTCCTGGTTTTTCTCTGTCAGCAGGTTTACCTTGAGGTTGTCAGTCGGAATGCCCCGGTCCCGGCAAAACTGGAGAACATAGAATCCGGCACATGTTCCAATTGAAACAAAGAATAAATCAAAAGGTGAAGGAGCAGACCCTGTGCCACCTGAACTTTCAGGTTGATCTGTGGGTATGGTAAATCCCTTGTATAATGCATTGACTTTTTTCCCACCCGGAAAAGCAATTTCCATGTCCATTACTGAATCCCTCCTGAGGCAATTTTATTTCGTTTTTTTAGTATAACATATTTTTTCCTGAAGGCATATTTTCGATGTCTTCAGGTCTTTTTATTTCCGCAGGGCAAAAAAATAAGTTCGGGCTTAAGACATGGAAAAAGAGAAATGGTTCCCCAGGGCTGGTTCAGAAAATAAAAACGAGGATCAGGCAAAATCAAATTGCAGGGTTTTCTTCAACGGGGAGAAAATACACAATTAAGGGGGCCTTTAGAAAAAAATGGAGGTGAAAATATGTGTGGTCGTTTTACCCTGACAGTGGATGAGTTTTTATTGCTGGTGGAACGTTTTGGCATAAAAGGAGACTTTCCCTCAGAATATCAGCCCAGTTATAATATCGCTCCTACTCAGAAAATCCTGGTTGTCCTTTCGGGAGAAGAGGGAAAAAAGGCAAGATATTTCAGGTGGGGGCTCATCCCCTCCTGGGCAAAAGATCCCAAGAAAACCAAGATACTGATTAATGCCCGCTCGGAAACTGTTTCCGAGAAACCTTCATTCCGCTCAGCTTTTAAAAAAAGGCGCTGTTTGATCCCCGCA
Organism: Halobacteroidaceae bacterium; assembly: GCA_003551665.1. Classification (GTDB taxonomy): domain Bacteria; phylum Bacillota; class Halanaerobiia; order B1SED10-174; family B1SED10-174; genus T1SED10-26. Next base: position 56,495 of record PUNE01000064.1, read on the forward strand.
GATGGTTTTTACGAATGGAAAAAGGAAGGGAACAAAAAAACCCCCTTCCGATTCATACAACCCGGTGCAGGGGTTTTTGCCTTTGCAGGGATCTGGGAAGAATGGAGGGGAGAAGGAGACGAACTCCTCCAGACGGTTAGTATTCTAACTAAAGATGCCAATGAAAGTGTGCGTGCAGTTCACAATCGTATGCCTGTTATTTTAAACCCTCCAGAGGAAGAAATATGGCTGCAGGAAACCGGAAATTTGAAACAGCAAATTGATCTATTGCAAAAACATGAAAGCCCGATGCTGGAAGGTTACCGGGTTTCGGAGGCTGTTAATTCCCCCAAGAACAACTCCCCCGGGTTATTGGAAAAGCAACAATCCCTATTTTAAAAAGCCCCCTTTGACAGGAGGGAAGAAAAAAGGTATTATATGACTATCCAGTCATGTTCTTTTTGACCTGGGAAGGCCGGCGCTGATATGGATTGGAATTGTGCACCGGGTTATATTTTTACCAGCCCAATAATCAGGAGGGAAAATTATGCCCAACCAAACCTTTTTCAACCTTTCTCCGCAGAAAAGGGAAAAGATAATAACTGTTGCAATTGAAGAGTTTCGAGAATACGATTTTTCCAAGGCCAGTATTTCCAGGATTGTAGAGAAAGCTGGAATTGCCAAGGGGAGTTTTTACCAGTATTTTTCAGGGAAAAAGGATCTTTTCGGCTATTTAATTGACCTGGCCGCGGAAAAGAAACTAAACTACCTGAAAAATATTCAGCTCGGTGCAGAGGATATGGGATTTTTTGATCTGCTCAGGGAGATAAATTTAGCAGGGCTGAGGTTTGGGCGGGAAAACCCTGAACTGGGAGAAATAAGTGATAACCTGATGAAAAGCAAGGATAACCGCCTAAAAGAGGAAATTCTTGGGAGCAGCATGCAAAAAAGTGATGTTTTTCTGACCACCCTTTTACAGAGGGGGGTGGAAAGGGGCGAGTTAAAATCGAAGTTTGATTTTGAGTTCATTGCCTTTATTTTAACCAGGATTTCCATAGCTCTTGGGGATTATGGCCGGGAGGTGCAAAAAGAGGGCCGAGAAGAAAGGCTGGTTGATCAATTGATAGAATTGCTGGAAACGGGCCTGCGCCCTGGTCCTATTAATAAATGAAAGGGAAAAAGCGGTAGCGCTCCTCTTTCCATTCCCGGTAACGGCTACCGATAACCCTTTCCATAAGGGCTTCTTCTTCCCGCATTCTGTTGTTCAGGGTTAAAAACAAAAGAAAAATGGCAAGAATAGAGATAGGGAAGTTTTGCAGAAAAACTGGAATTCCGGTTGTTAATAAAAACAAACCCAGATAAAGGGGATGGCGGAGGTAATTATAAAGTCCGGAACTGATTAAAGCCTGGCCTTTTTCAACTTCTGTACCCCTGGTAAATAATTCACCGAGTTCCAGGATTGACCAGTAGCGAATCCCCAGGCCCATGATATATACCAAGAGTCCGGCAGTACGCATTACCGAACCTGCTGCCCCAGTGACAATACCTATTCTTTGATTTGTAAATAAAATTGAGAGCCCAACCACTAAAAAGATGGAAAAAACAATAATTAAAAACGATGTTCTTCCTCTTTTTTTTCGGGCAGGGGCAGGGAAAAATATAAACTCTGCCCACCAGAGTAGAGTACAGATAATAAAAACAAACATCTGGAAATCCCAGTTGATGGGACTCGGCATAAAGGCACCTCCTGGCGGGGTTTTTTTAATTTTGAAAAGAGAAGGAATTTCCATTTAATGCTTGAGTTTTTTAAAACAAAAAAACTAAACCAAAAGAATTGAAGATTGATATGCAGAAGGGGAAAGAAATAGTAGCAGGAGCAGGACCTGGAGGGCTTGCCAGCGGGATGCTCCTGGCTCCAGAGGTGTTACGGTTTCTTTCCAGCTGAGTCAATCTCTTTTTGATGTTCTGGGAAGAAATTTTCGGGATGAAAAACTAAAGCTTTAAGGCCAAATATCTGGGGATGTTACCCTGGGAATTTTCCGTTGCTTCCACTATTATTCCCTGAGCGAGGATATGTCCATTTACATTCATCATTCTTCCATTAATGATCCTGCTATGGCCCCTGAAAGACATTCAGCCGTGCCTATTGCCAACAGGCAGTCAGGGGTTGAGTAGGACCAGGGAGAGGTTCGGGACCGGGTAACAAATACAATCAATGAAAAAACTGAACTTAAAGATATAGAGGACCATATTGTTGTGGAAAGGGCAATGCCACCTGTCCGCTTGGAAGCTGATTTTAACGTTTACAGCCGTGTTACCTTTAACCTGGGGCACAACCTTTCCCAGGTGTTGTATTTCCCCCGGCGGGAACCGCTTTGAAGAACAGGAGAACTGTTTTTTGGTGGGGGGAGGAACCAACCTTGGAAGCGGTTTGCCAACAATCTATGAATCGGGACGGATTGCCAGCAAGCTAATCTGTGCAGATTATTAGATCCCGTATTCGGTTTGATTTGGGGGTAGTTGCTCCTTTAACGGGGGGCAAATTTCCGGGTGATTTTTTCACCAACCTGCATACCCGAGAGAAAGGCCATGGGCATTCCACTGCCGGGGTTAACGCTGCCCCCGGAAAAAAATAAATTTTTGTATTTCCCGCTCACCTTGGGTGCTTTAAACCCGAGGTTTTTTCTTCTGTCCGAAACAACTCCGTAAATTGCACCCCGGTGGGAAAGGTAAAGGCGATAAATATCTTCAGGGGTCCACATTAACTCTGTAACAATGTTCTGGCGAAGGTCGGTTAACCCCATATTTTCCAGTTTAACCAGCACATTTTCCCGGAATTTTTTATAATCTTCCCGGCTGAAGGGAGGTTTTTTAAGGTGGGGAATGTGAGGAAGGATTTTTATTACCTCTCCTTCCTCGGGGGCAGTGGAAGGGTCAGTTTTGGTTGGGGCCACAAGGTAAATGGTGGGATCCTCGGGGAGTTTTTTGTCTTTAAAAATGGTGGAAAAATGCTTCCGGGGATCCGAAGAAAAGAAGAAGTTGTGGTGTTTCAGCTGGGGATAACGGCGGTTAATTCCCAGGTGCAGGACCAGTACTGAACAGGATGGTTCAAACCGGCGGAATTTTTTTATATAGGCCTGCTCTTCTCCCAGCAGGTCTTCATAAGCAGGAACAACTTCCATGTTGGAAATGAAAATATCCCCTTCCAGGACTTCCCCGTCTTCAAGCTGCAGGCTTGTAATTTGGTTGCCCTCGG
>PUNE01000092.1 GCA_003551665.1 Halobacteroidaceae bacterium
AACTGACCATGGTTGCGGCCAGGGTTCCCCCCAGAACAATCATCAGCGAGGTCATGCTGACGTACATGTAGGCGTCGCCTTCCAGGATAATAGCTCCACCGATTAATGTTATGCCTACAATAAGGCCAATCAGGGTTCCCAGGTCCATCAGCCCCACCCCTCCCCGGAATAAATCTTCCTTTTGAACTCAACGGTCTTTTCGATTACTTCATCCACACTTTCCCGAACCAGGATCTTGCGGTTGGAGGAAAGGGAAATTACTGTGTCGGGTGTTTTTTCTACAAATTCAATTAAATCCACATTAATTACTATCTGGCTGCCATCAAAACGAGTAAGTTTTAACATTATGGCCAGCCCTCCCCTGCTTTATTACCGTCCCATATTTACCAGTTCTTGCAGCATCTGATCAACCGTGGTTATAATGCGGGAATTTGCCTGATAACCACGCTGGGTAATTATCATGTTGGAAAATTCCTCGGCCAGGTCCACATTGCTCATTTCCAGGGCGGCAGTTCGCAGATCACCCCGTCCACCCGATCCAGGGGTTCCGATTCGAGCAATTCCAGAGTTAGCAGACTGGGAGAACATGGTGTCCCTGGTCTTGGTCAGACCTTCCGGATTATTGAATTGAGCCAGGGCCACCTGGCCCAGGTTGCGGTTGACACCATTGGTATAGGTGCCAACTAAAATACCAGCATCATTGATGGTGAAGGACTGTAGTGAACCCATGCCGTTCCCATCCAGGTCCGTTGCTTCTGCAGAAAACGCCCCGGCAAACTGAGTTATTTCTCCCAGGTTAATTTCCAGATCTACTATGTCATTAGCTCCACCTGGTAAGCCTCCAAGGGTTAGTTCCACTGGAGTGTCAGAAGTAAGTCTTCCTTCATCAAAAGTAAGGTCATAGTTTTCATCGATGGCGGGATCGATGGCAGGATCGGTGGTGGTAATATTTAGACTCCATGCATTATCACCAGTTTTTTCAAATTCCAGCTTCAATTCGTGGCGGGAGCCCAATTCATCGTACACCGAAACCGTGGTTGAGTAACCACTTCCATTATCCTCACCAGCATCCAGGTTGCCCCCGAGGTTGATATAGCTGCTGGCCTGGGCTCCCATGGTATCTCCAACCGGTATCCGAATATCCTCCAGGTCCAGATCGCTATCTATAGCGCCGGTGGCCGTATCGGCCCGCCAGCCCTGCAGGCGCAGTCCATTACCAGAATTCACCAGATAACCACTGCTGTCCATGGACAGATTACCCGCCCGGGTGTAATGGTGTTCATCTCCTTCCCGGACGATGAAAAAACCATTGCCGTCAATAGCCAGATCGGTGCTCTGACCAGTACTTTCCAGGCTGCCCTGGGCATGGCTGGTATCAATACTGCCAACCTGAACTCCCAGTCCCACCTGCATCGAGTTAATTCCACCCCTGTCACCCGTTGGGGCAGAAGGTCCCCGGATCATCTGGGCTAACATCTCCTGGAATGTGGTGCGGTCTTTCTTGTAGCCAATGGTATTTACATTGGCAATATTGTGCCCGATTACATCCATTCGGGTTTGATGAGCATTCAATCCGGCCACACCGGAATATAATGAACGCATCATGGTATTAAATTACCTCCTTTGATTATGGACCCGCTGTATCAATCCATCAACAGCGGCGGCTTCCTCCAAAAGAGGTCCAGCCTTAATCCATTATTATGGCACTATCAATATTGGTAAAAACATTTTCGCGCATGCTTTCACCATCAATAGCAGTGATTACCAGATTATTTTTTATGCTTACTACATAGGCGTTATTTCCCATTACCACCAGTGATTCCCGGGCTCCCCGATCTGCTGCTTTTTTCACTGCTTCATCCAGTTTATCCAGTTCCACAGAATCCAGTTCAATGGCTCTTCGGGCCAGGCGCTCGGTAGCATGCTTGGAAAACTGGACCCGATGGCCCTGAACTTTTTGATCCAGGACTTCCTGGAAACTGGTTTTCTTCTTTTCCGGAGATTCGGGCCTGGGTTTGGTCTGGGGGGTAGTGAGGGGTTGTATCATTTTCCCGCCCGGCAGTATTTTATCGGTCATCACTGTCACTCCCTATTTCCTTAATCCCAACGATATCCTGCATGGGATATTCCTCGCCATCTGCAAAAACCACATACGGTCCGTCCTCGGTAAAGATTACCTCCTGGACCACACCTTTGATTTCTTCACCCTCACCAGCCCTGATTTCCACTTCTTTGCCGATCAAGGCGCTGGCCTGATAGAGGAAATTACTTTCCAGGAAATTATTGAGAGACCGGTTCATCTGCTGCATCTGCTCCAGGGAGCTGAACTGTGCCATCTGGGCAATAAATTCCCTGTCCTCCATTGGGTTCAGTGGATCCTGATATCTTAACTGCGTTATCAGGAGTTTCAAAAAAGCGTCCCGGTCCAGGCCCGTTTCCTCGGAAGTAGTCAGTGGTTTATCCTCTCGGGAGGCCGACATTTTCATTGTTTCTGCCTTCTCCATTATTTCCGCCGCTGTGGTTGGGGTGGTGGTCTGAATAAACAAGTTTTCTCACCTCCTAAACCCGGTAATCAACCCGGTTGCCCTGCAGACCACTATAAATACTCTCTCCTTCGCTTTCAGCAGGTTCACCTGCTGCATGGTCTTCAGGTTGGAATTGTCCTTCTCTTTCTTCCGGAGCATCCTCGGAATCACTCTGAACGTTGACATCAACATCATCAAAGGTGAAGCCTTCCCTGGACAGACTGTCCCGCAGATTACCCATGTTATTTTCCAGGATATCCCGGGCCAGGTGATTTTCTACCTGGAAATGAGCCCGAAGCTGCCCTTCTTCCAGCGCAACTCTCATCCGCAGACCACCCAGATATTCCGGTCGCAGCTTAATTTCCATGGTCCCTTCCTGGCGATTCTTGAGATTGAGGCGAGCCTGATCAACAATCTGTTCGAATGTTTCCTGGAAACGGCTTCCACCTTCGGGGGACCTCCTCACTCCTGTGGTGCTGAACTGCCATTCGGAGCGGTTACTTTCCGGCACGAAACCGGAACCTGGATCCGGGCGGTCATTGGTATTACCCTGACCTTCCTGTTTGTTCTGATTGAAGTTAAAGTGATTACCGGAGAAGGATTCTCTGCTGCCCCCGAATTGTTCCCGGCCAGAAGCTTTAACCTCTACCTGGCCGCCGGTCCTGTTTTCACTGCTATTTTCCAGTTCCGACTGGCCCGGGAAAATGAACCGCGGTTCTTTTCCTGGGTTTCCGCTGCCCTGGTGGTATTGTTTTTCTCCATAAAGGAGTTCCTGCCTGGAGTTATCACCACTTAGTTCTTTCAGAAGTCCCTGGAGCAGATTATCTGCTTTGGCCCTATCGGAGAGAGCATCACTCTTTTTACTATTTTCACTACGGGTCAGGATTTCTTCCACGATTACTTTTTTTGCTGGCTGCTTTTGGGATCTGCCAGAGGAATAGTCAGAAACCGGGATCTCATTTCCCCTTTCCGGGTTGGAACTTTCACTTTTTTCCGTTTTTTCGCTCCCGGTTAGAGATTTTTCCGATACAGCTTCCTGCGGACTATTTTCCTGCTTAATTGTAAAAGATCGCCATTGTTTTTTCCCGGCCTTTTCCGAAGGTTCACCCTGCTCCTGTATTGATGCCTTCAATTCCTGTTTTGATTTGGTGGTTTCAATCGTCTTTGATTTATCCGTATCTTCTGCTGATTGCAGTTGCCGCCAGAGAGATTGAAGCTTTTCCAGAGTCAAACCCTTTTCTTCCAGATGTCGGAGTTCTTCTTCTCCACTGTTTTCCAGAAGATAGGCCAGTGCCTTAATCAGACCGGGGGCCAGTTCCTTGCTTTCCGACAGTTTTTCCAGTATTTCTGCCCCTTCCTCCAGATTCCAGATCCTTTGTAGAGAGGATAATGGGCCCTTTTCCAGGAAAAGTTGCTCCGCAACCAGTGAGGCTTTGGGATCCTCGGGATTTTTTCCAAGCTCCCCAATCAACTGTTTCAGTGAAGAGCTTTGCATCTCATTATCCAGTTCCTTTTCCAGAGGCATAACCTGGGCCAGTAGGGATAAAAGCTCTTCCCAGACCTCTACTCCTGGAGATCCTTCCCCGACCTGATCCAGGAAAGAGACCTTTCCTTCCTCTCCTGCCTTTTCTACCATATCCACGAGCAGATGTTCGGGAAGGGTTTGTTTCTCCCGGTTATCCAGCTCCTTTTCCAGGGACAACACCTGTTTCAGGAAAAATAAGAGCTCTTCCCAGCCCTTTTCTTCAGGAGATCCTTCCCCGACCTTATCCAGGAGGGATAAAAGCTTTTCCTCTGGGTCGGAGTTCAGGGCTGAAAGCAATTCTACTAACCCTGATGGAAGGGGGTTTTCAGAGGAGTCAGATCCCTTCAAAAGGGCCATTACCTCTGCACCTGCATCCCCGAACCACTCTTCTCCAAAGGGGATCATTTTTTCCCCGGAAGCTATCATTGAGAACAACCTGGGATTAATTTCCCCCAGTTTCTCAACTTTTTCGGGAAGGGCCAGATCCGCTACCGGTAGTTCCTTTTCCCCTAAAAGAGAGCACAGAAGCTGGGAAAAAGGAGGTCCCTTGCTTTTGGGATCAACAGGTTCTCCGGAAAAACTACCCGGTGTTGATCGGGTCATATCAGTTCCCCCGATCAATGCAACTATTAAGTTTTGCATCCATTCACCTCCTTTCCTTAAATTTCTTATTTTCTAAAATCGGCGCCAATCCACCGACTTCAGACCTGGGGAGTATGTTATTGGGAGAGGATTTCGGTAAGCCGGGCCGACCTTTCATTATCCATCTCGGCCAGCACTCTGGCTGCAAACCGGTCCTCCCACCGTAAAAACAGATTAATAACCAGGTCATCCTCCAGCCCCTGTAAAACCAGGGCCGCATCATCAGGGCTCATTTCTTCATACCCCCGGGCCAGTTGCTCCAGCCGCTGGGCTCGATCAGCCCTTACTTCTTCCTCCTGATTTAGTTCCACCTCCAGGTGAGAAATTTGCTCATCTCGGGACTCAACTATATCCTCCAGATTCTGGTTGACCCTGATCAGTTCCTCATTTTCATCCTTTAAATTCAAAACCTCTACCTGGAGCTGATTGATTTTTCTTTCCATTTCTTCCCGTTCTTCTGCAGTCAGTAGGTAGGGTTGAACCAGGGGATGGGTTCGAACATAATCAGAAACCAGATCAGTTATACTCCAGATATCAAAAACATCGAGCAGGGCCACCACCAGGCCGGAAAAGATTAAAAGAGCCAGAAAAATCAGGAGGGCTTTTTTCATTTAAACCCCTCCCCTTTCTGCAGGTGGAATAATTGCTGACCCATTTCGTCTATATTTTTTTGATCGGCACGATCCTGTTCAAGTTTAAATTCCCGGGC
>PUNE01000137.1 GCA_003551665.1 Halobacteroidaceae bacterium
AGGAGGAAAAAAATGCAAAAGGTATTTTACCTGACACAAATTGAACAATTGAAAGCCGTGAGCGACCCGCTGCGGATAACAATATTATCCAACCTGATAGAAAAACCCCAAACCGGACAACAACTCTCGCAGACCTTAGGGATACCCCGTTCGAAAATTCATTACCACCTTGGGGAACTGGAGAAAAACGGAATAATCGAGGTGGTCCGGAAAGAAGAAAAAAAAGGGATTATGCAAAAGTTTTACCGGGCTGTTGCTCGATCCATAATTCCCAGTGATGAATTAATGCCCCTCGTAGACAGCAGGTCGGTCAGGCAGCTTGGACTGGAAGCTATTACTGGCTTGAAAAAGAAAATTCTGGAAGCCCCCCTGACTGCATTTGAATTTCGCCCCGGATCTATTGAAGACCAAACCTCTTATTTTACTCAGTTTGACGTTCGTCTTGAACCTGAGGAATTTGCAGAATTTTTGCTGGAGGTGGAAAAAGTCCTGGAAAAGATTAAAAAAAGAGATGGCAGTGGGAACGATAAGTTTTCTGTAGGGTTTTTGGGATTTTCGTCCAGGGGAAGTAAGGAGTAAGGGTTTTTCTTTTTCCCAATTTGTCAAAAAAAACTGACCGGTCAAAATAATTTAAAAGGAGGGGAATTAAATGTATAACCTCTACCTGGCGGAAAAAAGGTTTAAAGAAGGTGAAATAAAATCAGGGGAGAGAAAATTTCCTGTTAAGGTAATGCCTCCTCGGAAATTAAGGTTTCGTTTTTTTCCTGCAAAACTTAAAATCTTCTTGAAATTTTAACATAACTTTTTCTCCCTCCAACTGGTAACTATTTAGCAGAACAGGAGTGATAGGGTAACCCCTTTTCCTTAAAACTCCTGTTTTTGCGTTGAGGTGTTATATTTTACCCGCGAAATCACAGCTCTCTTATGTTATAATTAAGAAAATTTAGGGAGGGGAATTATGCAGACTCTTGGTTTGATTGGTGGTATGAGCTGGGAATCTACACTTGAATATTACCGGCTAATAAACCTGGCTGTGCGGGAAAAATTAGGGTCTCCCCACTCCTGTAAGAGTTTAATCTACTCTGTGGATTTTGCAGAAATATCTGACCTTCAACATAAAGGGGAATGGGAAAGGTTAACTGTTCAGATGTTAGAAATTGCTCGAGTCCTGGAAAAGAGTGGTGCAGAACTGATAATAATCTGCACCAATACGATGCATATCATGGCAGAAGATGTTGAAAAAGGAATTGAGGTCCCCCTATTGCACATTGCAGATGCTACAGCGGGAGAGATTAAAGAAATGGGGCTGGAAAAAGTAGGGCTCCTGGGGACTCGTTTTACCATGGAAAAAGATTTTTATGCTCATCGTTTAAAAGAAAAACACGGGATAAAAACCATCATTCCCCCTGAAGAAGATAGGAAAATTATACATGAGATTATTTACAACGAACTAATTGCTGGAAAAATCCTTGCCCAATCGAGAAATGAATATATAAGGATAATAAATGGTTTGAAGGATAGGGGAGCCCAGGGCGTAGTTATGGGTTGTACTGAAATCCCACTCCTGATTGGCTCTGAAGATTCCTCCCTCCCCTTATTTGATACCACCGGGATACACGCCCGAAAGGCAGTTGAAATGGCTTTGAGTAGTTAGCAGAATGTTAGATCTCAAGGAACAATTTTCCCTTTTACAAGGAGCGGATTCTAATGCTTATTGAGTTAGAACAATCGGATTTTTCCCGGTGTAAGGATATAATTAATCCCACGGGGCACCTTGAAGTCCGGGCTATTATGGCCGGGAATAATCCAGGCAGGGTTTTTGTTGATAATAAGGAAAAACCTTCTGCAGGCCTGGTCTGGCTGGGTAACCACGATGGTTTCTTTTTCTTTGGAGAGAAAAGAAACGAAGAGTTCAATCAAAAGGTTACGGGATTTATTGACAGAGTAATTGCCCCTCAGGCACAGGAACTAAACCTGGAGTGGTTTGAATGTTTTGGGAATCATCCTGGATGGGATGAGATAATTGAAACAATTTTTTCCGGGCGAGATATGCAGACCTGGAAGCAGAAGGTTTTTTCTTTGCCAGGCGACAAAAGGACTGCTTCTGTTTCTGCCTGTCTTCCTGACGAGTTCTCACTGCTCAGGATTGTTCCCGGGAACCTTTCTTCGGAAATTTCCAACCTTCCTTTCTGGGGAAAAAGAATCTGTGATTTCTGGGGCGACCTGGAAAGGTTTTTTGAACTGGGAATAGGTTATGGAATACTCCGGGAAAAAGAGCTTGTGGGGCTTTGTTTTTCCGGTTTTGTTGAAGGGGAGGTGCATGGCATTGATATTGAAACCCTCCCTGAATACCAGGGAAAAAAGTTGGGCCAGATCATGGGGTCAGCCTTTGTTGAAGAGTGTCAGGCCAGAAATTTAACCCCCTACTGGGATTGCATGGAGTCAAATAAACCTTCGGAAGCTGTAGCCAGGAAAATAGGACTTGTTGAATCCTTTTCCTACCGGGGCTTCGAATTTGCTCTGTAAAAGGGGATTGGGGGAACAAGCTTTATCCGGGATCCCCAGCTTTAAAATATCCGAAAAATAAAGGATCCGGTCTTAGAAAAGGGACCGGATCCTAATTTTATTTCTGTTGATCGGATTGTAGGAAACGGAGAAGAAATTACTATTTTTCTCTTCGATTTGGGAGGGAGAATTTATCTGCAAATCAGTTTCCTGTTTGGTCACAACTGGGAATCCGTGCGGTTCATTAAAGTGTTTTAGGGGCTTTCCTTCGTTTTCCCTTTCCCGGACAAAATTAAGGTGCTTATCTAATCTTGTCTCCAGGTATTTTCGGGCTTCTGGGGAGAAATGCAGGACTTTTTCGCGGGCAATTTTCTGCATATCTCCTTCAATATCAATGCTCAGGCTGTTTCTTTCGGAGGCAATAGCTGCCAGCATTAGTGTTCCGGTTCCCGCAAAAGGATCAAGGACCAGATCCCCCTTTACCGAGAACATGTTTACCAGACGATAGGCCAGTTCAAATGGGAAAGCGCCACTGCGCTTGCGGGAATTTTTTCCGGTTAACTTTTGCCGGGTTCCTTTTAGGCCGAACCAGATGTCTGAGAACCAGGTATTCCTTTCTTCCCAGAAAAGGGCACTTTTTCGCCGGTTTTTTCTGGCTGCAGGGGTTTTGAATTCTCTTTTATTCCCCTTTCGCAAAACCAGAATGTATTCATGTTCAAGGGTAACGTAAGCTCCTGGAGGTAACATTCCTGAACCCATGAACTTGTTTGGAGCGTTGGTTTCCTTGCGCCAGATAATGGCAGGGAGACAGGAAAAGCCTGCTTCAAGGCAGCCCTGCAGTATTCGAGCATGGTTGGGGAATAGTTGAAACTGGTTTTTAACAGTTCGAGATGCATCTCCAATATTAATGCAGGCAATTCCCCCTTCTTCTAAGGTCTGGAAACTATCTACCCAGATCTTATCTAGTTCCCTGTGCATCAATTCGAAAGCCCTATTCCCCTGTTCTAAGGAAAGAGCTTTTTTAATTTCCGGATTTAGGGCGAAAAAAACCTCATCCCACATTTCGACCATGGGATACGGCGGGGAAGTAACTATCAGGGCAACCGGCTTTTCAACCAGATTAATTAAATTACGGGAATCTTCTGCAATAAAACGGTGGAAGGTCTGCATTTTTATCTCTCCTCGGTTCTGGCGCTTTTTATTTTAGCAGAGGGGTCCGATAAAAGCAATTTTTTTCTTACCAGCCGAAACCCAGATCTTATATGGTAATAGGTCTTGGGAAGGGTTGCTTTAAAAACAAAAAATATCGAACCTTTTGGTTCTCTCAATCAGAAACTATAATTAGTGCAGACCGTTTGTCCAGAAACCTGACCTTTTAGAATAGTTCCATTTTTGTTATTTCCAGGCCTGTTTTTTATCCCAACAGGAAGGGGGGAGAAAGAAGAAAAAGAGAAAAGGGAAGAATTTAGAAAATTTATCTCTGAACAGAGGATAATCTGCATCTAAAGAGGAAAAGGATAATTGAAAAAAGAAAGGGGGAAACGAATGCTCACTCTAAAATGCAGTCGCTGCAAAAACAAGCTCATGCGCTATAAAAAAATTGGACACGGTAGAGTATTGCGTTGTTATATTCCCCGGATAAAAAAACTAATGGCCCGCCTGGATGATGGAAAGCTAAAATGTAATTCCTGCGGGAATATTATTGGAGAAAAAGAGGAAGGATTTTTTAAGATGAATCAACATGAATTCACCTATTCCGGCAGGAAAATTAACAAATAGTTTCGGGCCGGGCGTAGGCAGGAATTGCACTGCAAGGCAGGAAATAAATATAGACAGGTATGTATTGAAAAAGAAGGCAACAGGAGGGATAAAATGTCAGTTGAAAAAACCGCAGTGGATACCCTAAGGTTTCTGGCAGTTGATGCTGTGGAAAAAGCGCAATCGGGACACCCTGGTTTACCAATGGGAGGAGCTGCGATGGGTTACACCCTTTGGAGCAGGTTCCTAAAACACGATCCCAAGGACCCCGCCTGGCCAGACAGGGACAGGTTTGTCCTATCAGCAGGACATGGTTCTATGTTGCTCTACGGACTGCTGCATTTATTTGGTTACGACCTGAGCATGGAAGACTTGAAAAAATTCCGGCAGTTGGGGAGCAAAACTCCCGGGCACCCTGAGTTTGGCGATACTCCAGGAGTCGAGACCACCACGGGTCCCTTGGGCCAGGGCCTTGCCAATGCAGTTGGAATGGCCATTGCAGAGCAACGACTGGGGGCCGAATTTAACCAGGATGATTTAACCATTGTCGACCATTATACCTATGTATATGCAGGGGATGGTTGCATAATGGAGGGCATTTCCAGTGAAGCTGGTTCCCTGGCTGGTCATTTAGGTCTGGGGAAGTTAATCTGTCTTTATGATGACAATGAAATCACTATTGATGGGCCAACAGACCTGACTTTTTCTGAAGAGGTGGATCAACGTTTTAAGGCTTTCAACTGGCAGGTAATTACCGTAAAAGATGGCCAGAACATCGAAGAAATTGCAAGTGCAATTGAACGAGGGAAAGCCAACTGCAGCCAGCCAACCCTGATAAAGGTTAAGACCAAAATTGGATATGGAAGTCCAGCCAAGGAGGGGAAAGCTGCAGCTCACGGTGCTCCTCTGGGAGCAGAAGAAGTAAAGGCTACCAAGGAAAACCTGGGCTGGCCGGTTGATAAAGAGTTTTTTGTTCCCGAAGAAGTTAAAACCCATTTTTCCCAGCTCCAGGAAAAACTGAGGGAAGAAAAAGAGAATTGGGAGAGGCGCTGGGAAGAATACAAAAATCGTTATCCGGAAAAGGCAAAGGAATGGGAGAGGTGGCACGATTCCCGCCTGCCTGCCGAACTGAAAAAAGGAAGGCTGGTAGAGTTTTCGGAACCTGTTGCAACCCGGGCTGCATCGGGAGAAGTAATGCAAAAAATTGCTGAGCATTTGCCCAATTTAATGGGCGGCTCTGCCGACCTGAATGCTTCAACCAAGACCTACCTGAAAGGCAAAGGGGATTTTACCCTTGAAAACAGGGCGGGAAACAATATATACTTTGGTGTTCGTGAACATGCTATGGCAGCTGCTGTTAACGGGTTTGCCCTTCACGGTGGGCTGAGGCCATTTGCTTCAACTTTCCTTGTGTTTTCCGATTACATGAAACCATCAATCAGGCTTGCTGCCCTTTCGGGGATACCAGTTGTGTTTGTATTTACCCACGATAGTGTCGGGGTTGGGGAAGATGGACCAACTCACCAGCCTATAGAACACCTCCCCATGTTGCGTTCTATCCCCAACCTTAATGTCCTGAGACCTGCCGATGGGATAGAGACAGAGACGGCCTGGCTCAAAGCCCTCGAGCGGCAGGATGGGCCTTCAGCACTGGTTTTGACCCGGCAAAAACTGCCCCAGCTCGAAGGGACCAGTGCAGATGCAGGGCGTGGAGGGTACGTTATTGCTGAAACAGGGGGTAAAAAGCCTGAAATTATTCTTCTGGCCAGCGGTTCAGAGGTAAATTTAATTGCCCAGGCCAGAGAAAAACTGGAAGCCAAAGGGCACTCAGTTCGGGTGGTCAGTTTAATGAGCTGGGAACTCTTTGAACAACAACCCCTGGAATACCGGGATAGGGTTCTTCCTCCGGAAATAAAAAAACGACTTGCGGTTGAGGCTGCTAATCCAATGGGATGGGAACGTTACGTTGGACCCGAGGGCTTAATATTAGGTATGAAGGAATTTGGTGCCTCAGCACCGGGGGATGAAGTTATGGAGAAAAGAGGGTTTTTCGTTGACAATATAGTAGCCAAGGCAGAGGAAATCCTTAAATAAAAATTATGGGGCCGGAGTTTTTAGCTCCGGCCCCAATAAAAAAGATTTAACAGTTTTACTTTTCAATGTTTTAAAATTTTTTTCACGAGCATAAGGGTTTTTGCAAAAGCAGGGTCGGTATTTAGAAATTATTTTTTCTCTCATAAATCCATATCCAGTTTTTTAGGGGTGGAAGGTGAGTGAGTTCGGGGGGGATGGGTTTCAGATGGTTTTTAAAGCCGTTATTTTTTTATTAATCTTTTTTACTTCAAGCGGCTTGTCTTTTGCCTACGATGAGTGGCCGGAAGGATGGTCCCGGGAGGAAGCAGTGGCAACTTTTGGCCGTTATTCAACTGATTACTCTATTGCTCTAACAGGAGAAGGTGACAGGTTAGTTGCTGGTTTCCTGGGCAACAGTATAAACGACATTCAGCTTGTTTTACTGGAAAATGGTAAAGAAGTTTTCCGCTCGGGTGTTTTTTTTAATGCTTCTCAGCCTGAATTAATTGTAGATAGCAGAGAAAACAGGCACTTATTCTGGGTTGAACGACAGAGAACAGTGGAGAGATTGCTTTACACAAGTTTTGATTCCAATAATAACCTTAAGGTAGATAGCCTGGTCTTGCGCGAGAGCACATCGCGGATAAGCGGGGTTAATGCCCGGGAAGAGAAAGATGGTTTAATCCACCTTATCTGGTCTGATGTTGAACGCCCAGCCGGGGTTTTGCTCCATGCTGTTGTTAGGGAGGGGGAAATAGTTCAGAAGGCCCAGGTCCTCAAAGAAGATGAACAACGCCTTTCCAACAGCACCTTTGTCTTTGATGAAGAAGGACAAATTAATCTTTTCTGGCGAAAAGTTAATGGTTGGGAAATGAATTGTTATTACCAGCGGTTTTCTCCTGAAGGGGAGGCGATTGATGAACCGCAGAATCTGGCAATAATTTCTGCTCTGGATGGGGATCGCAGTCCCTTTGTCGATGGTGAACTGGAAGCGTTTTTGGATACTGGGGGAAGGATCAACCTGGTATTTTCTGGACAGGACCGGGAAATTGGAATGCAGGTGGGGCATTTTTCTCTTCTGGTTATTGAGGATGGCAAGCTAATAAAGGGGCCCTCCAGGATTTCCCCGAGCTTTAACCGTTTGCGGACAATTGATGTGTTGATGAAAGGGGAATTCTACCACCTGGCCTGGGTTCATTTGCAGGGTGGACGGTATAGACCCTTTTATCTGCAGGTTTCCGGGGAGGGAGAGGTAGGGTATGGCCCACAACCCATGGATATTACAACCTCAGGAGGCTTTAATCCCACTCTCCTGGAGGTTGGGGAATACCTTAACTTCTTCTGGCAGCGGAGTGAGGGGGATGTTGGCCAGATGAAGATTTTTAGTAGAAATAATGCCAACCCCCAGACTGCTCCCCTGGGATATCAACTTGGTCTGGGGTTGCGGAACCCCCATCTGGGCTTGCTTTACGTCCTGGGGGTGGGGCTGGTTTATGCTGCCCTTTTGACCCTGGTTACCAAATTTCTTGCTCCGGTAGCAACTTTTATAATTCTTGCCGCTGGTTCTCGCCTGAAGCTAATAGGAAACCTGGAAAAATTCCCTGTGCATGGAACGCTTGTTTTGGCTGCTGGCCTGTTTTTATTCCAGGATACTGTTTTGGACTTCATACAACTTGAATGGCCTGGCCGTTATTTTCCCCTGCTTGCAGCTGGCCTTTCAACTTCTTTTACCCTGTTAATGAAAATAGGTGAAAAACGCTGGCTCAACCTTGATAACACAATGGGGTGGGTATTTTGCATGGTTCTCTGGGTTTACTGGTATACTTTTTTTACCCTGATTCCGCATTTAATAATAACCTCTTAGAATGAGGTTGGGAGTTGATACCTTTGACCAGAAAATCCTTTATTATTGACGGTCACAGCCTGGCTCATCGCTGTTTTTACGCTATGCCTCCGCTTGCTACTAAGGGCAAGCCAATGGGGGCGGTCTTTGGTGTGGCCAAGATCATTCTGAAAATCCTCCTGGAAGAGGATCCCGATTTTCTTGCCGTTGCCTTTGACCACCCAAGCCCTACTTTTCGGCACAGAGAATTTCCAGATTACAAAGCCCAGAGGGAAAAAACACCTGATGAACTTCGGCCTCAGTTTGATGATATAAAAAGGCTGCTGGAAGTAATGGAAATCCCTATTTACGAACAGGAAGGTTTCGAAGCAGATGATGTGCTGGGAAGCCTGGCGGAGGAGCTCAAGGAAAAGGATTTTGATACTTTTATTATTACCGGTGATAAAGATAGTTTTCAGCTTGTTAATGCTAAAACCAGGGTCCGTTATACCCAGAGGGGAATAACCGAAACAGTTGATTATACACCAGAACAGATAGAAAAAAGGTACGGGCTTAAGCCCCACCAATTGATAGATGTGAAGGCTCTCATGGGAGATAGCTCAGATAATATTCCCGGAGTTCCTGGAATTGGTGAAAAGACAGCAGTCCAGTTAATCAAGAAATATGGCAGCTTAGAAAAACTGCTGGAAAAACGCGGAGAAATAACCGGGAAAAGAGGTCAGGCAATTGAAGAAAACCGGGATTTGATCTTGCTGAATAAAAAGCTGGTAACCATTAATACTGGTCTTCAGATGGATATTTCTCCCGATCTGAAAAGCTATTCCTCTCCTCCCTGGGCCGAGCTTGCTGAGCTTTTTCGGGAATGGCAGTTTTCCAGCCTGTTAAATTCTCTCCCCCTGGGGGAAGAAGACCGCCCCGAGCAAAAAGAAATTGAATTTAAAGAGATCCGGAATGAAGAGGATTGGGCCAGAGAAAAAGAAGATTTTAGACTCCGCTCTCCTTTGCCTATTGCGTGGAGCCTTGAAGGTCCGCGGCCCCTGGAATTTCGCCTGGAAAAACTGGCAGTGGGTGGAGAAAATGAAGTGCTTGTTTTTTCCCGGGGCTGGGTTCCTGAAGAAATTAAACAGATCCTTGGAGACCCGGGATACGGGAAGGTGGGGCACAATTTTAAGCCTGTTTATCGTTTGCTAAAACTCCGGGGTGAATTATTTGATACCGGTTTGGCTGTTTACCTCCAGGAGCCCGGAAGTTCCCCTCCGGATTTGAGCCAGCTGGTGGAGAGAATTTGTGGTGAAACAATTGAAAATGAAAAGGATTCTCCAGAACTGGCCAGATTGGTTTATTATTTGCCCCGGGTCCAGGATAACCTGGAGAAAGAACTGGATAGGAACGGTATTTTAAATGTTCTTTTGGAAGTTGAAACTCCCCTGATTCCAGTACTTTCTGGTATGGAAGCAAGAGGGATAAAGGTTGATCTTGATTTCCTGGAAGAATTATCAGGTGAACTGGAGGGTCGCCTCCAGGAAATAAAAGAAAAGGCTTTTGGTTATGCAGGAAGAGAATTCAATTTAAATTCTCCCAAGCAACTGGGTGAAGTTCTCTTTGAAGACCTGGAACTTCCGGTCATTAAAAGGACAAAAACCGGTTATGCTACTGGAGCGGAGATCCTGGAAAAGCTCAGGGAGCAGCACCCCATCATCGAATATATCCTGGAATACAGGCAACTGGCCAAGTTAAAATCCACCTACGTTGATGCTCTGCCTGCACTGGTGAACGAAAAGACCGGGAGGCTGCATACTTCTTTTCACCAGAATATTACTGCAACGGGAAGGTTAAGCAGTTCTGAACCCAACCTGCAAAATATTCCAATTCGGACAATTGAGGGACAAAAAATCAGGAGAGCTTTTATTGCGGAAAAGGGATATTTGCTTCTTGCTGCAGATTATTCCCAGATTGAATTACGGGTCCTGGCCCATATGGTGGGAGAGGGAGGCCTACGGCGCGCTTTTTCCGAGGGGCTTGATATCCATACTCAGACTGCCAGCGAAGTTTTCAGGGTTGATCCCGAGGAGGTTGACCCTGAGCTAAGAAGAAGGGCAAAGGCAATTAATTTTGGTCTGGCTTACGGAATGTCTGCTTACGGTCTTTCTCAGGATTTGAATGTTTCCCAGGAAGAAGCCAAGGAATACATGGATCGATATTTTGACCGTTTTCCTGGGATGAAAGATTTTATCGACAAATGTATTACCCAGGCCAGAGAAAAGGGTTATGTAGAAACCCTTTTGAAAAGAAAACGCTACCTCCCGGATATCAACCACAGGGTTCCCCACCGCCGGAATTTTGCAGAAAGGATGGCGATTAATACCCCGATCCAGGGGACTGCTGCAGATATAATGAAACTTGCCATGCTAAAGGTGGATCGAGAACTGGAAAAATGGCCGGAAGTTAGTATGCTTTTACAGGTTCATGACGAACTCGTCCTGGAGGTTCCGGAAAAGGACATTGAAAAGGTTGGAAAAGTGGTTAAGTCTGCAATGGAAAGTGCCTACTCTCTGGCTGTCCCTCTGGAAGTTGAATTAAAAAAGGGATTTAACTGGATGGATATGGAAGGGTTTTAAAACGAAGGGAGATTGCCCATGAAAAAAATTATTGGGCTGGTTATTATTATTTCTCTTTTTTTCCTGGGAACGGTCAGCGGTCGACAGCTAGAATGGCCTGAGGGCTGGTCCGAGGAGCATAAACTGGGGCAGTTCAGCATTTTTTCCCAGAGATTTGGGGCGGCTTTTGACCAGAAAGAGGATACTTTTTTCATTGCAGGGCTTGCAGGTTCCCGGGGAAACATGCAGGTAGTAGTGGACATTTTCCGGCCAGAGGCCCCTCCTGAACATCTGGAAAGATTTATTATCAGGGATGGAGTTTATTTTGCAGACTTTCCAATGGTTTTTATTGGGTCCGGAGAAAAGATTATTGTTTCCTGGTTAGAAGAGATTGATAGGATCCGTTTTCTGAAGTATAAGGTTTTAAATAAAAGGGGAGAAATTCTTGGGGAGGAAACAATACTGCAGAGTCCCCGGCGAATAACAAATGTTTACGGGAAGGAAGATGCCCGGGGGAGACTGCACCTTTCCTGGACAGGGCTGGGAGAAACCGGCCTGGAGATTCATTATGCCCGGATCTCTGAAGCAGGTTTTTTGGAAATGGGACCTGTTCAGCTAACCGCTTCGAATAAATTTTCTTACCGGGGGCTGGTAATAGCTGAAGAAGATTTTCTTAATCTTTTCTGGATTGAACTACATTCTTTTTCAGCAGATTTGCAGTACCGCCGTTTTACCATGGAGGGAGAACCCCTTGCACCCGTAAAAACCGTTGCCCATGTTTCCCTGATGGACCGGGCGGGACTTCCGGTTTTGGAAATTTATCTGGACGCTGATTTAGATAAAAAAGGGAACATCCATCTTGTCTGGAACGCCCAGGGTGATGGAGATGCACTTTTCCGCTCTGGTTCGGATATTTTTTATGCTCGATTTAAGGATGGTATAATGGAGATAAAGCCCCACAACCTTGTTGCCTATTGGGCTGATGCTCATCGGGCGGCTATTAGGGCCGGAGAAGAGCGAGTTCATATTGCCTGGGAGGACCACCTGCGTTCTCCGGTAAGGATATCCTATATTTCCTGGGATGAATTAAGGGAAGTGCCTCCCGAACCGGTTAACCTAAATATTGGGACCAATTCCGCTTTTTCTCCCGTGGTTTTCCTTGATCGAGATGCTAACCCTCACCTTTTCTGGTATAATTTCTTCCAGGATCAGAGAATGATAGAAATTAAAACCATTAATAACAGGTTTCCTGCCCAACCTTCTTTCTGGTACAGGGTGGGTCTGGGGACAGAAAACCCCTTCCAGAGGTTATCCTATATCCTGGGACTTAATTTTTTCCTTTCTCTACTCAATAGCCTGACTCAGTTCCATTTTTTGGCTGTACTACTCCTGATTCTTGGTTATATTGGCAGGTTTTTCGATCTGCGGCCTTATGCGTGGTGGATAATTTTATCGGGTTTTGCTTTTATTTTTCTGCTCCAGGAAACAGGCTGGTATTATACTCCTTTTTATGTTAACCCGGGCATGGAATTTTTGAATGCTGGCCTGGCTGGATTTCTGGCATCAATTTATATCCGGACTTTTAAAGACTGGCCGGGAATAAGGGATGCGGTAGGGCAATTTATTGTATTCTGGCTTTTTATTTACTGGCAAACATTTTTTTCTTTTATTCCCCACTACATTCAGGATATAATCCCCTGAGGGAGGGAGTCACATGGGTTTTTTACAGATGATAATCCAGAAAAAAAGTGTTCTGTTCGTTATCCTTACTCTAGCAGGAGCGGCGGCTGTTCTGGTCTACCTTTACTTTGTTGGTTTTGCGGAGCCCGCTGAAAGAGGAAGTCTCTGGCTGCCCAAGCTTGTAATTTTTTTGGTTCTTTTAATAGGTCTGGTTATTCGTTTCAGGATGGACCGGGGAGAGAAAAAAACAGAGAGGGGTTAATCGGTTGCCTGAACTTCCAGAAGTAGAAACCGTTCTTAGGTCCCTTTTGCCGAAAATAAAAGGGAAAGAAATAAATACTGTCAGGGTTATGCATGAGGATGTGGTGGGCTGGCCCGGGTCGGTGAAGGAATTTTCCCGGGGATTGTTCCGTAAAAAAGTAACGGGAGGGTTTCGCCGGGGTAAATTACTTGTTTTTGAACTTAACGGGGGGAAAAAATTGATTTTCCATCTGCGGATGACCGGTCGCCTTTATTACCGAATAAACCCGGCTCCTCTGGAAAAACATTCCCATCTAGTTTTAGAATTTGTTGATGGAGGAACCCTGATTTTTGAGGATACCCGGAGATTTGGGCGGGTCTACCTTGTAGCCCCGGGCGAAGAATGCTACGCCGGGAATTTAGAGAAACTGGGGCCTGAACCCCTTGGGCCTGATTTCGATCTGGAAGAGTTTGTTCGGGCTTTTGATAAGAAGAAGGGAAGAATAAAAGCGCTTCTTTTAAATCAGTCTTTTATTGCGGGCCTGGGTAATATTTATGTTGATGAAATATTATTTCGAAGCAACATCCACCCCGAAACTCCAGCTAACAACCTGGAGAAGCACCAAATTGAGAGTATCTTTTTAAAGATGAAGGAAGTTTTAAAAGAAGCCATCGCCGGCAGGGGAACTACCTTTCGAGACTACCGGGACGGTGAAGGCAGGTCAGGAGATTTTCAGAATTTGCTCCAGGTATATGGTCGGGAAGGGGAAAAATGCCCCCGGTGCTCGGATTTTATTGAGAGGAAAAAAGTTGCCGGACGGAGTTCTTTTTTCTGTCCGTGCTGTCAGAAGGATGGTATAAATGACCCTAGTTCGACTGGAGAATGTTAACAAGTATTATTCAGGAGAATTATTAATTGAAGATGTAAACCTCCAGGTACAGGTGGGCTCCCGTTTTGGCCTAATCGGGCGCAATGGGACGGGTAAAACCACTCTACTTGAGATTATTAAGGGAGATAAAGAACCGGACCAGGGGTTTGTTGAGAGAAATCGCAATATTTCTCTGGGCTTTTTGCCCCAAACACTGGATTGGGCCCAGGAGGGGAATGTTGCTGATTATCTCTGGCAGGCTTTTTCGGAACTGGTCAGGCTTAGAGAGCAACTGGAGGAGATTACCGAAGAAATGGGCCGGAGATCTGGTCCCGAGATTCTTGAAAGATATGCTCGCCTGCAATCCGAGTTTGAAGAAGGAGGAGGGTATGAGTGTGAGAGCAGGATTCGGGGTATAATTAATGGCCTTGGGTTTTCGGAAGAAGCCCTCGCCAGGAATTTGAAAAGTTTTAGCGGAGGAGAAAAAACCCGGCTTGCTCTGGCGAGGCTTCTCCTGGAAAAACCAGATTTATTGCTCCTGGATGAGCCCACAAATCACCTGGACCGAAATAATCGGGAGTGGCTGGCTGCATACCTCAAGGAATATTCCGGAGCCTTAATTCTGGTTTCTCACGATCGTTATTTTCTGGACCAGGTGGCCAATGGTATTCTGGAAATTGATGATTATCGCCTGTATTTTTATCCTGGAAATTACTCATCCTATAGCCAACAGCGGGAGCTTAAGGTTAAAACCTGGACGCGGGAATATGAAAAGCAGCAGGAAGAAATTGCTGCACTGGAAGATTTTGTTCGCAGATATAAGGCTGGACAGCGTTCCAAAGAGGCCAGGTCCAGAGAAAAAAGGCTGGAGAGGATGGAAAAGATACCTCCTCCCCCGCCTCCTAGAAAAAAAATCAACCTTCGGTTTCCGGTTAACCGGATGAGTGGGCAGGAAGTCCTTAAAACCGAAAAATTTGGTTGTTCTAAAGAGGGAAGGCAACTATTTAAAGATGTGGAAGCTGAATTATCCAGAGGGGACAGGGTTGCTTTTCTTGGTCCCAATGGGGCAGGAAAAACCACTTTTCTAAAATGTCTCCTTGGCCGTGGGAATTACGAAGGTAATGTCCTGTGGGGTCATGGGGTTGAACTTGGTTACTTTGACCAGGAAGGTGGTTTTTTGCCCAGGCAGAAGAGCCTGTTCCAGGTAATTGCCGATTTTGGCCTGACTCGTAAACAGGAGATTATGGATCATCTGGGGGCTTTTCGATTTGGCGGGGAGGAAGCAGAGAAAGAGGTTAAAATGTTGAGCGGAGGAGAACTTTCCAGGTTCAATCTGGCCCTTCTGGTTTTGCAGGGAGCAAATGTCCTCCTCCTTGATGAACCAACCAACCACCTGGATTTGGATTTGCAGGAATGGCTGGAACAGGCAATTCTTTCCTATCCCGGAACTCTTGTTTTCACCTCTCACGACCGCTATTTTATTGAAAGAGTTGCAACGAAAATCTGGTACCTTAACAACGGCAGGTTTTTCTCTTTCAAGGGTTCATACCAAGAATTTCTTGATTGGGAAAAAAGGAATGAACAAAGCAGAGAAAAAGCCAAGGGTTCCCCAATAGAGAGAAAAACCAAAAGGAAGGCTCCTCCAAGAAAAGAAAAACCAGAAAATATCCGACTCGAACTGGAGGAACGGATTACTTCTCTGGAAGAAGCAATCGAGGAATACAATAAACAATTTTCTGACCCCGATTTTTTCCAAAGGGATGATGCCCAAGAGATAATGGCAGATTATGATGGGAAAAAGAAAGAGCTGGAGAAACTGATAATTAAATGGGAAAAGACTCTGGACGAATTATAAGGAAGCCAATATAAGAAATTTTTTCCCGGGGGGGTGGAGAAGAATGAAAAAAATAGGCATTACGGGTGGCCTGGGAACAGGGAAATCAAAGGTTATGGAAATATTAAAAAACCACGGAGCCCTTGTAATCAGTTCAGATAACATTGTCCACGAAGAAATGAAAAAGGGAAAGCCTGTTTACGGTGCCGTCGTGAAAAATTTCGGGGAAAAAATTCTTGCAGCAGACGGGGAAATTGATCGTTCGGCTCTGGCAAAAATTGTTTTTCAGGATGAAGAAAAAAGAAAAAAGCTGGAAAGCCTGATCCATCCCCGGGTCCGGGAGGTAATAATTGATTTTTTTTCCCAACAGGCAAAACAGAAAAACCCACCTTCCGCGGTGTTTGTTGAGGTTCCTCTGCTTTTCGAGGTTGGCTGGGAAGAACTTTTTGACCAGGTCTGGGTTGTCTGGGCTCCAAAGGAATTGGTTCGCCAACGTTTATTGCAAAGCGGGAAGTTTTCACCTGAGGATTTAGAAGCCCGACTTAAAGCCCAGATGCCACTGGGTGAAAAGGTAAAAAAAGCCGACAAGGTAATTGAAAATAAGCGAAGCCTTCGAGAGCTGGAAAAAAAAGTGGGGGAAAGGTGGAGAAAACTAAATGCGGAAAATAGCCCTGATCGCCCATGACAGGAAAAAGCGAGATATGGTGGCTCTGGTAGGAGAATATAGAGAACGTCTTGCCCGAGAATTCCTGGTAGGAACGGGGAATACAGGAAAATTGATTGTAAAAGAAAATCAACTGGAAGTGAAGGTTATGGCTTCAGGTCCCCTGGGTGGTGACCAGCAGATTGGAGGAATGGTTACCACTGGAGAAGTGGATACAGTAATTTTTCTTCGCGATCCTTTAACAGCTCAACCCCACGAACCAGATATTACAGCCCTGATGAGGGTATGTGATGTCCATGCTGTTCCTCTGGCAACCAATTTGACTTCGGCCAGATTAATTCTTGATGGGATTCTCAGTAAAGAATAGAAGCTGTTAAAGAAAAAGTGGAAGGTGGATTGGGAATGAGGCGATTTCCCCTCCCTGGCGTGAGCTTTTTTATAATAATTGTTTGCCTGGTTTTTATTATTTTTTATCCGCAAATAATCCGGGTTTATTATCCTTTTTTATACAGGGAAGAAATTGAGGAGCTTGGGGTTATTTACGACCTGGAACCAGAATTAATTGCTGCTTTAATTCATGTGGAAAGCAAATTTAACCCTGCAGCAGAATCCAGTCGAGGAGCCCGGGGCTTAATGCAAATTATGCCACCGACTGGAGTATGGGCAGCGCAGGGTCTGGGTTGGTTGGACTTCCAGGCTGAACAGCTTTTCGATCCTCTTCTTAACCTGGAAATCGGTTGTTGGTACCTGGCCGGGTTGAGGGAGGAGTTCTCCAGTCTTACCATTGCCCTTGCTGCTTATAATGCAGGAAGGGGAAATGTTCGCCGGTGGTTGGAAGAAGGTATCTGGGACGGCACCTGTGAAAATACGGAGGATATACCTTTCCGTGAGACGAGGTTGTATCTTAATAAGATAGAAAGAACCTGGGAGCGATACAGAGTTCTTTATTAATAAAGAAATAGAAAATTTGTACTTTTTTTGCAGGAAAATCGTTATTTTAAGAGAATAAGAATTAAAACAAGTTAAAAATCTTTTCTTATTTTTTATGGGGGTGATACCAGGGAAATTTTTGTTTTGATTGGTCTTTTTGGGGTGTCATAATTCTTAAGGAGGAATGCCTAGTGAGAAAAAGTCTGATTGTCTTTTTTGTTGGGGCATTGGTTCTGGCAATGTCCTTTTCTGTAATCGCTTCGGTTCCGGGCGATTATGTCGTTTCTCCCTATCCTGTGGGTTCTATTGGTGAAACTCTGTTAAGTTCTCAGATTTCCGATCCCAGGACTTTCAATACTCATATTGCCAAGGAAACATCATCTACAGATATAATTAATCGTTTCTTAACATCTTTTACCAAATATGACCCGCACACTGCAGAATTAATACCCAGCCTCGCCAAGGGGTGGGACTTCAGTGATGATGGATTGGAATGGACTTTCTATCTTCGGGAGGGCGTGAAGTGGAGCGATGGTACTCCCCTTACCGCATATGACGCGGAGTTTACCTTCGATGTTATCTACGATGAGTCCGTCCCAACAAGTTCAAGGGATGTCCTTCAGGTAGCCGGGCAGTACCTTGATTACGAAGTAATTGACGAGTATACTTTCCGGCTCTACCTGCCGGAGCCTTTTGCACCGCTTCTCAATACAATGCCCAATATTGTTCCCAAGCACGCACTTTATGATGCATGGGAAGCAGGAATGTACAATGAAACCTGGAGTGTTAATACCACACCCTCTGAAATCATCGGTTCTGACGCCTTTATCCTCGGTAGCTACCGGCCGGGTGAGCGGGTGGTATTGCTTCGGAATCCCAACTACTGGCATGTTTCCGAAACAGGGGAAGTTCTTCCCTATATTAACCGCTGGATTATGCAGATTGTAGAATCTCAGGAAGCCCAGAGTCTTGCTTTTGAAGCAGGCCAGACTCACGTTTCTCCGGTAATGCCGGCCGATTATGCCCGCTACCGGATGAACGAGCGCAACTGGAATATGACGGTTCATAATTTAGGTCCTACTTTCAGCACCCTTTTTGTAACCATGAACCAGAACCCCAGGGGTCCGCATTTTGAAGAAGAACCCTGGAAACTGGAATGGTTCAAGAACCTGCATTTCCGCCGGGCTGTTGCCCATGCAATTGACAAGGATACCATGGTTGACCAGCTTTATGACGGTCTTGCTTCACCTCAGTGGTCTCCTGTTAGTGCTCCCAACGAATTCTTCCTGAATCCCGATGTAACGAGGTACGAGTATGATCTTGATGCTGCCCGGGAAAACCTTGAGAAGGGTGGGTTTACCTGGGATGCCCAGGGACGTCTCTTCGATGAAGAGGGCAACAGGGTAAGCTTTATTCTTACCACCAATGCCGGGAATATTCCTCGTGAAGGAGCAGGAAACATTCTCCAGGCTGACCTGCAGGAACTGGGTATGGATGTTACGTTCACTCCTGTTGACTTCAATTACCTGGTTAACCAGCTTACCAGTGAATTTGAGTGGGATATGATGATCATGGGTCTTACCGGTGGTCTTGAGCCCCACACAGGACGGAACGTGTGGCATTCATCGGGTAACCTCCACATGTGGAACCCGGTTCAGTCCGAACCCGCTACTGAATGGGAAGCCCGTATTGACGAAATATTTGACGAAGCAGCTACCGTGCTCGATCCCGAAAAGAGGCAGGCTCTCTATTATGAGTGGCAGGAAATTATTGCCGAGCAGGCCCCAATCATCTATACTGTAGTTCAGGATAGCATTACTGCAATGCGCAATACTGTTAAAAATGCTGATCCGACTATTGTAGGTGGCTGGTATCACAATATCGAAAGTCTCTATATTGAAAGGTAAAGGAAGTTGATTAAGGGGGGAGAGTTTCCTCTCCCCCCTTATTTTTTGATTTTAGCTGACCGTTTGGAGAAAGGAGGACGGGTATGCGGACTTATGTAATTAGACGAATTCTGCAGATGATCCCCCTGCTGATTGGGATTAGCATGATCAGTTTTTTTGTGCTTAATCTATCGCCGGGAGATTTTCTTGCACAGATTGAAATGAATCCCGATATTTCTGCTGCCGTAATTGCCCAAATGCGAGCAGAATTCGGTCTGGATCAACCGGTCCCGGTCCAGTATTTTAACTGGCTTAAAGAAGTTTTGACGCTTAACTTCGGCTATTCCTTTGCTTACCGCATTCCGGTGACAGATTTGATCGGTTTTCGAATAATGAATACTTTCCGCTTATCCCTGGCTGCAACATTTTTAACCTGGATTGTGGCAATTCCGATTGGAGTTCATGCTGCAATCAATAGATACACTGTCCGCGATAACATTTTAACATTTTTCACCTTTTTTGGAATATCAATTCCCAACTTCTTCTTTGGCCTGATCATCCTATACATTCTTGCAAGATACGGCCTTTTCAATTTACCCGTGGGGGGGATGACTTCCTGGTATCACGAGGAACTGAGTTTTATGGGAAGAATGTGGGATTATATTCGTCACCTGATTCCACCTACGATAGTTCTGGCCACCTCTGGCATGGCAGGTTTGATGAGGCAGATGCGTGGGCAGATGATGGACGCCATGGGACAGGATTATGTGCGAACTGCACGCTCTAAAGGTTTGAGCGATCGGGTGGTTATCTATAAACATGCCCTGCGGAATGCAATTAACCCGCTTATTACCATTTTTGGTTTCAGCATCAGTGCCCTGCTCAGTGGGGCGGCAATTACGGAGATTGTTTTTAGTTATCCAGGTCTGGGCAATATGCTTTTGACTGCAGTAAGACAAAAAGACCTCTATGTTGCCATGGCTGGACTTTTAATGGGAAGCGTACTTCTTATCCTGGGGAACCTTCTTGCCGATATCCTTTTGGCAGTTACTGATCCCCGGATAAGATACAATTAGAGAAAAGGAGGTATTACTGTGCAGCAACCTCCAGCCGATAATGGATTGCAAAAAGAAAGAAAAAGAGTGGAAAGCGAAGAGGACTTTATCAGGTCTCCTTTCCGAGTTGCCTGGATTCGCCTGAAAAGGCACCGCTTAGCCCTTTTTGGAGGGATTGTTCTTGCTATCATGTATTTTTCGGTAATTTTTGCTCCCCTTTATGCGCCCCATAATCCCTACACCCAGTACAGGGGAAAATCCTATCACCCTCCAGTGACCATCCATGTTAGAGACGAGGACGGGAACTGGCGCTGGCCTTTTATCTACAACTCTCTTCGCGGACACCGCTATATGATTTATGGTTATATTGACAGAGAAGATCCAGAAACAGGTGAAGTTACAGAAATTGAATTAGACCTGGGAACTTTTGATGTGGTTGACCGGGCAGAAGCTCACGGCATGGCAGAAGAAATCGCAGAGCAGGAAGAGGTTGATGATTTCACCTATTTTCCCATTATGAGAATTTGGGTGGAAGATAGGCAGGAATCCCCCCGGTTTCCGTTGAAGTTATTTGTGGAGCAGGAAAGGGAATTTTCTATTCTCGGCCTGACTGGCAGAACCAAAATTTTGGGACTGGGAGAGCCCAGTTTTGAGGATCCCTATTCAGACCGGGATACGGCTCGCCTTTTCTTGTACGGTACGGATCAGTTTGGACGGGACAATTTTTCCAGGGTTTTGCACGGAGGAAGGGTCTCACTGTTTATTGGGATTGTAGCCTTGATTATTAGTACTTTTATTGGTATGATATTCGGGGGAATATCAGGTTTTTACGGAGGCTGGATAGACAACCTGATGATGCGTCTGGCCGAGGTTGTTATGAGTTTCCCACAGCTCTATTTATTGATGGCCCTTGCTGCTGTATTACCCCTTGATATGACATCAGCAATGAGATTCTTCTTAATTGTGGTAATTCTGGCCTTGGTTGGATGGGCTGGAATGGCCCGTGTAATTAGGGGTATGGTCCTTTCTATAAGGGCTCAGGATTTTGTTGAAGCTGCCCGAGCTCTGGGAGGAAGTGACCTGAGAATCATTA
>PUNE01000103.1 GCA_003551665.1 Halobacteroidaceae bacterium
ATCAGCAACCATTTTTACATAAGCCTTTTTCAAATGTTTCCCCTTGTAAGGAATAGTTATTTGATATGGTTCTTCCCCAATTTCCAATTTATGATTTGGATCCAAGAATTTTTCTAATTGTGGGTGAAAATAGATGAAGTGACTGCTTCCCCCAGAACTTTGTCGCCTTTCAAAACCATGATATTGAAGTAACCAGTCAGCATCCTTAAAAGAAATATTTGCTGATATAGGCCTGCTCAAAAATTTCCCTAGTAAATTTTCTGCTTTTCTTTTGGACAAACCATTTCAGCCCTTTCTTTATAGTTTAATACCATATCCGATACCAAATTCCTTTTTATTTTTTAAAAACTCCCCACAACTCATAGGAAAACCATTATTTTTAATTTCTTCCTTTATTTGTAAATTCCTTTTTAATTCTATCTTTTCCGAACATCCACTACTCTTTTCTCTCTCAAACCAAGTATTCTCTTCAAACCTATATCCAGCAAGAAAAAAACCCCAGCAATAAGCCAGGGTTTCTGATTATCAAGTTATACTTTATATTTCGGCTATCTCCTATGAAGCTACTCAATGGGCTTAGGAACAATCCGAACGATTGAAACGGTTCTCCCTTCAACAGCAGCATAGATAGCTCCATCATGTTGCCCTACAGTAACGTCACGTACCCTCCAGCCTTCATCTGCGAGCAGGGGATCAAGCTCTTCAAGACCATTATCTGTGAGCCTGAAGTGAGCCAGGTATTGACTCGCCAGGCCACCAACAAAAAGATCTCCCTGCCAGTCAACAAACCCGTCAGCATCATAAAAGGTCATTCCGGCGGGTGGAAATCCACCGCTACCACATTCCCAGTAATGGACGGGGTTGATGGTGTCATCTCTTTCTTCAGGAAGAACTCCAATTGTCTGCCCGCCAACATAGGTACAGCCATAGGTTGCTATCGGCCACCCATAGTTGTTGCCTCCGTAGATGATATTAATTTCATCCCCATCCCGCTCTCCGTGTTCGCTCTGCCAGATTTCTCCGGTTTCCGGATGGATAGCCATCCCCTGGGAGTTGCGGTGACCATAGGTGTAGATCTCGTCCAGGACATCTGGGTCATCTACAAAGGGATTATCTCCAGGAATACTTCCATCACGATAAAGCCTAATTGTGGTACCAAGTACATTGGAGGTATCCTGCGATACGTGATCATCAAAGTTTTTGTCTCCCCGGTCACCTATAGTCATGAAAAGGTAATCCCCCTGTATGATCACTCGTGACCCATAATGAGCTGTGCTGTCCAGGAATGGTTCGGCAAAGTAAAGCTCCTCCAGGTCGGTTAATCTTTGCCCTTCTAAATCAAGCACAGCCCGAGCCAGAAAGGTTGTTGTATTCCCACCGTCATTCGCAGCAGAATATGTTAGATAAACCAGTTGATCTTGGTCAAAGTCTGGCGAAACCCTCACATCCAGAAGGCCACCCTGACCTCTTGAATCAACCTCAGGAACCCCTGTAATTTCGACAACTTCGAGTGTTTCAGTATCAATCAGAAACATTGAGCCTGCGTTTTGGCTTGCCAATAACCGGGAAGTTCCGGGCAAGAAATCAATTGCCCAGATAAGCCCCAGGTCTTCAGTTACTACTTCGAGTACAGGTTCTACTTCATTTCCCGCCTGGGCAATTGGCATTCCAACACGGGCCTTCTCATCATCAAATATGCCCTGCTGCACTATATAGAATGCCAAAACCAACAGAATTACGACAACAATAGATCCGTAAATAAACAATCTTTTTTTCATTTTTTTCCCCTCCATGTAAAAAACAAACCCCTTTTTCACCATTTCTTAAGAATTTTTTTAAGGAGATTAAATTCTTTCACGGGCATCAGCCTCCATAGGAGGAAAGCTGTCGTTAGTTTCACTCATAAAATTGTTATTTTTACTTTATTTATCCGGTCTTATATTTTCTATAAAGTTGACTAGATCAGCCGCAAAGCGTTCAGGTTCTTCCCAATGGAGCGAGTGCCCCGCCCCTTCATATATTAAAAGGTTTGAATTCGGTATGGTTTTTACCTGTAAATCCTGTTCACTCCTTGGAATCCCGGTGTCCTGGTTTCCCCATAGGATTAGAACTGGTGCTTTGATCTTTCCTTGCTCAACGGACATATCTTCCTCCAAATCCCGCAGAACAATTGCCTTCCATACCCGGGCGGGAACCTTCAAACTTTCTTTTACTATAGTTTCAAAGAATTGCTGTGGGATTTCCCCTGAAATGGTATCTTCCTGAAGTTCACGCAATAAATCCGGATTAAGGGGATCTTCCATTTTTGAAATTACCTCATCCCATAACTCCACATCGCTTGGATTTTTTGATACATCTGAAAATGAACTTATTAGCACCAGCCCCAGAGTTCTCTCGGGATAATCCAGGGCAAAGCGCTTGGCATGGGAGCTCCCACTGGAATGGCCGACAACTATAGCCGTATCTATATTCAGAGCATCCATTAATGCGGCAATGTCAGAGGCGAAATGGCTGTAAGAGTATTCTTCCTCAGGTTTGCTGGAATTCCCGTGCCCCCTTTGAGTCGGGGCAATGACCCGATAATCTTCTGGAAGGTAAGGAAAAACTTGTTCAAAAGATCGCCAGGAGTCACCCATACCATGGAGAAATATTACCGGAATTCCTTTGGGGGAGCCCTGCTCATAAAACTCGAGAGTTACACCTGTAGATAGTTCTATTGATTTAAGAACCTTGGACATTCTTATCCCCCCTAAAAAATAGGAGTTCCTTAATTTTAAAAGAACTCTTTTAGACCCGTTTACTATAAGGGTTCTATGTTATGGTTTAAGCGGAAAATGTTATCTGGATCATATTTTTCCTTGACTTTAACAAGCCGTTGGTATTTCTTTTTTCCCCCATAACCGGCAATCTTGCGTTCGATACTTTCTTCGGCTGTCAGATTTAAATAAGGACTACCGGTGGCATAAGGAGACAAATCTGAGCACACTGCTTTAACCCAGGATATAACTCGGCTGTCATATTCCGGATCGGCCCACATACCAAATGGATAAACAAGCCAGTTTGCATCCCGATCGGCGATAGGTCCATCAAGGCCTTTGCGACCTATCTCCCCTCCCCACGAAGAAAGGGCCTGCAAGCAGTTGGAAGGAACCGGCATATCCTGGGCCCGGGCACAGAATTTTTCTATAGCCTTATCGGGAAGTGCTTTGAGGTGTTCCGATGAACTGAAGTGGCGTATTTCCGGTTCCACAGCATCACTTTCCAGGATATCGGAATAAGGCATTTCAGCAATCAATTGCCCAACGGGGCCAGCTTCAAGCAGTGGTTTAATAATCTTTTTTAATTCATTTTCCGGACCGGCATGGAAAATGAACAAACCCAAACAAAGCTGATTTACCAGATCAGGAGGAACAAAATCCTCAGGAGGCCCGGTCATGTAAACAACTTCACCGCAAATTTCGTCGGGGCCCTCTGAAATTACATCACGGAAACGTTTAACCACCCCGGGTCCGGCATCAGGTGGGAAAATCAGGTAACCCATTGTTGTGACAGGAAGAGAATGCAGACGGAAGGTAAACTCTGTTGCTACCCCAAAATTTCCCCCACCACCCTTTAATGCCCAAAACAGCTCAGGGTGTTCTTTATCAGAAGCTTTAATTATCTTTCCGCTTGCTGTAACGAGTTTTACCCCAAGAAGGTTATCGCATCCCAATCCGAATTTGCGGGCCAGCCATCCCCACCCTCCGCCGAGGGTGACCCCCCCTACTCCGGTGCCTGGGCAGGTGCCTCCGGTTGTAACAAGGTTATGAGGTTGACAGGCCTTGGCAACATCAATCCAGGTGGCACCTCCCTCGACACGTGCATTAAGGTTGTCTGGATTAACTTCGACTTTATTCATTTGGGATAAATCAATCATCAAGCCTCCTTCGGTTTGCCCCCACCCTGCAGCACTGTGACCCCCACCGCGGACAGAAATTTCTAGATTGAGGTCACGGCCAAAATTTACTGCCCGGGCTACGTCCTTCTCTCCCAAACAACGGGCGATAACACGAGGTTTCTTGTCAATCATTGCATTGAAAATAGATCGGGAATCCTCATAAGATAGGTCCTCAGAGATCAGAATATTTCCAGTAAAACTTTTGTCCAGCTTTCTTAAATCATCTTGGGTAATTCTTTCGTTCATTTCTTTTCCTCCTTAATTCTCGACTGCCAGGTTATAAATATTATTCCGAAAGGCAAAGGATATTGGAGAAAAAGTATAGGTCTTGTTGGGTTTTTTAAAAGAATTTTATCCATTATAGGGGTCTAATTCCTATATTTCCCAGCAAGTCTATGGATTTATACTCATTATATATAATTTTCTAAATATTATCAAATTATATCCTCTGCCAAACAATTTTCCCAGGGTTTATAACCAAATGGTAATACGTCATTCCGGTAGAATTATAGACATATTGTAGAGGTTAAGGCTTTATACATAGAAAAGCGGGCACATTATGAGTTTAATTAATTAACTGAGTATATGATATAATATTATAAGGTTCCGAAGGGAGGTTATGGCTAATGCAAAAAATTATACCTCACCTGTGGTTTGATAGTCAGGCAGAAGAAGCAGCAGATTATTATATTTCCATTTTCAGTAACGCAACAAGGTTAGGTGTGGAATATTATGATAAGGCAAGTGCTAAAGCTTCGGGGAAAACCGAAGGAGGCGTTTTGGGTGTTGAGTATGAAATTGAGGGTTTCCGTTTATTCAACTTAAATGGTGGGCCGTTGTTTCACATAACCCCTGCGATCTCCTTTTTCATTAACTGCCATTCTGAAGAAGAGGTTGAACGCCTTTGGAACAGGCTGTCCGAAGGAGGCAAAGCTTTAATGCCCCTGGGAAAATATCCATTCAATGATAAATATGGCTGGATAGAAGATAAATACGGTGTTTCCTGGCAGCTAATGCTTTGTAGTGATTGTGAGCAAAAGGTTATACCTTCCTTAATGTATGTCGGTGAAAACAGCGGACGGGCAGAAGAAGCAATTAATTTTTACACCTCTGTTTTAAACGACTCCAAGATAGGATCTATTTCCCGATACGGGAAAGGTATGGCCCCAAACAGGGAAAAGGATATTAACCATGCATCCTTTACACTTATGGGCCAAAAGTTCGCTGCCATGGATAGCGCTCTTGACCACCAGTTCAATTTTACTGAAGGTGTATCTCTACTTGTTAATCTTAGTTCTCAGGAAGAAATCGACCATTTTTGGGAAAAACTTTCTGCAGTCCCCGAAGCAGAACAGTGCGGATGGATAAAAGATAAGTATGGGGTTTCCTGGCAAATAGTGCCGGAAATACTGAATAGGTATCTGAAGGATCC
>PUNE01000126.1 GCA_003551665.1 Halobacteroidaceae bacterium
AAAGGAGAACCAGGACCAGCAAGAGGTCAAAGGTTACAAACTTGGTTTGCTTGAATGGGCGTTCCACGGAAATCACTCCTCCCGGGGTAATTTACTGGATAATATTATACTATTCTTTATTATGGGGGAAAAACCTTCAGAAAAAATAACCGGTAAAGGAAGTTTTACTCATTAAATTACCAGGATCAATATCATTTTTTGGCAAAACCTTACCTCTTTTTAAAAACAAAACCCGAGGTTAACCCGGGCACTTTAGTTGGATGATTTTTTGCCTGCAAAAACCCTTCCTATGGATTCTCTCTCAATTCAAATTCACTTTCCATTTTAAAAGCAACAAAAGTTCCATCTTCAATATTATATTCAACCTTTTCTGCCCGAAACCATGATCCATCATCCCTCAAAACGTAAACATTCCCTGTTGCTGTAAGAAGATCCTTTTCTTCTTCGATTAAAACTTCATCGGCTTCCATGTCCATATCATCATAATAGGCTTTCACGTCACCCTTTGCCAGCATTTCACCCCGCTGCTGCCAGATCTCCAGGGTATCGGACCACATTTCTACAGGTAATTCTTCTTCCTCTTCCCCCTGCTGGAAGTAGAAGAGAGATTCAACCCGGCCACCACGGAAAATAATATGCTCTTCTTCCAGGTCCATCCACATCTCAGGACTTTTGATGCGATTTTTTTCCTGGACCGCTTCAACATTTTCCTTAAGGGTAAGTTCTTCTTTTTCCCCAAGATACTCTCCGGTTAAGGCTGTAACCACCATATCCTCATAGCGAATTTCAACCCCATCTTCAAACCTAATCACTTCATCCCTAAGGTATCGGGTGGTTTCTGCAGTAATGAAGACACGCCGTTCGGCGGTTACTGTACCTGCCAGAAGTAAAATTAAAAGAAAAAAACAAATTATTTTTTTCTGCATTTCACTCAACCTCCAGTTGATGGATCATTTTGACCCCACCTTCAAAAATAATTTCTTCCTCTTCAAGGAGAACCGTCATTCTTTCCGCTTCTATATCCGTTTTCCCTACCTTTCCAATTACTTTCCCCGGAGACCTGAGAATATCATCAGTCTTGGTATACACCATTTCGCTGGTTTCCATCCAATCTCCCTCAGGGGTTTCCATGCGGAAACCAAAAAGATTCAGGTCTTCGCTCCTGGTATGGTAATGGGCCTCTTCAACGGTGAAGGTAAAAAAGATCTCTCCTTCCCGGTAAAAGAAACCTTCTTCAACATCCTGCAGTATTAATTTTTCTCCCATTTCTCCGCTGCGTTCTCTTTCTGGATCAAGAATTGTCTGGACCTTTATTCTCCAGACCATTTCCCCCCGGCTCCAGCCGACTACTTCATTTCCGGCCAGTCGAAAATGAAAGCTAATCTCCTCTTCCTCGCCAATTGGCAGGATAATATCCCGGGTTTGAAAATACCAGAAAATTCCCCCTCCAATAGCAAAGACCAATAATATCAAAACAATGATTTTCCACTTGTTTTTACTCCATGAAATCATCAAAAAGGTCCCCCAAATCCAGATCAAATAACATGGGTTCCTCGGGAGTGCTCATTACCTGAACCCTCTGTCCCGGGAAAGCCAGGATTTGATACTGGACCAAAAATTCGGTCCGAATATGGTCATAAGAGAAAACCAGCTGGCGGCAGTGGAGATCCCAGGCCAGCCGAACTGCTCCGCTATCAAGTTCGTTTTGAACCATATCAAAGGAAATAATCCCTTCCAATTTTATATCCTCAGTTGCCTGCCAGGCAAGCTGTCCCTCAATTTTTTTGTGCTCGAAAGGGCTGGGGTGAAAACGATAGCCCAAACCAAGTTCAATTTTGTCATAATCAAGCCCCGCGCTTACTACAACATCCCGCCATCTCTCGTTTTCTATGCTGTAACCCGTGGCAGCCCGGAAATTTGCGTTGGGGGTTCTGTAGCTAATCTGGCCTGTAACATCGTAAAAACGTTCGTTGGCAAAATCCCGACCAGAATTCACCGTTGCAGTCCAGGAACCCCAATTCAGTCTCAGGTCTCCTCGCAGATTATCCTGAAGACTCCGATAATCAAACCCAAAAGGGCTTTCTCCAAAGGGCTGTCGGTAGGTGTAGGTCCAGGTAGAGGTTAGCCAGTTTGTAGGCCTCAGGGTTAAACGGTTTCGGCTGTTAATCTCAGCATAAAAGTCCCGTGTGGTATAACCAAAAAGGCTTCCCCGTTGTGTTAGTTGGAGATTGGCCCAGGGAAAGGGCCGGAAAAACCTGTTGTAATCCAGGGTTACCCCTCCCCTTCCTGCTCTGAGGTCAACTTCCCGGTCATCGTAATAACCTGCCATAACTTCCAGGGTAAAAGGCCTGAGGAAGGAGGGAGGTGATTCATCCCAGTAAACCGGCCTGGTAGTTACCTTAACTTCGGGAATGGTATAAAAATGGTCTCCCCTTCCCGCAAGGCTGGGAACTTTTCGCTCAAAAAGGACCTCGTACCCCAATCCGGAATCTCCACCCCTGTAATGCATGGAACCAGCCCAGCGATCGGCAAATTCCCCGTCATCAATCTCGCTGTCATACTCCCCTTCAAGGCGGATCCTGTGGCGGCGAGAAAATTCATAATCAAACCTTCCAAAAAGTGAAGCCCCAAGTTCGCTCCAGTTTTGTGTTTCTCCCCCGTAATAATAGGTGCCATCAATATCAGAATCCAGGCGCAATCTCCACTCATCAACCCCGCCCCGCCAATCAAGGTCAGTTCTCATATCAATTTTTTCTTCCCAGTAATGGGTCAGGGCAAGGCGGCTTTCCAACCGCCCATCAAGGGGTGTTCCCTGGCGGTGGTCCAACTGGCCTTCCCAGAGGGGAAGCCCTATTTCCGCCCGGTCCTGCTGGATGTAAAAATAAAACCGTCCCAGGTCATCGCCCTCTTCCAGGTAAATATGCCTGACTCCAAAGCCAAAGCCTGTCCGGGTATAATAATCTGCCAGGATTCGCCCGTAGGAATTCTCCAGGAAATAGCTGTATGAAGTTTTTACAAACCAGCCCCTCTGGGCTGAATAACCAAATTCAGGCGTTATTTGCTGCTCCCTTTCTTTTAAGGAAATATACAGGTAAGGCCAGTACAAAAGGGGAAGGCGTCCCGAGAGTTCCCAGAAGGAAACATGTCTGGCAATTAACTTATCTCCGGGGAAAACCTCAACCCTTGTTGACCGGAGAAAAAAATGAGGTTCATCCAGGTCACAGGTGGTAACAAGGGCATCTTCAACCTGAATTTTCTCTCTATCTCCCTCAATCCTTTTACTGTGAAGGTAAACATATCCCTCAACTTCTTCGGTTACAAACTCTCCCCTTGCATCAAGGACAATTGCCTTCTCTTTTTCAAAATAATAAGTTATTTCCTGGCTCTTGAAGCCAGAATCCCCCTGGACAAAATAAACATTTCCCCTGGCAGTTAAATATCCCTCGCCAAAATCTATAAAAAGTTCGTCACAGGTCAATCGATTATCTTCCCAGGTTACCACAACATTAGTCCGGGCTTCCGCCTGTTCATCCTGGATATAATAATCCAACCTCTCGGCGTTAATGTTCACCCGAGTTGCAGCATGAGTAGAAAAGCTAAAAATTAAAATAAGGATAATGCAGGGAAGTACCTTCCGTAACACAATCTACTCCTCCTATAACCGCCGCCCCTCACCTCTGAGAACCAACAGCAGCCCAACAAGGAGAAAGGCCCCATTGGGAAGCCAGGCCGCAAGAAATGGCGCAAGAATATCATTTCGACCCAGGGAGCGGGCCAGGGAAAGCAGGACGTAATAACCAAAAATCAGGACGATGCTCAGAACCACAGCAAGCCCTCTTCCTTTCCCAAAATTTATACTCAGGGGAACGCCCACCAGGACAAAAATTATTGCTGATAGGGGAATAGCAAGCTTAATATGATAATCAACAAGAAGAGAATTTACATTCAATCCGCTGCGGGAGAATAACTGAATTTCTTCTCTTAGTTCTGCCCGGCTCATTTCCTGGGGGGTTCTCTGTCTCCCAAAGAAACGTTCAATTTGCTGTCCCACATTTATTTCGTACTGGTTAAACCGAACCTGGAAAGCCGGGTATCCTTCTTCATCAAAATCAATTGCCAGCCCTTCGTGCAGGTACCAGATATCATCGTAAAACCTTCCGCTCGAAGCTGTTACCAGCCTGGGAAGGTTATTCTGCCCTTCCAGCTCATAAACCATTATATCTTCAATTGTCCCCTCCCCGGTATTTACCCTTCCCACATAGAAAAACCTGTCACCTGGACCCCGGAAAAAAACGTTTTCTTCAACTCCCGGAGGGGTTTCCTGTAAAACAACCTGCCGGATAATGTTCTGGGAACGGTGGGTTGCCCAGGGAGAAATTTTTTCGTTAATAAAATATGTTAACCCCGCCATTACCAGTGCTACAAAAAGGAAGGGAACCATAA
The DNA here is from genome assembly GCA_003551665.1 of Halobacteroidaceae bacterium. Lineage (GTDB taxonomy): Bacteria > Bacillota > Halanaerobiia > B1SED10-174 > B1SED10-174 > T1SED10-26. The sequence goes on from PUNE01000126.1 coordinate 4,444, forward strand.
TCCTCTGAAAGCTCAATCCCCCCAGGCGAAAAGCAGTATATTCATTGTCCTTCACCAGGCGACCAAGGGAATAAAGGGTGGCAAAAAGAACAGCCAGGGGAAAGGTCTGGACCATAAGGGAAGGTAAGCGGTAAACCAATAGTTTCAAAACCGCCCAGATTTCAACCTGCTTGATGATAATTAAGTCAGCAAGCTCAAAAAGAAACCCGCTGACCATCATTACCGAAATCCCCAGGCAGGCTACCAGGAGGGGTTTTGACATTTCTTTAACCAGGTAGGTATCACTAATAGGTTTAAATAAAGCCATAATTTCCACCTGCCCTTTCCTCTGTACCTATTCGCCTTTATAGTAAAGGTTCCTTCTATCTAAAAAAACCGCTTTTATATAGTTATTTATTACTTTTGTTATCCACTTTTTTATTTTTCTCTTCTTCCCGGCAGGAAAGAAAGCTCTCCGTTACGAAAAAGTACCCAAACACAAAGAAAGGAAATCCAAAATAATGTATCTTGCAAATGAAGTAGTAGGACCCGTTTTCTTAATTATTGGTTTGGGTTATCTTTTTAATCGCATTTCTCCCATCGATGTTCGCAGCCTAACCCGCCTTTTCTTATACATCCTATCTCCGGCCCTGATTTTCACTTCCCTATTACAGGCGGAAATCGGCGGCCGGGACTTCCTCTACATAACCATTTTTGGTCTTCTGATGGCTTTCAGCCTGCTAATCATTTCCTGGACCGTGGGAAAGTCCCTGGGCTGGTCAAATGAAGACATTTTATCCGTTCAATTGGGGACAACCTTTATCAACTCAGGAAATATTGGGCTCCCCCTGCTTTTCTTTGCTTTCGGACCCGAAGGAGTCCACATAGGGGCAGTTTTTCTTTTAATTCATTCTCTCCTCCACTACTC
>PUNE01000031.1 GCA_003551665.1 Halobacteroidaceae bacterium
AAAGGAAATAACACTTATTTATCAGAGAGTGGATATTGAACGACCAGAGGATTATCTGACCAAGACAGCTTATAGATTAGTCGGTGTTAAATTGGTGTAACAATGAGGATTTTTGGAGTTGATGCAGGGGGTACTTCTGGCTGGTGCCTTTTTGATATTTATGATGGCCAGATACAGAACTGGGAATATGGGCAAGAACCAGATTTTAATGTGGTCGATGTTATATTTGACAAAAGCCCTGATGTTGTGGTAATAGAAGATTTCAGGCTCAGGGCCACAGCGTCAAAGGCCATGATAGGAAATGAATTTATCTCCTCACAAGTTAACGGAGCAATCAAATACACTTTTCAGGGGGAGATAGTGATACAGCAACCAGCACAAAAAGAATTCTTTGATAACGCCAAACTCAAGGAATCTGGATATTATGTTAAAGGCCAGCCACATGCAAACGATGCAATTAGGCACAGCCTCTTGTATGCGGTTTTTAATGCCAAGATTCTTGATATAAAAACGTTACTGCCAAGATTAAATCAAGTCAACCGATAACGTTTTTGACCGAAAAATATATAAATATATTATAATATAATATATAATATAATATATAAATATATAATATAGAAATATATAATATATATATAATATACAAAAATTTCTCTCTCTCCAGACACTTGGTCTCTCATAGTAAAAAAAAAATAAAGAAATATAACAACCCTTATAGTCGTTTTTCGATGAGAGATAGAAATTGTAAAATGGCATTTTTATGGCCTTTACCGATAGCGATTATTTTTTCCAATATTTCTAATCTATTAAAAACACATTCAATACTTTACATTATTACAAAGACTATATGAATATGGTGTCACAGTTTGTGCCAAAAAGGTGTCACAATTTGTGCATGGCACAGTTTGTGACGGTATTTTGGGGCTTTTTTGGGCCTAACTGTCACAGTTTGTGACAGCAAAATCACTATTTTATTAGCACAAGGTATATATTGTATGACGCACATAGTATTACTGTGAGTAATAATGCCAAAGGAAAACAGTAGAATAATAGAATATGAGCCTTGTACTGAATGTCACAAGGTTATGGTGGGAAAGACGTTTAAGAAACATAAATATGAACCTTTATGCAAGAATTGCAGAGGATATAAGGAGAAAGAGACTTATGGCAATAGATAAAGTTATTGTAACGACCACTACTTTATCAGAAGGTACTGGAGAGATTAAGGAACAAAAAACAACAGTTTACGGATATTTCTGTGATGAATGCCATTTATATATACATCCAACAAGAGTGGAAGCTCATGCTCAGGAACATTTGTAATCTGTAAAAACAGGAGAGTGGGGGTTGAACCTTAACTTTTGCTTGTGGGGGGATGAGCCATTCAATCACACAAAGACAAAAGGGAGTGAGCGAACTATATAAGTTAAGGTTCATATTGTATTTGGTTTTTTAAAGATAAAAGACTTTTGGAACAATGAGCACAATGTATATATAGTATACAAACATATATACTATTGTGGAAGGAAACCACAACAGCAAAAGGAGAGTGAGAAAAATGACAACCAAAAGAATTGAGACTTCCAGAACTCAGGTCGGTCAAAAAAGTCTCTTTATTGAGACCATAAGAGACATGGAGACTGGGAGACAAATTATAACAGTGTATAAATCGTATCAAACTCCAGTAGCTTTTGAAACTGCTGATGTTCTGGCAGTCTCTGAGAATGTGTTCTCAAGTACAACTGGCAGGCATATCGGTATTATTGAGAGGGAGTATCTTGGTACCATTAAATCAAAAAGACTTGAAAGAGATGAGTTCGAGAATCTTTTACTCGAAACCGTTATAGACGAAGGATTGACAGAACGAGACATTTAATCTTTAATTTTTCAGGAGGGAAAAGGGATGAGCAGTGAAGCAATAATAACCCAAACAATAAGTATATTACATAGAGCAATAAGAATATATAATGAGGAATTTTACCGTAGACAACCTATGGATGAATTCGCAATGTTTGATGATGGAGGGAGACTCTTATGACAAACAAAACACTTGAAAACCTATTTCAGTATCATGCAAAGTATAGAGAGGAGTATAGGGCCAAAAACCCTATTAAATCTTTTAAAAGAAAACCTAAATATCAGGAGGCCAGACAGGCTTGAAGGTTACACAAACAGACATTGACAGCCTTAAACCGTTTGGCCAAAACCCTAAAGTTCATCCAAAGAAACAAATTCAAATGATTAAGAAGAGTATCAAAGAATTTGGATGGACAAACCCTATTCTAATATCTCAAAATAACCTTATTATTGCTGGACATGCAAGACTTGAGGCGGCGAAACAGTTAGGATATAAGAAAGTACCGACCATTTTTATTGATTTGCCTTACAAGAAAGCTATTGCCTATGTTATTGCAGACAATAAACTTGCAGAGATTGCAGACACTGACGAAGGAGTACTTCAGGAACTTATGGAACAATTAGATTTTGACGAACTGGATATTGAGGCAATAGGATTTACTGAGGATGAACTTGACGACATGCTTGACCAGACAGACGAACCTTTTGACATTGAGGACTTTTTATTTGATGCTCCTGAGGTTCCTTGTTGGATTACAATTATGGCGGACCTTGAATATTATTCTCAAATTAAAGAGGCCTTAGAGAATATTGATGTTAAAATGAAGGTGGTGACTTCAGAGGATGGTCGATAATACTAACCTAACCGCAAAAGTTGAACTGAGAAACTATTTCCTTGACAACTGGGATTATGAACAGCCCATAAGGATAATGGAGGCCTTTACAGGCCAGTCAAGAAAAATCTATAAAAGGGCCTATAAAGATAAAGGCCTTGATGTAACCTCTCTTGACCTTAAAGGTGGCGATGGAGTTATCAAAACGGATAACAGGGCCTTTATTCGAGACCATGCGAACGATTTTAATTTTTTTGATTTTGACGATTATGGCGCTCCTTATGAACAAGTGATTACTTTATTCCATAACAGAACCAGCAACGAACCTTTTGTTTTGGTTATAACCGATGGTGTTGCAAGATATATCGGATATGGGCATCCTACAAAATTGGTCTCTTATGCTTGCAGGGTACCATTAAAGATGAAAGTTTGGGGGTTATCTTCTTTTTGGAATGAAATAACTCAAATGATATACACTAAAATAACCAAGCGTTATAATTTTAAAATAACTAAGGCTAAAATAATTACTGGCGGTAATACTGGCAAAATGTATTATTATGGTTTTTGTATAGAAAGAGACCGCAGTTAAGGATGTGATTTATATATAAGCTATACATAAATCTTTGTATAGTGATTTATTATGAGCGAAGATATTAACCATTTGAATTGGGGTACTAAAGGTGCAGGAGGCAGGCCTACAAAATTGACTCCTGAACTCAAGGACAAAATTGTAAGTTATATCAGAGTCGGTAATTATATTGAAACTGCTGTACAGGCTTGTGGTATAGCAAAAAGAACTTTTTATCATTGGCTGGACAGGGCCAATAAAGAAATACAAAGACTGGAAGATAACCCAAAGGCCAGATTAAGACAAAGCGAAGAGATTTATGTTGATTTTTTGAACGCCATTGAAAAGGCACAGGCTGAAGCTGAGGCCAAAGACGTTATGCTCCTTGCACAGTTTGCAAAGACAGACTCAAATGTTGTTAGATGGAGACTTGAGAGAAAACATCCACAGCGATGGGGCAACAGACAACAATTTGATGCAAGGGTTGAACATTCAGGAGAAGTCGGCTTGCCTGTTGGTATTGATGAAAAAATGGCTAAAGAATTTGCTGAGTTCCTTTTAAAGAAACAGCTTGAAGAGGAGGACTCTGAATAATGTTGGTTCAGGAGCAGATTGAAGCATTACAGAAATTATCTCCAAGACAACTGGGCCAGTATTCCAAACCTTATTTTGTTAAAAATTATTTAGGACTTAATATTCCTGAACATCAAAAAGTATGGTATGATTATTGCGAAAAAAAAAGACATGTTCAACTAAGCCCTCGAGCACATGGCAAAACTACTGTTTTTTTACATGCTTTCCCAGTATGGGCAATTTGTTATATTCCGAATGTGAGAATTTTAATTGTCTCAAAATCGTCAACTCAGGCAATGAAAAGTATGGATGTTATCAGGAGGGAACTGAAAACTAACGAAAAAATCAAAAGAGATTTTGGCCAGTTACTTTTAAAACCTAAAAACGAATCTGGTGCTATTTGGTGTAAAAGGGATAAGGAAGGCCAGAAATTTAAGGACCCTACTGTTGAAGCTGTCGGAGCCGAAGGTGCAATTACTGGAGGGCACTTTGATATTATCATTTGTGACGATATAATTGATGATGAAAACACTAAAACTGATAACAGGATGGCTCAAGTTAAAAATTGGGTATTTGGTACGATTGGCCAGTTATGTGAGCCTGAAAGCCAATGGATTGTTGTAGGTACCAGAAAACACTATGCTGATATTTACGGAGAATTGATAGAGAATCCAATTTGGCATAAGGCGGTTGAACGAGCTATTATTAAGTATCCTTCAAGTTACGAATATGTTTTTAAACAAACCGAAGATGGCCAGAAAGTCTTGTCTGATGTTAAGATTGAAGGAGATTATGAGGTCTTGTGGCCAGAAGAGTGGGATATTAAATCTTTATTACTTGATAGATACCAGACAGGTTCGATTCTGTTTGACAGGGAAAAACAAAACGACCCAGCAGGTATGAAAGGGCAGTTTTTATTACTGGACTGGCTACATTATTGGGATGAATTACCGCCAGAAGATGAATTAACTTTTTATGTAGGTATTGATTTGGCCATTAGTGAAAAGGAACAGGCCGATGAAACCGGTTTTGCATTAGTTGCTTATCATGGCAAAAGTCAAAGAATCTTTTTAGTGGATATAGTTCATGGCAGATGGGATTTTCCGACACAACAGAAAAAACTTGTCGATTATTACAACATGTGGGCAAATCATGGCATGAGGCCAGCTCATATTTTTGTTGAAGATAATGTTTATCAGGCGGCGTTTGTGCAACAGATAAGCAAATAAACTTGGCTCCCTGTGACTGGAGTTAAGACGATTAAGGATAAAAGCACAAGAATGATGGCGTTAGCTCCGCACTTTGAAAACGCTAAAATTCTGGTCAGAAATACTAAGGAGTTTGGAATGGATGAATTCATCAAGCAATGGGTTCAATTTCCTTTTGGGGAACATGATGATGCTTTGGATGCAGT
>PUNE01000128.1 GCA_003551665.1 Halobacteroidaceae bacterium
CCGAAAAGACTGTTTAAACTAACAAATCAGGAAGGTGAGACTCTTGTCTAATTACGACCTTTTTATCTGGGGAAAAAGGCAGAGGAGCTGGGTTTTGTAAGAGATACATTAGAAAAGGTTAAGAGAATCACAGATATTCTAGAGTTTCTAAACACCAACCCAGCCCTAAAAGATAGTCTTGCTTTTAAAAGTGGAACAGCCATTAATCTAACCATTTTTGATTTGCCTCGTCTTTCCGTAGATATTGATTTGGATTATCTAATTACAAACACCCGAGAAGAGATGCTTGAAAGCCCGGCGGGAATTTATTAACAGGATGATTGAGCGTTTTATGGTGTCCCAGGGTTACACAAAAAACCCAAAGACCAAAAATCCACATAGCGTGGATTCCTGGGTCTATGACTATATTAGGGCAATTGGGAAGAGAGATAATACCAAGTAGGTTAAGCCAGGCCCGGGAAAGCATTATTGCTTTGCCCGGGCTTTTTAATTTTCGCCAAACTCACATTTCCAGTATAAGGGGAGGTTTGGACTTAGTTATAATTCCCCAAACCTTGTCAGTATAGCTATAATGGGCGGGTAATGCGAATACCACCGATGCATATTTCGGCGAACTTGGACAGTCATTCCGGGGACATTCGGACAGGGTGTCGGCAACATCTGGACAGCATATCGGCAGCATCCGGACAGGAAATCGGAAATACTGGGACAGCCAATAGACCCTTTATTTCAAGAAGAGCTTTGCCCGTATATCCCCCGTGCAAAATTTCCAGGTGGTACACTTTTAGTTTAGCAGGTGCAGCTGAAGAATGAAGCTTTAAAAGATTACCGTTTAGGACATAATTATTCCTTTAAGACCGCAAAGCAACAACCGGATTAAGTTTTGATGCATAAAAGGCAGGATAAATACCAGCGGCTATACCAATTAAAACACTAATAAAAACGGAAATAATTAGCATCTGCCAGGCAATAATAGGGGTAAGGGAAAAAGATAAAGCAATGATCAGTGGTGCAATGACTCCAACTGTAGCCCCAAAAAGCCCGCCTAGTCCACCAAGTATTGTTGATTCAAAAATAAATTGAATTGCAATGTCTTTTTGCCGGGCCCCCAGGGCCCGGTGGAGTCCAATTTCCCAGATGCGTTCACGGATGGAAATCAGTTGAACAGCTGTGATACCCAGGCCTCCTCCAAGCAAGGTAATGATGGCCAGCACATTTATTAAATTCCTTACCGATCCCAGAATATCAGTTTGAGCAGCAAGAAGCTGGCTTTGATCGATAATATTGAAATCATCAGGTTCATTTGGACTTAGCTGATGAGCAGCACGCAAAATTGGTTTGATTTCCTCTTTTATGGTCGGAATTTTATCTGCCTGCTGAACCTCGATATAGATATGGGTTAAATTTTCCTTTATGCCAAGTATTCCATGTTTTTGGGCCGTGGTTAAGGGAACTATCACCAGGTTATCCAGATCTTCATTATTGGCGTCAAGTCCTTTTTCTGCAATAATCCCAATTACCTCTAAATCAGTATTATTTAGGATAACCGTTTCCCCAATAGGATCTGTATCTTTAAAAAGTAGTGAGGCCACGGTCTGTCCGAGCAAAATTACCTGTTTTGCTTCGTTATCATCCTCGTCGGAAAAAAATCTTCCTTCAGAAATCTCCATTGAAGAGATCTGCATGAAGGGAGTTCTGGTCGCAATAGCAGTTGTAATTACAGGGATTTCCTCAATCCTAACAATTCCAGGCCGAAGGAAAACCGGAGTGATGGCATTAATGCCATCTACTCCGTTTAGTAATAAAGGTATATCATTTTCCGTCATTGTATCTACCTCGATTATGCGTCTGCTCCGATTAGGTAGAACAATCCCGGATTCTATAATTAGCATATTGGTGCCCAGTTTTTTCAACTCATATACTAACTGTTCTTGCGAACTGTACCCCAGTGAAGCCATTGTGGTTACGGCAGAAATACCAATAATAATCCCTAAAACAGCGAGAAAGCAACGTTTTTTATTGACCCCAATTGTTCTCAATACAAGTGATAGGATTGTTTGGAACTGTTTTCGATGGGATTTCATTTTTGCTGTGAGCCTCTAAGGGCTAATACAGGGTCCAATTTGGCTGCCCTTTTTGCTGGTCGAACTCCAAAAACAAGACCAATTAACAGGGCAAAAAACAAACCAGCTACCGGAGCATGCCAGGAAAAAATTGACCTCAAGTCAAGACGGACGGCTAATTCATTAGTGAGAAGGTAACCCAGAAGAATTCCAGCTATCCCAGCAATCATGGATACCATTGCAGTTTCTACCAAAACCTGACCTGAAATGTCTTTATTTCGAGCTCCCAGGGCTTTGCGTAATCCGATTTCCCGAATACGACCGGAAATAGAAAGGTTGGTCAGGTTCATCATAACTGTACCACCAATAAGCAGCGAGGACCCGGCAATAATTTTTAGGTAGAACGACAAAGTGTTGGCCACTTCATCCCGTGCCCTGGCTGTGGCCATGGGATAACGAACAAAAATTTGATGTCCAGGATAAAGTTCTTCGAAATAACTTTGAGTTTGAGCAGCTAATTTTTCTAAATTTGCCGGGTCTTCTACAGTAACTGTAACGGTGCTTAATCCCAAAGGCTGGAACAGTTCCACAAAAACGTCATGGGGAACCAATACTATCTGATCTGCATTTCTTCCACTGTTGCTAATTCCCCGAGTATCAAGGACCCCAATCACTTCCAGTTGCAGGCCTTCCACCTGGATTAATTTACCCAGAGGATTTTCTCCAGGGAAAAAATAATTGGCCAAAGCAGGCCCAATTACTGCAATGTGAGAGCCTGATTGAATATCTGCTTCACTGAAAAAAGCCCCTGAATATAAATTTAAATTTCGAACCTGTTGGAAGTTTAGTGCGACCCCCTGAACTGCAATATCATCAAGTGTTTCCGATCCTGCCAGGACAGGGCTTCGCGCATTTAGGGTAGGGAGTACCGTAGCAATTCCCGGAATTTGGTCTGGTAAAGAATTTACCTCATCAAAACTTAAAAGTAGTTCTCCGTGGTCATCTCTCAACCCGCCTCCCCCCAGGCCCCAGGGGACTGTACGAATGGTAAAAGAATCTGTTACACCAACCCGATCAATTCGATCCAGAATTCGTGCTTCTGTCCCACGTCCCAGGGCAATAACAGCAACCAAAACAGCAACCCCAATCATTATCCCAACGCACATAAAAAGTGTGGTAAGACTATTTGCTCCTAAGTGTTTTAAGGTGCTTCTGAATAATAGTGATTTTTTCATAACACAGCCACCTCTCCATTGGATAGATTTCCATTTCCGGGTTGTTTAAGGTCAATTGCTCGACCATCAGAAAGGGTCAATACATATGGGCACTGTTTGGCAATATCTTTTTCATGGGTGACAATAATAACTGTTTTTCCTTCTGAGTTTAGTTCTGCCAGGATATCCAAAATTTCCTGGCTGGTTTGATTGTCCAGGGCCCCGGTGGGCTCGTCTGCTAAAATTACATCGGGATTGTTGACAAGGGCACGTGCTATTGCTACCCGCTGCTGTTGACCCCCAGAAAGTTCTCCCGGAAGATGTTTGGTCCGATCGCCAAGGCCAACCTTTTCTAACATTTGTTGTGCAGCTTCTTTTGGTCTCCCTGGAGGGTTGGAACTGTACAGGAAAGGAATAATAACATTTTCCAGGGCATTGAAACGGGGCATCAGATTAAAAGACTGAAATACAAAACCAAACTTTTTGTTGCGGAGAGCAGCAAGTCCATTATCAGATTTAAGGCTGGTATCTTCTCCGTCAATTTGATAAGCTCCTGATCCCGGTCGATCCAAACAACCAAGGATATTCAGCAGTGTTGTTTTCCCTGAGCCCGACTTGCCCTGGATGGCAAGGAAGGTATGAGGTGAAATTTTGAGACTGATCTCTTGCAGAGCTTCAATACGATTTGACCCATTAGAATAAACTTTTTCCACTTGATTAAGATATAACATATGATTTCCTCCCACTTGGAATTTTTTAACACTCGTATCCAATATCTATTTTAAATTACCCTTTTTAAATTTTAATGAAGAATTTGTTAAGAAATAATTAAGAATGGGCAGCTCTGCCCGAACAAAAGAGTTAATTGAGGTTTAAATTAGGTAAAAAACCTTAAGGAGCTCTTTTTTTGTTTTCAAAAATCCCTTCATAATGCTCTTTTTTATTTCCTGGGCCTCAAACATAACGGGAATTTTTTATTGCTGCTATTTTCTAAGGCCGTTAGAAATAAAATTAAATTTTTTTGACAGTAGTTTGGAGATTGAAACAATGGTCTGCTCGCTCCAGAAAATCCTTTTTTGCATTGCAACCCTTTTTATTGTTTTGCAACCCAACTTTCAAAACCATACCCAGCCCACACCTTTGTAGGGTCCACCCCATACCTTCAACCGAGTATAATGCAAACAGAAAGACGGGTTGACCTGGGAACAAAGGGTTTTCCCCAAAGAGAGGAGCGATAAAAATGTTGGATCAGAAAATGGGTGGGGTAAAAGTAACAAATAAATTGCCCGGGGACATGATTTCCCAGGCAGCAGAAGTTTACTATAGTGAATTCCGGCAAAAGTACGACGGGCTTTTACTTATACCCCGCTCTAAAGAACAAGCTCTCCGTATACTAAGACAAAGCATGGATCTGTCAAAAGGCTATTACGCCTTAGATAACCAGGGGAACCTCCTGGGCCTGGTAGGTCTGGGGTTTAGAGAGGGTGGATTTGTCAAATACAAGTGGGACCTTTTATTGAAAGAGTTCGGGTTTTTGGGGGCGGTAATGAGAAAGGTGATTAAGTTTTTTGAAGCTCCAAGGCTGAAAAAAGGCCACATGAGAATTGAAGGCATTGTTGTCACAGAACGGGCCCAGGGCAAAGGGATCGGAACTGCTCTTTTAAATGAGGTTTTTGAGCAGGCTAAGCAGGAGGATTTCCAAGCCATTCATCTGGAGGTAATAAACACCAATCCCCGGGCGAGAGATCTTTATCACCGTCTCGGTTTCAAGGATACAGGTAAGGTTTTTTATGGTCCGTTGACCCTTAAGGCTGGTTTCACCTGGATCTGGCGCATGCAAAAATGCTTAGCGAATCAAACTCAGGAAAATCGCTGTTTGAGTCGTTCTGTAGGGTCTTTTTCCCGGTGAACTTGGTAAAGATGGGCATGGGATAAAAAATTTGAAATGATACTGTTACAGGAGGTGAAAAATTGGGATAGCTATGATCCAGGTAACTATTAAGATAAAGGGTTTGTTGGATAGTAGTTGGGCAGACTGGTTTAATGGGTTGGAGATTCTTTACACCGAGGGAGGAAATACCATAATAAAGGGGGTTGTCAGCGATACAGCTGCTTTTCAGGGAATGCTGGGGAAACTCAACAACCTGGGATTGGAAATGTTGCTGGTCGTAGCGGAACAGCTGGGGACCTGAGAAAAAATCAAAGGCAAAGAAAAAACCGGTAACATAATCCAGCTGATTAAACCAAAGGAAATGAATACTCTAAAATACCCCAAAAATGGGGAGTTGGGAAAAATCTCTAATAAGCCCGTATCAGGTGGAACTTATAAAATCAAGTTAATTATTCAAAAAGCCTCCCAGAAGGGAGAAAAGGTTTGAAGGCGGGGTAGAAACCCTGGACATTGAACCAAAAAACCATAAATTAGAAGGGATGATTCAAATGGAAAAAAAAGTAGTAAAAAAGAAAGCTTTAGGAGTTGTGTTGATTGTCATTGTTATTCATCTTCTGCTGGCCTACGGCAGCTTTGGACCATCTGCAACCAGTGAATTAAAAGAAATACCTATCGGTTTTTTAAATGCGGATGAAGGCATGGCCGGAGAGAACATGGGCAAAATGTTTGAAAAAGCAGTCCTTGGACAGGATAACGAAAGAGTTAAATGGATACATTTCGGGTCGCTCGCTGAAGTAAAAGAAGCCTTGGAAAACAAGGAAATTTACGGGGGATTGATTTTGCCCTCAGATCTGACAGAATCCGTTTTTTCCATCACGGGGGAAGAACCCCGCCAGGCTATGGTGAAAGTTATTCTGAACGAAGGAAAGAACGAAGTCGGTGCTAATACCGTCCAGGGGATCACTGGCGGAATTATCGGCCATATGAACATGGAAATAAGGAATGATACTCTGGGTAATATGGAGGAAAATGGGCTTTCGATTCAACCTGACCAGGTTATGGTTTTAACAGAACCCCTGGTTCAGCAAATAGAAAAATACAGCCCCGTAGGGGAGCAGGGTCGGGGACAGTTACCACTTATGTTTACGGTATTACTTTGGCTGGGTAGTCTAATCGGAAGCTTAATGATCTGGCTTCTTTTGCACCAAAAAAATCAACTGCCTACCCGGTTTGTCAGAACACAATTACTGTCAGGTGTATTGCTTGCTGTAATTCAGGCTTTTTCAACTCTGGCAGTGGTGGGCTGGTTGATGGGAATGGAGCTGGCCAATTATGGTCATTTGATCCTGTTTTTAATTATTACCTCCTTTGTGTTCTTTTTAATCCAGAGTTCAGTACTGAACTGGTTAGGGTTTAAAGGCTGGCCTATCCTGATATTGATCTGGCTATTTGGTCTTCCGGTGGTTTCACTTCCACCTGAGCTTCTTTCGACATTTTACCGGGTTGGAATTTATTCCTGGATACCCTTCCGGTTCAGCGTCGAAGGCCTGAACAGCATCCTCTTCTTTGATGCTGGGGGTAATCTGTCCAATATGCTGGGAACGCTGGGAATAATCGGGGCAGTGTTTATGGTTGTAATCCTGGCATCCTACTTCAAACTGAAAGGAAAGGATCTTTCTGCAAACCCAATGGCCAAGCGTTTTGAAACTGCTTAAGGCCAAGCGAGGTCAATCTTCACCATGAAAATAATAAAGGATAATGGAAAGGTTGAGGTTTTAAATAATCAACACCTTTTTAGATGGGCATAGTTAATCCGGAAGAATAATTGGCGCCAAAAGATTGGCGCCTTTTATTTTAGCAACTCAACTTTCGCATCCCTGAATCCTCAATTAATTTGGGTAAGATTTTTTTTCTATGGGTTATAACGAATAAATAGCTATTTTCGGAAAAACCAATTTCTTTAATTTTAAAACCAAAAATTTTTTCTCCAGGAAATTTATTTATCTTAGCGCTTTATTTCCCAGGCAAGAAAGGTTTTTCCCGGGTTTTTCTTTTTAACCTTTAAACAACCTTATTACAACCTAAAAATAACTGAATAAAAAGGGGTCTTTTGGTATAATATAAGAAATAAATTGAAAGAATTTCCCATTGGAGGAAAATGGAAAAGAAAGTTTCAATTGATAAATAGGTTTTTAAAGGACAGAAATACAAAACAAAAAAGGGCAGCGATGATTCCCCGGTTTTATTTGGACGTTTGAACGGGGAGGAGCCAGTAGCGTAACCGGCCAGCGGCCGGTTTTTTTTCGTCGGTTTTTTAGAATTAACAATTATTTGGTGGAAATAATGGAGGGATAATCAAAGTTGTTTTCCTGGTTGAAAGACCCCAATTAACCGGCAAAAATTTTTAAAGAAAGGAGGCTGGAAGATTACATTTATAAAATGCCAGTTTCAAAAAAGAAAAACAATCTTAACTTTAGCAAAAACTAAAAAAACTCTCAAAAAGGGAATGATTGAGAAGAACTTAGTTTTTGTTAAAACGATTTGCGGTTAAGATGGGGTTTTGTATCTAATATAATTTTGGCCAAACTCGATCATTCCCCGAACAAAAAAAATTAAGGGGAGTGAAAATAATAATGAGTTATTCGAGGTATTGGCGTATTGGATTGATTGTGTTGGTTGTTGGATTATTGGCTTTTGGAACAAATATAGTCGGCTTAGGTGGCGGAGAAGGGCAGAAATGCGAGGGTGCCTGGGCGGCTCACATTGAGGGGCAGCCTCGCTATACCGCTAGGGGAAATTGGGCAACTTATGTCAATTATAAAGACGACGAAAACAAGGATTTTGGTCCTGTAAATATTGCATTTTTCTTTGCCGGGCAAAAAGATTGGATGGGAATGGTGTTCTGGGACAAATCTTTATGTTCAAGGATATGATAGCCCCCCAAGTGGAAATCCTGCACCTGGTCGGTTTGAACACAAATTCGAAGCACCAATTGGCCAGATGAAGGAGATAGTCGTTCCCTTTGCTAAATATTACGGAATACACTTGAATGTTTATAAAAAGTAGGAGATGATTTGCAATAAACGTTGACTTTCCAAAATATTTCAGAATACACTTGATTGAGTTTTCCTCTTTTTTGAATTTTGGAAAAAATGATTCCAAAAAAGAAAAACATAAAGAAACCCCCCGGAGTATTTTTTCGGGGGGTTTCTTTATAATGAACAGAGTTCTTTCTAAGGCCATTTTTTGTTTTTTGTTGGTTTAAACAATGACTATGGGAACCAACGGGCTTTTGTACCTAGACATTAATTGACAAATTTTTATAACTTATCCAAAATTTTTAAAAAGGTTTGGGGATGTTCATAATAAATGGTTTGAAAAGGATTTTATACAAAAGAAACCTTTAAAAAGACTCATTTTTTCAGGCAGAATTTTCCTATACCAATTGATTTTTAGTTGTGAGTGAATAAACAGGTTTCCCTTGAAATTGCAAACCTACCTTTATAACCTAAATCTAACCAGATTATAACCCCATATAATTGATTAACTTAATGAGAGGTACTATATTCAAAATAGCAAGGGTGCAAAAGCAAATATGCGGTTATACTCGGGGTTTTTGTTTCAAAAATAAAAGCGAAATAATTCTTCCAGGATATTAACCCCTGTTAATTTGTTATGTTACCTTAACTTTTGCAGAAAAAAATGAATAAAAAAGCTGGTGAGCACTTAAATTTCAGCTCTAAAGTCTAGAAAAGACACCCAAATCCAGGTATAATTAAGCTGAGACAGCCGAATTAACCAGGAAAGGGTGTCCTTATGAAAGGGATACCACAAGAACAGTCAGATTCAAAAACACTGGGGAACTTATTTGTCTTATACTGCGAGGAGTTAAAGGATATTTCATTCGCGGAAGCTATTTTGATTTTTCTCGATGTTTTGAAAGAAGCCTTGAAAACCGAACTAAAATTAACTGATAAAGCTTTTCGGAAGATTTACAAGAGTTTTATCGCTCAAATCGCCTCTGTTTATCAAAATTTATTGGGGATTCAGGGATGCGAAAGTTGAGTTGCTAAAATAGGGGCGAGGTTTCTCAGAGGTTCAAACCAGGTTAAAGCTATTTTTAATCAATAATATTCAGTTCTTTGGCCTTTGCTACAGCATCGGTGCGGTTCTGGGCGGAAAGTTTGCCGTAAATATTGGTTGCATGCCATTTAACGGTATTTAAGGATACATAAAGGGCAGTTGCGATTTCCTGATTGGATTTTCCCTGGCTGATAAGGGTGAGGATTTCCAATTCTCTGTCACTCAGGGGTTCTAATAGGGGAGCAGGGGTCTTTTCTTTTTTAACCGCATGCTCTTTCCCGGTTAAAATGGAAAGTAGTTTTTGGGTATAACGAGGATAAATTCCTCTTTTTTTAGCTTCAGCCAGAATCGGAATAATTTCCTGTCCTTCTTCCAGGAAAATCCTAACATATCCCTCTCGCTGTCCAATCAGTAAAGCTTCCTCCAATGATTGCATACTGGCATCAATTTCTCCCATACTGAAATGGTCTTTAGCCTTCAAAATCTGAGCTTCTGTGATTCCAGAAATCATGCCTTTCTTCTTGGCCAGGGGGAAGACTTTTTCCAGAGTGTCGCGGGCTTCCTGTATTTCTCCCTGACTATATAGGGCCCTGGCCATAACCAGGTAAGTGGAGATGTTTAGAGGGCCAACCCTTTCTTCAGATAATAGCTCCTGGCCTTTAAGGTATTCCAGGGCCCCCCTAGAGTCCTGTTTCAAAAGAACTCTTGCCATCAGGCTTTTTACAATCTGCTCATACCCAAATAAACTGGATGTCTTTTTTAACAGGCCTTCAATTTCCAGTAAAACCTTTTGGGCATCTTCATTTTTTCCAATTGATAAGCAGACCTGGGCAAAATAGAGTTTTGATAATAATAGCACCAGGCTATCTCGTTTGCTTAAATCGCAACCCTTTTGGGTATAAGCCAGAGCAAGATCTAATTCATTTTTTTCCCTGAGAACATCCCCCCAAAGGGCCCACATTACTCCTGCCCAGGGGGTGTTTTCCATTCCAGTAACCCTGGCGAATTCCATGTGCTCTTTACATATTTTTTCAGTATTTTTCAGGTTGCCAACAAACCAGTTAATTACTGCCAGCTTTAAATAAGCTACCTGGACAAAAAAGAG
Organism: Halobacteroidaceae bacterium; assembly: GCA_003551665.1. Lineage (GTDB taxonomy): Bacteria > Bacillota > Halanaerobiia > B1SED10-174 > B1SED10-174 > T1SED10-26. The sequence goes on from PUNE01000128.1 coordinate 10,357, forward strand.
GTTATCCGCGGTTTTCCCTTCGATAACAGCCTCTTTGTAACAGGCTTCAGCTTTTTCAAAATTTCCGATAATTGAGTGAGCATCTCCAGAAACAATGGCAACTCCGGGTCTGAACAATGATTTGCCCCTGGCCAGGTTATCCATGGCAATTTTAGAGTACTCTAAAATACCCTTTACATCACCGAGGAATTTTGCCAGGGAGGCCTGGATCATTCCCTTAAGCCCAATTATTTCCGATTTTTTCTCTGGGGAGAAAGAACCTGTACCTCCAGCCGTATTGGAATAAAGGGGTTCTTTTTCCAGTTCTCTTTCAACCTGGTGCAGATCTTGTTCAGCTTCAGCTAAATTACCCGCAAGGAGTTTTAAAATAGATTTGTAGAGTTTAAGTTTCAGGCTCTTGTTTATGGTGGCTTCATCAAGTTTTTCCAACCAGTTACTAACCTGTAGATAACCAGAGCCAAACCACAATTTCTCAATGTAATCTTCCAGTAATCCAATGGCAATTGTCTTATCAGGAAGGGCGATAGCATGCTCTATTGCACCAGCAGGAAGGTTTTTATCTGCATACCACTGGGATGCCTTCAAATGGAGTTGTTCAATACTTTCCGGATATGATTTTTTCAGGTTAAACCGGAGTAATTGTGAAAACAAAGGATGATAACGATACCATTCCCGGGAATTATCCTCTGGAATAATAAATAAATTTACTTTTTCCAGTTCTTCCAGTAAATCCTGGCTATTTTCCCGGTCCAATACGTGGTTGCAAAGAGTTGCGGTAAAGTTATCTAAAATCGAAGTTTTTAATAGGAACTCTTGCAATTCTTCTCTCTGTCCTTTCAGGACTTCATCGGTAAAATAATCAAGAATGTAACGGCTATTTCCGGTAAAATCCCGAAGGAATTCCGGAATGTTATCTGAACCTTTTAGGGAAAGAGCTACCATTTGCAGACTCGCCGGCCACCCTTCAGTTTTTTCCATGAGCAATTCGATTTCCGGGCCAGCTAAATTACAGCCCATCAGATCATTCAAGAAAACCTGGGCTTCTTGGTTAACCATTGATATATCTCGTTGTCTTAATTCCATAAGTTCTCTTTTTACTCTCCACCTGTGCAGGGGCCAGGGAGGATCAGTCCGAGTTGTTACAACAAAATGGACAGAAGGGGGAAGATTTTCTATAACCGCCGTGAGTAACGTTTGTATTTCTTTATTATTGATATGATGGTAATCCTCAAGAGCAACCAGCAGGGGTTTTTTTATTGCCAGAAGGTCATTAGAGAAATGGATAATGGCTTCTTTTACCGGAACTCTGGGCTCCCCGGGTAGCATGGAATTACCTTTGATAAATTCCAGAGTTTCACTGCAGGCATCCTTTTCCACAGTTCTGATAGCGGCAATGAGGCAATTCAAAAAAAATAGGAGCTGGTTATCATTTTCATCCAGGGTAAGCCAGGCGACCCTGGGCAGAAAATCATCCACCCATTGTCGGACAAGAGTAGTTTTTCCATACCCTGCAGGGGCTGAGATTAAGGTAAGCTTTCGAGAAAAACCGGATTCCTTTTTAAATTCTGCATTTAGTTGATCTATCAATCTATTCCTGGTTACAAAACCGCTTTTTAGTTGAGGAATATAAAGTTTAGTTTTCAGAAACATAAAGCCCATTTCGCCACCCCCATATCCTATATGGTTATTCTTCAGTCAATAAAAATTTCCTCTCTAATTATTGGTTAGCCCAGGTTTGTGAAGTTGGGGAGTTTTCCTGAAAACTGACTTCCCTGCCTGGGAAAAATTAAAATTAACCAATGGTTATATAAACCCTAAACCAGCAGGTTTCCCAGGTTTTTATTCCTATATGATTTTTGCCTGGGAGAAAGCCAGGGAAATAGTTTTTATTGACACCTCGCATTATCTGGGATATGTTAAAAAAGAATGCAGGGAAAAGGTAAAAAAACCAGAAGAATTTTGGAAAATTTAGGGGGGAAATATCCTAAGGAAGGTAGCAGTAAATTCAGGAAAATATTAATCATTAAATCGGGTTTTGTTCTAATGAATCCTGACTTTAATCTCAAGGCCCTGGGTTAGTTTTTTCTGCGAAAGAGGTGATGAGGAGTGTTTTTGGCAAATAATGTTCTTAAGCATCATCTCCAGAACGTTTTCTGGATACTGGGGACTCCCTGTGGAGGAAAAAGCACAATAGCAGCTTTGCTAGCTGAGAATTGTGGGGCACTGCACTACAACGCGGATGAAAGAATTACCCAGCATAAAACTCTTGCCAATCCCGTGGAGCAACCCGCTTTGTGTCGTTATTTCGAGGACTGGGAAGCCTACTTCGGGCAGCCCCTTAATGAATATTCCCGGTGGCTTCGCGCGGTCCAGGATGAGTCAATGAGCATGATTATTGTTGATCTTTTGAAGATTTCCCAACACCAGAAGGTTATTTTTGAGGGACTCCTGGATATTGAAGCAGTTAAAAGCCTGGCGGACTATCAAAGGATTGTTTTTCTGGGGGCAACAGCAGAAGTGATCAGAGATTCCTACTTTGATCGGGAAGATAAAGGCGACATGCTCAGCTTGATCGAAACCCTCTCCGATCCCGAAGGAATATATAAAAAGGTTTTAGATCTGGTTGTAGGTGATAGTGAAAGAGACCTGGCAAGAGCGCGGCAAGCAGGCCTGAAGGTGTTTATGAGAGATAAAAATAGCTCAATTACCGGGATCCTTCAGAAGGTGCAGAGCCATTTTGGCTTAAGCGATACAGAAGGTGATCTTGAAAAAAATTAAAACCAGGAAAAAGTGTTTTTTTATTCCTGGATTCTTCCCGGGATATACAATGGAAAACTTACAAAACATCTTGATAATTTAAGGGTGTTTTTCTTTTTTAATTGCTTTGCTAACAATTGATAGCAGCAGAATTTTTCCATGATTTTTGGAAAACCTGTGGAAATAAATAAGGATGCTGGTAAAAAGGGCCAAAATAAAAAGGAGCCCTCCTTTCTGGTTTAGAATTTAATTAAAGAAGATACAAGGGAAAATGAAGGAAATTTTTTTCAAATCCTGTATTGACCAGCATGTTCACTTAAGAAATGCCAGGTAGTTTTTCCAAAAATAACCCGTTTAAATGAAAAACTGAAGCCCCAATTGCAAGAAGAAAGGAAAGAAGAAGAAATTCTGCAACAGTTTTGGGGTCTGCAAAGGGGGAGGGATATAAAGATATGTTAAAAAAAAGAAGCCTGAGAACTAAAGCAAAATATGATAATAAAGAGAGTGAAAGAGAGAGAAGACATAAAGAAATTGCCTATCGTGCAGCCCTGGAAGGAATTGTGCTCCTGGAAAATGATGGTGTTTTGCCGGTGAATCCTGGGAAAATTGCCCTTTACGGTTCGGGTGCTGAAAAAACAATTAAAGGTGGAACAGGTTCCGGGGAGGTAAATGAACGGAAAAGCATCAGTATTCTTGAAGGTTTAAAGGAAGCAGGTTTTACCATTTCAACCCTGAACTGGATTAAGGATTATTCCCGCTTATTTAAAGAGGAAGAGGGGAAATATGCTGCAAGGGCAAGAAAAAAAATTCTTAAACTGGATATCATTAATTTAATGAGTGACCCTTTCCAGTATCCAGAGGGGCGTGATATTACCGATGCGGAAATAAATGCAAGTGAGACTGATACCTGTATTTATGTTGTTGCTCGGCAGTCAGGGGAGGGAGCAGACCGCAAACTGGATCATACCGGCTATTATTTATCAGAACTGGAAAAAAAGAATATTAAGAAATGCGCAGAAGCCTACAGAAAGACCATAGTAGTAATAAATGTTGGTTCTGTTTTTGATCTGAGTTTTATGGAGGAAATCCCCGGTATTAATGCCTTAATCTTTTTTTGCCAGCAGGGAAGCCAGGGGGGAAAAGCCTTTGCCGATATTATCTCCGGGAGGGTAACTCCTTCCGGGAAGCTTGTGGATACCTGGCCCAGGGAATATGAGGATGTTCCTTTTGCTCGGGAATTCAGTTATCTAAACGGGAACCTGGAAAACGAATACTATAAAGAAGGTATATATGTTGGATACAGGTATTTTGATACCTTTAATGTAGAGTCCAGGTATGAATTTGGTTATGGCCTCAGTTACACCCGGTTTGCCATTAGCTTTGTGGAGGCAGAGGCAGAAAAAACCAGCATCAGAATTAAGGTTAAAGTAAAAAATACCGGGGATAATTTTCCGGGGAAAGAGGTGGTTCAGCTTTATGCCAGTTGCCCGCAGAAAAAATTGGTCGGTGAATATCAGCAACTGGCTGCCTTTGGAAAAACCAAAACACTGTCCCCGGGGGAAACTCAGGAACTAACACTTGATTTTGATATGTCAGATCTGGCCAGCTATGATGAAAAAAGGGCCAGTTTTATCCTGGAACCGGGGGAATATATTCTCCGCCTGGGTAATTCTTCTCGTAATACGTTTCCCTGTGCCATTCTGATCCTTGATCGGGAGGCAATTATTTCCCGGCATCGGAATATTTGCAAACCGGAAAGGAATTTGGAAGAAATCAAACCCGGAAAAGTGGATTATCAGGAAGATTTAGCCCGGATCCCAGAGGTTGCAATAAAGGCATCGGATTTTGAAACTCAGGCTGCAGCATACAAAGAACCCCCGGTTTACAGAGATCAAAAAGTAGATAACTTAATGCAAAGGCTGAGCATAAAAGAAATGGTTGAGCTTGTTGTCGGCGCTGGCATGGGTAGCACTTTTTTTGGCAAAAACTTTTTTACCTGTCCCGGGGCCGTGGGGAACACTACATCCCAGCTGGTGGAAAAGGGGATAATTAACATTACCCTGGCTGATGGCCCTGCTGGGTTGCGCCTATCTCGGGTATCCGCGGTTACAAAAAGGGGGACTGTAAAAATGGTGGAACCCATGATTGAATTCATGAAATTTTTCCCCGGGATAGTAAAGAAATTTATTTTTGGAAACCGGGAGAAAAACAACCTGGTTTTCCAGTTTACAACTGCCTTTCCCGTTGAAGTGGCACTTGCGCAAAGCTGGAATACTGAATTACTGGAGGAGATTGGAGAGGCCATCGGTAAAGAAATGGCTGAGTATGGGGTTACCTACTGGCTGGCACCCGGATTAAACATCCACCGTAACCCTCTCTGTGGAAGGAATTTTGAATATTTCAGTGAAGATCCATTGCTTTCCGGTAAAATGGGAGCCGCTATTACAAGGGGAGTGCAGAGTATTGAAGGAACTTATGCAACAATAAAACATTTTGTTGCCAATAATCAAGAGGACAATCGCAGTAAGGTGTCCAGTAATGTGAATGAGCGGGCCCTGCGAGAAATTTATCTGCGAGGCTTTGAGATTGCAGTAAAAGAAGGTGGCGTAAAAGGAGTTATGACCAGTTATAATCGGGTAAATGGCACCTATACTGCCAATAGCCACGATCTCTGTACCAAAGTTCTGCGCAATGAGTGGGGGTTTGACGGGGTGGTAATGACTGACTGGTTTGCTACGGGGAAAGGACTGGCCAGCAATGGGTTGTGTATGAAAGCGGGCAATGACCTTATTATGCCGGGTGGGAGGTACTATAAAAGAGAAATTCTTGCTGACCTGAAAAAAGGGATTGTTAATGAAGAAGATATAAGCCGTTGTGCAGCCAATGTTCTCCGCAGCATAGTTAACAGTAAACTTGTCAGAGAATACGGGGTTGAATAATTTTTTGGTTTCAGGGGATGGTCCCTTTTTTAACCATCATTGAATCTTATTTCCAAAAAAATCAATATTTTCTCCAACTTTTTGCGAGGTATGGTTTTTGGACCAAAAAGCTCCCGGGCAGAATAAATTCCCCGGGAGCTTTATCAGGTAATATTTCTTTTTTAGAACAATTAAGCTAAATCTTTCGGACCTGAGAGAAAACTTCCCCAGTGGAAATTTCCAGGTCGGGAAAAGTTGGGGAAGAAAGTGTTTCTTCCTCGCCAATTATTGCAGTATTTTCTAAATTTCTTTCCTGGTTAAAACAATACTGGAAAATAATTTTTTTTTCCAGGTCCACAATCCAATATTCTTGAACTCCGCTTTTCATGTACAAGTTTAATTTTAGAACCTGATCTTTCCTTCTTGTTGAAGGGGAGAGGACTTCAACTATTAAACTTGGTGTTCCTTCATATTCATTTTTTTCATTAATTTTTTCTTCATCACAGATAACCAGGATATCGGGTTGCACCACATTGGGATCTTCCTCAAACTTTATAGCATAACCCGAAAGTTTTACATCGAGTGGGGAGGTTAAAGAACTGCAACTTCTATTTTTGAAGAAATTATAGAATTGACCGGCAATTTCATTCACTACAACCTGATGGCTATAACCGGGAGAACTCAATAAAAAAATCTCTCCATCAATCAACTCGTAATTCTTATCATTACTTTCAACGAGTGCTTTATATTCGTCATAGGTTGCTCTTTTTTGGATATTATATTGTTTATTTTGTTCCCGAAGAATGTAATCATAGGGGTCTTTATAGGGAATAAGTTTGGCTACACTTTTCCCATTTTTAGTAATGATAATATCTTCTTTTTCTACCAGCGCCAGATATTTCCCGAAGGAATTTTGCAGGTCAGTTGTTTTCACCCGCATCTAGATACCTCCTGACAAATAATTTGGTATTATTATAACAAAAATTTAGCTAAGTTTTCAATAAAAACAGCTAAAAAATTAAACAGTTTAGGGAAATATTTTTTTATCCCAGAGAAGTTTTCCAAAAAAAGGCTTCTAACAAAGTGACCCTGCGGTAATATTACGAAAAAAGAAGGCTGGGCGCCCCATGATAAAAGGCAATAATTCCCAAAGAGGAAAAAGGGAAAAAGATAAAATTTAATAATAGTGTTAACCGGGGAAAACCATTAGGGTGTTGGGGCAGTAAGGTGGTTTTGGCAGGGGTGTTTTTTAAAAAACAAAGAGGGAAGAAAACTCAATAGAATGAGGCAATGAACCTGAATCCGGGAGCTTTTTTTGAGGGTATGCTCTTGGTTTTTATTTTTGCCCGGGTAGAGTCTGGAAAGATCTCGGAAGAGGAATTTTCGTTTTATTGGTCTTTTTTGAAGAAGTCTAAAGGCAATTTTCCGTTTAAGGCTTATTGACCGGGGCTAAAAGGATGAAGGTCCTGTTATTTCCAGGGGTAAGTTGAAAAATAGGGTAAAGATTGTTATACTTTTCACACCAAGAGTTTAGCCCACTTTTATTGTCAAGCGGTAATGTGGTGGAGCAAAGTGAATAATTAAAACCATTTTTCCTTGCTGGAAAAGCCTGAATAGCCCTTATTATTGGGGGTGAAAAAATGGTAGCACCACTTTTTAATTATAAAAACCCCCTTTCGCTTTCGGTTATCCTAATTGGGGTCGGGGGAATGATTGGACAGCTGATGCTAATCCGGGTATTAATGGTAATTTTCCTGGGCAATGAGCTGTCCATGAGCCTGGTTATTGCCAGCTGGTTATTATTCGAAGGCCTGGGGTCTTTTTTGGGGGGAGTTATTACCAAACGAAAAAGAATTAACCTCCAGGCCCTTTTTATATCTCTTCTTACCCTCTACCCAATCCTTCTGGGAGGGGCAACTTTTCTTGCAAGGTACCTCAGCCAGGGTATGCCAGGGCTGGTGCCCGGGGAAGCAATGTCGGTAGGGCACATGATTTTCACTTCCATCCTGACAGTTGGAGTTACGGGAATAACTCATGGCTCCCTTTTTCCCTTTGCTGCCCAGCTTTTTCAACAGGATGCCCAGGAACAATCTGTAAGCAGGGCTTATATTATTGAAATAATTGGGACGATTGGAGGAGGGCTGATATTTGTTTTCCTCCTTACTCCTTTCTTTAATGAGATGCAAATTACCATGGGCCTTTTGATTTTACACCTCCCCATAAGCTTCTGGCTGTGGATGGAATATACCAGTTTTAAGGGGAAGAGAGTTAAAATAACGGTATTTTCCGTGGCGATTATTTTATTGCTTGTTCTTTTTCCAGGCATTACTTCCTTTTTCCATGAAACATCGATTGGTGGACTCTGGCGTGAAGGGGAAATTACTGGTTATTACAACTCTCCCTACGGAAATATTGTTATTTTAACCCGGCAGGATGAAATAACAGTTTTATATGATGGTCGACCCATTATGGCTCTGCCTCACCCGGATACGGCAATGCTCAAGGACTATGCTTATCTTGCCACCCTTTCTCACCCCCAACCCGATGATGTGCTCCTCCTCGGGGGAGGGCTTGGGGGGACAATTTCCTTTCTTTTAGACCATCCCCTGGAAAATCTGGTATTTGCCGAGATTGATCCCAAACTCCTGCAGGTTGTCCGGGACATTGATTCCGAGCTTACCAGGGAGGAGTTTGCAGATGAGAGAACAGAAATAATCAACCAGGATGGAAGGCTTTTCCTGAACCGAACCGGAAGAAAATTTGACCTGATAATTCTGGGCCAGATGGAAACTGAAACCCTGCAAACCAATCGATTTTTCACCCGGGAATTTTTTCAGGTAATGGAGGAGAGGTTAAAAGAGGAGGGCAAAGTGGTTTTTTCTCTCCCCGGGGCATTAAACTACCTGGGAGGGGAAATGGCCCTATTAAACAGTTCTCTTTACCGCACCGCCGGGGAGGTCTTCGAAGAAGTTAAACTGATCCCTGGAGATCAGAATATTATGGTTGCGGCAAACCAGGAAATCAATTTAGCCCCAGAGGTTTATATAGAACGACTTCAAGAAAGAGAACTTTACGGGGGCATGTTTTCCACGGGATATGTAAATTTTCGGCTGGATCCATATAGAATTGAGGAGTTTAACCGCAAACTGGAGGGTTACCAGGCCCGAATCAACCTGGATTTTTTTCCATCTGGGTTTCTATTTGGTCTCATGAATTGGGCAAGCACCTTCGCACCAGAAAGCCTGAACCTGGCCTATTCGGTTTTTGACAACCTTCAATTCATTATTCCGGTAGTCCTTGTAATTATTTTTCTCCTTGGCTGGAGATTGCTTTTTGCCTCTCGGTTTCGCCTGGCCAACAGGATTACCTGTGCAATTGCCACAAGTGGAGGGGCAGCAATGGCCTTTGATATTTTCACCTTATTTGCCTTCCAGAGTCTTTTTGGGCATATCTACCAGCTTAATGGCCTTTTCATTGCTGCAGTAATGGGCGGAATGTTTTTTGGGGCAAGACTTGGCTACAAAAAAGTTTTGGGTGAGAAAAAGAACCTGTTTCCAATCTTTTTAAACCTGGAAGTTCTGGTTATTCTTTTGCTTGCTGCTTTTCCGGCCCTGGTTTACTTTCTGCGGGAATTGATGTTTTTACCCGGGGCAACAGTAATTGCTGCCACAACATGTGTAATTTTTGCGGCTATTTCAGGGGCAATAATTGGGGGGCAATTCCCCCTTGCTTCAAATTTGCTTCCCGGGGAATACCGTTATGAAGCTGGCTTAACTGCAGGGAGGCTATATACGGCAGACCTTATCGGAGGCTGGTTTGGGGGAATTTTTGTTGGGCTATTACTGTTTCCGCTATTGGGTTTGACTGTGACCTTAATCCTATTGGCAATAATTAAGCTTACGAGCTGGAGCCTTTTAAAACTCAGTTGGGGAGAAAAAATTAAGGGTGGATTGTAAAGAACTGGAGTTGAAGAGGGGGAAGAAAATATCCAGGGAGGTTTTATAAATGTTGGACCGCAGGGGCTTTTTGAGCTTGAGTTGTAAGTCTCTGGCTTCAGTATTACTCCTTTCTCAACTATCAGGGTGTTCTTTTTTAGACCCCAGGAGAATTATCAAGGGCAGCATGAAAATGGAAGGATTACGTTTGACTGACCAGGATATTCTGGCTGAAGAGGCCATGTACTATACTGAACTGGAAAATGAAAGGGTAAGATGTGACCTTTGTTTCAGAAACTGCAAGATCGGTCCCGGAAAAAGAGGGTACTGTGGAGTCCGGAAAAATCACCAGGGAAAACTTTTTTCCCTGGTTTATGGCAACATGGCCACAGTGACAGTCGGACCGGTGGAAAAAAAGCCTCTCCACCAGTATAAACCGGGCGCACAGGCCAATAATTACGGAACTGCAGGCTGCAACCTTAGCTGTCTATTCTGTCACAACTGGCGTCTTTCCCAGCAAAAACTGGAAGAGCTGGACGGTTATGACCACTTTCTGCCAGAAGAAGCCCTTGATTATGCCGTCCACAGGGATGTCAAGCTGCTTTCTTTCACTTATAATGAACCTACGGTTTTCTATGAATTTATGCTGGAAACTGCAAAAATAGCTCGAAAAGCAGGGCTGGGGGTCAATGTTAATACCAATGCAATGTTGCAGGAAAAACCGTTAAAGGAATTATTTGAATTTGCCGATTCTGCTACAGTTGATCTGAAGGGTTTCAGCCAGGAATTTTACCGGGAAATCTGTGAGGGAGAACTGCAACCCGTTCTGGAAAACCTTAAGTTGTTAAAGGAAATGGGGATCTGGGTGGAGGTGGTTAACCTGGTTATTCCTGGCCTGAACGACGACGAGGAACTGATAAAAGAAATGTCCCGCTGGCTTTATGAAGAACTGGGCCCGGAAACACCTCTCCACCTGAACCGTTTTATGCCGGCCTACAGGTTACAGAATATTTCTCCAACACCAGTTGGGACACTGGAGACGGCAAGGAAAATTGCTGCTGACCAGGGTTTGAATTACGTATATATAGGGAATGTGCCCGGTCACACCTTCAATTCAACTTTTTGTCCGGAGTGTAATTCCATTGTAATTCAGCGCCATCATTTCTCAATTCGGGAAATGAATATCGAGGAGGGGAAATGTAAAAGCTGTGGTTACGGAATAGCTGGAATCTGGTAGGGTAAAAACGTTTTGTTTTTCCAGAAGGTAAAAAAGGGAGGAGGGCTAAAAGTGAAAAGGTTGGGAATACCTGTTTTGCTTCTGACGTTTATTGTTATTGCCGGGGCATTTTTCCTGTTGGGGGGAAATAACACTACAAGCCAGTCCCTGAGCAACCCTTCAGATCTACCGCCCATTGACAGTGAGAAAGGTTTGGCTAACCTGATTTATTATCGACAGTCAGAAAGAAGCTTTACCAATGATCCCCTGAGCCAGGAAGATATTGCATATTTACTCTGGGCGGGTGAGGGTATTACTGTGGATGGAGTTTCCGGCCCAACCAGGTCTTCGCCATCTGCAGGCGCCACCGATCCACTTGAGCTTTTTATACTCGCAAACAATGTTGAGGGCCTGGAAAAGGGTGTTTATAGATACAGCCCCGAGGCGCATGAATTAACCCTGGCCAGGGAAGGAGAACTGGGGGGTGACCTTGCTCAGGCTGCCCTGGGTCAAACGGTAATCAGAGACGCCCCTGCAGTTTTTATTGTTGCTGCCAACTATGACAGGACTACTGGAAGGTACGGAGAAAGAGGGGTTAAGTATGTCCACTTTGAAGGAGGCCATGCTGGCCAGAATATTAATTTGATGGCAGAAGAAAGGGGGCTGGGAGGAGTAATAATCGGGGCATTTGATAATTCGAGTGTAAAGCAGATTATTGGAGTTGAAGATGAGGATCCCCTCTTAATTATTCCCATAGGACATCCCCGCTGAAGGGCTTTGCAGGCTGGCAAAGGGTCATCGAGTTTGTATAATCCGATGACCTTTTTTTCTGGAAGAGCATTGGTCAGGAAAATCAAAGCAAAGAATGTGGGTCTCCGGAAAAAGGGAATTTAAAAATGGAGGGGAATATTAAAAAATATTCCCAGTTTAATTAGCTGAAGTAAAAGAATAAAATCTTAAAGGGGGAGTTCTATTGCAAAACAAAGAAAAGAAGGGGCTTCTTTTATTCCTGGGGCTTGCCTTTGGGATTTCCTGGTTATTCTGGTTAATTGCTTTTGGCTTGGGTTATAGAGACATTTCTTTTGTTGATATAACCAGGTGGGAATTTGCCAATTCGGAAGAAAAAACGGCCTTTCTCCTATTTCGAATTGGGATCTATGGGCCCCTTCTTGCTGGGTTAATTGCAACAATTTTTGTTTCCGGTACACAGGGATTAAAGGGTCTTTTTTCCAGGATATTTAAGTGGAATGTGAGCTGGAAATGGTACTTTTATTTGATTTTTATCCCCCTGGGAATCAGTCTAGTTTCTGTTCTTGTTGGTTTGATTTTGGGAGTACCCCTGGAAGACTTTTTCAGTGGAGGTGTTCCTTTATCCCTGATATTATTCTTCTTTTTATACCAGGTTTTTACCAGCGGGTTGGAAGAACCCGGGTGGCGAGGGTTTGCCCTGGAGAAATTACAAAAGAGGTTTAATGCCGAAAAAACCAGTTGGATTTTGGGCCTTGTATGGGCAATCTGGCATTACCCTTATGTTATTTTTCTTTATTCTGATACAGGTTTTTTTGCCATTATCATGTCCCTGGCCGGGTTTTCAATGGCCATTATTGCCCAGACCTTTATTTTTACCTGGTTTTATAACAATACCAGGAGTATTTTTATTGCGATCCTATTCCATGCGATGTTAAACACCTCAACAACCTTTCTACTGGGGGAGATAACAATTGTTCATCCTGTTATGGGTATTATTCCTGCACTTGTCACCTGGGGAGCGGTGCTGATTCTTTTAAAACGATTTGGAGGAGAAAGGCTGGCAAAATAGATCCTTGCATTTGGCCATATGGATTTAAGCTGGGAGAAAAATAAACTCCCTCCGTGATTTTTGGAGGGGATTCAGTAGTAGATAAAGAAAGAACAAATAAGAAAACCAAACAAAGGAGATAAAAATTGGTGAAAAAAACCGGGAGAAATGCACCCTGTCCGTGCGGGAGTGGGGAAAAATATAAAAAGTGTTGTCTGGGTACCGGGGTTTTTACCCCTGGAGAAAAGCAGAAAATGGTAACAATAGAACAAATTCAGGACCGGTTGAAAAAATTTTTGCCCGGAGAAAAAAGGCATTTTGAAAAAGGTTTTGCCAATGCTCCAGTTCCGTTAATACCCGAGGAAGAGAGCACCCCCGAACAGAATGATTTAATGGAATTGCTAATGGAGTGGGTTATTTATGATTACCGGCCTCCCGGGGGAAAAACTCTTTTTGAAAAATTCCTTGCTACCGAGGGAAAAGATCTCCCAGAAGAAGTTAAAGGCTGGGGGGAGAGTTATCCCACGCTGTTTCGGGTAAAGGAAATTGATGATAAAAAAGTAATTAAATTAGAAAAGCTTTATTCTGAACAGGGGGCTATTTCCCCGGAGATTCCTGATCCCGAGGGAAGGTTTAACCAGGGAGATGTTTTGGTTTTCCGGTTCCTTCCCCTGGGCGAGAACTCGGGGTATTTCTCTGCCCTGTACTCGATGACGCCTGAATTTTTTTCCTGCTTTGAAAATACCATGGAAGGTTTGCGCAAGGAACTGTACCCAGGGGTGTATGAAATAGAAAATTGGGAAGAATTCTTCCGGGAGGTTCCTTCTTTTCTCCTGGAGGTTATCTCCCACCTGATAATAGGTGAGGGTGCTGGGGAAACAATGGAAGAGCAATACAAAGAGGTTATTTTCGAGGAAAAGGCCTTTTCTCTTCCTCCTCCGGAATTAAGATTTGCCCTTGACCTTCCTGTTTGGAAGGAAAAGAGTTTGCGAGAGGCGAGCTTTGAACAGGAGGAAAAGGATAGACTGAAGGGATTCCTCCAGTCTTTTATCCGGGAAGCTGGTATGGAAAAAGAAGGGCCAGAGTGGAGAAGTATCAGGGAATTACTGGGTCTCGATATAAAACGTGAAAATCCCCTGAGCAGTTTGTTAGAGTGGCCCCAACCAGACCAACAAAGGGAAGCGGAATTGATGGAAGAAGGCTTCAGGGAATCTTTATTTCCCCTGGACCTGGAAATTGGGTTGACTTTTTGGAAAAATTTCTGTGACATCGAAAACCCCAGGATTAACAAAGCAGGAACCTGGGCAGCATCAATGGAATACCTTGTATCAATGATTGCCCAAATGGAGATCAGCCAGAAGGAAATGGCGGAGAAATATGGTGTGTCCGTTAGTTCAATTTCGCGGAATATTAAGCGGTGCGCCGATTTATTTTCTAAAATAGACCACGATCCTTTCCGGGAAATTCCCGAATAGGAAAAAAGGAGGGGTTCTATGGCCTCCAGTGAATATTTTCGAGTAAAAAAAGTGATAGAGCAGGTCCGGGCTCTGAAAAAAAACAAAGAATTTTCCCAGGCCAGGGAAGTTCTGGAAAGAAGCCTGGAAGAGTATCCAGGGAATAATTTTTTGCAGGCCAGCCTTGCTGATCTCTACCTTCGGGATAATAACCCCAGCAAGGCCGAAAGTCTTGCTGATGAAATATTGGACCGCAACCCCGGTGATTTTCGAGCTCTAACGGTTAAAGGAGATGTGTTTTACCAGCGCAGGAATTATCCACAGGCATTGGAGTTTTACGAAAATGCTCTAAGTCAAAAAGAAGAAAAATTCCTGGCGGGAAAACTGGTTAAAACCTACCACAGAATGGAAAAATACCCTGAAGCTTTGAGTCTTTGCCAGCGTTTTTTGGAAAAAGAACCTGAAAATGCTTATATTAAAAAACTGCGGGCTCAAACATATGAAAAAATGGGAAAGGACGAACAGGCCCGCAAAGATTATGGAGAATACCTGGAGAAAAAGGGCGGAGAAGATCAATTTGCCTACAAGGAAAATATCAAGCTAAAATTAAAGGGAAAGCCACCGGAAGCAAGGGTTAAAGAGTTGCAAAATCTATTAAAATTTGCCCAGGGAGAGAAAAAGTTTCACCTCCTAAACCTTTTGGGTAAGGAACTGGAAGGTCAGAAAAGATATGACGAGGCTCTTGAGCAATATAAAAAAGCTCTGGAAATTGAACCTGGCGATTCTTTCGTTTTAAAACAGGCAGGTTTCTGTTTGTACCGTGGTGGAAGAGAAGATGAAGCTCTGTTTTACCTGGAAGAAGCTTTTAAGGCGGACCCGGAAGATTTCTATACCAGGTCAGCCCTGCTGTCATCATACAAAAAAACAGGGGAGATAGAGAGAGGTATAGAGTTTTTTAAAGGCATTATTCAAAAGGACCCCTCCCAGAAAAAATTGTGGGGAGTAATTCGCAAGCTGAGCAAAGAGGTGGAGGACCATGATGAAAACAATCAATGATTTAATTGAAGTCCCCGAGGTTAAAACAGTTATCCAGCTTAAGGATACCGAGGATTCGCGATTGCGAGAAATACTCGCTCGCAACTTTTTGATTACCGACGAGGTGGCCCTATTTTTTAAATCCTTTTTCTCAAGCATCCTGGAGAGGGAAGGCAGAGGATTTTTTGTTGAAGGGAATTTTGGCTCCGGAAAATCCCACCTTCTCAGTATCCTGGGGCTTTCCTTAAATTACCCCGAGGCCTGGGAGCCTCTTCTCCAGCAGGATTCTGGCGTGGAAAAACTTCTGGAAAAAACCCGATCGGCAATATCGGACCGGGAATTTCTTGTCGTGCAGGTTTCTCTTGTTGAACACAGCAACCGGGAATACCTTGAAGATATTATCACAGAGGAAATAAAAGAAGTTCTGCAGGAAAAACAACTCCAGGGACCTGTTTTTCCCCGGGAAAAAGATTTTATCAAGTCCATGGTGGAAATGCTTAAGAACCAGGAACCCCAGAAATTGAAGAGCGTTCTCCGGGAAAAAGAAATGACGGAAAGCGAGCTTTCCACCTGTGAGGACATTAATCTACTTGAAGAAATCCTGGAACGCTTGAACCTGCCATATCGCTTGAAATATGACCGGCAGGAAACCTTTTCTCAGTTGAACAAAACAATTAAAAAAGAGGGATATGCAGGACTGGTTTTTCTAATTGACGAACTCTCGGAGTTTTTGCGTTCCAAGGCCGACAGTCGTCGCTTTAATGAGGACATTCGTTTCCTGCAGTTCCTGGGAGAATACAGCCAGAATAACCCCGCCTGGATAGTTGCTACTCTGCAGGAAGAAATTGAAAAGACAGGAGAAACAACCCCCGAAGCCTTTAATAAAATCAAGGACCGTTATCCTTTCCGGTTCAGACTTACCGGTTCCCATATCAGGGAACTGATCAGCCAGCGACTAATTAAGTTAAAAAAAGGAGCGGTTGATGAAATCGAAGAAATATATTCCTTTTACCAGAATTCCTTTAGCCGCTGGGAAACAAGCCGGGAGGATTTTTTGCGTCTTTATCCGGTTCACCCTCTTACCATAGATCTCCTTGACAACCTTAAACCTCTTTTTTCCCAGCACAGGGGGATAATAGATTTTATCCACTACCGCTTAAAGGGTGACCCGCGCAGGAATTTTTCCGGAATCCTCGAGGCAGATCCCCATACCCTGCTGACCCCCGACCTGATTTTTGACCACTTCCAGGACCGGATTCGGGAAATGGTAGAAACCAATCCCTACCTGGAAAAAGTCTACAGTTATTACCAGCAGGAAATCGGGGATATTCTGGATCCAGAAGATCAGGCAACTGGAATGGCATTAATTAAACTTTTGATTCTCTTTAAAATTTCTCCCCTTGCAACCCGGTACACAGTAGAGGATATGGCCAATATGTTGTTACATCAAATTACTGATCTTGATCCCGAGGTTAACTACCAGAATGTGGGGGAAATATTGGAGAAGATGCACCAGAATGGTGCTTATATAGGGAAAAAAGAAGAAAATAATCTCCGGGAAAACCAGTACTATATTGACCTGGAAGCCGATACCAACCTCCTTTTACAGCGCAGGGTAGAATATACAAAAAATAATATTTTTTCTGATGACCACCGTCTTTTTACCCGCCTTGGTTTGCTGGTGAACCACCGGAGCCTTCCTTTGGGAGAAATCCTGGAAGCCCCCTGGACCTTAAGGGAATTTTCCTGGCAAAATACTCCCCGCAAGGGTTATTTGTTACTCACCAGCTTCAAGGACCTAAGCAGAGAACGACTAGAGGAATTGCAGGGTTACTTGCAAAGGAGAGAGGAAGATTTTCTTATAGTAGTGGGCCATGCCCGCCAGATCAAAGAAGAAAAGGATTACCTGCAACAATCAATCCTTCCAGAATTAGAGGGATCCAATCAGCAGGCTATTGCTTTCTGGACCCCACGCGAGGTAAAGGATCCCGATCTTTTAAGGGAAATTTTAGCCAGGTTGATTATCTACGATGAATATCGCGAAGATGGGAGTACCGCAGGCCGGGAAATCAGAGAAGCAATAAAACAGCAGCTGGAAGAGGACAGAGAAAAAGTCAATTCCCTTTTCCTCGAAGCCTACCTCTACGGAGAATTAATTGGAGGGGATGGCGAGGAAATAATCAACCTCCGGGAGGTTGGTCTGTTACCCTGGGACAACATCCTGGAAAAAATTGTTTTCCGGATTTTGGGCCGCCGTTTTCCCCAGCATATTAAAATTGCTCCCTTCCAGAGCTATCTAAACAGTTCCCAGCTAAAAATTCTGGAAGAAAAATTTCTTGCCCCGGGGGAAATTGATATTGATACTGCCCAATCAACTGGGCTAAACAGGGTGATTGAAGGGTTTTTAAAGCCCATGGACCTGATTGTAAGAAAACAGAGGAATATTCTTCTCCAGGTCAAGCCGGAAAAGAATGCCCTGATTCAAAAACTTTTCGGGGAACTAAAGGAAGAAAGGACCGAATTCAAGCCTCTCTACTGGAGAATGAGAAAAGGCCCCTTTGGTATTGGGCAGAATCAGTTCAATTTATTAATTCTTTCCTTGTTGTACGGGGGTTACCTTACCGCTTATTCTGACAAAAGAAAGATCTCTCTGAAAAACTTCAATGCCTCCCATCTTCCCCGGATCCAGTATATTGGTTACGGGGAAATAATCAGGGAGGACTGCCAGGAAATACTGCGGAATTGTGCTTTATTTCCCCCCAGACTGAAAAATCAGCCCTTTTCTCTCCCCCTTCAGCAATCCATGTGGGAATTTATTACCGAAAAAAAACAGGAATTGGTTTCGCAGTTGGAAAATCTGCAGTATAAAATTAAAGACCTGGAAAGTAAGGACCTTTTAACTGGGTTCTCCCTGGAGGATCTTCGCAAACCCCTCAACCGGGTGGAAAACCTCCTTGACGAAGTAAAAGTCAGTTATTCTGCCGAGGAAGGCCTGGAAAGATTTGCTATAGCTTATCGAAACCTCCCCGGGATAGAAAAGAATCTTGACCAGGTGGGAAATATTCGCCATTTTATTGAAGAAAACCTGGCCGAATACCTGGAAATGAGAAGGTATCTCCAGCATCCTGGGTTGCAAATTCCCCCAGAAGAAAAGTACGAGAATCTCAGGAAAACCAGGGAAAATTTACTGCAAGCCCTTCAGGACCAGGCAATGATTTTTGATTCAGAATTTTTTTCAGGAACCAGGGAAAACTTTAGGCGTTTTAAAAATGAGTACAGCCAGATTTACTCCAGAGAGCACCAGAGCAAACTGGGAGAAGAAAGGTTTAAACCCTACTGGGAGAAAAAGAAAACTACCGGGTACCACGTTTTACAACTTTTATCCCGTATCCAATTGATTTCCGTTAAAAACGACCTGGTTAAGGTTGATCGGCTTCTTTCCCGGGCTCTTTCCCAGAGCTGCCAGGTTTTCTCCCCGGAAAACCTGGAACATTCACCTGTCTGCAACTGCGGGTTTTCTCTGGGAACTGAGGTGGAATTACCTTCCCTGAAGATTATCCAGGAAACTCTTGAAGAAGGAATACTGGAGTACCTTATAGCCCTGGGAGAAGATGAAAATAAAGAGAGACTTAAAAGTTATCTGCAGAGCATGGAAGAAGCAGGAGAAAAGAAACTGGCCCGTCCTTTGAGAACAATTCTTACCTTACACCCCGGGGACCGGGCGGTTATAGGAGAACTGGATAAAAATTTGAACCAGGAGGTTATTGACCGGATCAATAAAGCCCTTGCGGGCGACTATTCCGTGGTTCAAAGGGATCTGGATGAATTGTATGAGAATATTGTTGACCGGAGTTTTACTCCCTCCCAGTTGCAGAAAATTTTCCAGGACTGGCTGGAAGGTGCTGGAAAGCTGGAGAAAAACACCTATGTTAAAATTGTAACAGGGGAAGGGAGCAGCCCCAAGAAAGGAGAGGAAGGGCAGGAACTGGCTGATTTTATTGACCGAAATTATCCTGATCTGAACCCCTACTGGGAAGCCATGAGAGAAGATTTTTTCCTGTTTCTGGCTCAGAAAAGCTGGGAGAAAAACCACGGGATTGAAATCCCAGGTTTGTTACCAGAAGGTCAAGGAGGGCAAACATTGCTCCGAGAAAATCCGCCCCAGGAGGAAAGCGTCACCAGCCTGATTGCAGACATTGTATCCAGGGAGGAATTACTTTCAGGGTTACGGGAAAAGGTGGATGATATTTTGCAAAAACGTAACCTCCTTGGAGAGGTTCTGGATATGATGGATTTAGATTCCCTGGAAAGGACAGCCCGGGTCCTTGCCCGGGAAGAAATTTCGGCTTTGATACTTCAGGAAACTCTGGTTCAACTGGTAAAAAAGGCTCCAGAAGAAACTCGGTATGATAAGGTTCGAGAAATTTTACCTGGGTCCGGTAATGAAGACAGGTTTCGGACAGATATTTTTAACATGGCCAGGTTCTATCTTGACATTGAGGCTGGTCTGCAGGCTTTAAAAATTAATGAGGGGCCCCTGGACATTGAAGAGTGGACTCGAATTTTTTCCGGCCCTGCAAGTAAACTGGAAAGGAATTATTTCCAGGTGGAGAAGCTGGCAGGAGAAACCGGAACTCGAGAGCGGGTTCCCCTGGATTTAAAATTTCGGGATGTTAATAAGACCCTTGCTGCAGCCAACAAGACATTTCAAAATACCTACCGCAATTTGAACTGGGAAGCCTTTCCTGAAACAGGTGAAGTTTCCGATATTTGTTCCCTGGTTTTAAAGCGTTACCCCAGGCTCTGTCAGAAAGTAAAAAGCGATAATACATTTCTTTTGCTTCTTGATGGGGCCCGCTGGGATTTATGGGAGGAAATCTGGAAGGAAGTTAAAAAACATGTAACTCTTAGAACCATTGATCAGGGTTCCCTTATTGCCCGGAAGCCTACCAACACCGAAACCCAAATGGAAGCTCTTCGCCAGGGCGGGTTTTCGGGAGAGGTTGTTTCTCCCCAATGGATAAACCCAGAAAACCTGAAACCGGGAGATATTATCAAATTTGATTTCATCGATGAAAAACTGCACACGGAAAAAAGGGATTTAAATTATCTCTTTTCTGATTTGATTTTTCAAACGAGAAAATCGCTGGTTCCATTTTTAAATGAACTGCCTTCCTATTCTTTACTCCTTGTATTTTCCGACCATGGATTTTCCGTCAATTATGACTTCTCCAAAGCCAACAAATATCAAGAAGAGCGATACTACCATGGGCAAATAACCCTTACTGAAGCAATAGTTCCATGGGGTTGTTTTTACCTTTTATAGTTGGTTTTCAGTCTGGTTTTAAAAGTGCATGCTTAACTATCTTTTATGGTAAGGTTGGAAAAAACACTTCCAGGGATGGTTAAAAAAGAAAGAGATTTTCGTTATTCAAACAATTTCAGGGTTTTTTTTCTAAATTGACATAAATTACAACATTTGGTATTCTTTCTGTAGAAGACAGAAAATTTTTAAAATAAAGGAGGTGAGAAAATGAGTAATCATATCACTCTGGAAGATTCCCTGGGAAAGAAAATAACTGATCCTACCCAGGAACAAATTCGGGAAACCATAAATAAAATAGGACATGAAATTGACCACTGCATACTTAATGTGGGCGGAAATTATATCCAGGCTGCTGGCAGGAGAAATGAGTTGTTTGTGGAAACCGATGTTGGTTCGGGTTTAATTGGTGCTGATCGTTCCGATTATTCTGCAGAAGATGTTTACCAGATGTTTATTGGTTTTCTTAGAGGTGATGATTCCTGGAAGGATTTTTTTACAACTGTTTCTTTCTCTGACTCTTCTGATTTTTCCAGAAGTCAAGAAGCTCCTGAACAGGAGAAAAAGCCCAAATTTGATGTTAAAGAAGAAGCGGGCAAAGCCTTGAAGGCAGAGGGAAGGTATGTTGCCAGGAGACAAACCCGCAGGGGTATTAGCAGAATCCTCTCCATGTTGACGGGCCTTTTTATCCGAAATAAGCTAAGGAAATAGGGCCGGGGAAGGACTAATAAATCTATTTTTTATCTTTTGCTTAAGTAAAAACCAATCCAAAACAAGGGATTTTTCTGATCGGGGTTTTTTAACCACATAAAAATAGGAACAAAATTTTTTGGAAAGAAAATTAATCCCCGGGTTCATCCTGGGGTTTTTCTTCTCGGAAAGAAGCAGGGCAGAAAATAAACGGGATTGCATATTTTGCTCTCGAATATAAGTGGGGACTGGGGTTTTGTTTATGATTAATTCCAGGAAGAGATTTTAAGCATGAAGGAGAAAAGAATAATTTTACAACTGGATTTGGAATTTGAGAGAGAAATCAGTGAGAACCAAATTTCCAAAATAACCCTTAATGTTATTTGGGTTTTATTTGAAGGGGATTTGGTTTTTTAGATGTATAGTAATAACAAGGAAATAATTGAAATCCTGAGAATTCTCTTTAATACCCCGGGAAATAGTTT
Source organism: Halobacteroidaceae bacterium (assembly GCA_003551665.1). Taxonomy (GTDB): domain Bacteria; phylum Bacillota; class Halanaerobiia; order B1SED10-174; family B1SED10-174; genus T1SED10-26. Next base: position 31,968 of record PUNE01000128.1, read on the forward strand.
TCCGGCCACTTTTTTTATTTTCCCGGCACCGGGTTTCTGGTGCTGGTTTATAATAAAGAAGGAAACAATTTAAGAAGGGAAGCGATTCCATCATGAAAAAGAAATGGCTGGCTGTCCTAATTTTTTCAGGTGTATTAATTCTTGCCCTGGCAGCGTGTGGTTCTGATCCGGGAGAGGCAGTAGTGGGAACCTGGGTTTCGGTAGAACATTACATTGGTGAAGAAAGAGCAGAAGAAATGGAAGGGATGACCATAGAATTTCGGGATGACGGGAGTGCAAGAACAAGCTTGGGTACTGGGACCTTCGTTTTTGAAGATGACACTGTTGTTTTCACCTCCGATAGAGGAGATGAAGTAAAATATGAAATGGTGGATGATCAATTGACTGTTGAAACTTTAATAGCAAGAATTATATATGAAAGAGCTGACTAGAGATCAAAAACTTTTTAATAGTCCGGCCCCGGAGTAACCCTTTCGGGGCCGGTTTTGGAATTATTTTAGATAGGAAAAAACATGCATTTTTTGGTCCTAAAGGAGTTAATACCTGGCGGGGTTTTACCCGAGGAATCAGCCCAACTGGTTTGGATTATTTCCAGGGGATAAAAATCAAAGGTATTCCTTTGAAGAACTGGTAGGAGTTTTTCCGCCTCTTGAATTTAAATCGAAAACACTGAAAGGCAATTTAAAAGGAGTTCCAGCAATGAAGTTTTTAATTATCGGAAACATAGGTTCAGGGAAAACAACCTTTGGAGAGAATGCCAGAGAGATACTGGAGATTCCTTTTATTGACCTTGATAGATTGAGGGAACTTGTTAAACTAGATGGGAGAGTATCTTTAAATTATCTTGCCCTGTATTATTTTATGCAAAAAGCAGAGAATCAGGAAAGTGTTATCCTGGAGTGTACGGGATCGGGAGTGCATAAATTCTCGCTAAAAAGAGCCCTGGAAATTTCTGGTCAGCAGGTCAGGATATTTGTTTGCAAAACCCGGGACATTAGGATTAATCTTGAAAGGCTGGAAAGAAAAAGGTTTAACTATGTATTTCCCTTTCCCAAGGACCTGAAACAGCACATTTATGATGTGCAAAAAGAACTGGAAAACGATCTGGAGGCGGGTTTTTGGAACTGGAAAAAATCCGAATTGTGGAATGTTTATATGGATACAGAGGAAGACCTAACCGAAAACAGGAAGTTACTCCTGGAGTTGAAAGAAAAGAGCAACCTGGATTAGAACACTGGTCATTCGGTCCTGTCAAAAATGCAAAGGAAGGAGGCAAAAAGTTGAGTTCGAATAATCACGGCAGCGGAACTGCAAGTGCTTTTTATGGTCTGGGTTTTATAGGAGCTGCAATTTATTTTGTTTCCCAGGCTACGGGTTTCTGGATGGGTGTTTTGGGTTTTTTAAAGGCCATTGTCTGGCCGGTTTTTATGGTTTACGAATTGTTTAAATTCCTGGGGATTTAAAGGAAAAACAAAGGAACATTATTAGGAGAGAAATTCTGAGAAATAAAAAAGGAATTACCCTGAAGTGTAATTTTCTGGAATAATACCAATAATTCATTTTTCAAAACGCCAGGATAAATCAACTGGCGTTTTCCTTTTTTCTCCTATTAAAATCTGTGGGGTCCTTTTTTTGAGAGAGAAGTTTGGTCTTTTAAAGGGGAAAAGGAACAACTGGTAGAAATATACTTTAAATAAATAAAAAATACCAAAAAACTGACAAAAGATGGACCCGGCAAAGTTTTTATTAAACCCTGAATGGAGGGAGTGACGGGGTGAAATATGATGTTATAGTTATTGGAGCAGGATTATCCGGGCTTGCTGCCGGTAGCCTTCTTGCAAAAAGAGGCTTAAAGATTGCTGTTATTGACAGGAACTATAACCCCGGGGGTTCCTGCGGCATTTTTAAAAGAGACGATGTTACTTTTGACCAGGGATCAGGCATGCTGTTCGGTTTCGGGGACCGGGGTTTCAATTCTCACCGGTTCCTTTTCAACTGCCTTGAAGAGCCCATTGATGTTATCAGGCATGATTTCCTTTATTGTGTTAACTACAGGGGTAATAGGATTAAATTCTGGCCGGATATCGATAAGTTTACTGCAGAATTGGGGGAGGTCTTCCCCGAAGAGAAGGAAAATATTAAGAAATTTTACAAGGATCTTTTGGAGTTGTACAGGCACGTCATGGAAGAGGATCCTGTTTACTCTACCCCCGATGAAGCAGATCGCCTTGGTTCCTTGAGAAAGTTTTTGAGGCATCCCCGATCCTATTCCAGGTTTCTGAGCTTATTAAATAAAACCACTGAGAGCCTATTGCAGAAATATTTCCAGGACCCGGAAATATTTTGTTTTTTTGATAAACTAACTGCAACCTATTGCTATACAACTGTTAAAGAAACCCCTGCAATTCTCGGGGCAATAATGTTTGTGGATAATCATCTGGGTGGCGGTTATTACCCTGCGGGTTCTACCGTTTTTTTGCCGGGAAAACTGGAAAAGGTAATCGAAGAAAGCGGCGGCGAAATGATAATGCAAAAAGAGGTAAAAAAATTAATATTTGGAGAAGAAAAACCACTGGCAGTTAAACTTTATAGTGGAGAGATTATTTATGCCGAGGACTTTATTTACTCCGGGACGGTCTGGAATTTTTACCGGAAGCTTGTTGATAAAAAACATGTTAGTCGAGAAAGGATAAGCTGGGCTGAAAGGCAGATACCCACCTACCCCAGCATTGTTCTGTATTCCCGGGTTAAAAAAGAGGTTATTCCCCCCGAAACATTGCCGGTGGAAATGCTGGTTGGAAACCCCGAACAGATAGACGAAAGCGAGATAACTGTGTATATTTTTAGCCTCGTAGACCGGACTCTTTGTGATCAGGATAGCCAGGTGGTTATGGCTATCGGTCCTTCCTTTAAAAGGTGGGATCCGGAGGACAGAAATAAATATAAAAAGCAGAAAGACGAGGAAAGAAAAAGATTGCTTCAGGTCCTGGAAAAAAGATTCCCTGGTTTTACTCAAGGGGTTAAGTATTCAGAGGTCGCAACTCCAGCTACCATTGAACGATATACCATGAAAAATGCCGGGGCAGTTGCAGGTCCCAAGCAGATGCTGGGCCAGCACCTGTTAAAGAGGCTCCATACACGAAGTGAATGGCCCAATCTTTTCTACTGTGGGGAATCAACTGTAATGGGAACAGGAACTCCAGCGGTAACTGTTTCTGGAATTGCAGCGGCCAATGCTGTTTTAAGAAAACGGGGCCTGGAAACCTTTGTGTATAAAAAGGATAGAAAGAATTATGTTAAGCTGCAGGAAAAACCTTTTTCCAGAAAAGACCTTTACTCCAATTACCCTGAAAAAACCCGGCGAGTAATGCTAAAAGCTTCAGAATGTCTTTTTTGCGAACGCCCAAACTGTATGCAGGCAACGGACCTTAATATTAGGGGTATAATGCGGAGAGTCATGGTGGGTAATTTTACCGGAGCAGCAAGGCTGGCAGGGGAAATTGTTGAAAATGATCAAAAGGAAGGTATCCTTCTAAAATGCCGGGAGAGGTGTATTAAAAATATAAAGGGGCAAAACCCGGTGGAGATAGTTGAAGTAATTGAGTTCCTGAAAAAAATGGAAAATTAACTTATGCTGCGAGTAACCGTTTCCGGGTTAAAAACAAAAAAGGACTGGGAAAAACTCCCCTGGGCTTTACCGGGGGAGTTTTTTTGGATGACATCATTCGTTTGTTCCCGGGTTATTGCCACCCCCGCAAGAAAGAACCCCTGAAAAACTAGATCAAAAAACCCGAAATAATAGTTAGAAGCTTTTTGGGTTGAAAGAAACTTTGAATAGGGTAAGAGATGGGGGAAATAAGATGCGGAAAATGCAGCAAATTGAAAATTTGGGTTCCCGAAAAAAGAATATTGAGATGAAAGGGTGTATGTTGCTTTTAGGTTCACTGGTATTCATTTTGCTTATTTTTTCCGGATGCCGTTCTTTGGAAACAGGGCAAACAACCCTGCGAGGAGTTTTAGAAGTTGAAATTCCTCTGGAGGATCAAAAGTCTGCATACCTTTTCCTCTGGGAAGAAGGAGCCCGCCTCCCAGTTTCAGGAGTCTTTATGGATTGGGAAAAGGGGCAAAGGGAGCTGGAATATTTCGTGGCCTTTGACTATGAAAAGGGTCATTTTGAACAGAATAAAAACTACCTGGTTGTGGGAGGAATTCTTGGGCAGTGCGGAAGAGAAGAGTTCGTTGGAGTTTACGGAATGGAAACTCCTGGGAGGAGTGATATGGAGAGGGAGTTGATAAGCCTGGAAAGGGGAGATAGCAAAACTAGGGTAAATATTCATCTTTTTCCTGTGGAAAAATTACCTCCGGGTTTCCCCTTAAATAATTGGGAAGAATGAAAGAATTGAAAACGTAAAAAAATCGACGAAAAACCCTGCGAATGGGGGTTTTTTCTTTTTTGCGGAAAATTTTGAATGTTGGGAAAAGGGGTTTTGCCCATTTCAATGAATCTATTGGTATGAGCGAATTAATAAACCAAAGTTTTAAATTATTGACCTGTCAGTAAGCAAAGCAACCGGGAAAAAATTTCTTTTCTCCGCAATATTTCTATGGTAAAATTAGTTAACACTTTAAAGTGGCAAGGTATCTCTGGAGAAACAGAGCAAAAGGGAGGGGATAAACAGAAGGGAAAAAATCAATTTTCGTTGGGAAAAATACAGGTCTTAAATATTATGGGAGGTGATTTTTTGAAAAGGACAAAATTTCTGGTGCTTGCTTTGGTTTGTGTTTTCCTGGTAGCCGGTTTGAGTGTGTCAGTTATTGGTTCCCAGCATGGAGGGAAGATAACAGTTGCCCTGCCTGCGGACATTAAAACCCTTGATGCTCGGATGATCACGGATGTATATTCTGAGCTGGTTGCTACTCAGATTGGAGATACCCTTGTAGAGTTAAATGAGAGACTCGAACCTACTCCGGCTCTTGCCGAAAGCTGGGAAAACCCTGATCCCATGACTTATATCTTTAATTTGCGTCAGGGAGTTAAGTTTCACGATGGGACTGAATTTACAGCGGAAGATGTAAAATATACCTTTGAAACAATTCTGGATGAAGAATTCGGCTCTCCCAACCGGACTTACTTCCTACCTGTTGATGATATAGAAATTATTGATACGTATACTATTCAGCTCACCCTTTCCGAGCCCATGGCCCCATTTATCACCCAGGTAATTCCCATGATGCAAATTGTCCCCAAGCATATTGCTGAAGAACTCGGGGAAGATTATGCTTTTGATCCGGTGGGAACAGGACCTTTTGAATTTATCCAGTGGGTTCCCGGTGACAGGATTGAATTAAGGGCATTTGAAGATCACTGGAGAGGCCGCCCCTATATGGATGAACTGGTAATAAGAGTAATTGAAGAAGCTTCTGTTCAAATGATGGAACTCGAGGTTGGTGGAATTGATTTTGCCTACACAGTACCTCCGGATGACGTGGAATGGATTCGGGAGGATCCCAACCTGGTCCTTGGAGAATATTTAGCTCTGGCTTATGTCTTTATTGTCCCCAACCTTGATCACGAAATCCTTTCCAACAAGTTGGTTCGGCAGGCAATGGCCTATGCAATTGACCGGGAGGAAATCGCTGAAACCATTTATGCTGGATTAGCTTATCCAGCTTTGGGCCCAATTCCTCCAAGTTTAGCCTGGGCTTTTAATGAAGATTTAGATCCCTACCCCTATGACCCTGACAAAGCACGGGAACTCCTGGCAGAAGCGGGTTATCCGGATGGATTCGATATTAAACTCCATCGTGCTCCAGGCGAAGTCGGGGTTCTGACCATGACTGCTGTGCAGGAGCAATTTGCCGATGTTGGCATCAATATGGAAATCGAAGTAATTGAATTTGGAATGCTCCTGGACAGGCTTTTCAGCTTTGAATATGATTTGATCAATATAGGCTGGACAGGAATAGTCGACCCTGATTATGCAACCTTTTCTCTGTTCAGGTCTGATGGGGGATATAACTTTAACAATTATAACAACCCCGAGATCGACTTCCTGCTTGATTATGGGCGTTTTACTGTTGATATTGAGACTCGTAAGGAAATATATGACAGGGTTCAGCGGATTCTCGCAGATGAACTGCCCCATATTTTCCTGGTTAATGAAGTTACAACATTTGCCCATAATCAGGGTCTTGCTGGGTTCATCGCTGCTCCCCGGCGTTATGGAGGCCCCTTAAACGACCTTTGGAGAGTATACTGGAAATAAAGATTGATGGTAGGCCGCGGAGCTTATGCTCCGCGGCCACAATTAAGCAGGAGGGAAGTTAATGTTAACCTTCATTATCAGGAGATTTTTCACAATGATTCCGATTTTAATCGGGGTTACATTAATTACATTTTCCATTATGCACCTTTCCGAAGGAGACCCCGCCCGGATAATGCTGGGTTTAATGGCTTCCGAGGAAGCCATTGCCCATATCAGGCAGGTTCATGGGCTCGACCTTCCCCTGCATATTCAGTATTTTCGATGGTTGGGTCGGATTATTACCGGTGATTTTGGCCGTTCCATACAGTCCCGAAGACCGGTAATTGAGATGATAAGGGACAGGTTGCCTGCAACCCTTGAATTAACTATTACCGCAATGGTTCTTGCCCTTTTGGTTGGGATAGCGGCAGGAATTATCTCTGCTGTGAAGCAATATTCCTGGCTGGACTATTCTTCAATGACCTTTGCTCTATTTGGGGTTTCAATGCCCCCATTCTGGCTCGGTTTGATGATGATGCTAATATTTGGAGTCAGGTTGGGCTGGCTCCCCATTTCGGGTAGGGGGGATTTGAACCAATTAATTATGCCTGCAATTGTTTTGAGCACAGCCCAGATGGCAATTATAGCCAGGCTGGTTCGTTCCAGCATGCTTGAAGTAATCAGGCAGGACTATATTCTTACTGCTCGTTCCAAGGGCCTTGCCGAAAGAATTGTCATCTATAAGCACGCCCTGAAAAATGCCATGATCCCTGTAGTAACAATGGTTGCTCTCCAGTTGCCCTTCTTATTTGGCGGGGCCGTTATTACGGAGACAATTTTTTCCTGGCCCGGCATGGGTCGCATGCTCGTAGGATCTCTTTTCGAACGGGATTTTCCCGTTATCCAGGGTACAGTTTTGATAATTGCGATAATCGTTATGTTTGCTAACCTTTTAGCAGATATTGTTTATGCAATTGTTGATCCCAGAATTCGTTTTGATTAATAACGGGAATCCCAAATATAGGAGGTTTGGAAAAACATGCCGAAATTTGTAAAAGAGCTGGGCAGAAATAAGCTTGCGGTTGTGGGAATAATTATTGTAATTACCATTGTTTTAACCGCGATTTTTGCTCCCTTCCTTGCTCCTAATAGTTTTAGAGAACAAAACCTGCGAGCGAGATTATCCCCTCCCAGCAGCGATTACCCCCTGGGGACTGATGCCCTGGGGAGGTGTGTTTTGAGCAGGATTATTTTTGGGTCCCGAATTGCCCTGACTTATGGAATTGTTATTGTTTCAATATCCGCTGTAGTGGGGATAACACTGGGGCTGATTGCCGGTTTTTTCGGGGGTTATGCAGACGCAATAATCATGAGGTTAGTGGATATTACGCTCTCTTTTCCTGTTCTTGTACTGGCCCTGGCTATTGTAAGTGCTCTGGGACCGGGTTTGTATAATGTAATGGTTGTTCTGGGAATTGTGGGGTGGAGTACCTATGCCCGACTGGTCAGGGGACAGGTACTCTCTGTTCGGGAATCCGATTATGTTATGGCTGCCAGGGCTTTGGGGGCCAGCAACAGCAGGATGATTTTGTTTCATGTTCTGCCGAATGTTATCGGGCCGGTAATTGTTGTGGCCACATTGCACTTTCCTTCGGCATTAATTGCTGCTTCAGCATTAAGTTTTCTGGGGATGGGAGCTCAGCCTCCAACTCCATGTTGGGGGGCAATTCTGGCTGATGGAAGAGCCTATTTAAGGAGAGCGCACTGGATTGCAACTTTCCCTGGGGTGGCAATAATGCTGACAGTTTTGGGCTTCAATTTTATTGGTGACGGTCTGCGCGATGTCCTTGATCCCAGACTGAGAAAAAGATAACAAGAGTTATTAATTAGGGGGAAAAATTGTGGAATCAATTTTTGGTGCAATAATTGTTTGGGTAATTGCAGTTATTTTTTTTCTTTTTCCTGAAGAGGTTTTGAAGGTGCAGAAAGAAGTTTTTAAAAGCATGGAGGCAGAGTTCAATTATTCCGGGCAAACGATAAAAATAATAAAAGGTCTGGGTATAATTTTGGCCCTGGTCGGGGTAATAGTCTGGTTTTTTGGTTGAAGGGTTCCTGGAAATTGCTATAAGATTGGTTAAGAAACCTCTCCCCGGAGGGGTTTATTGTTAGGGGAAGGAAATGATTAAAACAAAACCTAACTTAATCAAAAATGTTGAAGGAGTAAAAAGGCAAAAAATGAATTAAGGAATTATGTGGTCAAAAAACCCAGCTTATTAAAAAAGCTCCAAAAGAGCGGGAATTATAAACGCCATTGCTTAAGGGTAGAAAGCAATAAAAAAATGAAGAGAGCTGATAACAATGCAGATTAAAAGCATGTTTTCAGGGCTTTTTTCCCGGGGAAAACAGCCTGTTGAAGAAGGTGAAAACAAAAAAGACAACTTTTCTTATGCAAAGATCTGGTGGATAGGTTTTGGTTTTCTTGGAGTTCAGGTAGCCTTTACAACCTACAATGCCTTTCTACCCTTGATGTACCGTCACTTTATTGAATCGCGGGGGTTAATTGGTCTTTTGATGGGAACTGATAATTTATTAGGACTTCTTTTAATCCCGGTTATAGGTGCCTGGTCAGATCGGGTTAATTCTCCCCTTGGCCGGCGCCTTCCTTTTGTTCTGGTAGCCCTGCCCCTTGCGGCTTTAACTTTTTTTGCCATCCCCTTTGCAGCGGCGATGCTGTGGACTTTAATTATTACCGAAATAGCTTTTACAGCAGCCATGCATTCCTACCGGGGACCGATAATTTCTCTCATGCCGGATCACACCCCTCCCGAAAAACGATCAACTGCCAACGGTATTATTAACCTGATGGGGGGCATTGGAACCCTGATTGCCTTTGGCGGGCTTTCCCTGATTTACGACATCGATCCGAGGTTGACTTTCGGTATTGGTGCGGCAATTCTTTTTTTAACCCTTTTTATTGTCTGGAAGAAAGCAGACCGCCACCCACCCTATATTGATAATTCTCCGGTTTCTTCTCGCAATCCGATAAAAGAAGCTTTTGGAGGGATCCTGGTTCTTTTAAAACCGGAAAAAAGGGGAGAATTTTTGACCCTGGCTGCCATGCTTACATATTTTATTGGTTTTGCTGGCCTTGATGCCATGTTCCCCATTTATGGAGTGGAAACCCTGGGGCTTACCGAAGGAAGGGCAGCATTTATCCTGACCACTTTTGCGGGGGCCTTTCTTGTATTTGCCCTGCTCGCAGGTTATATTGGAACCAGGCTGGGCAAGGTACCTGCAATGCTCATAGGCCTGGCAATGGTTCCGGTTCTTTTTCTTGTTTCGATTCCTGTTCGGGAACCAATGGTAATAGGCGGAATTTTTATTGTAGCAGGATTTGGTTGGGCTTTAATTAATGTTCAGGCAATGCCTCTAATTGCTGATTTGGGAGGCCGAGACAGGGTTGGTTATTATATTGGCCTGTATTATGTTTTTACCATGACCGGGCAGATGATTGGACCCAGCGTTCTGGGTTTTTCCATGGACATAATGGGTAACGAAGGGATGTTCATTTCTGGAGCAGCAGTTTATGCACTTGGTTTTGTTCTTTTAAGGGCAGGCCGAAAACGCCTGGCTGCTGACCCTGAGAAAATTGCTCACAAGTCCAGGCTGAGCAATGCTCGAGCAGGAAGTGGGCGTTAAATGTTTGCCTTTGAGTTGGCGAGTAATTTAAAAAATCCTTTTTCCTGCACCGTGGGGAACAAAGAAAAAGGTGGTATAAATGGCGCAGAAACAGGTTTTGCTACTGGGGAACCCCGCCCTAGGGGAAAAAGCCCAGGACATAAAAGAATTTTCGGAAAACCTGGAAAAAATTATAACCGACCTCCGGGACACCCTTCTCTACCTGCAGGAAAAATATGAAATTGGAAGGGCCCTTGCAGCACCCCAGATAGGTTATCCAGTCAGGGTTGTCTATTATAACCAGGGTGGGAAAGAACTGGTTATGGTAAATCCCCGCATTACAGAAAAAAGTCCCGAAAAATTTCGGGTCTGGGATAGTTGTTTTAGCTTTGAGGTTGCTTTCTTTGTTAATATCAGGCGGCACAGAAGGATTAAGGTTGTATTTCAGGATGAGAAAGGATGGGAAAGGGAACTCGAGTTTTGTGATGATCTGGCCGAACTTTTCCAGCACGAAATTGATCACCTGGAAGGGATTTTAGCAACAGACCACCTGGAGAGTAACGGGGATATTAAAATGCGGAAAGAGTGGGAAAAAATCAGGTGATAAAAAAGGCTCTTCTTATAAAAGAGGAGCCTTTTTTTCATTTTGGCCAATCAATTTAGGAGTTGTTCTAGCCGGTTCCAGTCCAGGTTATTCCAGAGATTTTCCATCATTGTCCGCCTGGCTTCATGGTAATGGCTCCACCCCTCAGAAAAGTGGAGGGCATCTGTCCTTTCCCACCACCTTACTGTAATGAGCTGGATGGTTGTTGGGGGCAGGTCCGGGTCAAAAAATTCAGGATTGATGCTCACAAGAGGCCGAGAACCTTCTGTATCAGGGGAAACAAGGCCGGATGGTCGCTCTGCATCATAGTCCATGGCAATGAGGTGTTGATGGGGCCCAAAGGGATGAGTTGGTGGAATATCAAACCCATAGGCCGGGGCATTTCGCTCGGTTGGGGAAAGGCTGGCCAGTTCTTTTTCCAGTTCAATCCTGGCCCGACCCACTCTGGCTAAAAATACCAGGTAATCACTACCCAGTTCCTTTCCCTTTTCTTCGATTGCCGCCCAGTTTTCTGCTAAAATCAAGGTTTCTATTTCTTCGCCCAGTTCGCTAGCAGCCATTAGTCCCTGGATAAGTTTTTCTCCAAATTCTATTACTTCTGCGGTTGCTTTTTCCCAACCTTTAAGCCTTTCATCGAGATTTTCTTTCTGGTTTTGGAGGTTTTCCTGATGAGATGCAAGAGTTTCTTCCCACATATCCTTTTCTTCTTCAGTCTGGGCCTGTTCTAAATTGAATTCAGCCATTTCAATTAAATTTTCAATGGCCTGCAATCCCTGCTCGTGGTTTTCAATTATAGCTTCAGGGTCACTCTGGGCTTTTAAGCCGGAAATCTGTCTTTGCAGGGTATCAATTTGAGCCTGTGTAACCTCACTTTCTTTCTCGGCCTCAACTCCCTCCAGAAATGCATCGATTTCGCTTTGAGCATACACGAGCAGGCCCTTGATCCACCGTTCCTGGGAAACAGGTTTCCAGTAGGGTTTGCTGGATGGGGTTAAAATGGTTATAACGCTGCTTTCAGAAAGGGCAAAAGTAGGGCGGATTACTGAACGGAGAAAGGTTTCTATCTCCCAGCTCCATAGGGGGAAAAAACTAAAGGAGGGAAATTTCTCCTCGTACCCCACTGGATGGGCGGAACGGGAAAAGAGATCTCCCCCGGGGGTTTGTTCAATAACCGGAGGCAGAAGGTAGATCTTTCCATCCCCATCTTCGGCCAGGGGTTTCCCCAGAAGGGTTTCTGGGTCGTTTAGCCAGACCTGCAGGCTTCCCGTGGGTCCCTTTATTCCCTGGCGGGGAAAGAACATCCGCAGGTCAAGGCTTGCTCTTGGGGGGCCCTTTCTGTCTGAAGTAAGCGGGAAAGGAGAATAGAGCTGCGCAACTGGTTGAATTTGAACCTCCAGGGGAGGGTTTAGGGGTGGGGTTTTTTCATATAAATGGAGAATATCTTCAAGGGCTTCAATGACCATTTCCCTTTCAAACCCCTCCAGCCCGGTTTCTTCACTTTCTCGAACCTCAAGGGGAGCCCAGTATCCCCAGTGTTCTGCTCTTACTTTAGAAAAATGGGAAAGCAAGGCAATGAACAAAATAAAAAGCACCAGGAAAAACACAGTTGAATACCGGTTTTTCTGCCCGGAGAAGAAAAACATGAAATTCCCCCTTATTACTGGTTATACAATTAATTTCTCCTTTCGAAAAAAACTTCCCCCGGATAGTTTCCAAAAAAATAAAAATTTTGCAGGAGTTTTATTTTCGAAAGGGATTTGATGCGGGAAAATCAAAAAAAATGAAGGGAAACTGGCTGGTTCCAATAAGGAAATAGGGTAAGAGAAAAGATTCCTTTCTTCGGGGTGCAAACCTATAATCTGGGAGGAAAAAATGAAAAACATACTTGTGGGAATTGTAATCATATTAATTGGATTGTTGGTCTTTTGGCTGGGAGTTACAACTGGGGAGGGTCTTGGCGGAACCTATTATCTTGGTTTTATCCTCATGCTGGGCGGTGGTTTTTATATCACCTGGAGCTTTTTTTCTAGGGCTCGAGAAAATGAAAAGGAAAAACTAAAAGAAATTCTGAAAGAAGAGAAAGAAGAAGATTAGAGCTTTCCGATCCAGGGTTGAAAACCCAACCACCCGGAAGCAAAGGAATTTTTGTACCTGGAAAAAGTGAGGAAAGTGAATTTAGAGAGTGAGGGAAGGACTTTGCTTACGAGTTGTGGAGTAATTTGTTCCAGTGAGTGCGGGTTATACCAAAAAGAGTGTCCTGGCTGTCATGAAATTGGAGGGAAGGTTTTCTGGGCCCAAGATTATGGAGGGGATCTTTGCCCGATTTATGAATGTGCACAGGAGAAAGAACTAAAAAACTGTGGTTATTGTTCCAGGGTACCCTGCCGCCTCTGGTTTTCTACCAGGGATCCCTCACTGGAAGAAGAGGAATTCAACGGGCAAATCGCCAGAAGGCTGGCTAACCTGGAAAAGGATTGGACTGGCTAAAAACAAGGGAAAGAATGACACTGAAATCAACACCTGTCTCCTCGGAGAGAGGTGTTTCTTCATTTATAAAATCAATTTTCAGACTGCAATTTTTTCCTGTTTCCGAAGCTGAAATTCGTATTTTTCCCCGGGAAAACAACATATTCAATTGGAGGCGGGAGTTGTTGTCGGGAAGTAAGAATGTTTTTCTAACTGGCCTGAAAACCAGAACCTTCTTCATAAAAATAAAGGGGAGGTGCCTTAATCTTCCTGGCATTTTAGAAAAAACCCCGGCAACAAACTTCCATTATTTGCCAGATAGTGGGAAACGTGGTATAATTATTTGTGGAAAAAAATGGGAGGAGGGATTCCTTTGGGAAAACACTTTAACCAGGCACTTGAGAATTACCTGGCTTTTCTGGAAATAGAGCGAGGCTTGAGTTCGGGAACAGTAGAAGGATATAATCAGGACCTGAGTCTTCTGGGCAAATTCCTTTCCTCGGAAATTTTCTCAGGGGAGAACTGGACCCTTGAAGATATCAAGGGTTCCCATCTGCGTTCTTTTTTGCAATACGCTTACAGAAAAAGGAAAAATAAAACAGCAGCATTAAATAGGAAGATAGCCGCTATTTCTGGTTTTTTTCAATTTATCTGCCGGGAGCCGGAATACTCTCTGGAAGAAAACCCTGCCCTTAATTTATCCCGCCGCAAGGAAGAAAAAAAGCTTCCCCAGTATTTAACCCTGGAAGAAGCGGGAAAACTTTTGCAAACCATAAAGAAAAAGAGCTGGTTTCCGGAAAGAGACTATGCAATTTTTGCTCTGTTTCTGCAGACAGGATGTCGTCTCTCAGAGCTTGCAGGACTGGAAATCAATCAGCTCTACCTTGAGGAGGGCTATGTTTTATTTCGCGGTAAGGGAGCCAAGGAAAGAACAGTTCCGCTGGCCGAATCAACTAAAATTGCCCTCCGGGAATGGCTTGCCCTGAGAAAGCCCAGTACTGAAACAAGCCGGGTATTTCTAAACCGCTATGGAAAGCCCATGGGGAAAAGGGGAATTCAAACCAATCTAAAAAAATTCCTAAAGCAGGCTGGGTTAAACCGGCCGGGATTAAGTGTTCATAAACTCCGGCATACCTGTTTTACGCTCCTTCTCCAGAGTGGGGTAAACATCAAAACCCTGAAGGAAATTGCCGGCCACACCAGTATTTCCACAACCGAAATCTATACCCATATAACCGGGGAAGAAATCGTGGAGAATATGAAAAAACACCCTCTGCTCCGCGAAGATGCCATAAAATACAGGTCCTTTCCGGGGAATAGGGGGTACCTGGGGAAAAGGAGAAATAAAGGGCGTTAGAGTTAAATTTTAGGAGATTTTTGGGGTTTTGTGATATAATAAGAAGAGCCGTGGGAAAATTTTTCTTTTGGAGGAGACTGGACATGGATTTCCCGGAACTTTACCAGAAAGCGAAAGAAGTTGCAGTTAGCAGAAAACTTTCTCCATATGCTGAAGCTGGAAGCGTTGGGGCGGCATTACTTACTCATAATGGGAATGTCTATACCGGAGTTTGCATCGATACTTCCTGTTCCATGGGGTTTTGCGCTGAACATTCAGCGGCAGCAGCCATGATAACAGGGGGTGAAAATAGGATAGTAAAAGCAGTTGCAGTGGGAGAGGATGGAAAAATTCTGCCCCCCTGCGGAAGGTGCCGGGAATTTTTAAGGCAGTTGCACGAGGACAATCTTAAGGCGGAGGTCATGATAGCCCGCGGAAGAGTTGTCCTTCTTGAGGATCTCCTTCCTTTTGCCTGGGAACAGGAATAATATTAAAAGGAGTTGGGAAGAATGATTACCCATATTACCAGTGAGCGGAACTGGCAAAAAGCTCGCCGTGAAGGGATATACAGGTCAAAATCCCTTACTACAGAAGGCTTTATTCACTGCTCAACTGTTGAGCAGGTAATTGATGTTGCCAACTACCTGTTCAAAGGCCAAAAAGGACTTTTGCTACTTACCATTAATGAGGAAAAAGTAGAAGCAGAAATCAGGTTTGAAGACCTGTACGGAAGCGGGAAACTTTATCCTCATATTTACGGGCCTTTGAATATTGATGCAGTAGAAGAGGTTTTTGAGTTCAATCCCGGACCTGATGGCTATTTTAAACTGCCCCCTGAATTAAAAGAAGAAAAGGGTTGAACCAGGATAGAACTATCCATGCATGGCCTTAAAGGGCCATTTTTTGTTTTGGGCTCCAGGCTGGCAAAAACAAAAACCCTGATCCGGTTCTTTCGGAGTAAATAAGCAGGTAACAAAAAGGTTTTTGGAGAAATTAAATTTATCTGTTTAATTCCAGGCGAGAGTTGAAAATCATTGCAAACTCAGGGAATATTATCGCCCGGATAAATAATTCCTGGAAAAAAGGCTTTATTTTTAAAGGAGGAGTGTTTTAGGAATGACAGTTACCTTCGCCGATTTAAAACAGGGGAAAGAAAAAATTGCAGTTGTTGGTTTGGGTTATGTGGGAATGCCCCTGGCCTATCACCTGGCTTCCCACTTTGAGGTAATCGGATATGAAATAGTGAAAAAGAGAGTAGAAGAGCTAAAAAACAACCTTGATAGAACCGGAGAATTATCTTCTGAGCAGTTGAAAGAGTGTTCAATTGATTTTACAACCCGCCCTGAAAAATTGAAAGAGGCCAGGGTTTTCATTATTACAGCTCCCACTCCAGTTGATGCTCATAATATTCCGGATTTAACCCCTGTGCAGAAGGCTTCAGAAACCGTTGGGGAATTTATGCCCCGGGGTTCAATAGTTGTATTTGAATCTACTGTCTATCCAGGAGCTACGGAAGAGGTCTGCATCCCTATTCTGGAGAAAATATCCGGTTTGAAATGCGGGAGGGATTTTAAAGTTGGTTATTCCCCGGAACGGGTTAACCCCGGGGACAGAGAACATGACCTGACCAAAATTGTTAAGGTTGTTGGGGGGCAGGATAAAGAAACAACGGAGATTCTCGGGAAAATATATGACTCGATTATTACAGCCGGGGTGCACCTGGTTTCCAATATAAAAACAGCTGAGGCAGCAAAGGTAATCGAAAATATTCAGCGGGACTTAAATATTGCCCTGGTTAACGAACTGGCCCTGATATTTGAGCGCCTGGGTATCAACACCCTGGAGGTTATTGATGCTGCTGCAACAAAATGGAATTTCCACCGTTATGAACCCGGACTTGTGGGTGGACACTGCATTGGAGTGGATCCCTATTACCTTACTTATAAGGCTGGAGCAGTGGGATATAACCCCGAAGTAATTCTGGCCGGTAGGCGGATTAATGACCGGATGGGGAAATTTATCGGGGAGCAGACTGTAAAGAAACTTATTGAAGCTTCAAAGTCCGTAAAAGGAACGAAAGTTTTAATTCTGGGACTTACCTTCAAAGAAAATATCCATGATATTCGCAATACCAAGGTTATTGATATTTTCCATGAACTGCAGGAATTTGGTGTAGAACCATTTATTTACGATCCCTGGGCAGATCCTGAAGAAGTTAAAGAGGAATATAATATTGAATTGCTCCGGGAAATAGGTGATAAAGAACCTTATGATGGGATTATTCTTGCTGTTAAACACAACCAGTTTTTGGATATGGGTCTGGAGCAATTTTTAAATCTTACCAGGGAAAATCCTGTTTTCATTGATGTTAAGTCAGTTTATAATCGAAAAGATGTAGAAAAACTTGGGTTCAAGTACTGGAGGTTGTAGTAATGGAAAAAGTTCTGGTTACAGGTGCTGCCGGCTTTATAGGAAGCAAGGTATGCGAAGAGTTATTAGGACGGGGATATGAAGTAGTAGGCCTGGACAATATGAATACCTACTATGATGTTGCTTTAAAAAGGTGGCGAATAGACCGGCTGGAGGGTAACAAAAACTTTAAGTTTTTCCAGGTAGATATAGAGAACTTCGAAGCTCTTAGCCCAATTTTTGCGGACCATAAATTTTCCGCTGTTATTAATGAAGCTGCAAGGGCAGGGGTTCGATATAGCATGGTAAATCCTTTTGTTTATATGACCACAAATGCCAACGGCACCCTGAACCTCCTCGAACTCTGCCGCCGGCACGACATAAATAAGTTTATTCTGGCTTCAACTTCATCTCTTTATGCCGGTCAGAAAATGCCCTTCAGGGAAGATTTGCCGGTTAACACACCCATTTCTCCCTATGCTGCATCCAAAAAGGCCGCTGAAATGATGGCTTATTCCTATCACAACCTCTACGAGATTGATGTTACTGTTTTCCGTTATTTCACCGTCTACGGCCCCGCAGGAAGGCCGGACATGAGTATTTTCCGCTTTATTAAGTGGTGTATGGAAGGAAACCCCCTGGAAATTTTTGGAGACGGAACTCAAAAAAGAGACTTCACTTTTGTTGATGATGTGGCCAGGGGAACAGTGGCAGGATTGAAAAAGGTAGGTTACCAGGTAATTAATCTGGGAAACAATAAACCCAATGAGCTTAAAACTGCCATTAAATTGATTGAAGAATATACCGGGAAAAAAGCAAGGTTAGACTTCAAGGAATTTCACCAAGCAGATATGATGGCAACATGGGCGGATATTGATAAGGCCCAAGAAATGCTGGAATGGCAACCGGAAATTCCCCTGGACGAAGGAGTTGAGAGAACCGTAAAATGGACTCTGGATAACTGGGACTGGTTGCAGAAGGTAGAAGTTTAATGGCCAATGAAGGGGGTGAGGGTGGTTGGCAGTTGTAAAGACAGAAAGACTGACCAAGGTTTACCGATCTGGCGAGGGGATCTGGGATATTGACCTGGAGGTCCATAAGGGAGAGATATTTGGTTTTCTTGGTTCCAACGGGGCCGGAAAAACCACAACCATTCGCGTTCTTCTGGGATTATTACATCCCACCTCCGGCAGGGCTCAGGTCCTGGGAACAGATCCCCTGGAAAATGAGGGGATTGCGACAAGAAGAGAGGTAGGGTATCTCCCGGGAGAACTAGCCCTGTATGAAAGACACACAGGGGCAACCATTGTTGAGTTTTTCGCCCGAAACATGGGGGGCGAGATGATTTACCAGGAAGAAGTAATGGAAGCCCTATCCTTTCCCCGGAAAGACCTGCAAAGGAAGGTTGGCGAGTATTCCAGGGGAATGAAGCAAAAACTGGGTTTGATAATTGCCCTTCAACACCGGCCCAGAATTCTTTTTGTTGATGAGCCCACAACGGGCCTGGACCCACTGATTCAACTCCAGGTTTACGGTTTATTCAGGGATTATGTTGGTTCAGGCGGAACTGTTTTTATGTCTTCTCACAATTTGAGTGAGGTTGAAAGGGTATGTAACCGGGTAGCAATAATCAGGAAGGGGAAAATGGTTGCCCTGGAAGAAGTAAATAATCTTGCTTCCCGCAGAATTTACAATGTGGAATTTTCCCTCAAGGAAGAACTTTCTCCAGATGAACTCCAGGAGATGGGCCTGAAGGACCTGATTATTTCCCAGAAAATTGTAAAGGGAAAAATATCTGGCCGACCTGACCCCTTTTTTAGAGAGCTTTTGCAGAAAGGAACAATTGAGGATCTGCAATGGGAAAGAGGAAGGCTTGAGGACCTTTTCCTGGAATATTATCGGTCAGGAGAGGGGGAAGGGCAGTGAGAGAAATATTTCGACTTCGTTTTGGGGAACAGAAAGGCTCTCTTCTGGCAATTGTTATCGGTCATCTCGCTGTAAGCGGGTTAATTGTCTGGAGCTATGAAGCATTTACTGTAGAAACCGGATTTTTAACCCAGATGTTTGTCCAGTTTGAGGATCTTTTTCGGGGTTTTGTGGGGGTAGGATTCTCTCTGGAAGAATTAACTGCCAGTTATCTGGCAATGACCTGGCGACACCCCCTGATTCTTTTTATTTTAATGGGTTTTGGAGTTGTCCGCAGCTTAGAAATTGGCCGGGAAATTGAATCCGGAACTGGTGATTTGCTTTTTTCTCTACCTTTGAAAAGATCTCGAATTATATTGGCTGATTTTCTGGCAACTGTCCTGGGACTCTTTTTAATCAATTTCGTCCTCGTAGTCGGAGTTTACATCTGGGCCCGGGTTTTTTCCATTGATGATATTCCCGGGTTTTATGGATTCTTCTGGGTGTTTTTGATAAGTTTCTTTTTACACATTATGTTTTCTGCTCTGGCTCTTTGTGTTGCGAGTGTGGGGAAAACCAATCGTCAGTCAGTTTCCTGGACAATTGGGATTATTGCCGTTCTTTATATTTCCGATTTTCTGGCAGCCATGCAACCTCAGATAGAGGCAATTCATCCTTTCACCCTTTTTTACCAGTACCAGGTGAGTGAAGCCCTTGCCGGAAATCCTCTTTGGGCTGAACTACTTCTTTATTCTGCTTTGACCCTGGTTTTTTTATTTCTATCTTCTTTTTTTATCCAGAGAAGAGACCTTTAAAGAAAAATGCCGCCATTTTCAGGCGGCATATTCTTTTTATCCTGGATTTCAGCGGGTAAATTAAACTAAGGGGTTTAATTTTCAGGCTTTAGCCGTTTTTTTATTATAGATAAAAAGCCAGCCAAAACTCAGAAGGGTAAGAAAACAGATAAGCAAAAGCCGCTCAATTCCATCAAATGTTGCAGGGTATACTTCTACAAGAATTAAGTACGGCAGGACAAAGGTGAAAAGAAAAAACAGTGTTTCTTTTGTTTTATCCCAGATTGCAAGAAAAACAATTATGCTTATTAACCAGAGGTAATCCAACAACTTATTCACCTCGTGTTAGGGCCAGACAGGGATCGGCCCAGGGGTGAAATATTTCCCTGGATGGCCCTGATTTTATATTATCATTCCCCGAACCGGGAAAGGCCGGCGGTAAAGCCCTGGTAAAAACCCCTGCCAAACCTTATTGCATCTGGAGCCCAGCCGACTCCTCCCAACTTACTTCTTACCAGGGCACTGCCCGCACCTCTTATTATTCCTCGGGTTCCGGCCTGCTTGGCAGCATTAACACCTCCATGAAAAGCAACGGCTCCCTTGGAACCTGCAGAAACAGTCGGGTCGTCGGTGTATCCACTGATGACATCACGGGCTCCCTGTTTTATGCCCTTCCCTATGCTGGGAGCAATAACTTCAGTTTGCATCCTGCTTCTGGCCAGGTGTCCTTCTCCAGCAATCTCTAGACCGCTCCTGATGGAAGAGATTCCGCTCCTGATTGCACTCCCGATAGAAGATAACATAAAGATCCCTCCTTGCCCCCGGGCCAAAATTTTTTTTACCTTGAACGATTTACAAAGTGGCCTTTTTTAGGTTCCCATTGGTCCTGGGAATATTTTTCTTTCTCCTTGGATTTTAGGAAAATTTTTTCCTGGAATACAAGTTCTCCATTGAGGAGTTCCAGCTTAACCCAGAAAAAATTATCCCCGGAAAAATCATAGTGGGAAAGGTTTATCTGGTGGCAGGCAGTTTTGGTTCCCGCGGAATTTTTTGCCGGAGGTATAATTTCCATTCTGCTATAAATCAATTCTCCCTGACGATTTAGGAGGGAGATATTTAAGGGATAATTATTTTTCAAATCCAGGAACCCAAGGTGAATACAGAAAACTCCATCGATGGGGAAAACGTTGGTTTTTTGAATTGGGTAAAGGGAACCCCCCTCATCTTTAGAAGCATTTCTGCAGGTAGTGACTTTGGGCTGGGGAGTCCTGTCATAGGTTTCCTGGAGGGAGGAGGGGTGGACGTAAAGGATTTCCCGGTTCTGATGGTAAAGGGTTATAATATCGTCTTCTTTTAGTTCCAGGTCAGAAATTGGAACCCAGCCCGAACACGTTTCCACAGAAGTCGTCTTATCTCCATAACCCAGTTCCAGAGTATTTTCTCCCAGCATGGGAATAAAAAGGCCGATCATAAAAACCCCTCCCAGATTTGTTTAATATAGTATAATTTCCAAAAACTGGAAAGTCAAGGCTAAAAAAAATACTCCCAAAGGAAAAAAGACAGGACCCAGGGAGTAAAATAGAGCTAATTTATTCACGTGAAAAAATTCCAGAAATTGGAAACTATCCATTTGGCTTTTTATGCCCTATCGGGGATTAATAAAAAAGTGTTGTTTTCCGGTATTGGGGGAAGCCCTGGTTAGTGCTTCCCTGAGATTACAAATGAAGAACTCCTGCCAGAGCAGGAGTCCTTCGCGGACAAATTTCTATGTTTGCCAATAAAAACGGCTAAGATCCTGGAACTTCGATGGGACATCTTCTTCCAGACGATTGTGAGCTAAAGTCATCTGCAAAGTGTTGGGAAGAAGTTGAAACAGAGATCACTTTTCCATTATGCAATTCCACCTGTTCCTTTTCTGGCTGAGCAACCGCCAGTGTTGAAAAGGAAAAAACCAAAATTAAAGCGGCAACCAAAATCAGGGAAACGGTTCTTTTCACATAAGACCCCCCCATAGAAAAAGGAATAAATTATAGGTATTACTATTATTCACCGGATACCGGTTTATTCCTTCTTTACTGGTTAAATTTTGAAAACCTTTTTTATTTTAGAAGGGATTTTCCCGGGAACCAAGAAATTAGGAAAACAGGTTCATTGGGCATGACAACCCGCAAATGGGTCAGTTATTTTCAAAAAAGCAAGGTTCCATTCGTTGTAATTGAGCGCCGGGAAGACCGTATGAGGAACTCGTGGAAAGAGGAATTAATGCCATTCATGGTGATGCTACCCAGGAGGATACTCTCAAAAAAGCCCATATCAACAAAGCAAAGGGTTTTGTTACCAGCCTTCCTGCTGACGCGGCAAATGTTTTTACTGTTTTAACGGCCAGGCAGATGAACGAAAAACTGTATATTGTTTCCCGGGCCATTGAATCCAGGACCCAGGAAAAACTAAAAAAAGCGGGAGCCAACAACACCATTTCTCCCAACGAGATTGGTGGCACCAGAATGGCTGCTGTTATGTTAAGGCCAACTGTTATTTCCTTTCTTGATATCATAACCAGAGCCGGCGAGGTTGTCCTTGACCTGGAGGATGTTTTAATCGGTGAAAAATCAGAGCTTGCAGGGATAAATCTATAGGAAGCAAAAATACCTGAGAGGACAGGCCTTGTGGTTTTAGCAATTCGTAAAAAAAGTAAAAAAGATCTGTTATTAAACCCGGGTTTCGAACAAAAACTGGAAACTGGTGATGCAATGATTGTTCTTGGCAAAGAGGAGCAGATAAACTATTTGCGTGAAAATGCCGATGATTGTGGTGAAAGGGATCCCATCTAGAAAAGGCGGGCAGATTTCCTTCATTAATCCAGATTATATGTTGAACTTTAATATTAGAATTTGAAGGTTGAACACAGTAATTATATTTGAAAGGAGTACCACTAATGGAACCTTTTTCTTTCCTGAATTCGCGGCTCAATCTGGTTATTCTTACCATTTTTTCAGTCGTCTTTATTTTTATTTTGATAATCAACCCCGATCCTTTGGTTTCTTGGATTTTTTCGGGCACCATTCTGGCCTATGGCCTGGTTTCGGGGTTCTTTTTTTTCCGTTCGGGTCAAAAAGGGGAAAACTTTACGGGTGAAAATGAACCAAAAAAGAGTTCGGATTCCCTTACGGGCCTTTTTAACCGGCGTTATTTTGAAAACCGGCTCGAACAGGAATTGGAAAAAGCGGAGAGGGAAAAAAACAATTTTTCCCTTGTTTATTTTGACGTAGATAAATTCAAGCACTGGAATGAAAATCTTTCTGCCAGTGGGAGAGAGGACCTGGTAAAAAAAATTGGGGAATTCCTTTTGGAAAACTCCGGAGAAGATGTTATCATAAGCAGGTTCTGGGGTGACAGGTTTGCCTTGCTGATACCCCGTGGGCTGGGCAGTTCCGAGGACGAGGTCAAGGCTTTGCTGGAAAAGCTTCGAAATTATCCATTCCGGATTGGTGAGACCGATATAACCCTGCAGGCCAGCTGTGGAATTGCCCTCTATCCCGGGGATGGAAAGACCCGGGAAAAACTGCAAAAAGAGGCCATTAATTTTCTGCAGCACTCCAAAAACCTGGGGGGAGGAATAATTTCTTCCCGGAAAAATGCCTTTCCCCTTGATTTCCGGGAAAGTATCAGTATTTATCCCGAAGGAGTTTTCCTGGACAAAATTGCAAAAACCTCCACTCAGTTGTTTCTTTTATACAAGGATAGGAATATTGAAATAATCCGCCAGCACATTGTGGCCGGGAAGCCTTTTTCCGTCGATAGCGAGGGGTCCCGTTCTGGTTTTGAGTTTTTCTTTATCCTCAGCGGGGAAGTGAAAAGCATTGAACGGGAAAAGATTTTTAAGTCCGGATCCTACATTAAAACGGGTCCTATCCAGGGCAGGAGTTTTTTCGAAACCATTACACCCGTTGATATTCTATATATTACCAGTAATAGTATATTTGAAGAAAAAAGTACCCAGCTGGCGTACTGGAAAAAGATGGTGGATAGCGTTAAGGAAAAGGATCAGCGGATTGAAGGACACGGAAGGCGAATTGAGACCCTGGCCAAAAAAATTGGCCAGGCCATGGGACTTGAAGGGCAGGACCTGTTTTCCCTTATTTATGCCTCTTTCCTGCACGATATTGGGAAAACCAAAATCCCCGGTGAGATCCTTCAGAAAAAAGGACCTCTAAATGAAAAGGAATGGGAGATAGTAAAAAAACACCCTCAATGGGGAAAAGAAATAATTGAAGAAAATCTCAAAAATATTTATACAGAAGAGGATGTGGCGGAGATTGTCTATCAGCACCATGAAAATTATGATGGAACGGGTTACCCCAGTGGTTTAAAAGGTGAGGAAATCAGAATCGAGGCTCAGATTCTCTCTCTCCTGGATGCCTTTGATGCCATGACCTCTGAACGCCCCTATCAGTCTGCAAAAACGATCCCAGAAGCCCTGGAAGAGATCAAAAGATGTAGCGGGTCCCAGTTTTCTCCTGAAGTAGTAAAACATTTCCTCCGTTTAATGGAGAAAGAAGAAGTTGAAGAATAGAATATTTGGGTACCAAGGCTAGGCTTTTTCTATCCCGGGAGGGAGATTTTTCCCCCGGGGAATATTTTCGTTTAAAAAGGGGAGGTTAATATTGTGAGCAACCTCAAAAGGATTGATGATGACTGGATATCCTTTGTCCTGGGCCTGGTGATAATAACCCTGGGTGTTCTGGGATTACTTCCCCGTTTGCCCTGGTGAGGAGGAGGGTTTTATGGCCAAATTACCTCCAGACGGATATAACTCCTGGGGGGGTTATATTATAGCACTGGTCCCTGGGTTGATTTTCTGCACCTTCCTGGGTTTTTTTGCCTGGATGCTGGAGAGAGTAATTCAGCCTCATTTTTTTGTGCTCAATTATGTTATAATTGCCATCGTCCTGGGCATCGCGGGTAAAAACCTTATTTTAAACCGGTTGAAAGCAACCCGGATTTTCCAACCGGGAATTGAGTTCTGCACCAGGGTTTTTCTGATGACGGGGGTGGTAATTCTTGGTACCAGGATGAATTTTATGGAAGTTACAGCAGTAGGGGGCAATGCTTTGCTGATGGTGACCATTTCCATAGGCCTGGGAATTATCCTGGGAGGCGTTGTGGGGAGGTATACCATTGGGGAAAGAGGAGGGCATCTTCTGGGAATAGGGATTGGGATCTGTGGTGTCTCTGCCATAATGGCTGCTGCTCCTGTCCTCAAGGCAAGAGAAAAGGAAATCCTTATTGCCCTGGGTGCGGTTCTTTTAACCGATTTCCTGGTTCTATTTGGCCTGCCATTTCTAGCTGCCTTCTGGGGTTGGGGGGAAGAACTGGCGGGGTATTTTGCCGGGACGGTAACCGCAAATACAGCCCAGGCTGTTGCCGTGGGACATGCTCATAGCCAGGGGGCTGGAACCATTGCAACAATAACCAAGTCAGCCCGCAATGCTCTGATGCCTGTAAGTATTCTCTGCATGGGTTATATTTATATCCTGCGGGGAATGCCAACGGGGGAAAGAATAAGCGGGAAAATATTATGGTCCAGGTTTCCCAAGTTTGTCCTTGGCTTTTTGCTTGCTTCCCTTTTGGCCACCCTGGGGTTAATTCCTCCAGAAACAAAAGAAACCCTGAGTAATTTGACTCAGTGGTTTTTCGTTATCTGTTTCGCGGGGCTGGGGGCAGGAATTGAATTTTCTCTGCTGGGAAAAAAAGACCTGCTTCCTGTAATTTTAGGTGTGGGTATTGCAGTTTTAATAGGTTTTTATGCCTTTTTCTGGATAAGGATTGTCCTGGGTGTTGGTTGAATTAAAAGGGCGCCGGATAAAACCGGCGCCCTTTTCAATGTTTCCCCAGTTATTTTTTAATTTTCCAGTTCCTCAATTATTTCTTCAGTTATGACCTCAACTTCGTCCATTGCCTTGATCTCTTCAAGTTCTTCTTTATCCTGGATAACTTCATTTACTTCTTCGGTTACACCTTCCAGATTCATGCATGTAATGCTGTCAATAACACCGTCAAGATAAAATTCAAGGGTGTTTTTATCAACTACAAAATCGTAGCCCATTTCTTTGGCAATTTCACCAACCTCTGTCTGGGAAAGCATTTCAATTTCCCCGTCTTCTTCAACAACTTCGTTTACCACTTCTGTGAAATCAACAAGAGCCATTTCTGGTTCATCGTTTTCGCCAGCCATTGCAACCAGCCCTGTGCTCAGGGTCAAAACAGCAACCAACAGAATAACCAGTTTCGTGTTGCGCATTTGCAAACCCTCCCACATTCATTTTTTTGTTCAGTTTCACAATAAACAAAAAATGTGATAAGGGTTTGATAATTAATTAAAAAAAGTAAAAAATTATTGCCAGAACAAGATCAGGGTGGCAGTAAGTACTCCACCAATAATAGAGAAAACAGGGTTTTTAAACCTGATGGATACCAGAATAGAAACAATTCCTCCCCCAATGCTTGCTCCCAGGTTTCCGGGTATAGACTCCCAGATCCCCGGAACAATAAGGGCTCCCATTGCTGCAAAGGGAGTATAGGCGAGGAATGTCTTGATTCGGGAAGGGATTTTTTCCAGATCCAGGGCCAGTAAGGGCAGGACACGGGGGATATATGTTACCAGGGCCATCCCCAGGATAAGAAGATAAATGTTCACCTGAGCCCCCTCCCTTCGGGATCTAATATAGTTCCGGCCAGGGCACCTCCGATTATGCCGAGGACAATTCTGACTCCCCCATGCCCCAGCCCTAGAAGGGTCAGTGCCCAGTTAATCCCCGCAGCTATAATGGCTACGGTAAAAATAAGTCCTGACCTGCTGGCTGGAGGGGCAATAAGGGCAATAAAAAGAGCGTAGAGGGCAAAACCCATTCCAGCCTGAAGGGCTTCCGGGAGAAATTCCCCTGCAACATAACCAAGAACGGTGCCTCCCACCCAGCCCAGATAACCAACAAGTTGTAATCCGGCAAGAAAGGGAACAGTTATGGGTCCTTCCCGAATGCCTGCGACGGCAAAACTTTCATCGGTAACCCCGAACCCCAGGATGGGAATCAGCCGGGGGTCAATTATTTTAGTATAAAGAGAAGCGCTCATGAGGAGATGTCTCAGGTTAACCAGGAAGGTGGTAATAATGATTTCTAAAAAACCTGCTCCCAGGTTTAAAAGATTCAGAGCTACAAACTGGCTGGCTCCGGCGAAGACCAGGGCAGAAAAAGAAAAAGTTTGCAGCATTTCCAGTCCCGCCGCCCTGGTTAAAAGCCCGAAAGTAATGGCTATAGGGAGATAGCTGAAAAAAACCGGGAGTCCGGTTATAAAACCCCTGGAAAAAGTATCTTCTTGGTTAACCATAGGCAACCCCTCTCTTTATTAAAGCGGTGCAATAATAAAGGAATTGGCTTCCCGGGTCTTTTTTCCTGCCCCGAAAACAAAAAAAACGAGAAACAGGTGTTTTTTAAAGAATGTTTAACAAAATATCAAAAATTCAACACAATTATTTTATAAAGTACCAATTGCAAAAGATAAAAAGATGGGAGGGAAAATAATTGAAAAGCAAAATAACAATCCTGATAATTGCGGGGTTTCTGGTTTTAGGTAGTATTGCAATTGCAGACGAAGCAAACAACAATAACCAAATGGAGCCAGAAGATATCAAAATTGCCATTGTTGATTACTGGGCAGCAGAAAGAGAAGTAATGGACATTAGAATTGAAGGATTAACCTACAGGGAAGTAAAAGAAGAGGCTGAAGAAAGAGGTTATGAACTGGTAGTGGAATGGGGAACAATGGAGTTTTTCATTGATGATGTCCTCGAGGAAATATCCGACCTGACAGACGAAAATATTACTGAAGAAGTCAGGGAGATTTTAATTGAGATAGAAGGGATAGAAGAAGTAACAGATTTTGAGGATATGGAAGAGTTACTGGAGATGGAAGGAATAAAGGATATAACAGATGAAGTAATTGAATGGTTTACAGAGGATGAAGAAGAATAGGTTCTGAGAAATCCAAAATTAATTTAGCCAAAACCCTGCAGCTATAGTTGCAGGGTTTTTCTTTTTTGAGGGGCATTGAAAAAAAGCCCATTAGAGGGTAAAATTAATAGGGGTAAATTTGTTTTATTACAAGTTCAGGGAAAAAGGAGAATGGCTATGGGCAGTTTTTTTAAGTTCTTAAAAGAAACCTGGGTGAAAAGTGTTTCTGCCTTTCCATTTTTGGAGTTTGCTACTGAGCCCAACGAGTTAAAAACTTATGATCCGGAGGAAATCAAATTTTCCCTCGCTTACTCACAAGCTCGTTGGTTGATATTTTTGGATAACCTGCTGGGGCAGCGGGGAGGAATCATCTGGAATGGGAATTGGGATCAGAAAAAGGTTCCCCTTGATCTGGGGAAATTTAAAACTCCTTCTCAAAACCCCCAGGACAGTAATGTTAAATCTGATAGGGAAGAATACCCCGTAGTTGTTATCGACCGGGAAGGGGAAATTATCCTATTAAAAGGGGAAAATATTCTGGGAGAAAAACTCCGGGCAGGCAAAAGGAAAATGAAAAGCAGGGTTGCCTTCTGCCATGCCGAATGGGCAGAAAGGGTTGGAGCAGGACATTAAAAAAGAAAAACAGAATGGTTTTTACAAATTGTGGCGAATTAATCAGGTAATACTTCTTCTGGAATCTCCCATGAAGAATCAATAAAAACCATACCTGGATTCAAGGAGGTGGAAGATATCAACCTGGAAATGGTGGTAGATAGAATTGAAGAAGGAACAGCCGTTTTATTGGTTCGTCCTGATGAAACCAAAGAAATTTACTGGCCCCGGGAAATCCTTCCGCCTGATGTTCGGGAAGGGCAAATTATCAGGGTGGACCTGGAAATAGACCGGGAGGCGACAAAAAAGGCAGAGGAAAGAGTAAGTGATATGATTAAACGTTTGAAAACCAGAAATCGAGATTGATAAAGACCTTGCGGAATATTTAGCTCCCGGTGGAGGCTTTTTAAATGATTATTTTTGTTTACACTGTAACCCTGCTGGCAATTCTCTCAACCCTCTATATAGAACGCAAGAAACCAGGGGAAGCCCTGGCCTGGGTTCTGATTTTTATAATCTTTCCCATAGGTGGAGTAATAATCTATCTTGTATTTGGTAGTACCTTTCGGTTCAAACTGAGAAGGTTACGGTTGAAAAACCGCTATCCTGAGGAATATGAAAAACTCCAGGAATTTCATCCGTCTGACAGCAGGGAAAAGATGACAGATCTTTATCCCGAAGTTCTGCAGTTTAACAGGAATTATAGTGGTAGTAGCTTTACCACCAACAATTCCGCAAGGGTCATTACCGGGGGCGAGGAAAAGTTTGATGCCCTTTTTCAGGATATAAAAAATGCGAAAGAGCATGTTCACCTGCTTTATTTTGGAATCAAAAATGATGAAGTTGGAAGGAAACTGGTAAAACTTCTCTCCCGCAGGGCCAAGGAAGGAATTGAAATCAGGGTTTTATACGATAGGATGGGAAGCCTTTTTACCCCCCGCAGGTTTTTCCGGGAACTGATTTCCGCCGGGGGGAGGGTTGTTAGTATCCGCCCCTTTCTTTTGGATGTTAATTACCGCAACCATCGGAAAATTGCCGTTATCGATGGGCAGATTGGTTATACCGGGGGAATGAACATTGGGGGAAAATACCTGGGTCAACATCACCGGCGAAGGCCCTGGCGGGATACACACCTCCGGCTGAAAGGAGAAGTTGTTCACAACCTGCAGTTTATCTTTCTGAACGATTGGGTTGTTGCCCGGAGGAAGACAGAACAGGGGATTTTTTCCCGCCTGGCCTATTATTTTCCTCAACCCGGGGATAATGGAGAAACCGGAATCCAGGTAGTGGCCAGTGGTGCCGATGATGACCAGAACATCAAGATGAGTTACCTGAGGATGATTGGCTCTGCCAGGGAAAAGATCTGGCTGCAGACTCCCTATCTGGTTCCCGATGAAACCATATTCA
Source organism: Halobacteroidaceae bacterium (assembly GCA_003551665.1). Lineage (GTDB taxonomy): Bacteria > Bacillota > Halanaerobiia > B1SED10-174 > B1SED10-174 > T1SED10-26. The sequence goes on from PUNE01000128.1 coordinate 61,433, forward strand.
ATGGGTTATTGGTGGCTGCTGCTTCTGGTTTGGATGTGCGGATCATGCTTCCCTCCATTCCCGGCAACAGGTTTTTAAAACATGCCACAAACCACAATATCAGTCGCCTCTTGGAATATGGGGTAAGAATTTTTTATTACCAGGGCTATATCCATGCCAAGACGATGATAATTGATGGGCTGGTATGCTGTATTGGGTCAGTTAATATTGATGTGCGGAGCCTGGAAATAAGCGATGAAATCTTTATTTATTTTCACGATCCCGCTTTTACCAGAAGATATGATAAAATATATAGGGAAGACCTGGCTTCCAGCAGGGAAATGGATTATGAAAAATTTAAGGAGAGAGGAACCGGAGCCCGTTTCTGGGAGGGTATTTTCAGCTTTTTTTCTCCGTTATTCTAAACTCGGGCCGGGTGAAAGCCGATGAAAAAAAAGACAATTATCCGGGTAATTGGCATCATTGTTTTTCTGGTAATTCTTTTTGTCCTGAGGGATGAGATCCTCCAGCTTGACGTGGAGAAGATTATCGTCGAGAGGGAAAACATTAATAAGGCAATTTTAATAATCTGGGGACTTTTCCTGTTAAAATCCCTGATCTTTATCATTCCTGTTAAGTTCATATACATTGCCTCGGGTATGGTACTGCCCCTATATCTTTCCATTGGAGTTAACCTGGTGGGGGTTACACTGGCCATGTCCCTAACCTATATCCTGGGTTATTTCCTGGGGAAAGATTTTGTGGACCGGCTTACCAGACGTTTTCCCCTGATTAAAAAAATAATGGATTTTAATACCGATAAGGAAGAAACCATCGCCTTTTTCCTGCGTTTGGTGCCCGTAAACCTGGAATCCGTCAGCCTGACCCTTGGGGCAAGCGGTAACCGTTTTGGGCGCTATCTTTTTGCCTCCGTACTTGGGTTGCTCCCCAAGTTACTTTTTTTTACCATGATTGGGGAAGCCCTGGTAAGGCCCCTGACTCCTGCTCTAATAATGGGTATTGCGGCAATTGTCATTTCATGGCTATTGACCCTGGTTATTGTTCGAAAGAGATTTCTTGGGGAAGACAATGCAGGAGAAGGGTTTTTTTCCCGGGATAGAGGACCTGTAGGGGATTAGGTGAGGAGATAATTGATCTTGTTTTTTTGTGGAGTTCCTCTCGAGTTTTTTTGGGTTGCGATTTTTAGAAAAATGAGGCTTTGGGGTTCACATAAAGAATTATGAGCTGTCCAAGCCAGAATCTCAACACCTGGAATGTTCCTGATGATGGCCTTTTAACAGCAAGGTGCACCTGGTAATTGTGGTTTTTAAGAAGAATTAGAATAAATAGCCCCAGGATAAAACCCGAAATGGTGTGATTTTATGGAAGGAAAAAGGAAAATTGATTTAATCTCGCGGGAAGAAAAAACAGCCCGGGCCCTGGTTAAACAGCTGGAAAGCCTTTTGGGGGATTTTATCTCCTTTGTTCCCTATGCCCAGAAAAGGTGGCTGGAAAGCAGCGGGACTTCAGATACGGTAATAGTCAGCACCCACATTCTGGCCCATGCAGTAGCTCAGAGAACAGGACCAGAAACAGAAATTATAATTCTCCGGCGGACCCTGCTCAGAGAAAGCTGGGAAAAAGTCCTGGAAATTTCCCAGGGAACAGAACTGATGCTGGTCAACGACGAAAGAGATGCAGCAATGGAAACCATTGCTCTCCTTTACGAACTTGGAGCCCGCCATATCATCCCTATTCCTGTTTATCCGGGAATGGAAAGCTACCCTGCACTGGACATCGCGTTAACCCCAGGTGAAAAAAGGCATGTGCCGGAGGGAGTAGAAAAGGTAATTGATATTGGGGACAGAGTAGTTGATGTCAGCACCCTGGTGGATATCCTGACCAGGTTTGATTTATTTAACAATGAAACAATGGACATAATGGCGGATTATGCACAGAAAATAATCCCCCGCAGCCTTGGTCTGCAGGCCGCAATTCAGGGTCTTATGAATTTAAAGGGCCTGTTCCAGCAATCCCTGGATATGGTTGGGGATGGAGTAATAACCTATGATGAAAAAGAAAAAATTACGATTTTCAACCAGGCAGCAGAAGACATTTTCTCCCGCCGGGCAAGCTCTGTACTGGGCAGAAACGTTAAGGATCTTTTCCAGGAAAATGCAATCCATCTGGACTGGAAAACGGGGAAGGTCCGGGATCAACTTTTCCGTGTTGGGCAGCAGGATATTATTATTACCGAGCAGGGTATCGAAAGTGAAGGGGAGGTAACTGGTGGGGTAATTACCCTGCAGGTGGCAACCAAGGTCAGGGAGGCAGAAAAAAAACTTCGGCAGCAACTGGAAGCCAAAGGCCACCACGCCCAGTATTCTTTTTATGACCTGATTTTCGAGAGCGAAGCAATGGCCAGGGCTGTTGAGGTGGCTCAAAGAATTGCTTCCAACTCCCTGAATGTCCTTATTCTTGGAGAAACGGGAACCGGAAAGGAAATTTTTGCCCATTCAATCCACAAAATGTCGCCTCGGAAAAAGTACCCTTTTGTTGCAGTTAACTGCAGTGCCCTTCCCGGGAGTTTGCTGGAAAGTGAATTATTTGGCTACGAGGAGGGGGCCTTTACAGGCGCCCGCAAAGGAGGTAAGCCGGGCCTCTTTGAACAGGCTCACCGGGGAACGATTTTTCTTGATGAAATCGGTGATATCTCCCCGGGAATGCAATCTCGTCTTCTGCGGGTGGTGCAGCAAAAAGAAATCCAAAAGATCGGGGGAACCAGTGTTTTGCCAGTCGACGTCCGGATTATTGCTGCCACCAATAGAGACCTGGAAACCCTTGTTGAAGAAGGAAGTTTCCGGGCAGATTTATACCACAGGCTCAATGTTTTGCAACTCAGAGTTCCTTCCCTTGCTGAACGAACCGAGGATATAATTCCCCTGACCAGGTATTTTCTTAAAAAGCGTGGTTTTAAAGGCAAACTAGAGCAAAAGGTAATTGAACATTTTAAAAACTACCACTGGCCCGGTAATGTCAGGGAACTGGAAAATGCCCTGGATTTCCTGACAGCAATGAATGATTCGGAAATCAGAATAGAAGATATACCCTTCTGGGGCAAACAGCCTTTTCAGGAAAAAAACCTTCAGGAAGGTGTTATTCCTGAAGAATGCCTGGGGGAAAACCAGGAGGAAAAAATATTGAAATTAATTTTTCAGGTCCGGATTAAGGGGAGGACAGTGGGGCGCCGGTCCCTGGTAAAAATTGCCCGGGAAGCAGGGATCGCTCTTTCTGAAAAGAAAGCGCAGCAATACCTGCAAAAGCTGGCTGCTCTGGGATATATTGAAATCAGAAGAGGACGTGGAGGCTGCACGGTAACGGAAAAAGGGTGGAAAAAGGTTGAAGAGATGCTTTAAAAAAGGGATTAAAGGGCTAAAAGGAATAAAAAAACCTTTTAGCCCTTTTTGTTTTTCGGGCGGAAAAAGAAGGTGGGGTTTTTTCCGTTTTTTTTCATGGCACGGTATTTGCTTTAATATAAAAGAGCAACACTTTGACTGTTTATCAGGACAAATCATGAAAAAAATTGAAAGGAGGTGGCCTGCTTACCCTTTTGTTTACAGACCATAAAGGAGGGGCAAAATCAAAGGAGGTAATTTTTTATGAAAAGGTCACATTTAACCATCCTGACTGTTCTCTTAATAGTCGGGGTAATATTTGCCACCGGGGTTTTCACCATCGAGGCTCAGAACCCCAAAAAATTGATTGTTTCTAATTTTGCAGATGCCAATAGTCTTGATCCACAGATGGTGAGCGATACTGCTTCTTTCTGGATCCAAAACCAGATCTATGAAGGGCTGGTAAGAAGGACCCCGGATATGGGTGTGCAGCCCGCTCTGGCTGAAGACTGGAAATTTATTGATGATCGAACTATTGAATTTTACCTGCGGCAGGGTGTTAAGTTTCATAACGGGGATGAGTTTACCGCAGAAGATGTATTGTTTTCCTATCAGCGCCTGCTGGATCCCGAATTTGGATCGCCGGGTGCTTCCCGACTGGCAATGGTGGATATTGACAATGTAGAGATCATTGACGATTACACCATCAGGATTCCAACCAAAGAGCCTTTTGCCGCGGTTCTGACCTATTTAGCCCACAGTGCTTCGCTGATAATCAGTAAATCGGGAGTTGAAGAACATGGAGATGCTTTTGGGGAAAATCCTGTAGGAACAGGGCCCTTTAAATTAAATAACTGGCGCCAGGGAGACGAGGTGGTCCTGGACAGGTTTGATGATTACTGGGGAGGCCCTGCCGAGGTGGACCAGCTTGTTTTCCGGGCAATTCCAGAAGGAACCAGCCGGACTATTGAACTGGAAACAGGTGGAGTCCACGTTTCCCGCGGTATCGAGCGGGTAGACCTGGATCGTGTGGACAATCACCCCAACCTGGTACTGCACCTTTATGAAGCCCTAAGGATTAACTATATGGGCTTTAACCACGAAGCCGAGCCATTTAATGATCTCAGAGTTCGTCAGGCCATAGCTTATGCCCTGGACCACAACGAAATTGTCCAGGCCGTTTACGGACCCCTGGGAGGTCCTGCGACAGGCTATATCAACAGCAATATCTGGGCTTTTAATCCCGATACCTATCTTTATCACCGGGATCTGGACAGGGCCCGTGAATTAATGGCCGAAGCAGGTTATGCTGACGGTTTCTCCACTAAAATTGCCATCAATGATGATGCAACACGGAGATCTCTGGCCGAGGTTGTTTCCTACCAACTGGAACAGTTAAATATCCAAACCTCTATCGAGGTATATGAATGGGGAGCTTACCTGGATATGACCGGGCGAGGAGACCATGAAATTTACATGCTGGCCTGGCTGGCAAGCACCGGAGATCCTCACCACGCCATGCATCCTCTGTTCCACTCATCCAACAAGGGTAGTGCTGGGAACAGGCAATTCTTTGACAATCCCCGGGTAGATGAACTCCTGGAAAAAGGTATGGTAGAAACAGACGTGGATCAGCGCATGGCTTTTTATCAGGAAGCCCAGCAGATTCTTTCCGATGAAGTGGTCTGGATCCCCCTTGCTGATGATAGGGAAGCTGTAGGTGTCCATGTATCAGTAACCAATTTTGAACCCTGCCCTTCCGGTTACCACATGTTCCACAAGGTGGGCCTGGAATAAAAGTTAGGCAGTCAGACTGTTATAAGGGGCCGGCCTGGTCCGGCCCCCTATAACAAAAAATTTTCCTGATCTGTTTTTTTGCCGGAGAGGAGGATGAGACTATTTGTTTAGATATATCGCCAAACGCCTGATTTCAATGGTCCCTGTTTTAATCGGGGTAACCTTTGTGGTTTTTGCAATAATGTATTTTACTCCTGGAGATCCGGCCACACTGCTTCTTGGTGAGGAAGCGCCTCAAGCAGAAGTAGAAAGGATGAGAGAAAGAATGGGTTTAAATGACCCATTCCTTGTCCAGTACGGTAATTTCCTCCTGGGACTTGTCCAGCTGGATCTGGGCTTATCTCTGACTACGGGGCGACCGGTTTTCAACGAGATAATGAACCGTTTGCCGGCTACAATACGGCTGGCAGGTGCTGCCATCCTTGTTGCAATTCTGATTGGGGTGACGGCAGGCATTATTGCTTCAACGAGGCAGTACACTATTTATGATGGGGGAGCAATGTTTATAGCCCTCCTCGGTGTTTCCATGCCTAATTTCTGGCTGGGGCTGATGATGATTCTGGTCTTTTCAGTATTCTGGAACAATACTTTCGGTTACGTTTTATTCCCGTCCTCTGGGTTTGGGACCCTTCGCCACCTGGTAATGCCGGCAATAGTCCTGGGGACAGCCCATGCTGCTTTCATAACCAGGATTACCAGGTCCTCGATGCTGGAAGTATTACGCCAGGATTATATCCGAACAGCTCGCTCCAAGGGGTTGAGTAACAGGATAGTTGTTTATGTTCATGCTCTACGTAATGCTTTAATGCCGGTGGTAACAATGGCCGGGCTACGCTTTGGAGTTCTTTTGGGGGGCTCTGTTGTAACTGAACAGATTTTTGCAATTCCCGGAATGGGACGTCTCCTTGTAGAATCAGTGCGCTCACAGAATTACACTCTTGTCCAGGGGATTATTTTAACCTATGCCATTATTTTCAGCCTTGTAAACCTGGCTGTAGATCTATTATATGCAGCCATTGATCCCCGGATTAAGGTGCAGTATAAATAGGTTTCGAATTGTTTGATTGGATTTATTGCGGAAGGAGGGGCAAGAATGGCTACTGAAGCAACAGCAGTAAAAACTTCTGCCCGGAGAAAACAGAGGACCAAATTACAGGAAACCTGGCGCCGCTTGAAAAAGAATCACTGGTCCATGGGTGGCTTGATCCTTATTGTTTTACTGGGATTGGTGGCAATTTTTGCAGAACAGATTGCACCCTATGGATATAATGAACAGGATTATATGAATATGTTACAGGGACCTTCCCGCCAGAACCTCCTGGGAACGGATAACCTGGGCCGGGACGTTTTTTCCCGGATTATTCATGGGTCCAGGCTTTCCCTTTCCATAGGTTTTATTACCACAGCGATTGGTCTTTCTGTGGGAGGTTTTTTAGGGGCCCTTGCGGCTTTTTACGGGGGGCGGATAGATAATCTGATAATGCGGTTTATGGATGTTATTCTGGCAATTCCCGGCTTTATTTTTGCTATCGCCCTGGTGACAGCACTGGGGCCATCACTTACCAACCTGATGATAGCGGTGGGTATCAATACAATCCCCTATTTTGCCCGGATAATCAGGTCTTCAGTTATGTCTACCAAAGAGAACGAATTTGTAGAAGCAGCCCGGGTAATTGGTTCATCGGACCTGTGGATTATTTTCAAGCACCTCATTCCCAATTCCCTGGCTCCCATCCTGGTTCAGGCAACCCTCAGGATCGGTGATACCATTATTATTGCTTCTGGCCTGAGTTTCCTGGGTTTAGGAGCCCAACCCCCACTACCTGAATGGGGAGCACTGCTTTCTGCAGGGAGGGGCTATCTCCGTGTGGCCTGGTGGATGGCCACCTTTCCCGGTATTGCCATAATGATTACAGTCCTTGCTTTTAACCTGCTGGGAGATGGGCTGCGGGATGCCCTGGATCCACGGCTGAAAAATTGATACCCCGGAAAGGAGGTTCATTGTGAGCGACAATTTGCTGGAAATAAATAACCTTCATGTTCATTATATTACCGATGATGGCACCGCTCGGGCCGTAAATGGAATTGAGTTGGGAATAAAACCAGGGGAATGTCTGGGCCTGGTTGGTGAAACAGGGGCAGGGAAAACAACTTCTGCCCTGAGCATTTTACGTCTTGTTCCCAACCCACCGGGAAAAGTTATTGATGGAGAAATCCTTTTCAATGGGGAAAATCTCCTTAAAAAAAGGGAACGGGAAATGCGGAAAATCAGGGGAAATAAGATTTCTATGATCTTCCAGGATCCCATGACCTCTCTTAATCCCGTTTTTACAGTTGGCCGGCAGATTGCAGAAAATGTAAGCCTACACCAGAATGTGAGCATCAAAAAGGGAATGGAAAGAGCCCGGGAAATGCTGGAGCTGGTTGAAATTCCTGGGGACAGGGTCTACGATTATCCCCATGAGTTCAGTGGAGGGATGAGGCAGCGGGTTTTGATTGCCATGGCCCTGGCCTGTAATCCCGCCCTTTTAATTGCTGATGAACCCACAACTGCCCTTGACGTTACAATCCAGGCTCAGGTTTTGGAAATAATTAAGGGGTTAATGGAAAAGGTAAAAACCTCTTTGCTTATGATCAGCCACGACCTGGGGGTGGTGGCCGAGGTTTCCGAACGGGTAGCAGTTATGTATGCGGGACAGATTGTAGAGGTGGGACCCCTGCGGTCAGTATTTAACCACCACAAGCATCCCTATACGATAGGGCTTTTTGGTTCAATTCCTGATATAGATAACCGGGAAAGCACACGCCTTAACCCCACAAAAGGGTTAATGCCGGATGCAATGGAACTCCCGGGAGGGTGTCCCTTTCACCCCCGCTGCCCTGAAGCCATGACCAGGTGTTCTGAAGAAGAGCCCCGGCCAGTTGAAGTAGGGGATGGTCATTTAGTTTCCTGTTTTCTTTTTTCTTGAACCCAGTCTTCTTTTTGTAAGGGGGAAAACCAATGCCAGATAAATTACTGGAAATCAAGGATCTTAAGAAATATTTCCCGACAAAACAGGGGATGCTGCACGCTGTTGATGGTATCAATTTTGAAATTAAACGGGGAGAGACTCTCGGCCTGGTTGGGGAATCGGGCTGTGGTAAATCAACAACCGGCAGATTGCTGCTCCGCCTTCTGGAAGCAACAGGTGGTCAAATAATATATGAAGGTGAAGATATTGCTAATTATAATAGAAAAAAGATGAAAGAATTTGCCAAAAAGGCCCAGATGGTATTTCAGGACCCATTTTCTTCTTTAGATCCCCGGATGAGTGTTGCGGAAATTATCGGTGAACCCCTGCGGGTAAACCGGGTATATAAAAACGGAAGAGAAAGGCGAAAAAAAATTGAAGAAATGATGGAATTTGCGGGGATTGCCCCCCGCCTGATTAATTCCTATCCTCATGAACTGGATGGCGGCCGAAGACAGAGGGTGGGAATAGCCCGGGCCCTGGTGTTAAATCCTGATTTCATGGTACTGGACGAACCGGTTTCAGCCCTGGATGTTTCAATTCAGGCCCAGATATTAAACCTTTTTGAGGATCTCCAGGAGGAATTTGACCTGACCTTTCTCTTTATTGCCCATGATCTTTCCGTTGTCAAGCACGTTAGCGACAGGATTGCCGTTATGTATATGGGTAAAATAGTGGAGTACGCTGATTTTGATAAGGTAATTTATGAACCAATGCACCCCTATACCCAGGCCCTGGTTTCGGCAATCCCCCGGATTAATCTGGATCAGAAAAGGGACCGGATTATTCTTGAAGGAGATGTTCCGAGTCCTGTGAACCCCGATCCCTATTGCCGTTTTTACGGGAGATGCAGAGAACGCAAAGATTTTTGCCGGGAACAGGAAGCCAACCTCGAAGAAATTGAACCAGGGCGTTTTGTCAGCTGTCTTTTGAGGCAATAAAGTCAAGGGGAAAGGGGAGTGAAGGAAAAATGTCAGTTCGCCCGATTATTGGAATTACCATGAATACCAGGGCAGAGTTCTCATCTTATTATGTGGAATCGGTGGAAAGAGCGGGAGGTTGTCCCCTAATTCTTTCTCCGGTGGAAAACTGCGAAGCACTTTTGCCCATATTGGATAAGCTCGATGGAATAATTTTTTCTGGTGGAACAGATATTAACCCCTTTTATTACAACGATGGCCCCCGTTACGGCCTGGATGAGGTCAAACCGGGTCGGGACCGCTATGAATTTGAGTTAATTAAAATCTGCCTGGAAGAATATTCTTTTCCCATACTGGGAATCTGCCGGGGTATGCAACTTCTCAATATTTTCCAGGGTGGGAACATGTATCAGTGCCTGGAAAAAGAAAAGCCAGAAGGTTTAATGCATGCCCTAATGGAAAAGTTTCCCCTGCATTATCCTTCTCATGCCGTGGAGATTGAAGAGACCTCACGCCTATATGGGCTGGTGGAAAAAACCGAAGTATTTGTCAATAGTCTTCACCACCAGGGGATAAAGGAAGTGGGGTCGGAACTGGTTATAACCGCGCGGGCTCCTGATGGGATAATAGAGGGCCTGGAGCTTCCAGGGGAGAGATTTGTTGTTGCAGTGCAGTGGCATCCCGAAATGATGAGCAAAGGAGACGCAACTGCAGCAGCCATATTCAAAGGTTTTGTCCTGGAATGTATTTCTTCCGGGTAAGGGAACCTTTAGCCTCAGCCAGGAATTTAAAAAGAATAAAAAATACTGCCCTGTCCTATGACAGGGCAGTGGTGTTTTATGGGGAAATTAGGGGCCCTGGTAAAAGTGGTTTTTCGGTTCTGGCAACGGGTCACAACCTTGATGATGAAACAGCAACTCTCCCGGGTAATATCCTCAACTGGGAGGTTGACAACCTTGGCAGGAAGGGGGAGGTCGAAGGGTAATGGTTCGCAGGGTTAAACCCCTCTGCCGCCTGACGGAAAGGGAGACAGCGGCATATTGCCTGGTCAGGGGGATCGACTATATTCAGGAACAATGTCTTTTTTCAGCAGGTGCCAGTCTTTTTAAACTTAAAGGGGTTCTCAATGAACTGGAAAAAATTCTCCCGGAACCAGGGATGGGTTCTCATAAAGGTCCTCAGGGGGAAATTTTTGTAATATAACAAGGAAAAGTTTAATATTAATAGAAGTAAGGTGAAGTTGGCTTTTGATTTCTTTCTGGAAAGGATGATTAATTTGAGCAAAGCCCCCGAGAGCGCAGGGCAGATTATGGAAAAAATCAGGGAAACCGTTAACCGGGTTATGGTTTTGCCGGGTGAGGATATCCTGGAATTAATGCTGGCAGCTGTGATTTGCCGGGGACACATTTTGCTTGACGATATTCCCGGTGTAGGAAAAACAATGCTGGCCAGGACTTTTTCCAGTTCCCTGGGGTTGAATTTTAAAAGAATCCAGTTTACTCCCGACCTTTTACCGGCCGATGTAACTGGTATGAACATTTTTAACCAGAAGGAGAGGGAATTTAATTTCCGGCCCGGTCCTGTTTTTACCAATATTCTTCTGGCTGATGAGATCAACAGGGCAACCCCCAGGACCCAGTCCAGTCTCCTGGAATCAATGCAGGAAGCAACAGTAACGATTGATGGGGAAACGCATCGTTTGCAGGATCCTTTCCTGGTCCTGGCAACCCAGAACCCGGTGGAAATGGAGGGAACCTTTCCCCTCCCGGAGGCCCAGCTGGACCGTTTCCTTTTCTGTCTGCGCCTGGGTTATCCTTCTGCTGATGGAGAGCGGGAAATAGTCAATCGCTTTATTAATGACAATCCCCTAAAAAAGGTTCAACCTATTGCTGGAACCCAGGAAGTTCAGTGGCTCCGGGAGGCTGCAAAGAAGGTTTACCTGGCTCCACCAGTGCAGGAATACCTTGTTTCTCTGAGCAGAAATACCCGGGAACTGGAAGATGTGCGGCTGGGAGCAAGCCCCCGTGGCACCCTTTATCTTGCCAGGGCTGCCCAGGCGGTGGCTTTAATCAGGGGTCGGGATTATGTCCTGCCTGATGACGTGCAGGATGTGGCTGAGCCCGTGCTTGCCCACCGGCTTCTGACTGCAGTTTCTTCAGCAGTTTTCGAGGTAACAGGGCAGGACCTTGTAGAGAAAGCTCTAAAGAATACCCCGGTTCCAGTGGGACCATTTGCCGAAGGTGAGGCCGATGCAACCTAAAAAAGTAATGCAGGTGGGAGGGGTTCTTGTTTTTATCGGGATTGCTGCTGGAAGCACCCTGGGTACCCTTCCGGGACTTGTCCTTGTGGTGATGGGGGTTTTTTCCTGGCAATGGGAAAATAATATCCTGGGGCGGGTTTACCCCGAAATCGCACTGGAAAAAAGAAGAGCCTTTCCCGGTGAGGAGGTCCGGGGTTATACCAGCATTGTCAATTTTCAGCCTTTTCCTATACCCCGCCTGAGACTTTTTATTGACTGGCCACCAAATCTCAGTTCGCCTGAAGGAGAAGAGGTTATTTTGTCCCCTGAGTCAACCAATTTTCAGATTGTCCAGGCTTTTGGGCTGCGCTGGTTTGAAAAAATCCGGCGCCGGTTCTCCATTCCCTGTAAGTTGAGGGGAGAATATAGCCTGGGCCCCCTGGTAATGAGGGCAGGGGATCTTTTTGGGTTTTCGGAAGCCTATAGAAACGTAAAAAAAGGAGAGCGGTTCCTTGTTTATCCCCGCCAGGTCCCGGTCAATTTAATTAAATCCGATTCCCGCAGCCCCTTTGGAGAAAGGAGCGAGGTGAGCTGGATTTTCGAGGATCCTGTTCTTTTCCGGGGCAGCAGGGATTACCTGCCCGGGGACCCCTATTCCCGAATCGAATGGAAGGCAACTGCAAGAACGGGAACCCTGCAAACAAGGCTTGTAGATGCTTCTTTTGCCAATGAAGTGGGACTGGTGGTTAATATAGCCACCCAGCCCTTTAGCTGGCAGATAGACCGGGCCCTCCTGGAAAAAAACCTGATGGTTGTAGCTTCCCTGCTTCCATTTGTTCTTAAAGAAAAATACCGTTTTGCGGTTTATTCTAACGGGCGAATAGGTGGGATTCGTTCTACCGCGGGGATGGATGTGGGGAGTGGAACTGCTCACTACAGGCAGTGCCTGGAATTTCTTTCCCGGCTTTTACCAGGGGCAAGAACGGAATTTGCAGAAGTTCTGGCAGCAACAGGTAGGAAGCTTGGTGAAAAAGCACATATTGTGGTTTTTTCAGCCATTATAAATCCCCAGATTGTGAAAGAAATCAGGCATCTCCAAGGTCGACAGAGGAAGGTAACCCTGATTCACTCCGGCTCCAGGCCTGAAGATGGCTTCCCCAGGGGGATCAGGGGGTATCAGGTAATGGAAGGAGGGCGCTGGGATGAGCTGGAAGGTATTACGCTTCATCCGTTCGGGCATTGATATATTTGCAGTTTTAGCCCTGCTGGGGTTTTTGCTACCCTGGTTTTTACTAGCGGGGGACCTTTCTGATTACCCGATAGGCGTGCCCCTTTTTATTCGTTTAGCTTTCCTTATTTTCTGGGGGCGTTATCTGACCCGCTTTTTCCAGCGCTCCCCATTATTTTCCACCGAAAAAAACCAGAAAATTGGCAGTATTAGTTTTATCCTGATCAGTATGGGGATTTTAATTTTCCTAATCTATTATCCCTTCCTGGGAGGTCCCCCCGAGGACACCTTCAGCTGGTTTTTCCTTTCTATTATCGCCCTCTTATGGGGAATGAAAAGCGGGACAGATGAAGTAACCGGTAAAACTTTACACCGGGTTTTGACCGGGGGTGCTTTCAGTTTTGCCCTGTTTTTTTATATTGCCTATCGCATGGGAATCTGGGAACAATTTCAAGACCAGGCCGTGCCCTTTACCATGGTCTGGTTTCTGTTAATTATTGTGACCCTGGGGCTTTTCCGGGTGTTGGAATATTCCCGGTACAGCTCTGAAAGAGCTGAAAAAATAAGCCGGTTCTGGTCTCCTTTTATCGGTATCCTGGCCATTACCTGTGTTTTTTTAGCAGTGATTGTGAGTTTTGTAATTCCCGGTATAGTTAATATTCTAAGGGTTCCATTCAGGGCTATCCTGGCTGTGGGACAGTTCATTCTGACAGGAGTCCTCTGGGTTGTTTCCTATATTGCAGCAGGAGTAATCTATCTTTTGAACCGCCTCATTACACCTGTGGAATGGGAAATGGAGATGGAACAAAACGGGCAACTTGGACTACAGGAAGAACTATCTGAACTGGCAGAACAGACAGAACCTATTTCCCAAACTGCCGTTGAATACACTGCGGTTTTGATTACCCTGGTTATTTTCGGGGTAATAGCTTTTATTATTATGACCCTGATCCGAAAAGGCAGGGGCAAAGAAGAAGAACAGGAGGAAACAAGGGAGTCCCTAGTTTCTCCGGCTACCTTAAGTCGCTGGGCCAGTGAGTCCTGGCAGGGATTTAAAACCAACTGGAGTGACAGGCTTAACAGATTAAAAAGGTCGCGGGGTTACAGATCCGCGACAGAAATTTATAATGCTGTCCTGGAAGCACTGGGGGGCCGGGGATATCCCCGACCCCGGGAAATGACCCCCCACCGTTTTCAGCCCAGGATCAAGAAACTTCTTCCCGAAAGTGGTGAAAAGTTGGATCGCATTCTGGAAACCTTTTCGGGAGAATATTATGCGGGAAGAAAGATTGAACAGGAGGAAATCCAGGGTCTTCTGGAAGATATGAGGGAAATATTGAGATCGATAGGAAAACTGGAAAAAAAGAAAAAAGAATGAGAAAAGGGCTCACCGCGGTGAACCCTTTATTTTATGCTCTTTTTTTCATGTAGTCCAGAATATCTTCGGGGATTTCTCTACCTTCGGGAAGTCGTTCTTCAAAGTTCTCCTGGTAGTAAAAAGTTAGCAAGGCTTCTTTGAAATCCTCGTTAAAATCTTCGTTAATCGGTCCGGTGAAGAGCTCATATTTCCGGAGGAGTTCTTTTACCTCCAGCAGGGTACTTCCTTTTAGGGGAATTTGCTTTACTTCCCGGGGTGAAAAATAGAGGTAGAAAAGGGAAAGCATGTCAGCAAGCCTGTCAATGGGGTGGGGATCATCATCCACCCTCAAATCAATATATTTGTCGGTGAGCCCCCCGTAACCTCCCTTTTCCCGGTATACAACCAGGGCTGCAGCCTGCTGACCTCTTTTGTCGCCACCTGCTTTCTGGCCTGCCTGCAGGGACTTTAATAGTCTGTCCGCAAGTTCTCCCGTGGAAGACTCAAAGGTTTCGACCATGGCTTCAACTGTAGCCCTGCTTACGAGAATGTTACCCTGGGCCGAAAAGTTCTCGCCGGAAATGGCTCCTGCCCAGTCCAGGCATTCTTCGCCGGTAAATGAAGCGGAACGCCCGTGAACATCAATTATCCCCACCTGCCGATGAGCTGAGTCCTTATCCTTACCTGTCAATTCTTCAATGGCCTCCTGGGGAGTTTTCCCCTGGGCAAGGAGTTCAAGCCCATCAGGTCCGTAAGCGGGATTGGCCAGGGCCTGGGTGGCAACTGCTCCTACCCCTGCCCGGATGTTAGGGACAATTGCACCAGCAGCAAGGAATTTTGACTGGACAGCGATTCCCAGGTCCCCGTTTTTCCGATCGAAACCAGCGATGGAAAAAGTGGAAGTTTTTATCGTCTTTTTCATTTTTCCTACCTCCTGGAAATTTTCTTTTTTAAAACATTTAACCATAGAGATATTATAACAGAAAAAAGCCAGCGGGAAAATTTTCCCGCTGGTTATTTATACTTTAACCTCTTTTTGCATTTTATTTTTTACCTTCTGGCTGGCCTGATAAACCAGGCTTTCAATGAACTCTTCCCGGTTAGAATCTTCCCGGCCGTCATAGTAAATGGAAATGACGGGAATATCAATTTCCTCCTGCAGGGCATTCTGCTGGGCTTCTACAACTGACCCCGGCATACAGGTAAATGGTGCCACAAAAATGGCTCCCCCTACCCGTAAGCGGTCAGCAAAGCAGGCAGTTCGCCCAATGGTCATCGGGGGTTCTCCCCCGTAGTGCTTGGAAACGTAGGGGAGGGCTCGCTTCTGGATTTCTTCGGGGCGGGGCTCATGCTGGTCAGCGAGAAGCTTTCCGGCAGCTTTTTCCATGCGCTGTTCGTGGCGGTGGGCAACCTTGAGCATCCAGCCATATCCCTGGCTAGTAAGAAAAGCACCCAGCTGGCGGTCGTTTTTGATTGCTTCTCTGGCTTCCTGGCGGGTGATATGGGCGGTATAGAGGAAAATTTCTGTTGCGGGTGACATCAAAACCTCGCCCCCTGCTGCTTCAATTTTACGGGCAATATCCTGGTTACAGCGATCGTCGATGCGGACGTAGAATTCTCCAGCAAGGACAATCTGGGGTCGGTCTGCCTCCTGCTCCCGAACGTCAAGGAATTCCTGTGATGCCCGGGCGAGGAGATTTTCTATTTCCTGGAGCAGGGCTCCGCGGATTATCTGGAAAGTGCTGAACCCATGATTTTCCAAAAGGTCCAAAAGTTTATTGGAGTGTTTGCGGAAAAGCTCGTCGCTTTGCCCCTGTTCTTTCTCGTAGGGCCTGGAAGCAAAGAGCATTTTGTAAAGCATATCCATGGCCAGCATTCCATCAAAGGCCCCGATTACAAAGCCCAGGCCGAAGCGCTTGAAAACGTCGTCGATTTTGATGGAGCAGATTCTCCGATCGCCGTGACCGGCTTTATTCAGGATCAGGGATTGGGCTGGAGCATACATGCCGTAACGGCAGGGGCCACAGGCCCATCCCTGGAAGAATACACTCTCCTTTTCCTGGCTGACCCGGGGATTATCCTTGATAAATTCCAGGAAATCCTGGACATTCTGGATAAAGGGGAGGCATTCTTCTCCATTAACATATTTTCTGGCCAGGGTCAGGTCGTGGTCTGTACTGCGGGGGAGAATTTCCGCCTCGATTCCCTTGTTGCGGAAAAGGGCCTGGAATACACTGGCGTGGCGGGTTGGCTCGGGGATATAGATTCTTTTCCAGTCCTGGCTGCTGATGGGGTGAGTAGTGGCATCCAGGAAGGGAGGGATCACGGAATCCCTGCGGGCCCGACAGGTATTTTTAAAGGCTTCCAGTCGGGTAATCAATCCTGCCGGGGCAGTGTGTTCATCCAGGGTTAACCGTAAAAACCCGGTCAGGTTGCCCAGGAAATGGCGGAGCATGGCGTTGGGGCCACATTTAAAGGGATCCTGGAAAACGATGTTGAAAATGGGCAGGCCGGTTTCATGGGCCCTGGCATTTAAAAAGCGAGCCATGATTGCAGCGGTTAACATTTTCTGAACCTGGAAGGGATAGATATTTTCCGTTTTTTCTGCAACCTCACCCATGTACTGGATTAACTCTTCCCGGTAGGGTTCCAGGGTTGGAGAATTAACCCGGCCTTCGTAAAAACCCCGGAATAATTCAAAGAAATGGTCCTGAGTCAGGGGTAATAGACCTCTCTTGCGGGCAAATTCCAGAGAACCCTTGGCCACAAAATCATCGTAGAGGGTGTAGGATCGTCCCAGGAAAACTGCAGTTACTTCATCGGGGTAGTCCTTTAATTCTTCCAGAATTTTTACAGCATCAGCTTCCATATCCCAGGAAAATTTTTCCCGGGCGGCATAGGCTTTTTCCACTGCCATCTGGAATTTTTCCCGGGAGAAATTTTCTCCCAGGAGCTTGCGGGCAGCAGGTTCGAGTTGCTTTTCAATTCTTTTTTGACCTCTCCGAAAGTTTAGCTGGGCATAAAGGTGTTTTTCTGGTGGAATATCTACAGATTCTGCAACAACCCGGTCCTGAGTCTGAAGCAAGGAACAGGTAAAACCTCTGGGCCAGTTGGGGAACCAGGGTAAAGCTTCCAGGTCAATGGGTTCTGGACTGAAGATGAAGTCCAGGTCCATATCAACAAGTTCTGCGTAGTGGCCGACAATGATTTCCATGGGGTAGCACATATCCGAGTTGAGCATTTGCTTGCCGCGCTCCAGGGTTTTCTGGTCGCTTTCTGAAGACTGGACAACTCTCGCACCAAGCTCCCGGAAAAAGGCAGCAAAGAAGGGATACAGGTCATAGTTCAAACCAGCCCGGGCCAGTCCAACACTGGGGCCGGTGGTGCTGGGTTCTCCTGCGGCCTGGTAAAAAAGCTTGTTCCTATGGCTGATATAATCGGGGAGGTTGATGCCCTCCACGGATTTTTCAAGGTCAGAAAAACGTCCACAGCGGTCACCGTAGATAAAGCTCGAGTTATCGCTGAAGGTTATAATATCAAGGGTGCAGTTGTGTTCATGTTCGCACTTTGCGCTGCATTTCTTTTTTTCTACCTGGAAAGAATTCAGTCGGTTCAGGCTGCGGAAAACGAATTTGGGTTTATCGCCTTTTTCGGAGAAAAATTTGGCCATCAGGGCACTGCCCAGGGCTCCAGTCAGTTCGGGATTGGCGGGAACGTGGATTTCACGGCCTGTTTCCCCGGCAAAGGCAGCGGCAAGGGCATGGTTTTTTGCCGTAGCGCCGGTAAAGATCAGCCTCCCTTCCAGGGCCCTGTTTTCAGCGGTCTTGTTCATGTAATTACGGGCAGAAGAATAGGCCAGGCTGGCCAGCTGTGATGAAAGGGGGAGACCCCTTGCAGCGGCTGAAACAAGAGCTGATTGGGAAAGCAGGGTACAGGTATCTCCAAGGTCAATTCCGTAATCTGCCGCAAAAGCTTTTTCCGAGAATTCTTCTTTTATGTTAACTCCCAGCAATTCTGCCAGGTTTTCCAGGAAGGTTCCTGTTCCAGCAGCACAGACCGGGTTCATATTGTAATCAAAGAGAACACCGTTTTTTAACTGCAGGAACTTGGAATCTTCCCCGCCAATTTCAATAATGGCCAGGCTTTCTTTGGGCCCGTACATGTATTTTACCCCTTCTGCCTGGCAGGTAATTTCATCGACGGCATACTCGGCGTTAAGTATTTTCTGGGAAAGAAAACGGCCGGAACCCGTCGTGCAGGCTTTTATGGGGGCGTCGCCGATCAGTTCACCGTATTTTTCCCGGACCTTTTTCATTAACTCCAGGACCTGCAGGGCAGGCCTCCCGGCAGTTGGCAGGTATACTCCACCAATTACTCTGCCATCGGCATCAAGCAGCGAGCACTTGGTAGAAACTGACCCGCAGTCAACCCCAAGGTAAACGGTTTCCAGGTTGAATTCAGCCGGGTCATTGTTTTTCGGGTCCATGTAGTGGACCCTGTTGGGATCAAGGGGAGGGAGGGGCCTGCTGGGCTTGTAGGGGCGGTTGATAAGGTCGCTGATATTTATTTTATCCAGAGAAACCTCCTGGGCCCGGAAGGTGGCCCCCAGGGCGTTAATAAATTCATGGCGGTCGGGAATAACGATACTGGTTGCCTTTTCCTTACAGTAATTCTCCAGGTACTTCATTACAGCCCGGTTATTGGCCACACCACCGATTACAGCCAGGTCCCCGGTTCCGTTAATCCGGTTTTGAGCAACGTTGGTGGCTACAAGGTCAACAAGGGCTTTGGCCATACCGGCGGAAACGGCCGCCTGGGAAGCTCCTTCATTTATAGCATGGGTCATATCTGATTTTGCGAATACAGCACAGCGGCCGGAAATTTTAACCGGGTCTTCAGCTTCAAGGGCAATTTCGGCCAGTTCCCTGTCATCAAAACCCATTCGGGTGGCCTGCTGGTACCAGAAAGAACCGCTCCCGGCAGCGCACTGGCCGTTCCGGTTAAAGAACTCCACTGTACCATCAGGTCCCAGCTCTAAGTAATACATATTTTCATGGCCCAGGGAAAGGACTGCATCAACACTGGAATTAATATGACTGAGCCCCAGT
The DNA here is from genome assembly GCA_003551665.1 of Halobacteroidaceae bacterium. Classification (GTDB taxonomy): domain Bacteria; phylum Bacillota; class Halanaerobiia; order B1SED10-174; family B1SED10-174; genus T1SED10-26. The sequence continues at coordinate 80,467 of PUNE01000128.1, forward strand.
TGTAGGGCTTCAACTTCCAGGGTTGGTTCGATTCCGGCCTCTTTTGCCAGAAGCCGGGAATTGCTTCCCGTTACCCCCAGCCTGATTATTTCTCCTTCATAACCTGCCAGAAGGTGTTTAAGGCATTTGCGGGCAGCCTCCAGAGGGCTGCCTGAATTGGGATAGGAAGCAGTTTCAATCTTGCCGTTTTGCTGCAGGACTCCTTTTACAGCGAAAATTCCCATATCCAAACCAATTGCTGGCAAATCGGATGACACAACTAGCACCCCCCTAAAACTTCTCTCTTTTTAATTTCTTTGTTTTTAGCCAAAATCCTACAAAGACATAAAAACCCGGCAGGGTTCCGGTAAGAAGGTGCAGAAGTAGAAAGAGAAAGATATTTACCGGATTGGAGGCGTTGGCCTTGGGGTTTCATTGTCCCAGCTGCTCGAAGAAAATTGAAAAGGATGAAAAAAAGTGTCCTCATTGTGGGAAGGTTTTGTTCTGGGAGGGAGAAAAACCCCAGACTCTTGAAGACAGGGCCAGGGAGAAGTCGGGATGTTTCCTTCTTGCACCGGGTCTTTACGCGCCTCTCCTGTTTCTGATCCTGATAATTATTCTGGGTTTGATTTTTGTCCTGCAGGGAGATTAAAACAGGTGCAAAACAATTGATATGAACAGGGCAGGGATACCCAGGCAGAAGAAATAAAGGGCACGGCCCATTCTTTCCTCCCGGCTATATTCTTTAGGAAGCTGGCCCCGTTCAGTAAGAAAATACTTAATAAGGAAAGAATCCCGGACTCCAAGGATGGCAGTCAGGGTGGTGAAAATTCCCAGGGCAAAAAATGCACCGAAGATAAAAGCTGCAATCTGTCCTGCCAGGGAAGGGGACGGGGTGTTTCCCCGCATATAAAGGACCAGGAGAATAATCGGAATACTGGTAATGACAATAATCAACCCTTTTTTCAGGGCTTCAGGCAATAAAGTCCGGTAATCTTTCAATAGAATCATCCTTCCGGGTATATAGTCCATATATAGAATAGAGAAAAAGGGAGCAGGTGTCAACTCCACATGACCTGTTATCCTTTAGGGGTGATGCTCAGTGGAGGAATTCTCCGTTCATTTTCTTCCGCTTTTACAACGGCTTTTTATTCTGTTGGTGTTGCTGTTTATTATCAGTGCAGCCCATGCTTTTATTGAAAACATTAAGATTCCCGGCCGAACGCCTCCTCTGGAAATTGAGTACATGGGAACTCAATTCCGGGCCAGGAGGTTATTGATTGGGATTTCGGGGGCTGTTTTTTTAAACCTTCTCCTAATTTTATTCAATCCCCTGGTGCAGTCTTTTTTTGGAGGGCAACCCTTTTTCATTGCTTACCTGTTTCTGGTTTTCCTGGGCGGAGCTGCAGTAGTGTATTGTTTTGACCAGTTTATTTTTCTCTCGGGTGTGGCCGGGGTTTTTCTGAGCAATATATTGAAAAAGTAAACCAAAGGGATTCGGGGAAACAGTTGGATTTAAGCCCAGAGAGGTTGCGGATTTCCTATTATCATGTTATCTTATTAACTGAAAAACGAGGTAATCCAATCGGGAGGGTCTTCTGTGAATAACCAGGCTAAAGAGAATGAGCAAATCCAATACGATAATTACTGGACTCTGCTCAAGAAATTCTATTTCACCTATCTAGTTCCCAAAAAAGGAGTTTTTTTCCTGGTTCAGTTCGGTCACATACTGGGGGCTGCCTTTACACTGATTCCGCCCCTGATTATCAGGGAAATTATTGACGAGGCTATCCCCAGCGGTGTAATGGAAAGAATAATTATTCTGGTTCTTTTTGCCCTGGGAGTTTATCTGCTGGAATCTGTAACCAGAGGATTTAAACAGTACTATGGACATGTTGTGGCCCAGGAAATTACCCGGGATATGCGCAACGACTTGTATTCTCATTACCAGAAGTTAACCCTTGGTTTTCACGATAACAAAAAAACAGGGGAATTGATGTCCCGGGTTGTTGATGACCTGAACCGGATGCAGGAATTTGTCCACCACGGACCAGAGGCTCTTGTTGGATCCCTGGCACTTCTTTTGGGTACTGTAGGGGTTATGTTTTACCTGAGCCCCCGCTTAACCCTGGTGGCACTGATTTTTGTTCCCATTCTTTTAATTTTCTCCCGCTTTATGCTAAAAAATATGCACATGGCTTTCCGTGAAACGAGGGAACGAAAGGCCATCATGCACGATCGCCTGGAGGACAACCTGGCCGGAATCCAGATAATTAAGGCATTTGCCAACGAAGAATTTGAGTTCAATCGGTTTTCCTTTACCAACGAAAAACACAAAGAAGCAAGATTTAAGGCAATTAAATATATGAGCATCCTGTTTCCCGGGTCACGGCTGATGAATGCTTTCGGTATTTTAACCGTCCTCAGCTATGGCGGTTACATGGTTGTAATTGGAGAGATTACAGTGGGAACCATCGTTGCTTTTTACGGTTTTCTGATGCAGTTCCGGGTACCTCTCCTGCAGCTTGTGCACATGACAGAGGGGCTGAGCCGTTTTTTTGCCAGCACCGAGCGCTTTTTCAACCACCTGGAACTGGAACCTGATTTCCAGGAAAAGCCAGATGGTTTTAGAAAAACTGTAAAGGGAGAAGTTGAATTTAAAGGTGTCCATTTTTCCTACCAGCAGGGAGAACAGGTTTTAAAAGGAATTAACTTCAGGGTCGGCAAGCAGGAATCGGTAGCCCTTGTTGGCCCCAGTGGAGCTGGGAAAACAAGTATTATCCGATTGATTCCCCGTCTGTATGAAGCTGACAGGGGGCAGATACTGGTTGATGGAGTGGATGTGAGGGAATGGAACCTTAAAGACCTGCGGGCCTCCATGGCAATGGTCATGCAGGATGATTACCTGTTTTCTGATTCAGTTGCAGAGAATATTGCTTACGGGAGACCGGATGCAACCAGGGATGAAATCGTTGAAGCGGCAAAGGCGGCCAATGCCCACCAGTTTATAAAAGAACTTCCGGATGGTTATGAAACAGCTGTAGGTCAGCGGGGCCTCAAGCTCTCAGGAGGGCAGCGCCAGCGAGTATCCCTGGCCCGTGCTTTCCTCAAGGATCCCAGCATCTTAATTCTGGACGAGGCCACCTCTGCCGTGGACATTCAGACTGAAAAGCTGATCCAGGAAGCAATTGCCCGAATTACCGCCAACAGGACAACTTTTATCATTGCCCACAGGCTTTCTACCATTCGCAATGCAGATGAGATTCTTTTTATTGAAGATGGGCAGGTTAAAGAAAGAGGGACTCATCAGGAATTAATGGCACGAGAAGGTGAGTATGCCCGGTATTACCGGATGCAGTTTGCTAAAGAGCAATCGGCATCTTAAAAAAGGACGAGGAAGGTGATCCTGTTGTTTATGGGGCGGATTTTGTTTCTTGTTTTTAGTTTGCTTGTTATTGGACCATTTGTTCAGGCTGATGAAATGCACACGGGAGAATTTACCATGATCAGGGAATCAGAATGGGAAATGCTCACAGCTTTTGTCGAAGATGCCCCCTATTCTGATCCGGGAGAATTTTTACACGAAGCGGATAGTTACATTGAAGAAATCAGTACCTTTCTCGGGCGGGAAAACTGGAGCCAGGAAATTTACCGGGGCAGGGTGGAATTTATTGCAGCACGCCACCTGCCAAGCTATACCGTGGGAACAAGCATAATTGGCCTTAATGCCCACAACTTTGCTATGAATAATTCCCCTACTGCAAGGGAAATTGCCTGCCTGATACTGCGGGGCTTTAATTCTTATTCCCTAAAAATCGGACTGGCTTCGGTAATGCAGGATCAGTTTGGCCAGAATGTTGCTCCCTATAATCTGGGTCAGGACCCTCATGAGCTGGCCAAACTCTACCTTGATAAGGAATTTTTGCTCCAGACTGTGGGAGAAAAGGGCTACCCCTTCCACCTGGGTCTTTACCCGGCAGGGAGAGAGCGGGAAGCCTTTTTTATCCTCAGCCATTCCTTTGTTAAATTCCTCCTGGATGAAAGAGGGATTTCGGGAGTAATGGAAGTTTATGATGCTCCAGATCTGTATTCAGCCTACCGGGAGGTCTTTGGCAGGGACCTGGAAGACCTGCGCTGGGATTGGCTGGAACACCTCCAGTAAAGAAAAACACAAAGAGGGCTTGCAATAATTTTGATCAGGCTGGAAAAAGTATGGAAACCCTATGGAGAAGTGGTCCCTCTACTGGATTTGATCCTATCCTTAAACCCGGCGTAATTTACGGGCTTGTGGGACCTAACCGAGCAGAGAAAACAATTACCCTAAATAGATTAGCAAACCTCCTGCCTCCAGACGGGGGCAGGTTTTTTTTATTGATTTTATGTGGCCCGATTTGAATTTAAGCCCGATCAGAAAGAACGAATTCTTTCCTCCTTTCCTTGGCCAGGTTATTCTGGTAAATTATTCGGTTAACCTGGTGAACGGGGAGCCTGAAATGGCAATAATTGTGGTTTTTCTGGCCGGGAGTTGCCTGAGCCGTAAAGGTCAGACAGCAGATCCTTAACCTGTCTGAAGCCCCCCTGGGCATTTGAAAATTAAAAAGCGGGCGCACGAAGCGCCCGCCTGATTACCCCGGGAAAACCCTCGAAAAAATTTCCAGATTTTTTTCCAGGACCTTACCTGCCATCAGGTCCTGCAGGGCGAGGCTGAAATGCCCTTTTTTCAGACCGGGAATTAAATTTTCCCGGGCCAGGGTGGCCAGGATAACAACGTTTTCCATGCGGGGATCTTCCAGTTCAATTTTTTCCGCTAAAACTTTTTTTATGTTGCGCTGGTTGCATTCTGCGGCTATGGCTGCTCGGACATCCTGGCGATCTTCTCTTATTCTGACCGCCAAAGGCTGCCATTCAGTTGGGGAGTACAGGAGGGTGCCCCCGTCTCGCAGGAAATTATTGGTTCCCCGCAGGGCTTCATTTATTTCCAGGGCAATAACCAGATCGGCCCTACCCCGGAGAACAAGGGGGGAATGGGAGGGCCCGATCCGGATAAAGGATTCGACCACACCTCCACGTTGGGCCAGGCCATGGGTATCGACACCCTGGACCTTGAACCCGGCATGATCAATAGCTCTGACCAGGGTTTCACTGAGCAAACCGATTCCCTGTCCCCCTACACCGATTAAATAAATATCAAACTTATCCATGGTCCTGACCCCCCTATTTCTTGATTTCGATGGCCTGCACTGGACAGGTCTGAATACAGGAGCCATCGCCTATGCAAAGATCTTCGTGAACCCAGACTGTGCCATCTTTTTCCAGTTGGAATGATGGGCAACCAAATGCGGAAACACAGGCGTGAATTTCCCTGCATTTTTCGGTTATCCTGACATTTTTCAGAGCAAAGCCCTTTTTCCGCTGTTCGCGAGAGAATTTCAACATGCAGGGGTGTTTGGCTATTACCACGCTGAAACCCTCAAAGGCCAGGGCTTCCTTAACATATTCAGTAAGCTTTTTCTGGTTGTAGGTGTCAACTTCCAGAATTTTTTCCACTCCAAGGCTTTCCAGGAGAGGAGCTATGGCAATTTTTTTGGTTTTGCCCCGGACATTACGACCGCTGCCGGGGTTGTCCTGATGTCCTGTCATGGCAGTAGTGTCATTTTCCATAATAACCAGGGTAAAGTCGTGCTGGTTGAAAACCGAGTTAATTATTCCCGGGAGTCCAGCATGAAACAGGGTTGAATCTCCTAAAAAGGCCAGGACCTTTTTACTGGTATTGAAAAGAGAAAGCCCCGAGGCCGTTCCACTGCAGTGGCCCATGCTCAAAAGGACCTGACCAAGAGAATAAGGAGGGAGATAGCCCAGGGTGTGGCAGCCAATATCAGCTACGGAAATATGGTCTTCATCCAGGGCTTTATTTATGGCGTAAAAAGCTGATCTGTGGCCGCAACCGGGGCACATCTGGGGAGGGCGGGGAATGGCCTGATGAAGTGGCTTTTTCTCCTCCCGGGGCCGTAGCAGATCGGGCCAATTTTTTTCCAGCACATCCCAGACCTTGTCAGGGGTATATTCTCCAATCCAGTCATCAAGGTCAACTTTACCTTCAATAATTGTGTTCAGGTTATGGTCGTAGGCCAGTGACTTGATTTTCTGTTCCAGGAAATCGTCCAGCTCTTCCAGGATTTTAACTTCTCCATTGTCCTTTAAAAAATTAATAACCAGTTTCTCAGGCAAAGGGTGGACCACCCCAAGGCGGAGAATATTTACGCTTTGTTCCATTTCGGGAATAATGTCCATAAGCGATTTAAAGGGGAGACCTGCGGTGATAATCCCCCGATCTGCCCCGTTATTGATAATTTCGTTAAAAGGAGATACCTCAATATCTTTCTGGAAATCTTTTAATCTCTGCAGTGCAATTTTTTTCAACTCAAAAACCGAAGCTGTCAGGGGAATATAGGGGCCAAATTTTTCCGGGGAAAAGCCAGGTTCGTTGTTGGGCTCAGTTATTTTTAGCCCCGAAAAATCAATAATCTGTTTGGCATGGCAGACGTGGGTTGTCAGCCTGAGGACCACAGGCATATGTTTTTCCCTTGATATTCTCACTGCTTCCTTGAACATTGCATAGGCTTCGCGGGGGTCCTGGGGTTCAAAAATTGGTATGTAGGAAAGGCGGGCGAAGTGGCGGTTATCCTGTTCATTCTGTGAAGAATTGGCCCCGGGGTCATCGCCCAGGACAATTACCATTCCTCCGGGAATATCCATTAACCCCAACTGGATAAAGGAATCGGAAGCAACGTTGAGTCCCACGCTTTTGAAAAAAACGCAAGAAGTATGCCCATTAACTGCTGCTCCAAAGGCAACTTCCAGGGCAACCTTTTCATTTACGGAGAATTCGAAATATAGAGGATTATTTTCCGGGGGGAGGGAGGTTATGGCAGCTCCGATTTCCGGGGTCGGAGAACCGGGATAGGAAGTTACTACCCGAACCCCACTTTCCAGCATGGCTCTAACCAGGGCATAATTGCCCATTAAAAGCTCGGAAAATGGTTCGGGATTAAGTAAAACATCACCAAGCTTTTTCAAAATTTCCCCTCCTCGAATAATAATATTTAGACCAATCATGCCCAACTAATCATTGTTAAATCCATAAAAGGAATATTTGTGTTCCATTAGCATTAATAGTCCCTGTTGTGGATTTGTGGTAAACGCCGCAGGCGTTTTCCAAGCAGTTGTGGAGCCTGTGGATAACTTGTTATCCAGCATGACCCACAACTGCGGCAAATCCACAATTCTATTTTATAACTTGAATTTGGGGGCCATCTTTTTTAATAGTAATTACTATTTCGCGGTAGAAGGCTAAAAACCTGCAAATAGGTAGAGAAACAGGAGAAAAAGGAAAAATTGGATATTTTTCTACTGGAGGAAGGAAGGAGAAGGGAAAAGGAGAATTTAAAGGTAAGGAAATTTTCCTGGCTTTTGGTTTGGCCAGATTAAATCCAGCCTGAGGAGCTCAAAAGCAGATGAATATAAGGAATAGAGCGTATTTTTTTATTATTTTGATATTACTTTTTGTTTTTTACCCGGGTTCCGGACATTTATTCGCTCACGCCGGGGACTTTCACTTTCACCTGGCCAGTGAAGAAATAGCGGAAATCATCAGGGAAACTGCAGAGGAATCCTATCCGGGAAATATCATGGAGAAAATTTCCGGTGCCGCAGCCATTGAAGAACTGGATCGGGCGGGGATGGAAAAGGGGTTTATCCTTTCCTATGCTTATATCCTGGGAACCCCGGAAATTGATCTTTCCCGGGAATATTGTGATGTAAAAAAGGAAAATAATTTCCTGGCCCTTGAAGTTGCCCGCTACCCGGACCGCCTTTTTGGATTTTTTAGCGTTAATCCTCTCAAGCCTTATTCTCTCTTGGAAATCAGCCGGTGTGTTAAGTTGTTGAATCTTCCAGGGTTAAAACTCCATTTTAAAAGTTCCAATATTGATTTGAGGAACGAGTATCACCTGAACCAGGTTAAAAAAGTTTTTCAGCATGCTGCCGACCTGGAGATTCCTGTTATTCTCCATTTCCGGAACCGGTCCCCGGATTTTGGACGAGAGGATGCAGAAATTTTTATTAACGAAATAATAGCCCAGATTCCTGGCCTGAAAATTCAAATTTCTCACCTGGGCGGGTGGGGAGGATTCGACCGCCCAACTGAAGAAGTTTTCCGGACTTTTATTAATGCTTTCGAGGAAAATCCCGGTCTGGATAAAAGCCGAATTTTCATGGATATTTCAGGAGTAATTATCGGCGAAAATCAAACAACCCCTGGAGGGCCTGGCCCAACATCCCTCCTGGAGAGGTGGAAAGTTGCGGAAATGCTCCGGGAATGGGGACTGGACCAGGTGGTTTTCGGCAGTAACTGGCCCTGGGTTTCCCCGGAGAAATACGTGGAAATAATCCGGGAAAAACTCCCTCTGACCCAGTGGGAAATCAATTCGCTCCTGGAAAACAGCCCGGTTGAAAGTCTTTTCGGGGAAGAAGTTCCCACGCCCAACCTGAATATTCTGAACCTGTTCTTGCAGGAAGGTGTTGATTACAAAGCGCCGTACAGTATTAACTATTAAGCAAAACCGCCTGGAAAAACAGGCGGTTTTTTAGGAGGAACAAATGAGACTGGGATATTTTCAATTTGACTGTAAATTTGGAGCCAGAGAGGAAAACCTGGAAAGAGTCTGGAAAAAACTCAAGGGAGAGACTTTTGAACTCCTGGTTTTGCCCGAACTTTTCTCCACGGGATATTTTTTCCGGGATCCTGAAGATGCAATGGCCCGGAGCGAGGAAATTCCGCATGGTCCTACCACTGAGTTTCTGGTTGACCTTGCCCGATGCCACCAGGCTTTTATTGTTGGAGGAATTGCAGAAAGGGGAGAAGAAAGGGCCTTTAGCAGCGCTGTAATAGCAGGGCCCGGGGGTTTTGTTGGTCGCCACCGCAAGTTAAACCTGACAGGCTGGGAACAAAAGATTTTTGCTCCCGGCAGCAGCATTAATATCTTCCAGCTCGACAGGGTACGGGTTGGCCTGGCCCTATGTTATGATTTATGGTTTCCCGAACTGGCCCGGATTTTTCTGCAACAGGGGGTTAACTTAATCTGCCACCCTGCTAACTTTGGAGGTCCCATGAGCCCGATTATTGCAAGGGCCAGGGCCATTGAAAATGTAATGACTGTTATTACTGCTAACCGGACGGGAAAAGAACAGGGTCCTGAAGGCTGGGAATCCTTTCGCGGGGAAAGTATGATTGTTGATTCCCTGGGAGAAATAAGAGCCCGGGCGGGGAACGAGGAAGAACTCAAAGTAGTTGACCTTAAAGTGACTCCACCCCCGGACAAACCCCTGCAGTTGGGTGCCGACCTTCTGGCGGAAGTTGCCAGGTATAACCACCCTGGAAGACTGGAAATCCGGGAGTGGCAGTCTTAATTGTTATAATCAAAACAGCTTTTTTCGACCTGTTAGCGGGCCTGGAGAAGAATTCTGTCGTCAGTAAGTTCTCTACCCCGCAGTCGTGCAAACCTTTCTAAAAGATCAGCAACCGTGAGGGTTTTTCGCTTTTCTGCCTCAATATCCAGGATAATTTCACCCCGGTCCATCATAATGGTCCGGGTTCCTGTTTTCAGGGCCTGGCGGAGGTCGTGGGTGACCATGAAAACTGTCAGTCCCTTCTGGGAAACAATTTTCCCTGTTAGCGAAATTATCTGTTCCGCAGTGCTGGGGTCAAGGGCCGCAATATATTCGTCCAGTAACAGAATCTGGGGAGAACCAAGAACTGCCATGAGCAGTGTCAGAGCCTGGCGCTGCCCTCCTGAAAGTAAACCTACAGATTCGTCCAGGCGATTTTCCAGGCCCAGGCCAAGGGTTTTTAAAATTCCTGCAAATTCTGTTCGGGATTCTTTTTTTATGGCCCTATTGAGCCTTCTTTTTTGTCCCCTGACCTTTGCCAGGGCCAGGTTTTCTGCTACAGACATCTCTGCCGCTGTTCCGGCCAGTGGATCCTGAAAAACCCGACCGATAAAGCCTGCTCTGCGGTGGGCGGGCCGGCGGGTAATATCCTTTCCGTGGAAAATTACTGACCCGGAGTCAGGTTCAATATCCCCGGCAATGATATTGAGCAGGGTAGATTTTCCTGCCCCGTTGCTGCCGATTATGGTCAAAAAATCCCCCTGTTTCAAATCAAGGTTAATACCCGCAAGGGCTTTTTGCTGGTTGGGTTCCCCGGGGTAGTAGGTTTTGAAAATATTCTTTAACCGGAGCATTAACCTGCCTCCTTTTCTTTCATAGCAATCTTTTTAATTCCTTCCAGCCATCCCCTTCGGGGGCGGGCCAGGGGAATGATAACCAGGATTGCTGTGACCAGTTTTAAATCTGTGGGAGAAAATCCCAGCCTGAGGGCGGAAGAAATAAGAAATCTGTAGACAATGGAGCCAATGATAACTCCTTTAGTTGCCCACACTATTCTTTTATTGCGGATAATACTTTCCCCGATAATTACTGATGCCAGCCCCACAATTATCATTCCGATGCCCATGCCGATATCTGCAAAACCCTGGTACTGGGCCACCAGGGCGCCGGAAAGGGCAGCCAGACCGTTGGCCAGTCCCAGGCCTAGGATTATCATTTTCTGAGGTGCTACCCCCAGGCTGGTTATCATCCGGGGGTTGTTGCCCGTGGCCCTCAGGGCAAGGCCCAGTTCGGTGTGCAGGAAAAAATCAAAAAGAATTTTAATCAGAATTACAATCAGAAAGAAGGAGAGCAGGGTAGCAGCCATCCTGGAAAACCCCAGGTCCTGGACAATTGTTAAAAGGGAATTCTGGCGCAGAAGCGGAAGGTTGGAACGCCCCATTACCCGGAGGTTTATGGAATAGAGAGCTGTCATGGTTATAATTCCTGCCAGAAGTCCTGCTATTTTAAGCCGCGTATGCAGAAACCCGGTTAAGAGCCCGGCCATAACCCCCAGGATTATTGCAGTTAACATTGCCAGCAAGGGGTGGGTTCCGGCGATAATTAAGCGCGCCGAAACCGCTGCCCCCAGTGGAAAACTACCGTCCACAGTCAGATCGGGGAAATTTAGAACCCGAAAGGTCAGGAAAACTCCCAGGGCCATGAGGGCATAGGCCAGACCCTGTTCCAAGGAACCGGTCAGCATATTGACCAGCACAACCTATTCCTCCCCGATTACCCTGTGGGCCCTGGCCAGGAGAGATGCAGGGATTTCAACCCCCATATTTCTGGCTGCTTCCAGGTTTATTACAGTTTCCACCCGGTCAGCGCTCTGGATGGGTATACCTGCGGGATCCGCACCATTCAGGACATTGATGGCCATTAAACCTGTTTGAAAGCCCAGGTCATAGTAGTTGATGCCAGTTGTTGCCAGCCCCCCTCGTTCAACGGAATCCTCTTCACCAACGATTAAAGGGAGGTTGTGTTCTTCGGCAACCATTATCACGGATTCAAGGGCGGAAACAACAGTGTTGTCCGTGGGAACATAGATGGCATCAACCCTCCCCACAAGGGAACGAGCAGCTTCCAGGACTTCTCCACTTGAAGTTGCCCCTGCTTCCACAATTTCCAGGCCCAGTTTTTTTGCTGCTGATTTAGCCAGGTCAACCTGGACCACTGAATTAACCTCTCCGACGTTAAAGAGAACTCCCACCCTTTTTGCTGTGGGAACTATTTCCAGGAGCAATTCCAGTTGAGTTTGCACGGGTGTCATGTCGGTAGTCCCGGTAACATTGGTGCCGGGTTCGGTCATGTTGTTAATAAGTCCTGCTGCAACGGGGTCTGTAACGGCGGTAATCAGGATGGGAATTTCCGAAGTAACCTGGGCTGTGGCCTGAGCCGTTGGGGTGGCGATGGCCAGGATTAAATCAACTCTATCCCCAACGAATTTTCTGCCAATGGTTGTAGCAGTGGCCATGTCTCCCTGGGCATTCTGGATATCGTAGGTAACATTTTCCCAGCCCTCTGCTGTTAGAGCATCCTGAAAACCTCTTCGTGCTGCATCCAGGGCGGGATGTTCAACAATCTGGGTAATCCCGATTTTAATGGGATTATCTGCCCCCGCGGGCACAGATAATAGGAGACACAAAAGAACAGAACCAGCAAAAGCAAAAATTAAAGATTTTTTTAACATTTCTTTTCCTCCTTTTTCGGGTAAAAACAAAAAAGCCCCGGCAGGTACCGGAACTTGCGTTAGAGCTTTTTTACTTGGGATACCTTCCCTCTAATTTTGTGCAGCTTCAATTATTCCCTTTTCCTGGGGTAATAATAGGAATAATAATAGCTGGCAAAAAAAGAGTTGTTCAGACCCATTTTTTTAAGCTCCTCTCCCGTTAATTTCTCTCATTATAATACCGGGTTAATGCTGTGTCAAGGTAAAATATTAAAGTCAGAATATTTACAACCCTTTCTGGGGTTACCGGTTTTAGATATTTTCTGGTAAAAATCAGTTGTTAAAGGAAAAAAGGAAACTCAAGAGAATTCTCTCATAAAGGGGGAGGTGTACCATTGGGAACCGATTTATTAATTGTTGGGATTGTACTTTTGGGAACTCTGGTAATGTTCTTACTGGGAAAAATTCGCTATGACCTGGTGGCCCTGTCCGCCCTTTTTGTCCTTGTAATATCCGGAACTATTTCCCCTGAGGAAGCCTTCACCGGGTTCAGCCACCCGGCAGTTATTACCGTTGCCTGTGTCCTTGTGGTTAGCCGGGGCCTGCTCAATGCGGGTATTGTGGACTTGATAGCCAGTCTGGTGTCCCGGGTAGGCCAGAACCCTTTTTTCCAGAGGGGAATTCTCTCCATGCTGGTGGCGTTGCTTTCAGGTTTTATGAATAACGTGGGTTCTCTTTCGCTCTTTATCCCAGTTACCCTTTCGGTTAGTAAAAAGCACGAAATTCCTCCTTCAACTCTGCTTATGCCTCTTGCTTTTGCCTCCCTTCTGGGAGGGATGGTTACCCTGATTGGCACCCCTCCCAATATTATTATCGCCACATTTCGCGGCCAGCAGGAGGGGCTGGAGGCTTTCAGGATGTTTGATTTTTCCTTTGTGGGAGGGCCTGTAGCTCTGGTAGGACTGTTCTTTGTTATTTTTATTGGCTGGCGTTTAATACCCCAGCGAAAGGGTCAATCCTCCAGCGGCGATATTATAGAGATTGCTAAATATATTACCGAGGTCCGGGTCCCGGAAAAGTCCGAGGCAGTGGGGAAAAGACTATCCCAGCTTGAATATGACCCGGAAGAAATCAATATTGTTGGCCTGATCAGGGGAGAGGAAAAATATCCTGTTCCCTATCCTACGAGAACCCTCCAGGATGAGGATATCCTTGTGGTCAAGGCTGATACAGAAGAATTACAGGGTTTTCTGGAAAGCTATGGACTTGAGCTGGCTGAAAGCAAGGAAATAAAAGCGGAAAACCTGGGATCGGAGGAAGTCGAACTTTTAGAGGTTGTGGTAATGCCTGATTCTTTCATGGATGGCAGAACTGCCGGGCGGGTTAACCTCCGACGCAGGTTTGGTATCAACCTCCTGGCTGTTGCCCGGGAAGGAGGGGGCCTGCGTGGCCGATTGAGCAATATCCGGATCAAAGCAGGTGATGTTCTCCTGCTGCAGGGTAACAGGGAAATTCTGCACGAAATAATTCCCCGGCTTGGATTTCTCCCCCTGGCCGAGCGCTCCCTGCGCCTGGGCCAACCTCGAAGAATCCTGCTTGCTCTTTCAGCCTTTTTGCTCGCAGTTGGAGTTGCGGCAGCGGGAATGGTTCCCATCCAGATTTCTTTTCTGGGAGCTTCTATATTTATGATCCTCGCAGGCTTTTTAAATTTAAAAGACGCCTATTCCAGTATTGACTGGCCCATAATTATTCTCCTGGGGGCAATGTTCCCCCTGAGCGGAGCCCTGGAAGCATCAGGAGGGACAGCACTGATTGCTGATGGGATCCTTTTTGCAGCCCGTAATGCCGCTCCCTGGGTAGCCCTTACAGTGGTTTTTGTGGGGACCATGTTTTTATCAGACCTGATAAATAATGCTGCAGCAACAGTGCTCATGGCTCCTATTGCCCTGAATATTGCCCGGGGACTTGAAGCTTCTCCTGATTCTTTTTTAATGGCTGTGGCCATCAGCGCTTCCTGTGCTTTTTTGACCCCAGTTGGCCACCAGTCCAATACCCTGGTTATGGGGCCCGGAGGTTACCGGTTCGGAGATTACTGGCGGATGGGTCTCCCCCTGGAATTTATCATTGTAATTACTGCCATTCCGCTTCTGCTTCTGATCTGGCCATTATAAAAAAAGGATTATGGGAAAATAGAAGGAATTTTTTACTATCAACCTTGAATTTAGGGGGATTAACATGCCAAGCAAAAGCGATATCCTTAAGGAACTAAAAGCACACAGGGAAAGGCTTTTCCGGGTTCTTAAAAAATTCAGTGACGAAGAATGGGCGGAACCTTTGGGTCCGGGCAAGTGGGATCTGCAGGGTATGGTAGCTCACCTCACCCACTGGCATCGGTGGGGATTGAATAAGTTGCGGCAGATGGTGGCTTACGGGAGTACTGATGCAACGGGTCCCCGGAATACCGATACTTTGAACGATCTGATTGCCAGGGCCTGGAGCCAGCATTCCATTTTTGATGTCAGGGCGGACCTGGAGGGTCTTTTTAATGAAATGATAGCCTTCTTTTCTGATCTTCCCGAAGAATGGTTTTCCAAGACCTGGCAGTTCGGGGACAGGGAAGTGGATATGAATAGGTGGGTCCAGTTCTTTTTGGATCACGATCGGACCCATATCAAGGAACTGGAGGCCAGAAAAGGGAGGTGACAGGTTTGAAGGGACAGCAACGTCTGGAACCCTGCTTCTGTGGAAGCGGAAACCCAAAAAATGAGTGCTGCGGGTCAGCAGGGAACAGGATATTGAATTTTAACGATAAAAAACTGGGGAAAGAAATCAAGGAAGTTCGCAGGGAACTCTACGAGTTTATTGTCTACGAACCAGACCTTTTGGAAGAAGGCTTTGCAGACTCGGTTTTTTCTGATTACATGGATTTTCCCATGCTCGTGTCCGACCAGGATTATCTGGAACTTTTCCTGGACTGGCTTGCTTTTGGATATAAAAATAAGGATGGCGGGACTCCCTTTTCGCAGTTTTTAGAAGCCAGGAAAGAAGAGTTTCGACCGGAACTTTACCGGGAACTGGCGAAATGGAAACAGTCCTACCTGTCGGCCTACCGGGTGGACGAAATATTAACCGGAGGAGGAATAATTCTCAGGGATATATTTATCCGGGAAAGGAAATGGCTTTCCTGCTCTGGAATGGATTATGACCTGGTCCCGGGTGATGTGATGATTGCCCGACTATTGCAGGCGGGCAACTGGAGTGTGACCCTTTTAAACTGCCTGGTTTTCCCGGACCTGGTGGAAGAACCCCTACTCCAGGATGTTACTTCTATGCGAGAAAAAATTGTGGAATGGGGTATGTCCTACAGCACCTGGGAAAGTTTTTTCCGGAACCAGGAGGAAATTATGCTGACAATCCTCTGTGCCTGTTTTGAAGAAAGCGAGGAAGAGGACATAAGGCATGGCCTGCAGTGGGAGTGGGAGACGGGAATTGAAATACGGAGGGTTTTGAAAAATTCACGCCCCGAACTGGGGCACATCAGTCCCAGAGAGCTGAGTTTTTCCCCCGAGGGAAAAGAAAAACTGCGACTTTTTTTCTCCCGTCTGGAACGGGGGGATTATGATCAGCCTGGACTTAATCTTTCCGAGCTTTCCAGGGGGATCAAAACCCTAATGGGACTGGAAGGAGAAAAAGCCAAAGGACTTTCCTGGGAGCAGGAAAAATATTTTGATGAAGCCTGTCTTCTTGCCCGGCGAATGATGGCCCGGCATTTTCCCCTGGATATTGAAATAGCGCTTTTCCTCTGGGAAAGCTATACACATCGTTACCGACCAGGGTTTAGGAAACCTGGATCCTGGTCAGCCGCAATTGATTTTTTCCTGGCAAGAACCCTGGGCTACAGAGTAACCCAGGAAGAAGTAGCGAAACACTACAGTGTATCCACTTACTGTATTGCCAGCAAAATAAAAAATCTGGAGGAATTTGTGACCGAAGAAATTCAGAAAGCTGCCAGCACTCCTGGTCATTATGCAGGGAGACGCAGTTTTTCAGATATGCTCTACCTGTTTCGATAGGAATTTTTCGGGTTGAAAAAAGCCAAAGGAGGAGACCAATGTCTGCAGGCCTTTACATTTCCGACCTGGACGGAACACTGCTGGATAATAAGGGCTACCTTTCTCCCTATGCCCGGGAGGAATTAAACCGGATGCTGGAGGGTGGGCTTCATTTTACGATTGCCAGTGCCAGGAGCATTGTTTCCATCAGGAGAATCCTGGCGGGATTAAAAATCAATCTGCCCGTAATTGAATTTAATGGTTCATTTATCAGTGATTTTTCCACGGGGGAACATCTCCAGATTAATTCTATTAGTAGTGAAGTAAGCGAGGAGATACTCCTTGATCTTGCCTCATTCGGGCAACTGCCCCTGATCTCCTGTTTTGACGGGGAACGGGATCGCTTGTTTTACCTGCAAAAACGAAACCCCGGGGAAGAGTGGTACATTGGTCACCTAAAGGAAAAAAAGGATCCTCGGGTGAGTAAAGCTGATTCTCTGGAACAGGCCCTGGATGGAGAAGTCGTCTGTTTTACTGTTATCGACAGGGAAGAAAAATTACTGGACCTGACTCGAACTCTTGAAGAGAAGTATTCTGAACAGGTGGAAGTCCACCTGATAGAAAATCTCTATTCTCCGGGCTGGTACTGGCTTACAGTCCATGACCGCAGGGCAAGCAAGGACCAGGGAATCCTGGCCCTTACCCGCCTAACCGGTCACTCTCCAGAAGACCTTACTGTTTTCGGTGACAATCTAAATGATCTGAAGATGTTTGCCCTGGCTGCCCGGGCAGTGGCAGTTGGGAATGCTCAGCCCCAGATAAAAGAAAAAGCAACTCATATAACCGGTACTAACGAGGAGGACGGGGTAATAAAGTTTATCTTGGGTGATTTTTCCCCAAAGGAGGGTGGTTTTGATGGCCAAAATTAAACCTGTGAAACTGAAACTTTCCCATGGTGAACTGGAAATTTACTCCATCAAGCCCGAGGAAGCCGGAGAAGTTCTGAAATTCATGGAAGCTGTAACCCGGGAAACCGATTACCTGATAAGAGAACCAGGCGAATTACAGCTTACAGAAGAAGCAGAAAAGGATTATATCAAAAAACAGATTAAAGAAGAGCGAGCCCTTTTCATCGGGGCCCGGGTAGGGAATGAACTGGTAGGAACCCTGGGTTTTTCCAGTCCTCCCTTTGAGAGGTACAGCCACCGGGGTAGTTTTGGAATGGCAGTTAGTCGCCGCTACTGGAATTATGGAATTGGTAGCCACCTGGTACAAGCACTCCTTAAGTGGGCGGAGGAAATGGGAATGGAAAAAATTTCCCTGGAAGTTGATGCAGAAAACCTTCGGGCTATCAAACTTTACCGCAAATTTGGTTTTGAACTGGAAGGCATTTTAAAGCAAAGCAAGAAGATGCTCTCTGGCGAATACCGGGATGAACTTCTGATGGCGAGAATTCTAAACGAGAGGGATTAACTGCAGAGGGATTGAGGTAGTTTTTTGATGGGTTTTTATGCCAGGTTTTTCCAGGGGAATGAGAACTTTTTAGAGGGAAATAGGATTTCCCGTAGAAGAAAGTCATATTATGATATTAACTTAATGATGCGATAAATTACTTTTTTGCGCGGATTTTTTGCCTTAATAAGTATTGCAATTTAATTTGGACATAAAAAATAATACCAAGACAAAACGTAGCCTGGTAGAAGTAATCTGGGCTTAATTTTTGGCCTTTTTTAAATCAATATTTTTTATTTAATGCTTTAATATGTTCAAAAAAAAGAACAGTTTTGTCCTGGAGATGTTCAACTCAATTAACAGTTTTTCTCCCAGAGGCTATAAAACAGGCAGTTAAAACGGCACAGTATTTGCTTCTTAAACTCAGTAATATGTAAAAATGTTTCTTGGGAAGGAGGGATTGAAAAATATTTTTTTCCTGGCGAAAGTTGGGGATAGGGAGAATGTTTTAAGTCCATGCCGGGCCTGTCCAGAATGGGGTTGTGTGGGCTAATACAACTAAGGAGGTTTTTGCGTGAAAAAGAATGGCCTTTTATCAAGAGTTGGCCTTCTGTTACTGGTCGGGATTTTTGTCTTTTCCTTTACTGTTTCGGCAGATGAACTGAGATGGGGAAGGGGAACTGACGCAACCAGCCTGGATCCCCGAACCGTTCGAGATGTTTATTCCTGGGAAATGCATATGTTAATATTTAACTCCCTGATTTATTTTGACGATCAAATGCAGGTGCAACTGGACCTGGCAAAAAGCCTGGAATTTCCAGACGATACCACCTACCTCTTCGAACTGCATCAGGGTGTTAAATTTCATGATGGAGAAGAACTGACTGCCGAAGATGTTGTTTATACTTTTGAAACCATGCTTGATGAAGAGTTTGGGTCCCCGTATCGGGGAAGATTGAGCCCAATTACTTCAGTAAAGGCTCTCGACGATTATACCGTAGAAATCAAAGTTGACGAACCCAATGCCCCATTTATCTTTGAACTTGATGTCTATATTGTACCCAAGCATATTGCTCCTGATAAAATGGATAAAGAAGGCGGCTTTGCCCACGAACCCATAGGATCTGGACCTTTTGTTTTAAAAGAATGGAGACCTAATGACAGACTGGAATTCGAAAGATTCGATGATTACTGGGAAGGCCCGGCTAAGCTGAGCAAGATAACTGTAATTGAAATTCCTGAAGCAGACGTAAGAATGACTGAAATCAGGGGAGGAAACCTGGATTTAACTTCAGTCCCCGCCCGTTATCTGCCTGACTTCCAGGAAGACCCTGACTATACCGTTGGACAGTATACAACTTTGAACTGGTTCCCGATCTGGATTCAGCATACCCATGAGATTCTTTCTGATGTCCGCGTCCGCCAGGCTCTTGCCTATGCAACCAATGTTGAAGAAATTGTAGAGCACGTCTATTATCCGACGGGTCTTCCCTCAATTGGGCCCATAATTCCCGGGACCTGGGCAGAAGCACCGGAAGTTATCCGGCGCTATGACTACAATCCAGAAAAAGCCAAGGAATTACTTGCTGAAGCAGGCTACCCCGATGGATTTGAGATTGAGTTGCGCTGCTCATCAGGTGATGCCAATACCCAGTTCGGAGAAATCCTTCGCCAGCAGTGGCTGCTTATTGGTGTTGATTTAAATGTTAACCAGACCGAGTGGTCAACCTATGCCTCTGATCTGGTTTCCAGCAACTATCAACTGGCTTATTCCGGAGTGGTAAACCAGTACGATCCCGATATTCATTTAAGCCGCTTTGTTTCTGGAGCAATTAATGGTGGGAATCACCTCAACTATGTGAATCCAGAAATGGATGAAGTAGTGTATGGAGCCAGGACAATTATTGATGACCAGGAAAAAAGAGCAGAATTATATCGGGAAGCGCAGAGGATTTTTTCTGAAGATCTCCCGGCAATCCCAATTCGCCACAGTATTTTGAGTATGGTATGGAATGCTGATTTGGAGTTTGATTTCAGAAGAGGTGTTGAATATAGAACTCTGAATGAAGCCTACTGGAAATAAATAAATGCAGTAAAAAGGGAAGGGCAGGGTTACTCCCTGCCTTTCCCTTAACACATTTTTCAGAGGTGGTTCTATGTATGTATATATTTTGAAACGTTTAATGCAGGCCATTCCAGTTCTTTTTTTGGTAACAATTATTGTATTTTCCATGATGTTTATCCTCCCGGGCTGCCCTGCCAGAACCATGCTGGGAGAGGAAGCAACTCCCCAGGAAGTGGCAAGTTTAAGACGGGCGATGGGCCTGGAAAGACCGATAGTGGTTCAGTATGCGGAATGGGTGGGTAACCTTTTGCGGGGGGATTTTGGGCGTTCTTTACAGGATGGCAGGCTGGTTTTTCCCACTTTAATCAGTCGCCTCCCTGCTACCATTGAATTATTAATTGCTTCTCTTATTGTTTCCTTCACAATTGGAATTCCCATCGGAATAATCTCTTCTTTGCGCAGGAATAAACCCTCAGATATTTTTGCCCGGATTTTTGCTTTACTGGGAATATCCATGCCTAATTTTTGGGTGGGGTTAATGCTTATTTTGATTTTTTCCTATCATTTGCAATGGCTTCCGGCGACAGGCAGGGGGACAATTGCCAATCTCATTTTACCTGCAATTGCCCTGGGTACAGCATCTGCGGGTTTGATCACTCGCTTAATGCGGTCCACAATGCTGGAAGTAATTGGACTTGATTATATTCGGACAGCAAGGGCCAAGGGACTCCGACAATCCATTGTTGTTTACAAGCATGCCCTGAAAAATGCCCTGCTTCCAGTTCTGACAGTAGTTGGGCTGCAGATGGGGTATGGGCTTGGTGGTTCGGTAATAACCGAAACGGTTTTTGCTTACCCTGGCATAGGAAGGTTTGCATACCAGAGGTTGATGCAAAGGGATTTTCCAATGATAATGGGCAACCTGCTTTTATTTGCGATTATGTTTATAGTCATTAACATTATTATTGATATCCTATACGGTTTTTTAGATCCAAGAATCCGCTATGACTGATCAGGAAAAATCTTAAAGGGTGATGCTTATGGAAAAATATGAAGATAAGCTGAAAGCTGTTTCTGCGGATGTCCAGGGTCTCCGAACAGGAACCTTTAAAAGGCTTTTGAGAAACCCAACCGCCTTAATTGGGATGATAATTATAGGTTTTGCTGTTTTTGTTGCCATTTTTGCCCCCTATCTTGCTCCCTATGATCCTTTTGCCATGTCTTTACCCCGTAGCCATGAACCCCCCAGCCTGGAGCACCCCCTGGGAACTGATTTTTTTGGGCGGGATATTTTAAGCAGGATCATTCATGGCACCAGGATCTCCCTGGTGATGGGAGTTATAGTAGTTGCTATCAGAGCAGGAATTGGGATCATCCTGGGTCTAATTGCCGGTTTTTACCGGGGAATAGTCGAATCCTTTATAATGCGCTTTACAGATGCGGTAATTGCCTTTCCGGCAATTGTTCTGGCTCTTGCTATTATGGCTTTTAGAGGTCAGGGGTTATTTAATGTTATGATTGCCCTCTCAGTTGTGGGCTGGACAGGTTATGCAAGATTGGTGAGGGGAGAAGTTCTTTCCCTGAGAGAGAGGGAATATATAACTGCTGCCCGGGCCCTGGGTATGAGGGATTTCCGGATTATTTTCCGGCACATTCTTCCCAACTGTTTTGCTTCCATTGTTATTTTTGCAACAGTGGGAATTGCCGCCCCAATTATCAGTGAGGCGGGATTAAGCTTTTTGGGACTTGGTGCCAGGTCAGACCAGGTAACCTGGGGTTTTATGCTCTCAACGGGACGGCAGTATTTGCGTGATGCCTGGTGGACGGTAACATTCCCCGGTCTGGCCATAATGGTGGTAGTCCTGGGTTTCAATCTCCTGGGAGATGGCCTGCGGGATGTCCTGGACCCAAGGTTGAGGGAATAGGCAAAACTAAAAAGGTTAATTAAAAGGGATTAAGACCCCCGTGGATAAATAAAAGACTAACGGGAGTCTTTTTCTTTTCTCAGGGGGTAAAAAGCAAAGAATGTAAATTAAGGTTTTGTTTAAGAGCTTTAGGGAAGGATAACCTCCTGATAATTAGATTGATAAACCTTTTTATTTGAGGGCACTTGTGTTCTCTTTTTGAAACGATTAATGGGGATTTTTTCCTGTAGAAATTTTTTCGAAAATGATTTATTATTTTTTTAAGGTGATTTATTTGCCGGAATGTTATTTGGAGCATTAGGAATTTGTTTTAAATTTTCTCAATCCAGTTGCACCCAGAACGGGAATTGATCCTTTTCTCTACTGGGCTTTTCTTTCCTCTTGAACAGGGTGAATCAATTTTTTGGCCCAATGAACCTATAAAAAGGCAGGGTTGGTAAATATGGGACGCTATAAAAGCCAGATAATGGTCGTTCTCGGTTTGTTTTTAGCAATTTTAATTGCTGTTGTTGCCTTCCTGGGGGGAGTAAAAGTTGACGTGGAGATAACCGTTGTTCCCCCGGGAGCTGGAGAGGTTGAAGGCCAGGGGGAATATGGTTCGGGAAAAAGGGTTGTCCTCAAGGCCCACCCGGAAGAAGGATATGTTTTTTACCAGTGGGTTCAAAAAGGAGAGAGGTTCGCCAGAGACCCGGAACACGCTTTCCAGATCTGGGAGAATAAAAGGCTGGAAGCTCAGTTTTTGACCATTGAAGGAGTTCTCCAGGACCACATTCAGATTTCTTCCCGCCCGGAAAATGGAGGAACTGTTGAAGTTGAAACCTATAATGCCCATCCCAGCAAGATTCTATTGACTGCAATTGCAGAGGAAGGTTATGATTTTACTGGCTGGGAGGTTGATGGGGAAAAAGTCAAAACGAAATTGCAGTATGTAGCGAATATCCACGAGAAAAAAGATATTATTGCTGAGTTCACTGAAGTTGAAGAATAATAGATTTTTAAAGTCATTACTCTAAAAACAAATTCTTTCCAGCCCTGCTCTGCAGGGTTTTTATTTTCGAACAAAATCTGGTGGGATTTTTTCAAGAAATCAATCCTTAACCTAAAAAAAATTAGAAAAAAATTAAAAAATTGAAATAAAACTATAAAAAATTCAATAAAAAAAATGGTTTTTAAAGTTTGCGAAGAATAATATAGGCAAGGAATGGTGTAATTAACAAATAAAAATTCTTTTCTCCT
Organism: Halobacteroidaceae bacterium; assembly: GCA_003551665.1. GTDB lineage: Bacteria > Bacillota > Halanaerobiia > B1SED10-174 > B1SED10-174 > T1SED10-26. The sequence continues at coordinate 103,333 of PUNE01000128.1, forward strand.
CCCGGAAAGCTCATTACAAGGGGAAAGAGGAGTGTAAATAGGGGTTTTGATCTAAAGGAAATAGGTCCGGAAGAGCTGGAAGACTACGGCAGTGTTTCAATAGCCTTTTTTGCTGATTCCTTCCTGGAGGTAATTCCCCTGGAAAAGGGACTCGGGGGGAATTAGGCTGGAGGAAAAGAAACTGGATAAGACCGTTTACATAGATCAGGATCAGAACCCTGGTCTGCGCCCCACAAACTGGGAAGGTGAATTTGATCTGGGTAACTGGAGTTTCTGGCTGGCAGGAGAAGGGAAAACCCCCGTGGGTGGGATTACCCTGGCCTATTCCACTCCAGGCGTTAATATGTTGGAAGGGCGGAGGGACCTGGGAGTTATCTGGGATCTCAGGATTGCCCCTGGTTATAGAAAGAGGGGCCTGGGGAGAAAACTTTTCCCACTTGCTCTGACGAGGGCGGAAGAACTGGCCTGCTCCCTGGTTAAGGTAGAAACTAAAAATACCAATCCCGGGGCCTGCCATTTTTATGGGGCAATGGGAGGAGAGTTGGGTGTAATCAATCGCTTTGCTTATGGGGACGGAAAAAGAGAAACCATGCTTGTCTGGTATTACCATCTATAGGGGGGATATTTTGCAGGATCTGGAATTTGCAGTAGAAGGTCTTGATCTCGATAAAAAAACCATTCTTGATGCAGCAGTGGGGGCCGGTAAAGCCACGGCTTTCTGGGCTGAAAAAATCTCCCAGGGCGGTTTTTCATCCAGGATAATCGGTGTAGACATTGACCTCCCTTCCTGCTGGAGAAAAAAAATAGAAGAGCGCCTTGGAGATCATAAAAATTACGTAGAACTAATAGAGGGAGATATATTCCACCTTGATTTTTTGGAAAATGAATCGATAGATATAATAAACTGTGCTGATACAATCATTTTTTTAAATGAAAAACCCCTTCGGCTTTTGCAGGCTTTTCGGGAATTCAGGAGGGTCCTGGTTCCTGGAGGCAATTTAATAATTACCTCGGAATATTCTGGTAAGGATATGGGAGTAAATGAAGGGCAGTGGCGCCGCTGGCAGTTAAGCAAAAGCATTTTCGAATTAATGGGAAAAACCTGGTCCCAGGAACCCGAACCCCAAGAGATAAGGGGAGCATTGGAAATAATGGGCTTTACTATAACCGGGGAGCGGGATTTCCCTGCCAAAAGAATAGAAAATTTTCGGGAAGTAATGGATGAATGGAAAAATGATATGACTGAGAGTGTGGAAAAACTGCCCTGGGATGATAAATTTCGCCAAACAATTAGGGAAGAGGTTAAAAAGGTTTATCAAGGGGTGCTAAAGGAAGGTTACCTTTTAGGGCCCGCGAAATTTATAATCAAAGCCAGAAAAGGTTCTTAGAAAGGAGCTGATTGCCTTGGGTAACTGGGTTGAGGTGGCCCTTGAAACCAATGGCCGGGGTTTTTTGGGTCATATAGTAAATTTGCCGGGAGCTTTCGTCCGGGGAAGAACCAGGTACGAAGCCCTGAAAAAGGTTCCCTATGAAGCTGAGCGTTACCTGGCCTGGGCAGAAAAATTCCCCGAATGCCAGAAAATAATTGACTATTTTGGGACTTCCAGTGCCTTCAAAGACCAGGGGCTGGACATTGTCCAGGTTCACAGGACCCAGTTAATGGTTGAAGATGCGGATTCAGATATTTTAATAAACACCGACCGGGGCGATCTTTCCCGGGAAGAGTTTTACCTTTTTCGGGACCTGATAACTCGCTCGGGGGATGATGTTTATGCTCTGTCCCGGGAAACAACTGACCCTTCCTGGAGTGATCCCCGGCGGGAGGGGAAGACCTTTTACGGTAAAAGACCTGCAAGTATTAAGGAAACAATGGCCCATATTGACCAGGTGCAGGACTTTTACATCTCCAGGATTGGTATTGAACCAGAACATAGAGGGGGGTTTTTGGAAAGAAGAGATTTCTGCATGGAAAAACTGGGGGAAAGATTTGAGCAAACAGGTAGGGGGAGGGTGTACAGGGTTGACGGGGAAGACTGGACTTTGAAAAAGGTGCTTCGCCGGTTCCTGTGGCATGACCGGATTCATGCTCGGGCAATGGTCAGGATTCTCCAGGTCCAGCAGGAAAGTGGTCTTGTAAATAACTTTAACGACCCCTTCAATTTTTTCTAGGAGGCAACAAGATGGGCGGAGCAACCTATCGGAGGGCAGGGCCGGAAGATTTACCAAAAACAGCAGATATCTACATTAGCTGTTTGCGCCACGATTACAGCTTTTTACCGGAAAAATATCTGGCCGAGCTCGACAGGGAAAAAGAAGTGCAGTACTGTAGAGAATGGATAAAAAAAGACAATACCCACAATCTGATCCTCCTGGCAATTTTTAAGGGGGATATAGCGGGTTATGTTTCTACAGGTCTTAATACTGAAGAACCCCAAGAATTCCCCGGAGAACTGACTGGTCTTTTTGTGCACCCCGATTTTCGGGGACTTGGCCTGGGCCTTGGTTTAATGCGGGGGGCGGCAGGGATTTTTTTAGAGCTGGGTATAGAAAAATTTGTAGTTTATAACTTCCGAAGAAGCAGGGCCAATAGGTTTTACCGGGATCTGGGGGGCATCCTTTTAAATACTGAAACCCAAAAGCCGGGCGGAATGCCCCTGCTTACAGATGTTTTTGGGTTTGAAGCAGAAAAGATTTTTAGGATAACTGGCCGGGGAAAAAAACGGCCAAAAGAATCTGGAAAGGTTGGAATGGAGTGATTTCGTGGAAGAACTATTGAAGATTGAAAAGATCAGCAAAACCTATCCCAAAAAAAAGGAAAAGATCAGGGCCCTGGAAAATGTGAGCTTCCAGATGAGAGAAGGTGAACTGGTAGGGTTACTCGGTCCCAATGGTGCGGGGAAAACCACAATGGTGAAAATAATTTGCGGGCTTGTAGCTCCCGACGAAGGGGAAGTAAGGGTTGCGGGTTACAACCCCTGGAAAGAAAGATCCCGGGCTCTCAGCAAGTTAAGCGCTGTACTCGAAGGCAACCGCAATATTTACTGGCCCCTTACCGTTAGAGAAAACCTGGATTTTTTCGCAGCTCTTAAGGGTGAAAACCCTGGCAGGGTAAGGGGAAGAATAGATGACCTGATTTCCATGCTCAACCTTGAGGACAAGGTTAATGTTACCGCAAGAAGTCTTTCCCGGGGAATGCAGCAGAAACTTGCTCTGGCGGTTGCCCTGGTGGTGGATGTACCAGTCCTGATCCTGGACGAACCAACCCTGGGTCTGGACGTTGAATCCGCCCTGGAGATCAGGGAAATGCTGAAGAACGTTGTCCAGGAAGAAAAGAAAACTGTCCTGCTCACAACGCATGATATGCGTCTGGTTCGGGCTGTCTGTCCCCGGGTAATTATTATTAACCAGGGGCAGATTGTGACGGACGACAGGGTGGATAACCTCCTGCGTTTATTTGAGGTTAAATCGTACCGTCTTAACCTCGGCAGCCAGTTGACATCAGAACAGGAGCTTCAGCTACAGGAGATAGAAAATACTGTCCTGCACAATGAAAGGGGAAACGGTGTTTTCATTGACATTAATCTCGAAAGAATGGAAAACCTCTATCGGGTGCTGGACATTCTTCGCAGCAGTAATGCCCTCATTGAGTCCATAGAACGAAAGGATATTGACCTGGAAGAGGTATTTTTAGAAATTGTCGGAAGGAGGGCAGCCAATGGGAAATCTGGTACTGCTGGGCGCCCAGTTTAAAAGAGAGTTTATTTACCTGAAAAGATATTTTTTCAATTTCCTGGGGGGGTTTGTTACCCTGTACGTGGTATTTTTATTGATCTTTTTTGGCTTTCGAGGCATCGCTGGAGGAACGGAAATGTATGGTGCTGGCCTGGGAAATCTGATTGTTGGATATGTTACGTGGGTTTTAGCCATGATGATTTACCAGGATGTTTCCTACAACCTTTTTAATGAAGCCCGGGAAGGGATTCTTGAACAGCTCTACATGTCCCCCTTTGGTTATGTGCGGGTTACCAGTTTCCGGCTCATAGCGGGGCTGGTTATTCACCTGAGTATGTCGGTGGTAATCCTTGTAGCGATGATGCTTTCCACCGGGCGCTATTTAAATCTTGACCTGATCTCCCTGGTGCCCCTTGTGGCAATGCTGCTTATTCCAGTTGCCGGCCTGGGCTTTATTCTTGGAGGGCTGCAGCTGCTTTACAAGAGGATCCAGTCCATTTTGCAGGTGGTGCAGTTTTTGCTGGTGGGTGTGGTTGCAGCTCCCATTGGTCTGGGCTGGACTCAGTTTTTACCCGGAACCTTGGCCTCCCACCTTGTCCGGGAAGTCATGGTGAACGAAATTTCTTTTACTTCTCTTCCGGGAAACCAGTCTCTTCTGGCCCTGGGTATTGCTCTTTTTTATGCCCTGCTGGGAATTGGTGTTTTCCGGTTTTGTGAGCGGAGGGCCATGATAAGTGGTAGGCTTGGACAGTTTTAAGCGGAGGGTTTGATATGGCTAGATACCCAATTTACCATGCAAAAGGAAATTATTCCGATATTGGTCTGTTTCTGGGAAGGCAAGTTAAGTATCGCCTGGAGGAAAATATTGACTATTATATTAAAAGGCTGGAGGAAATTGAGGGTTTGGATCACTCCAGGCTGGAAAAGGAGGCAATTCCCTGGTTGCGCTCCCTGCCCCCGGAATACCAGGTAGAACTGGAAAACCTGGCCCAGGGTGCGGGGTGTTCCCTTATGAAAGTTGCCCGGTGGCTTTATTCTGATATGTGCATCGCCGGGGGCTGCACTTCTTTTATTCATGAAACCCCTGAGGGGGTATGGATTGGTAGAAATAATGATTACCTTATTCCCGGGATCTGGGGTTATATAACGGTAATTGCAGTGCGGGGTAAAATTCCGATTATGTTATTCGGCCTGGAAGCAGGGATTTTCTCCGGGACGGGATATAATAAGGAAAAGCTCTGGGTGCATTACAACTGGCTTCCAGATACTCCCAACCCGGAAGGGTTGCCGCCCTTTGTTTTTCACCGGCAGGTTTTAGAAAATTGTTCTTCAGTAGGGGAAGTTGAAGCATTGTTAAAGGAAAACCCCCGGGATGGGGGCATGAGCCTTTTTGTTTTGGATGGGAAAAAAGAAGAATATGCAGTATTCGAATGTTCCGGGAAAAAGCATAGAAAAAAAGAACCCGAAGAAGGAATAATCGCTGCTGCAAATCACTTCCATTTCCCCGATATTGCCCCCAGGAATTATGAGGTTTCAGCAGATTCCAGGGGAAGAGAAGAAAAAACTATTGAATTATTGTTAAAGGAAAAAGATACAGCAAAACCTTCTTCTTATATTAATATCCTGGGAAATTCTGGGGTTGAAGCAAGGGGGCAGGATTCAGGGACTGTTTATTCCTGTGTTGTCTGTCCCAAAAATGACCTGGTTTATTATTCGGCTGATCCATTTCCAGCAGCCAGCAGGGGAGTATGGGAAAAAATTGCCTGGGAGTGGTAATAAAAGGACAGGAAAACCTCCTCAGGTAAAATTAAAGTCGTTGAAATTAAGAAAGAAATGAGAGGTTTTCCCGCTAGGTTTGAAGCCTGGAGGGATTCAGGATAGAGTCTCCTTGGGTGAATTATTATTTAAAGGGCCGCCTGTTATAGGTGGCCTCTATTTTTCAGGAAGAAGGAGAAGTGCCCAGCAATCCAGGGGTTTTTCCTGGTTTCCAAAGGAAAATATATCGAGATTGGTTTCCTTTTTGGATGGGAAAAAACTCGGATCTCCTTAATCTGGCAGGGGAAATGAGGAAAAATTGTTGTGGGAATTTGCATAAAAAATAAAAATAGTATATAATGAAAATACCCCCTGGGGGTATAAACAAGAAACTGTTATTTTTTTGCCAGTGAAAGGGGGTTTTACCATGCACTGGTGGCCGCATTTTATGGGGACAGGAGGTTGGTTAATGTTCCTTTTTTGGGTTTTAGTTTTTGTGGCGATTGTTTGGGGAGTAATCTATCTCATTAGAGAACAGGGATCAGGGAAAAAAGAAGAGGAGAACCCCTATACAATTGCCAGAGTTAGATATGCCAGGGGGGAGATAAGCAAGGAGCAACTGGAAGAAATAATTTCCAACCTGAACCGGGGAACCGGACAAAAAGAATAAAAATGTAAATTAAAAAACCTCTGCACCCGGGAAAACCGGGTGTTTCTTTTTGCAGGTTTTTGTAGTGGGGAAGTAGAATTTACCCTTACTAATAATTTTCATTACCTTTGCTTTTCAATAGGGTGGAGGAACGAGATGAAATTAAAAATGCGGGAATTAAGTTGTGAAGAAGACTACTTGCGGTTAAGGAATTTTTTGCGAGAGGTTTTTTTAGAGAATGATCGGCACGAAACCTGCTGGCAGCCAGCCCGCCTTGATTACTGGCGGTGGCATGTCCTTTTAAATTGCCTGGAAATAGATTCTCTGGCTGGCCTGATTTTCTTCTGGGAAACAAATGAGGGAAAAATTGCTTCAGTTCTTAACATTGAAAGCAGGGGTGAGGTTTTTCTCCAAGTCCATCCCCGATATAAAACCCCTGAACTGGAAGCAAAGATGATTGAAATTGCGGAGGAAAGGTTCCCGGAAAACAACTCTTTACAGATCTGGGCTCACGAGAAAGACTACCTCCGGACTGAATTAATGAAAGGAAAAGGGTTTTCCCGGGGCAATCCTCCCGAAAGACAGCACCGCAAAATTATTGAAGGGGTTGAGTTGCCCGAGAGCCAACCTGCAGCAGGCTATATTATTCGTTCTCTGGGAGGCAGGGAAGAACTTCCAGGAAGGTCCTGGGCATCCTGGCGGGCGTTTCATCCAGGAGCCCCCGAAACTGACTATGAGGGCTGGGAGTGGTACCTCAATATCCAGAAAATGCCCCTGTACAGAAGAGACCTGGACCTGGTTGCGGTATCTCCTGAAGGGGAGCTTGCAGGTTTCTGCACAATCTGGTTTGACGATTTTACCAGGGCCGCCTATTTCGAACCTGTTGGAGTTGATCCTTCCCATCAACGCAAGGGGCTTGGCAGGGCGCTATTAACTGAAGGCCTCAGGCGACTGCAAAAAACCGGTGCAGTTGTTGCAACTGTTGGTGGTTATTCTCAGGGTGCAAATGCCCTTTACGGCTCCATAATGGGTGACAAATTCAGGCATAGTTTCCCCTGGGAGAAAAAATATAGGCTGGAAGAAATGTAATAAAAAAAGAGGGGTGGGATTGTGAATAATAGAAAGAAATTTGAATTTTTTCTTCGGGAGAAAGAAGCCGGTTTTTCGGGCTGGGATTTTTCTTATCTGACCGAGACTCGGCGAAAGCAAGAATTTCCCCTGAGCTGGAATTATTTTAACGAAGTTCGGGTTTTTTCTCAGAAGGCCAGATCCCTTCTGGACATGGGGACGGGAGGTGGTGAATTCCTGGAAAAAATAAAACCCCGGCCCCAGAAGACCGAAGCAACTGAAGGTTACTCTCCCAACATTGAAATTGCCAAAAAAAGACTGGAGCCCCTGGGGATTAAGGTCCACCCTGCCGAAGATGAATTTACTCTTCCCCTGAAGGAAGAAGAGTTTGATTTAATAATTAACCGGCATTCTTCTTTTGACCCGGGAGAACTGGAAAGAGTCCTTGCTCCTGGAGGTCATTTTATAACTCAGCAGGTAGGGGGGCTGAATGATCTCGAATTAAATCTTCTTCTCCAGGCACCGGAAAACGAATTTACAGGGTGGAATCTCCAGGCGGCTGTGGATCATTTAATTCCAACAGGTCTGGAGATAATAAAAAGCAAAGAAGACATTACCAAGACACGTTTTTACGACATTGGAGCCATTATTTATTACCTGCAGGCAATTCCCTGGCAGGTTCCTGATTTCAGTATAGAAAAGTATGAGGAAGAGCTTTTTACTATGCATGAATTCCTGGATACACAGGGATTTATGGACGTTACCTGCCACAGGTTCTTTCTAATAGCCAAAAAAGGAAAATAAAAAAGCGCCCCGCGTAACTAAAGCGGGTCGCCATTTAATTTATGTCCTTATTTTTTGCAGGAAGAAACGATAAGCAAAAAAGTTTAGAATCAGAACATAGACCAGGCCCAGGGCAAAGTAACTGGAAAAATTCAGGGGCAGAGCTTCTGCTCCTCTGATTAAAGAACTAATTGCCTTAACAGGCCAGAAGGCAGGAACGAAGGCAAAGAAGAATTCTTTGGCATCGGTAAAAAATAAGGCGATAATGGGAAAAACAATCAGGGTTCCAATGCCTTTCATTACTGCAAAACCTTCAATTTTGTTACGGGACAGGGCATTAATTAAAAATGCGTTGATTGGAGTTCCCAGGGAAGCCAGAAAAGAAACGAGGAGAATATTTCTCCAGCTCAGCCCCCCGATATCGACAAACCAGATAACAAAAACAGCTGCTAAAAAGGAGAGTATTAGGGTCATAACAATCTTGAAGGAGAAGTATTGATGAAGATTCAATGGACTGACCCGAATGGTGGGCATTACATTATCATCTCGTTCATCCAGTAGGGAAAAGCCAAGGAGTGCCCCAAAAATCTGAGGAATGAACATTGCGAGAATTGCCAGGACAATATCAGCGTAAGCCTCGAGGAAAAAATCCCCCATGTAGGCTATTTCCGGAAGTAAATAGCGGCCGAAAAGGCCAAAAATAATAGGGTAGATGAGCATGAACCTGGTCATGCGGTCGCGGACCCAGTTTTTCCATTCACTGATAATAAAAGTTTTATACATACTCTATCAAGCCCCGCTTTCTCTTGCGGCAAAATCAGTAAACCTTTTTATAACAAACCAGTAAAGGATGCCACCCAGGATTAACAGGTAAGCTGCAGAAAAAATGATTTCCCAGGTTTCTCCCACTCCAGCAGTCCCAACCAGGAGGACCTGGGCAGCTTTAGTGGGAAGGAGGTAGAGGAGGTTGCTCAAAAATTTGCTTTCAATCATTCCCAAAAGGTCCAGAACTACAGGAAGGGCCAGGGCCAGGAAGTAGATAAACATACTCATTAAAAGATCGGTAAAAGTCCGGGAGCGGTAGGAGAGCAAAAAACCCACAAGGGAGTGAAAACCCGATATCAAAATTACTGCCCCGACAAGGCCCAGGAAACTCAGATCCAGTTCCCGGAAGAAACGAGCATACGTGTAAATGATTAAAAGGGTCAACAGGTTGGAAGAAATCCCCGCGGAAACCTTGGCCCAGATATATTCAGAACGGGTTATTGGTGAAATGAAAAGTGTTTTTAAAGCCCCTTCTTCGCGTTCGAAAAACATGGTGGCCCCAATTAAAAGAATGGCCATTGAGGTTGCATCAATAAAAACCAGGAGGGGAAATATGGTGCTCAGTTCCTGGATCTCGGAAAAATAAATAACTCCGACCCAGAGAATGGCTACAAAAAGACTTGCACTGAGGATGTTGTACTTCCGCAGCCGCATCAGTTCTCCAAGATATAGAGTGGGTAAATTATTCATCGGTTTCCACCCCGGTAATTCTGATAAAGATATCGTCAAGGGAAGTTTCGCTGCTGTGAATGGTAAGAACGGTTTTGTTCTGAATAATCTGGAGAAACTCTGGATCCCTGCCGAATGTGTCCAGGTTAAAGCTTGCTGATTGGATTTGATCATTCTCAGAATATTCAATTTCGAGGGAACGGGCCCCATATTTTAGTTTCAGGTTTTTGGGAGTATCGATTTCTTCGATTTGTCCGTTGGCCATAAAGGCCACCCGGTCACAGAGTTCTTCCACATCGTTCATGAGGTGAGTTGTTAGCAGGACTGTTCCACCCTGGTCCCGAAATTCTTTAATAATATCCTTGATTATCCGGGAATTTTTGGGGTCGAGACCCATGGTTGGTTCATCAAGAAAGAGGACCCTGGGGTTATTGAGAAGGGCCCGGACAAAATTCAGGCGGACCTTCATTCCCTTGGAAAATTCTGCAACTTTTTTATCCTTATCTTTAATCAGTCCCACCCGTTCCAGTAAAGCGTCGGTATCCGCGTTTTCCCGGTATAGTTTTTTGAAAAAAGTGAGATTTTCCTGGGCGGTGAGTTTGGAAAAATGAACAGGCATTTCAAACCCCACACCGATTCCCTGGTAAAAATCGCGACCGTAAGACTTCAGATCCTGGTTGCGAAACAGGATTTCACCCCTGTAGTCAGGCAAAAGTTTCGTCATTACTTTCTGGGTTGTGCTTTTCCCCACCCCGCTGGGGCCTAAAAGGCCAAAAATTTCTCCATCATTGATGGAAAAGGACAGGTCCCGCAATGTATCCTGTTTGTTCCTGGGGTAGCGGAAAGAAAGGTCTTTAACCTGAAACATTTACAGCCCTCCTCAAAATTCAATTCTTGAAAGAACATTAAAACTTTAAAAATAATGAAATATTTATTGTTTGGATTTTAAAATTCTACAAAAAAAGATAAATTCCTTTTTTGGTTAAGGAAGGAAGGTGAAAACATTGGATTTCAGAGAAAAAACAAAAAAAATACAGGATTTTCCTTTTCACTTTTGTTATGGGGATTTGATTGAGGAGCTGGGTTATTACGAACTGGATGTGGGAATTTTCCTTCTGGCCCAGGTAGGAAGTGAAGTTGAATTATGGTGGGGAGCCCGGGATCTGGAGGGGTTGATGCAGGGATTGAACCACATTCGGGACCAGCACGAAACCTCATTTATTTTCCGTTATCCTGGGAACTTGCAGGAGGCCCTGGAAGCAGCTCAGAACATTGCCAGCAGGGGGTACCGCCTGGAACATATTCACGTTGGTTACAAAATAGACCTTAAAAACATACCTTCCCCTCCTGGAAAAAAAGAAATCCGCCCCTTGGAGGCGGGAGACAAGAAAAAAATTATTCAGCTGGATCGGGAAATATTCCCCGCAATGAACATTGAACCTTCGGAACTTGATTCCTGGCTGGAAAATGAAGAGGCAATTATCCTGGTGGCTCCCAAAGAAGAGGGTATCAGAGGTTTTGTTGTCCTGGAAATCTACGGAGACACCAGAGAATATTGTTTTGTTCGTTCTCTTGCTGTTGCCCCGGAGTTCCGGAGAAAGGGCCTGGGAAAGGAATTATTCCTTGCAGGTCTCAACCGGGCCAGGGAGAGAAATGTAAGAAAGTCCATGCTCTGGGTTGAGTATGATAATAAGCCTGCCCGGAATATGTACGAAAAACTGGGTTTTAAACTGGATGAAAAAGAAACGGAAGCAGTTTTTCGGGTTTAACGGCTTAAACTTTTAACCACAAAGTCGGTAAGTTCCGCTACCCGATAATTTTCAACCATTTCACTGGCAGCGTCACGGGGGAAAACAATTGTTTTAACCAAAATGTCGTCGGGATTGATGTCTTCATTGATGGCGGTAAAGAGTCTCTCCTGTACAACTTCAGTTCCCTTTTCTCCTGTGGCTGGAAGCAGGAGAATAACCTGATCTTCGAGGTAAAAGGTGGAATCAATCCGGCGCAGCATCTCCCAGGCGGCCTGATGAAGAATTGCCAGATCCCTGTCCTTACCCCTTAAAGCCAGCAAAGAAACCGGGGAATCTGAACGAAGGGACCGCTGTATTTCTTCCTGTACCCTGTTGCTCAAATCTCTGGCCCCAAGACGCTTTTTCCCTGGGGGAATGGGGCTTTGGGATCGGTCTACAGGGGTTTTTAGACCCTGGGTTACCCTGTGGAGAAATTCTTTTTCTGCCACTGGCTTCACCAGAAAATCACAGGCCCCCATCTCCAAAATTTCCAGGATTCTTTCCCGGGTCTGGCCGGTACTGAGGACGATGACAGGAAGATGGTGGAATTTTTGTTTTATTTCTTTCAGGATTTCCTTCCCGTCGTAATCACTCAGATACATATCCAGAACTACCAGGTGCATGTCCTCCAGGCCCATTTCGGAATCGAAGGAATCCCGGACTACCTGACGGCCCCCCGTGGCTTCAAATACACGGTACCCGTTTTTTTCGAGGACATTTTTCAACTGGAATCTCGTAACTCCAGTATCTGCAACCAGTAAAATCCTTTTCCCCATAATCTTACCTCCAGTTTTTGTGGGCTAGGAACTAAATTTGAGGTTATTATACCTTATTTTGTAAGAATAAGCAAAAAAAATGCAGGAATTTTCCATTTCCCCTATTTTCCCAGGCGCAGGGAAATGCTGACCAGGTTTTCCACCGAGCCATCTTTGGCGCTTTTTGTATATAGTTCCAGGGTAAATTTTTCGCCGGGTTTTAATAAACCTTCCAGGGACAACTCGATCTCAAAATAGTACCAGTCACCCATTCCGGCTGTAGTAAAGCCATTTTTGATTTCTTCTCCCCCAGAATCAATGAGACGATAGAGGATATTGCCTTCGAATGTGCTGGCCATTCCTTTAACTAAAAGTTCTTTTTCCACTTCCTTTTCCGGGGCGGGGCTGAATACCTTTATCCAGTCAGAGGAAGCAACGATGGACAGGATCCGGTCAGTGCCGCGAAGTTCCATTATGTGTTCTTTTTCTCCGGTGGCAGTGAATTGTACCGGGATTTCAGTTTCGGGAATCCGGACCAGGTCGTAGGGGTAGGTAAAGGCCTGGGTAACCATCTGGCCTGGTGCTGGAGCCTGGAATTCCACAAGAACATCGATTTTTTCTTCATCTCTGCGGAGTTCTTTAATTTCCACCCGGTAACCCCCGGTTGGCTTTTCCCCGTAGGTAACCAGGATATAGGTATGGCCTTGAAAATTTTTGCTCTGGGCAATTTGCTGCCTGCGGGAACTATCAACCCAGGACTGGAGGCCCTCTGGCAGGTCAGAGTATTCTACCCTGGAAAATTCCAGAATTTACTTTCCGTCAACCTCTGCTCCGGGCAGGGATAAAACCAGGGCCCCGCAAAAAAGAAAACACCCCAGCCATAAAAGATATTTCTTTTTTTCCAAAATACACTCCCCCTTTTTGGCCTGATAATTCATATTATATAAGCAAGTAAGAAATAATGCTACCGTTTCCGGAAATAAAAGAGGAAAAAAGGGATAAATGGTTAAAACTATAACAGGCAAAAAGAAAGGAGTTTCCGAAAAATGGTTCTACCTAATATTATAATTAAAAACTGCCAGACCTGGAGGCGGTTTAAGTATAGTAACAGGGGGTTTGGTCCATGGTTCCCCGCTTAATTTTGATAGAAGGTCTCCCGGGGGGAGGGAAGACCAGGACGGCACGAATTGTAACAGAAACTCTGCATGACATGGGATTTCCTACCCGAACCTTTTTTGAGGGGAATCCTTTTCATCCTGCTGACTTTGAGGGGACTGCGGCTTACACCCCCCCGGATTTTGCTCGACTTTTAAGGGAAAACCCGGATCTGGAAGATGTGATCTGGAAAAAAGCAGAAAGCAGAAATGCTTACCACCTGGTTTATTATGCCCAGTGGAAAGAGGATGACCCCCAGGGTTTTCCGGAAGAGCTCCTTCCGGATTTCCAGGCCCGGGATATATATGAACTTCCTTTTACCCAGAACCGGGAACTTGTTTGCTGTAGGTGGAATGATTTCTGCAGGAAGGCCAAAAAGGAAGATAACATTTATATTTTTGAGTGCTGTTTTATCCAGAATCCTGTTACAGTGGGCAAGATTAAATACAACCTGCAGCGGGAAGAAGTGTTGGATTATGTTTTAACTCTGGCCAAAATTGTCGAAGAGTTAAATCCCCTTTTAATTTACTTAGATCAGGAAGATGTGGACTTAACCTTCCGAAGGGCGCTGGAGGAAAGGCCTCCAGGCTGGCGCGAAATGTTCATTAAATACTACACGGGTCAGGGCTATGGCAGAGAAAATGGATTGAAGGGAATTGATGGAACAATAAAGGTTTTGCAGGCCCGCAGAAGACTGGAAAGGGAAATCTATGACCGCCTGCCCATCCATAAATTTAAGATTAACAATTCCAGTTTTGAACCGGACCGGCTGGAAAAGGCAGTGGGAAGCATTATTAACCTTTTTTACGTTGAAGGAATTTGAGGTTGATTTTTATGAAGCCTGAAGAAATCAAGGCCGTTCAAAATAAAATCCCGGGTGTTTTTGAAAAAATTTATGGTTACAGGGCTTCTTCTCTTTGGGAAATCGGAGGATACCAGAACCGGGTCTTCGAATTTTCTTACGGGCAGGATCCCCTGATCCTTCGGGTTACACCATCCCGGCATAGAAACCGAGAACAGCTTCAAGCAGAGATTACTGTTGTAAACAGGCTGAAAGAAGAAGGAATTCCGGTTGCCGCTTCAATTACCCTTCCTGGAACCAATTCAATTGAGGAAGTCCATCTTGAGGGGCAGACCTATTATCTCTGTGTATTTGAAAAAGCACCAGGAAAAACCTGGATAGAAGAACCTCAGAATGAAGATACATTTTTTGAAGCAGGGAAGGTTCTGGCTCGGATCCACAAAAAAAACAAGGAACTTCCCGATGGTCTCTCCAGGCCTTCCTGGAAGGAGAACCATTATCTCCAAAATGCCTTTCGCTGCATTCCAGCCGAAAAATCATGGGTAGTTAAAAAAATGGAAAAACACCTGGCAAAAATGGAAAGCTTTCCCCGGGGAGAATGCCAGTTTGGCCTTGTTCATGGAGATTATAATTTTGCCAACATGCTTTATGAAGATAAGCGAGTAACCGTAATAGATTTTGATGAGTCGGAATTCCACTGGTTTGTCTATGACCTTGCTGTTTATTTATTTTATTATCTCCTGGGAGGAGATCCTGCCAATATGGACCTGGAGGCCAACCGCCTGGTATGGAAAAAGTTTGGGGAAGGGTATTGCCAGGAGAAGGAACTGGATCCGGAAATGGTGGAAAGGTTACCCGAATTTTTACGGTTGCGGGAATTTATCCTTTACAGTTCTCTGCACGGGCATTTTAACCGCGGCAGGTGGGGTAAGTGGCAAAAGGATTTTATAAGTACTGCTGAAGCAAGGATAAGGGAGGATCGCCCCTTTGCGGATATGGATTTTAATCGTCTGCTCGGCTTTTAAAGGAAGTTTCATGGGATGGTGGTGAAAATGGATGGTTTTGCCCTCAGAAGGGAACGAAAAAAGAATGCAATCCAAAAAGCAGCAGGAGAGCTTTTTTTCCGGAAAGGGGTAAAAGAAACTACTATTAAAGAAATTGCCCGGGAAGCAGAGGTTTCCCAGGTCACAATTTATAATTATTTTGGGAGCAAGGACGGTCTCGTCCGGGAGATTGTTCTCCAGATAATGGAGGATAAGTGGCGAGAATTTGAGAAATTGGAAAAAAGTAAAATACCCTTCCCCGAAAAAATTCGGGAAATAGTGGATAGTAAGAGAGAAATTACCAAAGACCTTGAGGAAGCCGATTTTCTTCAACCGGTTTTTTTTCAAGATCCCCAGGTTCTGGAATATATCAACCGGTTTTACAGGGAAAGAGCACTTCCCAGCCTTAAGAAATTGATAGCCCAGGGGCGAGAAGGAGGGCATCTTCCATCGTTTATCTCCGAGGAAGCCATCCTGGCTTACCTGGAAAAATTCAAGGAAATAACCCGTGATCCCAATGTAATTGCCAGGGGGAAAAAGGAGTTCCGGCAGGATTTAATTTATCTTTTTTTCTACGGTTTGTTCGGGGAAAAACCAGAAAAAAGAGATTAATAATCCATTTCACATATTACCCCAATGGGTAATTGAAAAACCATAAGAAAGCAGTATACTTGAAATAATAAGGTTTTGTCCAAGAGAAAAAGGAAAAGAATTTCTTTTTAATAAGGGAAAAGAATAAAATAGTAATGTATGTCACAAAAAAGTTGCAGGACTTGTTGTACAATACAAGAAATATAATGGGAAATTTCTTCTTTTTTGAGATTGTTTTTCTTAAACTTGCCTGTAATGGGTTTTCCTGGGAATTTGGTTTTCATAAAGCCGGATAAAAGGGGTTAAAAGTTTTCCCCATTTTTCCGATAAATAAGTAATAAGGGTATGTCAACTTGGGACCAGAAAGGAATTTAATTATATAAGAAAAAATTGCTCTTAAAAGACATAAAAAAGGCGAAAATTGGAATGTTTTAAGGAAAAATTTTTAAGAAAAAATGTATGATTCCGTTTAATAAAACAAAATTACCCCCCGATATTTAGAGGAATTCATCTGATAATGTAGAAATTGAAGAATATTATCCGGTTTTACCGTTTAATGTTTTAAGGTGACAGGGTAGGATAGGTTTTCACTTCTCAGCTCTACTCCTTAACCAATTTCTTCTGGCTTTTTCATTCTGGGAGGGTGAGGCTATGACAGCAACAAAATTTAAGCTGGGGGATCTGCTGGTCCAGTACAACTACATCAATGAAGAGGATCTGGAAAAGGCCCTCAAGTACCAGCAGGACGAGCGCCCGGAAATGAAACTGGGAGAAATTCTGGTTGAACTTGACTTGATTAAAGAAAGTCATCTTCTCCAGGTTCTGGAATTTCACCTGGGTTTCCCTCATGTGGAACTATCAAAATATATCCTTGATCCCCAGATGGCAGATTTACTGCCGGAAAACCTTGCCCGCCGGGCCATGGCGGTTCCCCTGGAGAGACATGACCGAACTTTAAAGGTTGCCCTTGCCGATCCATCTGATGTTGTTGCTATTGATGATATCAGCCGAGCTACGGGTCTCAGGGTAGAACCCTTTATTGCTTCTTCTCAAGATATTCGCCGTGCTTTAAATGAACTGTATTTTGGGACAACCGGCGAGGATGAAGTTTTTCAAAAGCTGGATGAGTTTGAAACCGAGGAAGAAGAAGAAGATATTGAACTAGAAGAATTACAGCAAATGGTAGAAGATGCACCAATAGTTCGTCTGGCTAACCTGATTATTAACCGGGCCATTCAAGAACGGTCCAGTGACGTCCATATCGAACCACTGGAAAGACAGGTCAAAATTCGCTATCGCTTAGATGGCCTTTTGACCGAAAGAATGACTGTGCCCAAAGGTAGTCAGGCTGCTTTAATTTCGAGAATGAAAATCATGGCCAATCTGGACATTTCTGAGAGAAGGAAGCCCCAGGATGGCCGGATTAACCTAAAACGTGGGGATGTGGAATGGGATATCCGTGTATCCACTCTGCCCACAATATTTGGAGAAAAAGTAGTTATTCGACTGCTCAACCGCCAGAACATTCCCGGTTTGCCCGCTCTTGGTTTTGGTGAAGAAAATGAGCGTTTAATACGCCAGATGATCAAAAACCCCTACGGGATGATCCTTGTAACGGGACCAACGGGTAGTGGTAAAACCACGACCCTGTTCTCGGCTTTAAAGGAAATCCACCAGCCGGGAGTCAACATCACCACCGTTGAAGACCCCGTGGAATATGTTCTTCCGGGAGTAAACCAGGTGCAGGCTAATTCAAGAATAGGTCTGACTTTTGCCAATGCCCTGCGTTCAATCCTGAGGCAGGACCCCGATATCATAATGATCGGTGAGATCCGGGACTCAGAGACCGCCAACATCGGGATTAACTCTGCTCTAACGGGTCACCTGGTTTTAAGTACCCTGCACACCAATGATGCGCCTTCGGCCATAAGCAGGTTGATGGACATGGGGTCTGAACCCTTCCTTATTGCTTCAACTTTGATCGGGATCATGGCCCAGAGGCTCGTCCGGAAATTATGCCCTGAATGCAAGACAGAAATTCCCCTCAACGAAGAACAACAGGCTTTCCTGGAGGAGCACGGGATCCACATGAAGTCTCAATACGCTGGAGAGGGATGTAAGGCCTGCGGAGAAACTGGCTTCCGGGGACGGCTGGCCATTTCCGAGATCCTTATTATAGATAGAGAAATCCGCAGGCTGGTTGTTAAGAGGAGGAGTATTGATGAAATCCGGCAGATGGCCCTGGATAGAGGAATGAAAACTCTCCTGGGTGATGGCCTGGAGAAATTCAAGAATGGGGACACCACTCTTGAAGAAGTTTTAAGAGTAGCGGTTCAATAAAGGGGGGGATTTGAGAGGATGTTAATAGATCAGATTTTAGAGATTATTGCCAAAAGGCCCGAGATTTCCGACCTCCACCTTACCGTTAATATGAGGCCTATCATCCGTTTGAACGGGGAGTTGCAGCCTCTTGAGGGTGATTGGAAAAAACTCGAGGTCAAGGACCTGGAAGAAACGGCCCGATATCTTTTAAATGAAGCCCAGTATGAACAGTTCAAGGAGGACCGGGAGGTTGACTTTTCTCACAGTTTTCGGGGAATAGGGAGGTTCAGGGTGAACGCCTACCACCAGAGAGATAGCGTTGCCCTGGCTTTAAGAATTATTCCCCCGTCAGTAAAAAGTATCGATGAACTGGCCCTACCTTCAATACTTAAGACCCTTTCCAGGTTGAGGAGTGGACTGGTGCTCTGCACCGGACCCACCGGTTCGGGGAAATCTACAACCCAGGCCGCAATTGTTGGCCAGATCAATGCGGAAAGAACCTGCCACGTAATTACCCTGGAGGATCCGATTGAATACTTACACCGCAACCACAGGGCAATTATCCACCAGCGGGAAATTGGCAGCGACAGTATGAGTTTTTACCGGGGTTTGAGATCTGCTCTTCGCCAGGATCCCGACGTAATCCAGGTTGGTGAGATGCGGGATTTGGAAACCATCTCTATTGCCATGGAAGCCGCAGAAACAGGACACCTGGTTCTGGCTACATTGCACACCAACGATGCCCCGCAGGCAGTGGACCGGATTATTGACGTTTTCCCACCACACCAGCAGAACCAGATCCGTTTCCAGCTGGCTGCAGTTTTATCAGGAGTTCTTGCCCATGAACTTGTTCCCACCAAGGATAGGGCAGGCAGGGTTCTTGCCCTGGAGATTCTGCTCGGGAATTCTGCAGTCAAGAACTTAATCCGTGAAGGAAAAACCTACCAGCTTTACTCAGTAATGCAGACCAGCACCGAGCAGGAAATGCGGACCAAGGATGCAGCCCTGGCTCAACTTCACGACCAGGGGCACATTGAACTCCAGGAAGCACTGGAAAGGTGCAGCAATCCCGAGTTCATAAAACGTTTCAAGCGTTTCTAAGGAGGGATATGGATGGCTAAGACTTTTGCTTACACCAGCCGGGACCGCCAGGGAAATACAATGAAGGGGACCATGGAGGCTGAAAACCGAGACCAGGTTGCCCGCAAACTCCGGGAAGATGGTTTCCTGGTTATGGACGTGACCCAGAAAGGACAGGCACGGAGTTTGTCCCTGGGCTCAATCAGGCCAAGAAAAGTAAAACTCCCTGACCTCGTAATCTATGCCCGGCAGATGGCCACCATGTTTGAAGCAGGCCTGACCCTCGTTGATATACTTGATATTCTTAACGACCAAACAGAACATCCCATATTAAAGGGTGTTAACCGCCAGCTCCAAAAAGATGTGGAAATGGGGAGGACCTTTTATGCTGCAGTAGCAGCTCATCCCCATGTTTTTCCGCCTCTCTTCAGGCAGATGATAAAGGCTGGAGAAGCGGGTGGTGTGCTGGACCAGGTATTAAACAAGATGGCAGATCACCTGGAAAGGGAGAATGAGCTTAATCAGAAAGTAAAATCTGCAATGATGTATCCTGCGGTTATTGGGTTTGTCGCAGTTGTAGTTGTAATTTTTCTTTTAACCTTCGTTATACCCCAATTTGTTGGGATTTTTGCTGGTGCAGGTGCCGAACTTCCCC
>PUNE01000026.1 GCA_003551665.1 Halobacteroidaceae bacterium
ATATTAGAACCCTCATAAGGTTCGTACCCTCGAAATTCATTAGTTATACCGGCGAGTTTTTGTAGTTCTTTTAAATCCATTTAATACTCGCCTTTGCGTATATTTTCGATTTCCTCTTCGGTAATTTTTGATATAATATTTTGCCTGTCTTCTGCAGTAAACAAATCGCTCATTTTTCTTGCTACTTGAAATTTTTTGCAATAGGTATTCATTGCACTATCAACAATTCTGCCAAAGTGCTTTTCTCCGTCTGCACTTTTCTTTTTGTCATATTCTTGTTTCATATTGCATAATGCAGGATAGTATTTGTTGCGGTAAAAAATAGGATCATTTTTCATAAACACAGTGATGTCTTCAACAACATCAAAAGGAAGTTTGTCTGTGTCCGTTGTTGTAAATTCATTAATCTTCATCGGTTACCTCGTCGAAATTTGCACTTTTTTGCCAATCATATGAGACTTTGTCTTCGTTTATTGGGCCGCCTTTTGCCCATGTTCGGCATGTCCGTGCAGAGTGACATTTAAAATGATGCATCCAACAGTAGCCTAGTTCGCCGTCTTCGTCTGAAGTGGGTCCGGGTAAACAGTCTTTGATTCTTTCTGATATGTCAAAAGCACTGCAATTAGCACACACAGATGATTTAGCGGCCTTTTCTGTAGTGCTCCAAAAATCTGCTATATCTTTCCAATAATCGCCTGGTTCGTCTACATTTAAGGGACCGTACTGTATATGGTCCGCTTGTATGGCTTGATTTCTATTTTCAGTGTTAAGTTGTAGATCCTCAGTAGCAGGAGGGCAGGTCATCTTTGCTTCTGTTAGTTTAAGGGAAAATTCTCTATTTTGTATTGTTGCTATTTCGTTTATTCTCATTTTTATACACCTATAGGAATGATTTTTTTGGATCTAATTTAAGTTTTTTTATGCTCCAAATAATTTGATCATACTTTCCATCATATATTAATTCACTATTGCCTAAATTGGGTTTGCTAGTGTTAATTTCTTTTTCAGCATCTTTATATGATTTTGGCTTGGCATGTTTAGGAGCATCCTTGGGCCAGCCTCCTCCTGCTACATTGTAATATGTTATTACTGAATAAACTTCAGGATCTTCGACATCTAATTCCCAACCTTCAGGACCATGTGGATACGTTATATAAAGTGCTCCTTTCTGTATAAGATAAGGAACATTCAGTTTTTTTCTCTGTTTATTAAAGGTAAAGGTACTGATATTTTCTAAAAGTTCAATAACTGTTGTTGTAAATTCATCTATCCTCATTTTTATATTCCTAATTTTTCTGGAAATAACACACCGTCTTCTATTCTTTCGCCGCCATCATAGTATTTTAATTCCACAGGTAGATAATTCCACCCTAATTCCGCTGCAGCCATTATTCGGTGATTGCCTTCGTTTACCCAAGCTTCTCCGTTCCATGCAACTTGCACAAACGGAGCATACTCTCTGCCAAAATTTGTTAAAGGTAATTTTCCAGTGTCTTGCATTATTTTCTTAATATTTTCCAAATCCTTTTTTCTTACTTGTTTTTGCTCACCGCGATTACCGGGAAGTTTTTTCAACAGTTTTACTGGCAATTTTACATGATCTTCGAAATATGCTGTAATCGTTCCTGTAAAAGGTGCACCAAAATTATCTCTGCCTCGTTCTTTTGCTATACTAATTTTACGCTCCAGCCATTCCTCGTCAGGTACATCTACTTTTAGATTTTCAGGTAAAATTTCCGAAATTTTCATAATATCACCAGGCTTTACAACTCCAATATCTGGCTTTTGTTTTGGGACCTGGATTATCGCAGTTGTGTCTTGCTCTAAAGCTTCGGCGTTTATCAGGATTGCTTTTCTTTATCTTGGAATCAGGATCGCCAAAGTTTACTTTTTTTACATTGTCTGTCTTAGGATCCTTTACATATACGTGAAACTTTTTTGGACCATCAGAACTCCGTATAGGCTTGTTGAGTTTTACTTTTTTGCCCTGATATTCTGCTTCCCATAGGTCATCTTCAACATATCCCAGTATTCCGAATTCTTCATAAAAATCGTCTAGGTTTTCTATTGTTATTTCGTCAGCTTCTTCCAGATCGTCTGCAGAAATTTCGATATCAAAGTCATTATACCCTTCTGCAAAAAAGTAGTTTGCAATTTTTTCTGCAATCTTCTGAGACTGTTCTTCATTTGGACTTTTAGGAAGATTGATTTCGAATACGGTATTGCCTTGTGAAGTCTCATACAAATTGTACTCTGTGAAAGATTCGCTCAAAGCAACTGTTTCCTGTTTGTCCATTATAACTCGTGCAAAGTGTTCCATGTCGTCCTCAGTGATTAAAAAAGATACTGTTTATTGTTCCGCCTGACCAGTTTTCTACAACAATTCTTACAAAAACATAGTTGCCTGTAAAATTAACAAAGTCGTTTGCTTCTTCCTCGACCCCGGGTGTACTTTGTAGATCGTAGGAATTTTGGTATACAGTGAACCAGTCTTGGTTTTCTGGGTCGATCGCAAGTGTGGCCTGTATTTTAATTGTCGCAACAAGTCCTGCTAGGTTGTATTGAACAGTGTGTAAGCCATCTGCTCTGCCATACCAGCCATCTCCTCTGAGAGGCTCGGATTTAGCAGTGAGAATATCGTTAAAACCCAGGACGTCGGTTGGGTAGGTAATATTGACCCCTTCACGTTCGATAGTATCTCCCGTGTCAGGGTCTGAGAAATTAAATTTTAGTAAGAATGTTTCGCTTTTTGCCGGCATGTAGTATTTAGCATATTATGCCTCACAAACCAAACGATCTACTCTTCTAATATTTTCTGATATCATAAGGTTAACAAGCGATAATACCTTGTCGTTCCTGATATAGAAATACAGTCCTCCGGTCATCCATCCGCGATTTATTGCTCTATACGCAGCATCTCCGATTTTGATTTTGTCGGGGTTTGCTTTGACCCATTTAGCAAAATTGCTACTTATGTTGCGGTCGTTCATCGTGACTTTAATGGGATAAGCAGGCTTTTCCTTCACAATAATTGTATTTGCGTTTTTCAGCAGATGCTCGCGTTCAGGACTGGGTTGCCAGATTTCTTGGATTTCTTTAGCAAATCTCTCACTCATCTCTGCTAAAAAGTCTGTGTCATTTGTAAAGACAGCAACAAGACTACCTTCGCTTCGAGTTTTAATGTCTTTGTTGTGTATTAAATTCAGCAAGTCTTCTTCGTCTTTGTTAGTAGGCTCAGGGAAGTTTCTACGCATACTGGTTATTGTAAACAGATACACACAAGGGACACGTATCACTATCTTGTACAAATAGCGATTATACCAAAGTTTTGTGGTCTCAAGCTTTTTCATTACTCTGCCTCAATAGTCTCGGTGTTAAGAACAATTTCGTCGTGCTTAAAGTCGATTACAACATTTCCGCCTTCTCGCAGATCACCAAACAGCATTTTGCGTGACAACGGAGATTTGATTTCTCTATCAATCACACGCTGCAGCGGCCGAGCTCCCATCTTGGGATCAAAGCCTACATCCACAAGGTGGTCCAGTGCATCGTTTGTAATATCAATATCAATTGATTTATCACTTACCATGCCTTTCAGTTCAAGCAGGAACTTGCCAACGATTTTGATCATGGTTTCCTTGCTTAGTTTTGCAAATGTTACTACGGCATCCAAGCGATTACGAAACTCTGGAGCAAAGAATTCCTTTAACGCAGTGTCATCGTATTCTTTTTCCTGAAAATCAGTAAAACCAATTGTGTTTTTTTCTGCGTCCCTTGCTCCCAGGTTAGTGGTAAGAATCACAATAGAATTTTTTGCATCTGCTTCTTTTCCGTTAGAGCCTGTGATCTTACCGTTGTCCATCATCTGCAGCAAAATTTGAGACACATCAGGGTGTGCCTTTTCGATTTCGTCCAACAGCAGGACACAGCCCGGATTTTCCTGTAGCTTTGTAATCAAGACACCGGCATTGTCTTCATAGCCAACATAACCAGGAGGAGATCCGATTAATTTTGCAACAGAGTGCTTTTCCTGGTATTCACTCATGTCAAACCTCACAAGCTCTGTGCCCATCTGTTCTGCGAGCTGTCTAGCAGTTTCGGTCTTGCCACAGCCTGTAGGACCCATAAACACAAACGACCCTACTGGTTTGTTTTCTTCTTTAAGTCCTGCCTGAGCAACCAGAATCTTGTCTACTACTTTTTCGATTGCTTCGTCTTGTCCATAGATGGATTTCTTGAGATTTGACTCCAGTTCTGCCAGCCTGTCGTTTTCTTTTTCTGCAATAGTTTCTTCAGGAAGCTTCACGGTTTTAGCCAGTTCAAATTGAATGTTTTCTTCGTCGACTGATCTTTCTTCCTCTGGCACGTCTTTGATTTTAAATCTGGAACAGGCCTGGTCAATCAGATCAATTGCTTTGTCAGGCAGTTTCTTATCAGCCTGGTATTTCACACTAAGCTTCACTGCAGACTGAATTGCAGCGTCCAAAATTTCGGCTCCGTGATATTCTTCATAGTATTTTCTCAAACCTTTTAGAATGTCTACAGCTACTTCCTGCGTTGGCTCGTCCACAGTGATTCTCTGGAACCGCCGCATAAGAGCCCTATCTGCTTCAAAGTGCTTGCGATACTCGTCCCAGGTAGTAGATGCAACAACTTTAAGATTTCCCTTGCTAAGAGCTGGCTTAAGAAGATTTGCTAGATCAACTGAATTTTCTCTAGACCCTGATCCGGCACCACTAATCATGTGAGCTTCGTCAATAAACATGATGGTTTTGCCTTTCTTTTCTAAACCTTCAATAATCAGTTTGAATCTTTCTTCAAAATCGCCTCGATACTTAGACCCTGCAAGCATGGAACCAATATCTAGATTGTACACTTCATAGTCTAGCAGGAATAACGGAACATTGCCGTTCACGATATTCCAGGCAAGTCCTTCGGCAATTGCAGTTTTTCCCACGCCTGGATCGCCCACAAGAATGGCATTGTTTTTTGTTCGACGTCCAAGTGCAAGTGCAATTTGCTCTAGCTCTTCTGCTCTGCCAATAACAGGATCAATCTTGCTTTTTTCTACTGCCTGATTTAGATTATCGGTAAATTTATGCAGAGCTTTTTGTGCACTGTTACTGATCTCTTCTTTTTCAATCTTTTCTTCTGTTTCTGAGGACGCAAAGTCAGCAAATTCTTCTTTTGCTACTCCGGATTCTTC
>PUNE01000076.1 GCA_003551665.1 Halobacteroidaceae bacterium
CCCACGAGTTTTCCGGTGGGCAAAGACAGAGAATTGGAATTGCCCGTTCTCTTGTTTTAAATCCCAAGCTAATTATTTGTGATGAGCCTGTTTCAGCTTTAGATGTTTCCATTCAATCACAAATATTAAACCTCCTTGATAAATTACAGAAAGAATTCAACCTGACCTATATTTTTATTGCCCACGGTTTGAATGTAATTCGCCATATGAGTGATAAAGTAATAGTTATGTACCTTGGGAAAATAATGGAGGAAGCAAATTCGGATAAAATTTTTGCCTCACCCCTGCATCCGTATACAAAAGCCCTGATTACAGCAATTCCCGTTCCGGATCCCCGTTCAATTGATTTTGAAGCCACGGTGGAAGGGGATGTTCCAAGTCCCATAAATCCCCCTTCAGGCTGCAGATTTCACACCCGGTGTTCTGAAGTGATGGAAATTTGCTCGAAAAAAGAACCCGAATTTACCATTATCGATGAAGAACACAGGGTTGCCTGTCACCTGTTTAATGGATAAACAGTTTGAAAAGGCAATAGTCCAGGTCCCAAATAATTTAAAACCAAAAAACCCACCGGTGGTAAATTCCGGTGGGTTTTTATGATGTTTTTTAAAGGTTTCGGATCCGGGAAAAGTATTTGTCGATCAAATTCTGATTGTGTTCCTTAACCTGGGAAGAATTGGCTGAGAGGGAACCGTTAAAATAAACATCCGGGGTAACTCCCTTTTCCAGCGCTTCTTCCACAGCCTGGACCAAAAGTGCATTTAAAATATATGAACCGGCAATAGTCGATGTGGCACCAACCTTTGTTTCGAAATCCTCGAATTTAATTACGGCATCTCCAATTGGGCAGCAGTTATCAATAACAACATCAGCGAAATCCTTCAGTTTTTTCCCCGAAGAGTGCAGTGGGTTCAGGAAGTTAGAATACTCAACTGATGTGATGGCAATAACACTGATCCCTCTTTTTTGGCCCTCTCGGGCCACATCAATTGGGGCCGCATTGTTCCCCGAGTTGGAAATGACAATTAAAACATCACCAGGAGAAACCCGGTGGTAATCAAGGATAATCGGCCCGGTCCCTTCAATTTTCTCCATGTCACCGCTTTTTGTTATTTCAGTATGTCCGGTCATACTGGGTTCTAAAATAGCGTGGACATTGGCAAGGGTCCCCGCCCGCCAGAATACATCCTCTGCAACAATGTGAGAATGGCCGACACCAAAAGTATGAATGATCCCTTTTTTTTCAATTGTTTCCGTGATAATGGCCGAAGCCCGCAGGATATTATCCTCCTGCGTCTTGTGGATTTCTTCAACGATTTGATTGATTTCAAAGAAGAATTTTCTCCAGGTTTTTTCCTTCTTCATTGGATTCGCTCCTTTGTGATTATTGTTTTTTGCAGGAAGAGTACTTTATTCAACCTGAATTGCAGCACCAACTGTTCCAGGTCCGGTATGCACGCCAATTATGGGTCCCACCTGGGTAAAAATATCGATCTTTTTACTCAGTTGTGCTGAAAGAATTTTCCCCAGGTATTCCGCTGCTTGTAGACCTTCCCCGTGGGCAACAGCAATCCGCTTAATTTTTTGGGCGCTGGTTTTTTCCTCGAAAAAGGCAGCGATTTTTTCCAGAGCTTTTTTCTGGCTGCGAGTTTTTCCATGGGGGACATAAATGCCTTCTTCATTAACCCTTATTACCGGTTTGATATTCAGGGCAGAACCCAGAAGGCTGGAGACCTTTCCTATTCGCCCTCCTTTGTAAAGGTATTCCATTGTATTTAAAGTAAATACTGTTTCAATTTTATTCCTTGTTTTCTGCAGGTGCTGGAGTATTTCGGTAGTTTTCAGGTTTTTCTGGATGAACTCCCCGGCTTCAAGGACCATAAAAGCCGCCCCCAGGCTGATGTTCTTGGTGTCCACAATATGGATGGGCCCATCTATTTTTTCTTTTGCCAGTCGGGCAGAGTTAACTGTCCCGCTTAGAGCCGAAGAAATGTGAATTGAAATAATTTCCTGGTAGTCTTCTAGGAGTTTATTATATAATTCCCCGAACTCTTCAGGGCTGGGCTGGGAAGTCTTGGGCAGGGTAGGAGAAGTTTCCAACCGAGAATAAAACTCTGCGGGAGTTATCTGGTTATCCTTTATGGTTTCATCCCCAAAATTGATATTCAAGGGAATTGTCTTAATATCGTACTGTTCAATCAGTTCCGGAGTTAAATCAGCAGTGCTGTCAGTAACAAGCGCAATTTTTTTCAAGGCAAAACACCTCGCTTTCTTAATTATTTCCAATTATAACACAATAACCATTTAATTAATAGTAAGCGGCGTAGGAAACGAATAACTACCCTGTTATGTTAGTCGGGCAGGAAGGGTAAAAGTACTTTCCAGGAGAAATATTAACCTAAGGAAACTCGAGGTTCTTTTTTATCCTCTGGGGAAAGGAGAATTCATATAATGAAAGGTTCGTTTTTGGGGCTTGTGGTTGCAACCCTCCTGGTAACACTTGGGGCATTTCTCCTGGATGGTTTTGAACTTGTATGGCAGGGTTTACTTGCGGCAAGGGAAACTTTTCTCCAGGCGTTGCCTTTACTGATTATTGCTTTTGTTGTTACGGGACAGATTCAGGTGCTTCTTTCCAGGGAATGGATAGATCGGCTCTGGGAAAAGGTTTCCGGGGTCAGGGGGATTTTTTTGAGTGCTATTGCCGGTGGTTTTTTTCCGGGACCCCCTTATGTTTATTACCCTTTTTTTGCGACTTTTAAGGGTAAGAAGATACCCTCTTATCTTTTCTTTTCCTTCATTGCAGGGAAACAGATATATGATTTTACCCGCCTGCCCATGGAAATAAGTTTAATAAGTCCCGCAATTGCCCTTTACCGGAACCTGATTACAATTCCCATTCCTTTTCTAATGGGACTGGTTTTTCGCCGGTTTGTTTCCCGGGAGACAACTGCCCGCTTTTTTGGTGAAGGAGGCTCATAAAATGTTATTACCCGTTATTATTTTTGGTGCTTTGGGTATAGTTTTATTCCTGGTTAATTTTCGCAGAAAAAAACATGTCTGGGGACTCGAGGCTGGCGGTAAACAGCTCCTGGGTGTCCTGCCGATTCTGGCAATTGCCTTTATCCTGGCCGGGATGCTCGAGGTTTTATTACCTGAAGAGTTTGTCAGGACCTGGCTGGCCCGGGAAGCAGGATTCAGGGGAATATTTCTGGGCACTCTGGGCGGAATGTTAATGGCTATGGGCCCCTATGCTTCCTTTCCCATTATTGCCTCAATTTACGGAGCTGGGGCAGGTCTGGGGACCGTTATTGCCCTGATAACAGGTTGGTCTCTGCTGGGGTTAAGTCGGGTGCCTTTTGAAGCAGGGACTCTGGGGATAAAATTTTCCCTGATAAGAATGGGGCTGGGATTTCCCTTCTGTCTTGCTGCAGGCCTGGTTGCCCACTGGCTGGAGGGCTTCTTCTTTTAATGGATTGCAGGATTTCCTACTAAATAAGTAGAATTTTATTGTTGCAGAAGTAAACCTGGACCTTACAGGAAAGAGCTTGAGAGAAAAATAACTGGGTTCTGGAAAGGCTAATCCTCACAACCTGTTGGGGAAAACAAAGGGGAGGTATAAGGATGATACCTGTAAAAAACAACATTTTCTGGGTCGGGAAAACAGACTGGGAGTTGAGGAGGTTCCATGGAGACGAATATTCAACTCACAGGGGGTCAACCTACAATTCTTACCTGATAAAAGAAGAAAAAACAGTCCTGGTAGATACTGTGTGGAAGCCTTTTGCCAGAGAATTCGTGGACAGGCTTCGGGCGGGAATAAACCTGGACCAAATTGATTTTATTGTTATCAACCACGGGGAGATCGACCACAGTGGGGCTCTGCCTGAATTAATGGAACAAATTCCTGATACCCCAATTTACTGCTCGGAGAATGCAGTCCAGAGTCTTAAAGGACACTACCACCAGGACTGGGATTTCAGGACAGTAAAAACAGGAGACAGGCTTGAAGTTGGTAATGGGAAGGAACTGGTTTTTGTAGAAATGAAAATGCTGCACTGGCCAGATAGTCAGGCCTGCTATCTTACAGGAGACGAGGTTCTTTTCAGCAATGATGCTTTCGGGCAGCATTATGCCACAGAAAGGCTTTTTAATGATCAGGTTGATCAATGCGAATTATTTCAAGAGGCAATAAAATATTATGCCAATATCCTGACTCCATTCAGCCCGCTGGTGGAGAAAAAGATCAGGGAAATTCTGGCGCTGGAATTGCCCATAGATATTATTGCTCCCAGCCACGGGGTTATCTGGCGGGATAATCCGACTCAGATTGTGGAGAAATATCTGGAGTGGGCTGGGAACTACCAGGAGAACCAGATCACTCTTCTTTACGATACAATGTGGGAAGGGACCAGGATCCTGGCTGACAATATTGCCAGGGGAATTAAGAAAGAGGATCCAGAGGTTGAAATTAAGCTTTTTAACACTGCCAAAACTGATAAAAACGATATCCTGACAGAAGTTTTTAAGTCGAAGACGGTTTTGTTCGGGTCTCCTACAATCAACAGGACCATACTTATGAGTATGGCGGCTATCCTTGACGGGATTGAGGGTCTGAAGTTCAAAGGGAAGAAAGCTGCAGCTTTCGGTTGTTATGGCTGGAGTGGCGAAGGGGTAGGAAAACTTAATGAAATGGCAATGAAAGCAGGGTTTGAATTAATTGAAAACGGGCTTAAGGTTAAATGGATGCCAGATGCCCGGGTAATTGAAGAGGCCGCTGCTTTTGGGAAACGGGTGGGCGAAAAAAGCAAATAAGAAAAAGAAAAAACCCTCGCTTCAGAAAAAGCGAGGGTTTTTATATCTCCTGCTAATTTGCAGGGGCGGGTTTAAAACCTGGAAAAATATAAGGGTAATTTCGGAGCAGTTCATCAAAACGGAAACAACTTCTCAGGTGATCATTAACCAGACCAGTTGCCTGAAGGTGGGAATAAACTATTTTGGGCCCAATAAACTGAAAACCCTTCCCGCGCATGTCCCTGCTGATTTTTTCTGAAAGGGGGGTCTGGGCAGGAATTTCATCAAGTGAATTCCAGGAATTAATTTGCGGGCGGTTTTCAACAAAAGCCCAGAGATAATTGCAAAAGCTGCCAAATTCATTTTGGATTTCTAAAAAGCGCCGGGCATTATTTATTGATGCCCTGATTTTGCGCTGGTTACGGATAATCCCGGAATTTTCAAGGAGACGGGCAACTTCTTTTTCCCCGAAATTTGCCACAACAGCGGGGTCAAAGTTAAAATAGGCCTGGCGGTAGTGTTCTCTTTTTTTGAGGATTGCTAGCCAGCTTAAACCTGCCTGGGCTGATTCCAGAACCAGGAATTCAAATTGTTTTTGGTCATTCAGGACCGGACAGCCCCATTCCCGGTCGTGGTATTCCCTGTATAGAAGGTCATCTTCACACCATGAACATCTTTCTACCATCAGGGGTTCTCCTTTCAATCAGTCTTTTTTGGAATCCACATTGCCCTGTTATTATCAGAAAAACCGCATTTTTTATAAAATTCCCGGTTTCCTTCAGTATAGGTCAGGAAAAAGTACGTGCCTGAAAATTGTTCTATCAGGTGTTTCACCATGGTCCTGGCAATTCCCTGGTTTTGGTATTCAGGCCTCGTTATTACATCGAAAATTCCCGTGTAATAATAGTTGTCAGAAATTGCCCGGGCGAATCCAACAAGGTGGTCCTGGTCATAGGCGGTAATATAATAAGAATTCTGGAAAGCAGAGAGAATATCCTTGGTCTCTTTGTTCCAACCAACACTATTAAAAACATCGATTATCTGGAAAGCGGAAACTTTATTATTAATTTGATATTCTATTGACAATAATAAACCTCCTTCCTTTACCTTTTCAGTAAATAATATATCATTAATTTTTTCCTGTCTACTTTTTTGGAATAGGATAGGGCAGGAAAGGGGAAAAAATTAACGAATATTATAATTCAACGAAGAAGTCTTTTTGGATAGGGAGGGAAAGATAATGGCTAGATGGGAAAGGTTGATAATTTACCCGGTTTTGATGGTTTTTTTGTTTTCTCTGGTTACGGGATTGGGATTTCCGGTTTTACAGGCAGACCCGGAAATTAGAGAAGAAATCAGGGCAAAACGGATTGCCCTTGTTAATGAGGAAAATGAGGAAATAGGAGTTTTGAGGGTGAACCCCGCAGGTGGTGGACGCCTTGGACTTTTTAACAGCGAAGGCCAGGAACTGATTTCCCTGGGGGAAACATCCACCGGAAATGGAGCAATTATTGTTTATGATAAAGATGGGAGGAACCCCATCGTGCTTACTATTGAGGAGTTCGAACAGGAAGGGAATTGAGTTTGTAGAGATTGAAAGAAGAATTTTTCCATAATGGTTGATGGGGATGCAGGAACTTTGTTTTATTTTCCGAAGCTTTTTAATAAGATGAAAAAATAAAGGGGGAATTAAAATGCCCAGAGACGAGTTAAAGGTCTTCTCCGGGACGTCCCACCCAGAGTTAGCAGCCGAAATTTGCAGCTATTTAAAAAGACCCCTGGGGAAGGCCAGTGCATTTAAGTTCAGCAACGATAATATTTTCATAACGGTTAATGAGAATGTAAGGGATGCTGACGTATTTATTGTGCAGACCTCCTGTCCTCCGGTTAACGATGGGCTCATGGAACTTCTGATTTTCATAGATGCCTGTCGGAGGGCTTCTGCAGGTAGAATTACGGCGGTCATCCCTTATTATCCTTATGGCCGTTCGGATAAGAAGGATCAGCCCCGGGTTCCCATTACGGCCAGGCTGGTAAGCGAACTTTTGAGTGTGGCAGGTGCGGACAGAGTTATTACAATTGACCTCCATGCTCCCCAGATTCAGGGCTTTTTTTCCATACCCGTGGACCATTTAACTGCCCGTCATATTGTAGCCAAGTATTTTAAAAAGAAGGGGACGGAGAACAAGGTTGTCCTGGCTCCTGATGCCGGGAGTGCTCATTTTGTTGAGAAACTTGCCGATTTGCTTGACCTTCCATATGCTATTGTGGACAAACGTCGGATTGGAAATGAGGAAAGGGCCGTTGCCCGGGGGATAATTGGGGAGGTATCCGGCAGGGATGTAATTTTCTTCGATGACGAAATTGGAACTGCCGGGTCACTACAGGAGGTGGTGCGGTTATTGAAAGAAGAAGGGGCTGGCAAGATTTATGCTTCCTGTACCCATCCTGTTCTGTCCGGGCCGGCAATAGACCGGATTAAAAAGCTTCCCCTGGAAGAACTGGTTGTAACCAACAGTATTCCCATTACTCAGAAAAAAAGACTTTCCAACCTTACTGTGCTCAGTCTGGGATCCCTATTGGCAGAGACCATAAAAAGGGTTCACCACGGCGAATCAATCAGTGCCCTTTTTAGATAGATAAAGGATTTGAGGGAGAAAAATGAAGGCAAAACAGATCCTGAATGAGATTCTCAATAACCCCCGCTGGGGAAAGAATGTAACCAGGCGGGAGGTTATTCCCGGTCGAGAAGCTTCCCTGGAAGATATTCCCGATTTTATCCGGAGCGACTTAAGACGGTTAATGGAGGGGAAGGGGATTTCTTCTCTTTTCAGCCATCAGGCCCGGGCAATTGAACTTGCAAGAGAAGGCAGAGATATGGTTGTTGTTACTCCGACAGCATCGGGAAAAACCCTCTGCTATAATTTGCCCGTACTCAATCGCCTCCTGGATAATCCTGAGGCCAGGGCGCTTTTTCTTTTCCCCACCAAAGCTCTTGCCCAGGACCAGGTTGCAGGACTGGTTGCCTGGGGAGAAGAGCTGGGGGAAAAAATTAAAACCTATACTTATGATGGTGATACTCCGGGGGAAGTTCGCAAAAAACTCCGGACTGCGGGCAATATTATTATTACCAACCCCGACATGTTACATACAGGAATTTTACCCCACCATACCAAGTGGATGAAACTTTTTGAAAACCTGGAATTTATAGTTATTGATGAATTGCACACCTATCGAGGTGTGTTTGGTAGCCACGTGGCCAATGTACTCCGGCGCCTGGCCCGGATCTGTGAGTTTTACGGTTCCCGGCCCCAGTTTATCTGCACATCTGCAACCATCGGGAATCCGGGGGAGCATGCTTCCCGCCTTCTGGAGAGGGAAGTAGATGTGGTTGATCAGGATGGCTCGCCCCGGGGCCCCAAGGAAGTTGTTTTTTACAATCCCCCGGTTGTTAATGCTTCCCTGGGAATCAGGAGGAGCTCTTTACTAGAAGCCGAAGGGCTGGCAGCAGAGTTAATTGAAACCGGCCTGCAGACCATAATATTTGCCCGGAGCAGAATCCATACGGAGCTTCTGGCAACCTATCTGGGGAGAAGGTTTAACAAAATCGGTAAAATCAAAATCAGGAGTTACCGGGGAGGTTATCTCCCGCGGGAGAGGCGAAAAGTAGAAAAGGAACTCCGGGACGGGGAGTTGAACGGAGTCGTAAGTACCAATGCCCTGGAGCTGGGCATTGACATCGGGACCCTCCAGGCTGCAGTTCTTACGGGGTACCCTGGGACCATTGCCAGCACCTGGCAGCAGATTGGCCGGGCCGGGAGATCAAGTGATTATTCCCTGGCCTTTATAGTCGGGACTTCAGGACCCCTAAACCAGTTTATCATTAACAACCCCTCCTATTTCCTGGAAGGTTCAACGGAGGAAGCTCTTATTAACCCGGATAACCTGATTATTGCAGTAAACCATATCAAGTGCGCGGCCTTTGAATTGCCGTTTGCAGAAGGGGAAAAATTTGGCCAGCTTGACCTGGAAGGAGTTCTGGAGTTTCTGGAGGAAAACCAGGTTTTGCGAAAATCAAACGGTCGCTATTACTGGATGGCCGAAGGTTACCCTGCGGAAGATATATCCCTGCGCAGTGCAGCCAGTGATAATTTTGTTGTAATTGATTCTACAGCAGGTGCCAGGGTAATTGGAGAGGTGGACAGGTTCAGTGCCCCCATGTTAATCCATGAGGGGGCAATTTATATCCACGGCAGTAGCCAGTACCACATTGATCGTTTGGACTATGACCAGGAAAAAGCCTACGCCAGGCCGGTTGATGTTGATTACTATACAGATGCGGATCTTGCGGTAGACCTGAAGGTCCTCGATGTGTTTGCTGAAGATGAGCAGGGTTCGATCCGCCGGGCCCAGGGAGATGTTTCAGTTCTGGCCAAGGCTACCAAGTACAAAAAAATTAAGTTTTATACCCATGAAAATGTGGGTTGGGGTAATATTAACCTTCCCGAGGAGGAAATGCACACCTCTGCTTACTGGTTCAGTGTCCCTGATGGCGGTACTGATCGGGAAAAGATGCAGAGTGCGCTTCTGGGGATAGCCAATTTGCTTGGCAATGTGGCTCCTCTGGAGATGATGTGCGACCCCCAGGATTTAAGGGTTCTGGCCCAGGTTAAGGCCCCCTTTACCAACCAGCCAACAATTTATGTTTACGAAAGGTATCCAGGAGGGGTTGGCTTCAGCGAGAAAATGTATGACCAGCATTCAGAACTCATTAAAAGAGTGGAGAATATACTGGAAAACTGCCCCTGTTCAGGGGGCTGTCCTTCCTGTGTGGGTCCCGTGGAAGAGGTAGGGGAAAAGGGCAAGGAAAATGCTCGCTGGTTGCTCCGGAAATACCTGCTTTAAAAGCCCTGCGGGGCTTTTTTGTTTTTATCGGGCAGGAAAAAGGAAATAGGGTTAAAGGGGTAGAATAGTACATATGTTTCCCTGGAATTTATTACCCGCCAGGAAGGTGAAGGCCTTGGATCTGCAGGACAAGCTCCGGCGTATGCACAAAAAAACAGCTCCTTCCAAGAAAGGGGATAAAAACCTCCCTGACCTTTCTCGTTTTCTGGGAGGAGAAGAGGTTAGTGGCCCCGAAGGTTCTTTTTGGCGTGTCACCAGAGATTTTTCTCCCGAACTACGACACGGACGTTATTGCCTGGGAGACATTTCTGGTTTTGACAGTTCCCGGATCAACCTCTGGGAAAAGGGGCACAGAAGGAAATTTAATCCCTCGGACCTGGTTTTTTTGGATACCGAAACCACCGGGCTTGCCGGGGGGACAGGTACAGTTGCTTTCCTTGTTGGGATGGGCTGGTGGCAGGGAGATGCCTTCCGCCTGGAACAATTTTTGATGAGAGATTTTCCTGAAGAACCGGCAATGCTCCAGGACCTTGCAAACTTACTGGAACCCAAAAAGATCCTCATTACCTTTAATGGACGGAGTTTTGACTGGCCCCTTCTGCAAACCCGGTTCACCCTATCCCGCAAAAACCGGGAAATTCCTGCCTGGGAAGAACACTGGGACCTTCTTTTCTGGGCCCGCCGGCTCTGGCGGAAAAAACTTGTTAGCTGCAGCCTTAATTCCCTGGAGAGGAATATCCTTGATTTTCACAGGGAGGGAGATATTCCTGGCTGGGAAATTCCTCAGAGATATTTTGACTTTCTCCGGACCGGCCGGGGAAATCTATTGCAGGATATCTGCGAACACAACGTTTGGGATATTCTATCAATGGTGGGTATTCTGCTCCATCTTTGCGGGGAAAATTATAAAGCTCCGGAAAGAATCCAATGCCCTCACGAAGCAATTGCCCTGGGCAGACTCCAGGAAAAAAGTGATCGGGGAAAACCTCCCGAAAATTATTACCTCCAGGCTGTGAGTATTGGAGGAGAAAAGGCAAGGAAGGAAGCACTTCAGAACCTGGCCTTTTATTACAAAAAAAACCGGGAATGGGAAAAGGCACTGCAAGCCTGGACAGAACTGGTTGAGATTGATGATAATGCTATCCAGGCCAGAGTAGAACTGGCAAAGATATATGAGCATCGATTGCCAAACCTACCCAAGGCCCTGCAGATAACATCTCAGGCTCTCATTTTGGCCTGGCAGCAGGAAAAAAAGAGGGAAGCAGGGGAACTTGAGCACCGCAGGAAAAGACTGGAGAGAAAAATTAAAAAAAGCAGCCTTAAAGGGACGGGGTTTTCTGCCGATAACTGAGGTAAAGGAGCCCCCCTGCTCCCCGCTTTTGGCTGCTGGCTTGAGCGGGGAGTTTTTTGTCAGGGAGGGAAAACAAATGCAGATATTTTTAGTGCGGCATGGAGTAACAGAGTGGAATAAAAAAAGGGTAATCCAGGGACAGGTCGATGTTCCTCTTGCCCCCGAAGGAAGAATTCAGGCCAGGGAAACGGGTTTGTTCCTTGAAACCTTGGGCCTAAAAAAAGCCTTTTGTAGTGACCTTTCCCGGGCCCGGGAAACAGCTGAAATAATTTCCAGGCCTCTGGGGTTAAAACCCAAGGAAATAACCGGTCTGCGGGAAATT
This sequence comes from Halobacteroidaceae bacterium, assembly GCA_003551665.1. Classification (GTDB taxonomy): domain Bacteria; phylum Bacillota; class Halanaerobiia; order B1SED10-174; family B1SED10-174; genus T1SED10-26. The sequence continues at coordinate 11,370 of PUNE01000076.1, forward strand.
AACATGGGTAACTGGGAGGGGCTTTCCTGGGAAGAAGTAGGGGAGCGCTATCCACAGGAACGAAAGGCCTGGCTGGAAGATCCCCTGAATAATGGGCCGGGGGGTGGGGAAAATATTACCCAGGCTGCTACGAGATTCCGGGAGGCCGTCCTAAGCATCTCTGAACCTGAGAACAACACCGGCCCTGTTTTGATTGTTTCCCATGGACTTGTTATTGGCACCCTTATCAGCTGGATTCGGGGACATCCTGTTTCCCGCTGGCGGGAATATTCGCCTGACAATGCCACAGTAAGTGAACTGGAACGGCAAAAAGGTGGCTTGCATCTGGTAGGTTTTAATAAGGATATTTGATGGAGCGCTGGTTTAGATAGGAAAGACCCTGAAAAAGGGAAAAAACCCCAGATATTAAGGTCATAAAAAGCAGCCTGGTCCTGGAAATGGATTTTTCCTTGACATTGTAAAGAAAAAGGGGTAAAATAATGTATTAATAAAATATGGAACGGCAATGAAGGAGAGTAGTAGCTTTCACCGCTTCAGCAGAGAGGGTCTCCCCAGGCTGCAAGGGACCCGTGGCAGGGAAGGTGAAGTCGCTCCGGAGCTCTCCAGGTGAAGGAAGTAGCCTGGAGCGGTTTGAGGTCGTTATCCTCTCGAGTGCTGCGCAAGCAGAACTAAGGTGGTACCGCGGAACCTCCCTTTCGTCCTTTGCACGAGGGAGGTTATTTTATTTACAAGGGGGGAAAAGGATGGAAGGTTTACCGAAGCAATATGACCCGCATCAGGTTGAAAAAAAGCTTTACCAGGAATGGGAAGAGAATAATTATTTTGCTCCCCGGGGAAATGGGCAGTCCTATACTATCCCCATGCCCCCGCCAAATATCACCGGTGAACTGCACATGGGACATGCTCTCAACAATACCCTGCAGGATATCCTTACTCGCTGGAGGCGGATGGCCGGGGACAGAGTTCTATGGCTACCCGGAACTGATCATGCATCTATTGCTACTGAAGCCCGGGTAGCGGCTACTCTAAAAGAAGAGGGAATTGAGAAAAAGGAACTGGGTCGAGAGGAATTTTTACAACGGGTCTGGGAATGGAAGTATAAGTACGGGGGAATGATAACCGAACAGCTTCGCCGTCTGGGTTCTTCCTGCGATTGGAGTCGAGAACGTTTTACCATGGATGAAGGCTTAAACAGAGCGGTTATTGAAGCATTTATAAGGTTATATAATAAAGAACTAATTTATCGAGGGGATTATATCGTTAACTGGTGTCCCTATTGCGAAACCACACTTTCGGACATTGAGGTTGAACACGAGGAGAAGGATGGCCACCTTTACCATATCCGTTACCCACTTGCTGACGGCAGTGGAGAACTTATTATTGCTACTACAAGGCCAGAGACAATGCTTGGAGATACTGCAGTGGCGGTTAATCCCGAGGATGAAAGGTACAGGGGTTTTGTTGGTAAAAAGATAATTCTACCCCTGCTGGATAGGGAGATACCCATTATTTCCGATAGCTATGTCGACCCTGAATTTGGGACCGGTGCTTTAAAAATTACTCCCGGGCATGATCCAAATGATTTTGAGGTTGGCCGGCGCCATGATCTGCCCCGCATAAATGCAATGGATGAAAAAGGAATAATGACTGAGGCTGCTGGACCTTATGCGGGTCTGGACCGTTACGCAGCAAGGAAAAAGGTTCTTGCCGATCTGGAAGAAAAAGGGTTGCTGAGCAGGGTAGAAGATTATGAGCACGCCGTTGGTCATTGCTACCGCTGCGATCAGGAAATTGAACCCCTGGTTTCCAAGCAGTGGTTTGTAAAAATGAAACCACTGGCCCGGCCCGCAATCCAGGCCGTCCAGGAGGGGGATGTTTGTTTTGTCCCCGAGCGTTTTGACCGGATTTATCTGCAGTGGATGGAGGAAATCAGGGACTGGTGTATTTCCCGCCAGCTCTGGTGGGGCCACCGCATTCCGGTCTGGTATTGCCAGGGCTGTGAAAAAGAAATTGTTGCCAGAGAAGAACCAGCAGATTGCCCCAAGTGTGGGAGCGATGAATTAGAGCAGGACCCGGATGTTCTGGATACCTGGTTCAGCTCGGCCCTTTGGCCGTTTTCCACCCTGGGGTGGCCGGAAAATACCCAAGACCTGCAGTCCTTTTTCCCGGCTGATGTCCTGGTTACCGCCCGTGATATTATCTTTTTCTGGGTTGCCCGGATGATTTTTTCCAGCCTGGAGTTCATGGACCAGGCGCCTTTTGACGATGTCCTTATCCACGGGTTAATTCTGGATACAGACGGGAAGAAAATGAGTAAGTCCATGGGAACGGGAATCGACCCCCTGGAGGTAATAGATGACCACGGGGCCGATGCTCTCCGGTTTGCACTGGTAAACGGATTTACCCTGGGCAACGATAACAGGTTTCGGCATGAGAAAGTTGAAGCCGGCCGAAATTTCACAAATAAACTCTGGAATGCTGCCCGTTTCTTCCTGATGAACCTGGGTGATTTCGACCCCTCAGGTAGACAATTAAATCCGCAAGACCTTCCTTCCCGCTGGATTTTAAGCAGGATGCAGACCTGGACTGAAGTTATTGATGAGCACCTAAAAAGCTATCGCTTCAGTGATTACGCCAGGGAAATCTATGAATATATCTGGAATGAATTCTGCGACTGGTATATTGAAATGGCAAAGCCTGCACTCCAGGCAGAAGCAAAAAGTCCGGAAAAGGAAGAAACCCTTACTGTTCTCTGGCATGTTCTCGGTGGTTTATTAAAAATGCTTCATCCGATTATGCCTTTTGTCAGCGAGGAAATATGGAAAGCATTGCCTGGAGGCGAGGGCACAATTATGTATGCTCCCTGGCCCCGGCCCAATAAGGATTTGGTGGATCGGGAAGCAGAAGAAGAAATGGAGACCCTGCAATCCGTAATCAGGAGTATTCGGAATATAAGGCAGGAGATGAATATCCCGCCGGGAAGAAAAGTTGAAGCTAAGTTTTTCCTCGAAGGAGACCAGCACGAGTTACTGAAGAAAGGGAAGGATTATTTAAACCGCCTGGCCGGTATCTCTGAATATTCTCTTTATACCTGGGAACAGGAAAGGCCCGAACATGCAGTGTCTGCAGTTACCCGTGGCATTGAGGTAGTTCTTCCTCTTGCAGGGCTGATGGATCTGAAGGAGGAGTTTAACCGGCTGGAGAAAAAGAAGGAAAAACTGGAACAGGAAATGGAAAGGGTAGAAAAACAACTTTCCAACCCCGGTTTTGTAAATAATGCCCCGGGCCATCTGGTCCAGAAGGAAAAAGAAAAAAGGGAGGCTTTTAAAGCCGATTACGAGCTTTTGTGCAAGCGCTACAGGCAGGTAAAATCTGCACTGGAATCAGGAAAATAAAAAGTCGGGGGATTGGTTTTCCTTCCCCCGGCTTCTCTTGACAAGAACGTACCGAAAATATAAAGTAAAAGGCAGGGATAAAGAAAAAAGGAGGGGGCGGATTTGGGTTTTGACCCCACAGAATATATATATAGTTTTTCCCTTTTTGGCAGAAAAGGCGGTTACAAGCCTGGCCTCGATCGGATTGCCTTTATGCTCGAACAGGCTGGTAATCCCCACAAAAAATTCAGGACTGTCCATATTGGGGGTACAAATGGGAAGGGTTCAACTGCCGCCCTCCTGGATTCAATGTTGCAAACCAATGGGCTAAAAACAGGCCGGTTTACCTCTCCCCATCTTCACCATTATGGAGAGAGAATGATGATAAATAGTGTGCCAATGGACGACGATACACTGGAAAAACTGGTCCTTGAAGTTAAGCCCATTATCGAACAGGTGGAGGAAAAGACAGGAGAAGGACCTCCCAGCTTTTTTGAAGTTACTACCTTTCTTGCTTTTTATTATTTTGCAAGGGAAGAAATTGACCTGGGAGTGATTGAAGTTGGATTGGGAGGCCGACTGGATGCAACCAATGTTCTTCTACCCGATTTAACTGCAATTACCAATGTGGGGCTGGAACATACTCATTTTCTGGGGGATACCATAGAAAAAATTGCAACAGAAAAGGCGGGAATAATTAAAGAAAGCGTCCCCATTATTACCGGTGCACTGTCTCCAGCTCTTGAAGTAATAAAAAACCGGGCTGCAGAAAAAAAAGCCCCCTTTATTTCTTTGCATCAAGATTATTCCTGGGTCAGGCAGGAACAGAGGCTTGAAGGGCAGAAATTTAACATAAAAGGTCCCGAAAGGAAATACAGAAATCTTTTCATTCCCCTTGCGGGAACCCATCAGATGGATAATGCTGTCCTTGCTGTTGCACTGGCAGAAAGACTTGGTGTTTCCGAAGAAAGGATCCGAAAGGGTCTGGCCCGGGCTTATTGGCCGGGAAGGCTTGAAGTTGCCGGTTTTCAGCCTTTAATAATCCTTGATGGAGCCCATAATCCCAGTGGTTTTGAAACCCTTACTTCTTTCCTGGAAGATGAATTTCCAGGTAAGAAGGTGGTTTTTGTTTTGAGTTTTTTAAAGGATAAGGACGTAAACCCTTTCTTACAGAAAATAGAGAAAAAGGCTGAGAAGGTGTTGTTTACCAGGGTGGAAAATTTCAGGGCTGCCAGTCCCTGGGCTCTCAGGGAAATGGTTGAAAATGAAAAAATCCCCATGGAAGTGATCCCAAGCATTGAAGAAGCCCTGAGCCGAGCCCGTGAAATTGCAGGCCCGGGAGGAATTGTTTGCCTTACAGGTTCTCTTTATGCAGTTGGGGAAGGAAGAGAAGTATTGGGAGCCAGGGGTTATTTAATTAAAACCTAGTTTTTTTAAACCAGAGCCCGTTTTATGGTGGGCAAACAGAAGGGAAGTGATTGAGGGAAATGAGGTTTTTAAGGAAATTATTTGCACGAGAAGGGCCTTCCCTGGCTGCAGTTCTGCTTATCATGTCCCTTCTGACAGTAGTGGTAGGTATAGGTTTGGGAAATTGGATGATAAGGATTCTGGCCGGACCCCAAACACAGGAAACCGAAGTAGCCCACCGTCAGCAACAGGAGCAGCAGCAGGAAACGCTGCTGGAGGACGAAATTTCCCGACCTGATGAGCCTGCACCTCCAGTGGAAGAACTCCCTGAAGATGAAGAAGAAATTGTTGTAAGCCGGGAAGAAGAGTTCATGGTTCAGGCAGGAGTTTTTAATTCCCTGGACAATGCTCAGCGGTTGAAAACTCTTCTTGAGGATGAAGGATTTCAGGTGTGGATTACCGATTCTCAGCCATACCGGGTTCACCTGGGACTTTTTTCTGATCGGCGGGATGCTGAAGAAATTAGGGATGAGGCGGAAAGAAAGGGCTTCGAAGTTTTCATCGCCCACTGATGGTGGGCTTTTTTTCGGGAGAGGGATTGTGCTTTGGAGTTTTTTATAATATCATATAGGATTGCAGGGTTACCTTAGGATAGTTTGTGAAATAGGAAACAAATATTTGCAGGAATAGAAATAGTATTAACGAAAGAAGAATGGGGACAAAAATGGAAGGAGTGAAAAGTCGTGGCTAGCAAAACCTTTAAAAGCGGGGTTGCGGCCCCGGAACTAAAAAAACAAACCCGGGGAAAAGAAATTATAGACATAGCAGTCCCCCGCAGAGTTATACTTCCTTTAAAGGAAGGTCCTGGTGATCCCGCAAAACCCGTTGTCAAAAAAAATGACGAGGTTCAAGCGGGTCAGGTTGTAGCCGAAGCCCAGGGCGATTGGGGCCTTCCCGTCAGAGCATCAATCGATGGTAAAGTGGAAGGAATTGTTGATATTCGAACTGCTGCCGGGCAGCTGGGCAAAGGGATTTCCATTTTAGGAAATGGGAACGTAAATATGGAGAAAATGGAATCCCTGGGCAGCGAGATTTCTTCACTGGAAACGGAAAAAATAACCAAAAGGATTCAGGAAGCTGGAATACTGGGTATGGGAGGAGCTGGTTTCCCCACCCATGTGAAACTAATGCCACCTCCAGATGTCAAGATTGATACCGTGATTATCAACGGTGCTGAGTGTGAGCCCTACCTGACCTGCGATGAAAAGGTAATGGAAACCCGGCCTGAAGATATTATTTCAGGATTGCGTATTCTGATGAAGGCCTTAAATGCAGGAAAAGGGATTGTAGGGATTAAATCCCACAAGAAAAAAGCAATACAGTTGATCAGTGAAGCAGCCAAGGAGTTCTCTGAAATTGAAGTTGTTGGGTTAGCAGATAAGTACCCCATGGGGGCGGAAAAAATGCTCATCGATGCCTTAACCGGGCGGCGTGTTCCCCAGGGAGGTTTGCCTTTCCATGTCGGAGTCGCTGTCAACAATATTCAAACTGCAGTAGCAGTTAAAGAGGCCGTTCTTGATGGTGTTCCTTTATTGCGGAGGGTGGTCACTGTTACTGGTTCGGGGATCGAGAAACCTGGAGATTACCGGGTTTATATTGGGATAACTGTCGAGGAGTTAGTCGAAGCCGCTGGGGGATTGAAGGAAGACGCAGCCAAGGTTATTGCCGGCGGGCCAATGATGGGCCAGGCCCTGCATCGTCTCGAAACCCCGATGGGGCGAGCGGATACTGCTGTCGTGGTTATGACCGAAAAAGAAGCTCACCTTCCCCTGGAAAGGCCATGCATTCGTTGCGCACGCTGTGTTGATCACTGCCCGGTTTTTTTAAACCCCATTACCCTTGCTAATTATGCTGAAAAGGAAATTATCGAAGGAATGGAAAGGTTAAAAATTGATGATTGTATAGAATGTGGAACCTGTTCCTTCGTTTGTCCGGCAAAAAAACCGCTGGTTCAAAACATTATACTTGGAAAGGGTATTGTGCAGAATGCCCAGCGCAGGAATGGAGGGAGTGATTGATCATGGCAACGGATAAACTAGTTGTAACCCATGCCCCTCATATCAGGGAACGTGATACCGTACCGGGGATAATGGGGGGAGTGTTAATAGCCCTGATTCCCGCCCTTGTAGCTGCAACACTTGTCTTTGGCTGGTTTAGCCTGGTCCTTGTTGCTGTTTGTGCGGCAGCCTCGGTTGTTACCGAATGGATCTGGATGGCCCTGCGACACAAGGATGGAAGGGTTATTGTTCAGGATTATAGCGCTGGTTTAACTGGAGTTTTGCTTGCCTTTACTCTGCCTCCAACCACCCCCATCTGGATGGCTATTCTGGGCAGTGTAGTTGCAATTACAATAGGAAAGCAGATATTCGGGGGACTGGGCTTTAATATTTTTAACCCCGCCCTTGTTGGGAGAGCCTTTCTAACGGCTTCATTCCCTGTAGCTATGACTGATTGGGTCCTGGACGGGACTTCAACTGCCACACCCCTTGATGGTGCTGTGGCTACAAACCTGGAATTATTTATAGGAAATATTGGGGGTTCTCTTGGAGAAACCTCTGCTCTGGCACTACTTATTGGTGGGGCATATTTACTTTACAGGAGGTTAATTGACTGGCGCTTGCCCTTGGGTTACCTGGGTGCAGTCGTAATCTTAGCTCTTCTGGTTGGCGAAGATCCGATTTTCCATCTTCTTGCTGGTGGCCTTATTCTCGGTGCCTTTTTTATGCTTACTGACCCGGTTACAAGCCCTCTAACCAGGAAAGGGCGCTGGGTTTACGCCGTTGGTGCCGGTATTATTGTATTCATGATCAGGGTTTGGGGAGATGCTCCAGGTGGTGTTCTTTACTCAATTCTGATTATGAATATGGCTGTTCCTCTTCTTGATCGCTTCCTGCCCGACAGGATTTTTGGGGAGGTGAAGGCAAAATGAAAGAGAACCTGAAAATGGTTATGGTTCTTACCTGTATTACGCTTCTTTCTGGACTTATTCTAACAGCAACTTACGAGTACACTGCTCCAATAATTGCAGAACAGCAGGAGGCGGCTCTTGCTCGTGCTGTTGAACGGGTTCTGGGAGAAGTAACGGATATGGAACAGGAAATTTTTAATGAGAAAGAATTTTTCATTGCCAGGAAAAATGGAGATAAAGTTGTTGCTCTGGTTACAAGTGCTGGAGGTTATGGGGGCCCCGTGAGGGTAATGGTGGGTGTAAACGTTGATACTGAAGAAGTAATGGAAATAAACGTAGTTGACCACACTGAAACCCCGGGCCTTGGTACAGTAATTGAAGAGGAAAGATTTGTACAGCGTTTTCGGGGACTTGATTTCAAGGACAGCTATCGGGATGAGGTAGATATAATAAGCGGTTCAACAGTATCGTGTGTTGCTGTAATAAGAGCGGTTGAGGAAGCAGTTGCCCTGGTCAGGCTAAATATCCTTGGCGAGGATGTAGAAATCCCTGAGGAATTGACTCCCGACGAAAAACGACAGGAGTTCCTTGCTGAATTTGTCGGAGATGAGTACGAACAGTATGAAGAAGCAGGCCTTACAATTTATGAAGGTCCCCAGGTTATAGCCCTGGAAGGAACTGAAGAAGGATATGCCGGCCCTGTACGGACCATCCTGGCTGTAGATAAGGCCAGCACAGAGCTGATTGGAATTAGGGTGCTGGAGCAGGAAGAAACTCCCGGGCTGGGAGATCCGATAACTGAAGATGACTTCCTGGAAAACTTCATCGGTCAGAGCTATATGGAAGACTTCCGGATGGTAACCGAGGCTCCCGAG
>PUNE01000055.1 GCA_003551665.1 Halobacteroidaceae bacterium
TCAGGCCGTGGGAAGTCGGTCAGGAGGAATTCACAACGGCAAGATACGGCCCCGAGGATTCGGTCGCGACCGGGTTTTCCTTCGTCGAACTTGACGACGGGGATTTGCTGGTGACCTATTATATGGCCGACGACGAGGATGCCGAAACCGGGGATATATACCTGTCAAAGGTCGCGCCTGACGCCTTTTTCACCCAGGTGAACAGTCTGGAGGCCGGCGAATGGCAATTTAAGGAAGTCCAAAACGTATGGTCGGGGACCAGGGCGAACTTTCGATCGACCCTATACAAAAAACCCGACGGGGGCCTTTTGTTGTTCACGTTGGACCCGGGCGAGGCCGGCAACGCAGAAATTCCGGAGTTGGTGGAGGTTTACGAAGATACGGGCGGGACCGGTGAAAATTTCGAGCATAAAGCGACGATCAGCGAACAAACCCGGCCCGCCGAGGACCGGCTAAACGGCGATGCGATAACGACGGGCCACGTCTTTACCCACCCGGACACCGGCGACCTTTATTTCGTTTTTACTATAATGCGATGGGGCGTGATCTCGGGTTACTGGGCGCCGCAAAGCCAATGCGCGATATCCGCCGACGGGGGCGACACCTGGAATTTTTATCCCATCACCGAGGAATGGACAACACTAACGACCGCCCATGGTCGGTGGCAAGTTATGGGCGTGGGCGTTTTCACCCAACCAGGCGGTGAGGGCCGGCGCCTGTTTGCCTACTGGGGCGCCGGGACGTATGGGTCGGGCGACGCCCGTGTGTTTTATTCTGACGACGGCGGCCAAAGTTGGACCTATGCAAGCGACCAGGAGATGCCGAACGGCGGTTTCGCAAGTTTGACCTATAACGACCAAACCGGGATCAACTACCTTTTACTGTCGGACCCTGACATGAACGACGCGGTCGGGGTTAGCAGTCTGTCGAAAATGCTTTTTGCGAAGGAACCGAGCGCCGAGATCGAGCCGGAAAATGCTTTCGACACGCCCCGCCCCGAGGTTTACCGCCTGGACAGAGATAGCCCGACCGGGGGGACTTTTGACCTAATAGCGCCCGGCGGGACTGAAACACTACCATACGACGCCGAAACCCTGGACATTCGGGCGGCCCTGGTTTCTCTTTATGGTAGCGAGGATATCCGCGTCAGAAGGAGGCCGGGGACGGACTGGTCGCACGAACTTTGGTTTGGCCCGGACGTGGGCGAGGCCCAACTTGACGCCGACTTGACCGGCCTGGAAGATGCCGGCGAGGCCGACCTGGATAAGTTGGTCGAAACCCGCGACGGGTTTTGGGGCGGCCCTTTAATGCCGACAACGTTTCACCAACTGGACCATAGAGAACTTTGCACGGTTACCCGGTCGGGTTACGTGGGGATCGTTGGGAAAATGGGATATGCTGATTATCATACGGTCGAGGTTTACGGCGCCCAACAGGACCCGGGCGACCCGATAGTTTTGCCGGTCAAGAGCATTTCGGTCGACCGCGGGGCCGACCTGGCCGGCGAGGCGCGCGTTGTCCTGGACAACAAGGGCGGCAAATATCGGCCGGACCAGTCCGGCGAATGGGAACACGTTCTTTGGCCCTGGCGCCGGGTTAAAATTCGACTGGGTTACGGCGATGAGTTGGTGACCGTGTTCACCGGCCTGATCGACGAGGTCGTTATGGATTCCTTCCCGCAACAGATCACCCTGGCCTGCACGGACCTTTTTAAGAAAGCGACCGACCAGTTGATCACAACGCCCGACGGCGGCCACGTGGTCGAATTCGACGGCCGGGTTGACGAGGCGGTCGCGACCCTGGCGGCCTGGGCCGGTTTCGACGAGGTCGAGATCGAGGATTGCGACGTGGAACTGGTCAAAGAGTTTGATTTTGAAACCTACGCCGACGCCTTTAGTTATTTTGCCGAGATGACGGGGTTTGAAGTCTTTTGCGACCGCGAGGGTGTATTTCGGTTCAGGCCCGACGACCAGGACCCGGAGGCCGACCCTGAACATGGTTTCCAGGAGGGCCAGGACATTGTCCGCCTGTCCTACACCATCACCGATCAGGACGTTTACGCCGAGGTTATAGCAATGGGCCAGGACCAGGAGGCCGACGAGGCCCTGGCCGTTCATCACAACGTCCCGTTGTCCGACTATTACAATATACCGAACCAAAAGAAGATCATTGTCCAGGCGAACGAGGCCGACACGGAGGACGCCCTGGAGGCGATCGCCCAAACGACCCGCAACCAAATGGCCCGGCGGGTTAGGGCGGTCGAATGGGAGGCGATCGGGTTGCCGACCCTGGACGTGGGATCGGTGGTCCAGGTCGAGGAACAGGGGTCAGGGATCAGCGAAATTTACCGAATTCGCGAGTTGAGTTTTGACTTTCAACCCGGGCGGTTTACCATGAATATTCGGGCCTACTGGTACGCCCACGAGGCCGAGGAATAAAGGGGGCGAGGGCGTGAGGTTTGACCTGAACCGGCAATTAAAGCGCCTGCGGGACCGCGAAAACCGGCAACGGAGTTTAACGCCGTCCCGGTCGGTGGTCCTGGACCCGGGGACGCCCGAACGGTACAAAAACGGCGAGAAGCAGGACCCGCCGCCTGAACCGGCGAAACCGACTTACAAAACGCCGGCGCGGTTCAGATTCCGCGACCTTATAGACGCGCCTGGGACGTTCGCCGGGGCCGGCGGCCAGGTCGTCACCGTGACGGAGGGCGAGGACGGCCTGGAATTCGCCGACGTGGACCTGGACGTCGAGGCGGCCCCATACCGGGAGCCGTTGACGTCGGGGGACACGGTCGAGCCGTCCCTGTTGTTTGCGCCTAACGGCGACGTTATTATGGGCGAGGTCACAAAGGAGGCAATGGCATGGCAATTCTGACGACCTATCCGGCGGCGGCCGACCCGTTCGCCGAACGCCCCGGCGCCCATTCGGGCCTGGATTTTGCGTTCGGCCCCGGCCGCCTGCGTGACGGTCCCGAGGTCCACGATCTGGAGGCCGGAACCGTAACCCTGGAGGACGATACGACCAACTGGGTCGAGGCCGACCCGGAAGACGGCCAGGTCAAGGTGGCCGAAGGCGAGGGATTCACGGAGGACCGCATCCCATTGTTTCAAGTTGAAACAGAAGGCGGCGAGATTAAGGAGGTCAAGGATAAGCGCTGTTTTTTTAGCGTAGGCGCCGGCCCGGCCGAAGAAGGTTTTGCCGTGGGTTGGGGCCTTTTGTCCCTGGACGTGGTCGCCGAGGGCGAACCGGCCGGCCTGGCGCCTTTGGAATTTTCAACCGACGCCGAAAACGACGAATTGCAGGCCGACGCCCACGGCCTGGTTGACGACGACCCGGTGAGCATAGCAGAGGCCGCCGGCGGCCTGGAGTTGGGCGGCCTTTATTTCGTGGTCAACGCGGCGACCGACACCTTCCAGATCGCCGAAGAAGAAGGCGGCGACCCGGTCGAGATCGACGAGGACGCCGATGGGGTCCTGATAAAGGAGGTTTAACCCGTGGCCTTTACGTTTTACGAGTTTAGCGTAACGCAACCCGGCAAGAGTATACGGGACGCCTTGGAGGACTACTTTGGTGAATACGAGGAAGGCGAAAACGAGGACGGATACCAAAGTTTTGAACACGACGACGAGGGCGACGTCGTTTTCCGTTGCAAGGGCGTGTCCGACCTGGTTGTTAACTTTGCCGAATGGAGGTCCGGCGACAAACTTTATCGTAACCTGGTTGTGGCCGAAGATTACGACGAGGGCCTGATCAATTCAGAAAAGATTGGGGAAGGTGATCGGTTTTCAACCAATAGCCAATGGTTTTTGGGCGTTGGCGACAACTTGCTGGTCTATGCTCAAGCGGAGCCAGGAAGCACGAACCAAACCCATATCTGGATGGTTGGCCGGGTTGGGGGCAAAAACCTCGCCGTGTCGGTTTGTCCGCATAGCGGCGCCGAGAACGTTGGAGTTTATTACGATGAGAATTTTAACCAAACCGGTTGTCGCCTTGTTATGGGGGCGCCGAAGCCGCCGGCAATTACCGAAACCGGCGAGGTACTTAAAGGCAATGTGTATTTATCGGATAAGTCGGGAAGATTGCTTTCCAACGGGGGCGGCGGGTTGGCCGTGTTACCTTATATCAAGGCGACGTCGTTATTTTTTGGGGCGGCGGCCTCGTTTTTATGGGGCGAGAAGTGGATTGTTTTCGGCCAGGGATTTGCTCAAAACATGGCTGATGATGACCGCCTGCCGGGGCCTATTTTAGTGAGAGAAACCGAGGAATAACCCGGCCCTGGCGCCGGCAAAGGAGGCGGCCGAATGGTTGACGACTGGCGCGACCCTTCGGGGACAACTTCACACGAAGAAGGGCCACAACCGCCCGGCCTGTCCTACGGCCGCCGGTTCTACGATGGCGTGGTAAACCCTGAAACCGTGTTGACCCACGTTAAGCAGATCGCCAGGATCGAGGCCCGGCTTGACAATTTAGAAAACCGTCAGGTCGAGATTTGCAAAGATCTAAAGGACCTGAAAACCTGGGTCCGTTGGGTCCTGGCCGCCGCCCTGGGCGGCCTGGTTGCTATACTGATCGAAATAGCGGTCCGAAATGGCATGGGTTAGAAAGGAGGGCGCTAATTGCCGGTGACCTGTTGTGCTTATTGCGGCAAGGAGATCGATGTCGGCCAAAACAATTTTAAGGCCGGCCGGACCGGAGAACCGTTTTGCGACGACTGCAAGGCGGAAGAAGAAGGGGGCGCGGCCGATGAAAACGATAGTCCTTGACCCGGGCCACGGCGGCCGGGACCCGGGGGCGGCGGCCCACGGGTTAAAGGAGAAGGACCTGGCCCTGGACTTATCCCTGGCCCTTCGCAATCACCTGGTCGAGCGCTACCAGGTGACGATCGAAATGACCCGGGAAGGGGACCGGTTTGTCCCGTTGGGGGACCGGACCACGTTCGCGAATGACCTGGGGGCCGACGGTTTCGTGAGCATACACAACAACGCGGCCGCCAACGCCGGCGCGAACGGGGTCGAAACTTTTATCCA
>PUNE01000036.1 GCA_003551665.1 Halobacteroidaceae bacterium
CATAAGGTTAATGGCTTTGCACGTGAAGCCGAGAAGAAAAAGGGCATGGACGAAAGCCAGATTACAGGCGCGGCAAGCAGTTATGCCAGAAAGTATGCGCTTAACGGTATGTTTGCAATTGGCGACTGCAAGGATAGCGATGCAACCAATAAGCATGATAAGACTAATAACGGCAAGCAGAAAGCTAGCAGTAATTCGAAAAAGAAAAAGACAAAATCATCGCCACAGGGGATTGCCAGCAAGAAACAGCTTAAGTATATGCACACGCTTAGAAACCAGATCGGAGTTTCTGAGGAAGCACTTAGAAACGCTATACGTGCTTATGACAAGGAGTCCAGCAAGGAACTTACAACTAAGGAAGCCAGCGAGATTATTGACTGGCTTCTCAAGGAAAAGGAAAAGCGAGAGGCACAAGAGGCATAACAGTATAGCCCCGGCTTAACTGTCGGGGCTGGAGGTGTTGCTGTGGATATGCAGGGTTGCCGACGGCTGCAAAAGAAGCGGCGCAACGTAAGAGCCGCCAGATCACCCAGAAAAAGGAGTGGGAACCATCAATCAGGCCATATTGATTGGACGCTTAACTCGCGACGTTGAACTACGCTATACGAAAAATGGTACAGCAGTAGCTAACTTTGCGCTTGCCGTGGACCGTGATTATAGCAAAGATGACGAAGTTGACTTTTTCGAGATTACCTGTTGGCGCAAGCTGGCCGAAACTTGCAGTGAACATATAGGAAAAGGCAGGCTGGTTGCTGTCAGCGGTAGGCTCCAGCAGGATCGGTGGCAGAATAAACAAGGTCAGAATAGGAGCAAGGTCAAGGTAATAGCAGAAACGGTGCAGTTTCTCGACTGGCCGGAGGACGAGGAGAATAAGGTCGACGCTGAGGATATTGATCTGGACAATGTTGATGACAGTGAGATGCCGTTTTAAGGAGGAGTAAAAGTGCAACTAAGGAACAGGATGGTCAAGGCTGATTTTTGGACAGACACAGCGCTTGTGCGTAATTTGCCACCAAATGGGCGCATGTTGTACCAAGGTTTATGGCAATTAGCTGAGGACAGCGGGTGCATTGAGGCCGACACTGTGGCATATAAGATGCTGCTTTTTTCTATGGACGATATAAGTGTCGAAGATATAGAACAGTGGGTAGAAGCATTAATAGAAATGGAAAAGCTGATACCGTATACAAAATACGGTACCAACTGCTACTACATTACTAATTTTCATAAGCACCAGTCTTTGAGAAACCCCGGAAAACCAGAAATACCATTACCAGACTTTATAGAGTATATACCGAATGAGCAACCCTACAAAAGCGGTGCCTATGTCATTGACTATGGTGCGCTACCGATAGACAAAGGAGACAAAAAGGTGACAGTGGGAAACATTAAGGAAACGCCAAAAAACGCTAACGTTTCGTTACCGAATGACCAGGGTAACGCTACACCAACCAATAAGAAAGAGAATTTGAATGTGAATGTGAATGAGAATAACAAACCGTCGACTGACCCCCTCGACATACAAAAAACCGACCAAGGCAACGTCTACCCCAATGACTTCGAGGAAGTGTGGCAGCACTATCCTAGGAAAATACAGAAAAAAGCTGCATGGAGGAAGTGGAAAGCAAGGCGAAAAGGCGGTGTAGATAACGAAGATCTGGTGGCAGCCACTAAAAACTACGCACGAGAATGCCAGGAACAAAAAACGGAGGAACGGTTCATTAAGCATGGGTCCACCTTCTTGGGGCCTGATGAACATTATGTGGATTATGTTGAGGGGCTACCACGTGCGTCACCTGAGAATAATGGTGAACCAGATGAGATACCTGAAGCTGATAAGCTTGAGAATAAGTACCACCTTATGTAGGAAAGGGGTGTATGGATGCGCTACAAAGAATATAAGTGGGTTGATGTCGCATATGGTGGCGCAGAGAAACGCAACAATGTCGTGCCTGTCAGCAAGGTCAAGAAGCCCAAGAATACGCCTGACTGCTACCGTACTGTGTACAGATATCCTGACGAGTTTAAGCAGCACTTTGATAAGAACAAGACAGTCTCAGGATATAACGGTCCTGTATACTCTGACTTTCTCCCGATAGACATTGACGACGATAATAATCTGGACAATGCGCAGAAGGTTGCTGTAAACGCAGTCAAGAAGCTAGAAGCAACTGCAGATGTTCAGCTAGAGTATATATGGCTTTATTTCTCTGGTTCTAAGGGTTTTCACATACTGCTTCCCGCAGAAATGTTGGGGGTAGAACCCAGTAAGCACCTACCAGACCATTTCAAGTTTATGGTATCACGTATGTTCCCCGATTTAGATATAGATTTAAGCATATACGACAAGCTACGCCTCTTTAGGATATCTAACACCAAGCACGGTAAGACGGGTTTGTATAAGGTGCAGCTTAGACCGAACGAGATATTGTATAAGAATATTGGTGAAATAAAAGAATTGGCGAAAAAACCAAGGGATGCTACGTGTGAACCACCGGAAGAAAAAAACGATGTGCTTGTGCAGTTGTATAACCAATTTGATCCAAAAAAACACGGGTCTAGTGCAAAGCCGGAAAAAAGTGACCAGGGAAGTTTAAGCGAAACAAAACCACCTAAGCGTGCAAAGCGGTGCTACTATAAGTTATTGCAGGGTGTAGACCAAGGGGAACGAGACAATGCTGCATTACGGCTGGCGGTACACTTTAAAAAGCAGGGATATGGCCGGGATATAATATTAGGGATAATGGAACGCTGGAACAGAAAGAACAGGCCACCATTGCAGGGAAAAGACGTAGAAAAGGCTGTTAGTCAAGCTTATGAGAACTCATATGACTTTGGCTGTAATGACCACCTTTTGGAAGCGTGCTGTGACCCGCGCTGCTACATAAACCGTAGCGGGAAGAAGAGGGAGAGCTCCGATCTCACGGATAGTATATATTCGCTCACCGATGCTTATTACAAATACCACGACTATGTTGAACACCTGGATAAGAGGAAAATAAAGATAGGCATACCAGTTTTGGATAACTTTATGCGTGGTATTGCCCCAGGTGAAGCGTGTCAAATAATGGCGCGTGCAGGTGTAGGTAAGACGGCATTGATGCTGAACATTCTCTCCAATGCCGTCATTGACCAGAAGGTGTCATCGCTAGTGTTCTCTCTCGAGATGCCTGTAGCGCAGATGTTTGAGCGGATGGTACAGATATCTAATGCACGTAGTGGCCGAGAGGTAGAAAAAGTTTGGCGTGAGGATCAGGATACAGCAGAAAAGTGGTTTAGCAATACGGTTATGAACTTTGGTACGTCCTGCATTGTAGACAAGGACTTCCTCACGACAGATGAGATATATGAGTATTACGTGCAGGCTGAAAAGAAGTTTGGGAAAAAACCTACTTTTGTCTGTCTGGACTACCTAGGACGAATGAAGGGTAATTCATATAACATATACGAGTCTACGTCAGAGCTAGCACGAGAGATGAAAAATATGGCCAAAGAACTCGATGTTGCATTGATATTTCTCCACCAGACATCACGTGCCGGCGGAGATGGGTCAAAAGAGATAACTATGGAGATGGCGCGCGACAGTGGGGTTATTGAGGAAGCCGCAGACTTCATGATCGGGTTGTGGCGACCGCACAAGAACACTGAAGAGGCTAAAAGCGCAACTACTGAAAAAATGAGAGTGTCGTTACTCAAGAATAGAAAAGGACCAGTGGGGGCTACGGATATGATGTTCCACAAGAAGTCGCTGATTATAGATACCGAAGAGGGCTTGAGGCAAAGGGGGATTGAATAATGCCAGAAAAAGAGGCTGTTTTTCGTGAAAGGCTGGCAAAAATACTGTCGCGTATGCCATATGGACATGAGGTATATTTTCATGAAGGTTCATATTCAAAAAAGTTTAACATGAAAAACTCTAATGGATATGTCGATTTATATGTTAAAACAAACCCGTTATGGGAGTATCATTGTAAGTTTCCAGCGATTGCCATTGAGACCAAAATAGCAAAGAGAACAGGCTGGTTAATAGATGCTATGTATCAGGTAGAAAGATATGACGAAGATCTGAGGGATGCAGAATATTACATTGCCGGTAAAAGAGTAATACCACCTGAGTTATTTCTAGTTTGTACTAATGACAGTTTTGAGTCAGGATATTTATACTGTTGGAACTTGCCAACGCTACAGAATGGGGAACAAAGAGAAGGTGGGTGGATATGTGTGACAGAGTTATTTGACCGGTTGCTATATCGTGTGGGTGCAGCTGTGCTCCGCAAGGGTATTTTTTACACTAACTACAAAAGCAAAAGTGGTGCAGTGCAAAGATATAGTCTGGAGTGTGCATAGCCATGCCAAACTACCTACCGCCGGAAGAAGAAAAAAAGAGGCGTGAACTATACGATCAGGGCATGACCGATCGAGAGATCGCGGAACGGTGTTATGTATCTCGCGGCGTTATATACAAGTGGCGTAAACGACGGGGTCTACCGTACAATAGCCAGTACGATGAACGGAAACGTCACAACCTGTATCGGCAGGGGCTTAATGATTACGAGATTGCCGCCAGGTGCGGAGTAACCCAGCCAGCTATTTTCCAGTGGCGCGAAAAGATGGGGCTACCACCAAACAGAACCAAAAGCAAAATTGATGTGATTGGCCGGTTCTTTGGTGTAGATGACAACGAGGATGTGGCTGATCAGGAATTTTGGGAGAAGCTGACTGGCTGAAAAAAGGAGGCCAACTATGTACAGAAAAACATGCAAGGAGTGTGGCAGGACACAATATTCGGCTAATCCGCAGAATTTGGATGAGTGTGGGGCTTGCAAATCCGATATAAGCGAAGCACCGCTGGAGCCGCCGGAGGGGGAGAAGGAGAAAGGAGTTAGAGAGGGGCGCAAAAATGAAACATGAACCTGATTTTAGAATAATACCAGAGAACGCAGCCATA
>PUNE01000004.1 GCA_003551665.1 Halobacteroidaceae bacterium
ACAGGTTTCTTCTCCAACATCCAATGATCTTAATGGAGTTGCCCTTTTGGATAAGGATAAGGGTTTTATTGTTGGTTCCCGGGGAACAATATTAAGGTGGGAAGAAAACAATGCATCCCCCGAAATGATAATGAGTATTCGAGATTTTTATGGGGTTGATATTACCCCTTCGGGATTTGCGGCAGCTGTGGGAGAAAGGGGGACCATTTTTTTCTATAATGGCCAGAGGTGGTCCGAACAATATGGTCCGGAAACCCGAGAGTTGAGATCGGTAACAATCCGTGATGAAAATGATATTTATGTAGCTGGGAGATTTGGAATCAGTTTAAACTATGATGGTGTGAGGTGGGATCGGGTTGATAATCCTTACCGGAGGCATTTTAGGGGTCTGGCCCTAATTGATGACAAGCTAATGGTTGTTGGAACCGATCCTTATGTAAACGAACTGGCTCCCCCTTCCTGGGCACATCCTTTTGGAACCACCCATATTGGGCGGGATGTCTTCAGCCAGGTTGTTTATGGAACAAGAACAGCCCTTTTTATTGGATTTGTTACGGCTTTATTTGTTAGTATTGTTGGTGTGAATGTTGGTCTCCTGGCTGGTTATTTCAAAGGCCTTCTTGATGACCTCCTAATGCGTTTTGTCGATATCATGTATGCCCTTCCCTTTGAGCCTTTTGCAATGATTCTGGTTCTGGTATTTGAGCCGAGCATCTGGATTGTTTTCCTTTCAATAGGTCTTTTAACCTGGAGAACAAATGCAAGAATTATAAGGTCACAGGTTTTAAGTCTTTCTGAGAGACCTTTTGTAAAAGCCGCGAAGGTGGTGGGTGCCAATAACGCAAGGATCATTTATTTGCATATCGCCCCAAATATTTTGCCCCTGGCTTTTTTACAGCTTGCTGTAGCAATGGGCTGGGCCATAACAGCTGAGGCAACCTTGAGCTTTTTAGGTTTGGGTCCCCCCAGGGTATATAGTTGGGGAACAATTCTTCACGCGGCCCGTTTATCGGGGGCCTGGAGGACTGCCTGGTGGTGGATTATTCCTCCCGGGGTTTTGATAATGCTCACAGTTTCATCAGTATTTTTTCTATCTCGCTCCCTTGAGGTATTGACCAATCCCCGCCTGGAAGGAGAAATAGAAGATGCTAGAGATTAAAAACCTTAAGGCTTATTATAAAACAAAAAACGGTTTTGTTAAGGCCGTAGATGGAGTTAATTTTTCCCTGGAAGAAGGAGAAAATTTGGGACTTGTTGGAGAAAGCGGTTGTGGAAAAACCACAATGGCCAAGGCAATAATGCGGCTCCTTCCCAAGAATGCTTCTTATCAGGGAGGGGAGATCCTTTTTAAAGGAAAGGATCTCCTGAAATTAAATGAAGAGGAGTTAAACCGTGTTCGCTGGGAAAACATTGCAATGGTTACTCAGAGTGCTATGAATGCCCTTGACCCCGTTTACAGGGTGGGAGATCAGATTGTTGAAGCAATCCAAATTCACAGGAAGGTTTCCAATTCCAAAGCTTATGGCCGCGCAAGGGATTTATTTAAAATGGTCGGTTTAGAACAGAAAAGGTTGTCAGCTTATCCTCATGAACTAAGCGGGGGGATGAAACAAAGAGTTGTAATAGCCATGGCTCTTGCCTTAGAACCGGACCTTCTAATTGCTGATGAACCAACTACAGCCCTTGATGTTGTAGTTCAGGACGGAATTCTGAAACAACTAAATATTTTACAAAAAAAACTTAAAAATGCCATGGTAATGGTCACCCATGATATATCTGTTGTGGCAGAAACCTGTCATAAAGTTGTGGTTATGTACGGGGGGAAGGTTATGGAATATGGTTCAACACAGGAAGTGTTAAATAACCCCAGTCACCCTTATACTATGGGTTTGAAAAATGCTTTTCCCACACTCGATGAGGCAACGGGAGAATTAATTTCTATTCCAGGTGTTCCCCCCGACTTAAGTAATCCTCCCGAGGGGTGTAGGTTTATGGAAAGGTGTCCTTTTTCAACGGAAAAATGCCAGGAAGAACCGGAAGAAAGTGAGATAAAAAAAGGTCATTTTGTTTTTTGCCACTATTTCTCTAAAGCAGAAGAATTCCGTAACCTTGCAAAAGAGGTTAATACGTGGAGGAAAAATGATCTTTCCAAAAAGCCGAAAGAAAAACTTCCTTTGTCGGAGCAGGAA
Source organism: Halobacteroidaceae bacterium (assembly GCA_003551665.1). Classification (GTDB taxonomy): domain Bacteria; phylum Bacillota; class Halanaerobiia; order B1SED10-174; family B1SED10-174; genus T1SED10-26. The sequence continues at coordinate 2,190 of PUNE01000004.1, forward strand.
AAAATTGTTCTAAGGGCACAAGAGTTGCATCGTTGGTTCCCAATGAAAAAAGGGTTTCTTAATACGATTAAAAGAACTCCCACCAAAACCTTAAAAGCAGTTGACAACATTTCTTTCCAGGTGAAAGCAAATGAAATTCTTGGTTTGGCCGGAGAAAGTGGGTCTGGGAAAAGTACACTCGGGGAAATGCTCTGCCATTTGCAGCCAACAAATAAAGGGAAAATCCTTTATGCAGATCAGAATGTTTCCGACCTCAAGGGGAAAAAGGTTAAAGAATTTCGAAAAAATTTCCAGATGGTCTTTCAGGATCCTTATGAAACTTTGAATCCACGTTTTACCGTTTTTAATACAATAATGGAGCCTTTAAAGATCCATAAAATAGGGGAAACTGAAGAAGAAAGGATTCAAATTGTAAAACAAGCCCTTACAAAAGCAGAACTTGTTCCCCCGGAAAAATATTTCCTAAAATACCCTCATCAACTAAGCGGAGGGCAAAGGCAGAGAATTGCTTTAGCAAGGGCAATTGCCTTGAATCCCAGGTTTATCATTGCAGATGAACCGGTTTCCATGCTTGATGTTTCAATAAGGGCTGGGGTTTTAAACCTCTTAAGGAGTTTCCGGGAAGATTTGGGAGTTTCAATTATCTATATCTCCCATGACCTGGCAACTATAAGATATATTTGTGACCGGATTGGGATTCTTTACCTTGGACGAATCCTTGAAATAGGCCCAACAGAGGAAGTCATCCAAAACCCCCAGCATCCATACACGAAAATGTTAATACAGGCTGTGCCCCGAATTGAAAAAGGGAGAGAACCCGTAAATGTTGAGGGGGAAATTCCTGATCCAATTAATCTTCCCAATGGCTGCCGTTTTCATCCGCGTTGCGCTGAAGCAGGGAAAGATTGCGGCTGGGAAGGAAAAGACCTGGAAATGTATTTGAGTAGGAAAAAAGAATTGGCTCCTGAAACAAGTTCAGACCACCCCTTTCTTGATCTTATTCATGGGTTTAAGGTTCATGATTTGGATCTCAAAATCAAAGTGAAGGAGGGAATTGAGCAGGTTCGGGATAGTATTATCCGATTACTCCAGGAAGAAAAACCCGCCTTGTTTTCTGCGATAGAAGATATTGAACTCCAGAATGGGTCAATTTATTTTTCTTTTGCAAAGAAAGAGGAAAACCCCTTAAGCCAGGTAAAGGGAGAACATTTTTGTGCTTGTTCAAAAAAATAAGGGTAGCACAAGTAAATTACGGGAGGACAATAATGACTGAAGAAAAAATTTCGGTAGAAGAAGCCAAGAAACAGATAATTTTAATGGCAAATAGAACAGCAATGCTTTACCACTATATAGGGGAGGTTCTCCAGGAGAACTTTGGGGAAGATAAGGCCGGAGAAATATTAAAAGAGGCAGTAATGAGATATGGAAAAGAAATTGGAGAGCAGGTTCGGGAGAAGGTTCAGGAGAAAAACCTGCCCCTGACCTTAGAGAATTACAGTAAGGGTGAAGATTTGCCCGATTTGGTTTGGGACTCAACAAAAGTAAAAGAAGGAGAAAAAGAACTGATCAGGGTGGATTATTGTCCCCTTGCTTCAGCCTGGTTAAAAAAAGGGAATCAAAAACTTGCAAGACTATACTGTTTTGTGGATCAAGCAAAATTTGCTAGTTACAATGGAATTGCCTGTAAACATTTGAAAAATATGCTTGATGGCGATGAAATTTGTCTTTTTGACTTTGAAGAAAAGGAAAATAGGGGAGGAGAAAGTGACAATGAGTAGAAAAGGTTTTGTTCGGGCAGTTGGGAAAAATTACACCAGGGAAGATTTGTTAAAAATGGAACCGGTAGCGTTAGGCGGATTATTTAGGGAAAGGGTTCATCATGGAATTGAGGTTAAGTTTAACCAAATAGTTTCCAGAAAAATGCCTGTTCCAGAAAACTTTGGTTATGAAGCGCGGATGATTTTGGAAGTTTGGAAAGAAAGGGGTTTTTCCGAGAAAACTCCCGACATTGAGTGGGGTAAAAAATACATAGATTTTGCTGATAGGTTGATTAGAGGAGAAGAAATAAAGCCAGAGGATCTACCCCCTCGCCCAGAACCTTTTTCACAAAAAGAAATGGAAACAGTGGAAAAACTAATCCGGGAAAGGCGATCAATCAGGGAGTGGGAGGAAAAGCCAGTTCCCGAAGAATTAATTGAAAAAATTATGGAAGCAGGAAGAGCGGCCCCATTGGGCTGCAATCTGGGGGTTGTTCGCTTTATTGTATTAACTTCCGAAGAAGAGATTTCAGCAATCACAAGCGATATACCTACTCCTGCTGGTAGATGTGTGGTTATTGTTATCGGTTACGACGATAGAATTTACCCTGCAGTTGGGCATGATAAAATTGTTCCCCACAATCAGGTTTTGGATTGTGCTGCTGCTGGTGATCATATGCTCCTTATGGCCCATGCCCTGGGGCTGGGCGGGGTATGGCTTACACAAACAGAAAAAACATCGCTCCGGTTTAAGGAGAAGATTGGTGCTCCGGAATTTTTTCAGCCTGTAATGCACATTGCAGTTGGCTGGCCGGCTAACGGAACAATAAAGACAGAAAGAACACCCTTGGAAGATATGGTTATTAAGGTCAAATAAAAAATAAGTTTTAAGGTTTCCAATCCTCCTTGGATGGGAAAAAAGCAGGTCTCAAAAAATATA
>PUNE01000045.1 GCA_003551665.1 Halobacteroidaceae bacterium
GCCACGTCATCATCACCAGCGGAGCCACGAGCGAAGCAATCGATCCGATCCGCGTGCTGACGAGCCGCGCCTCGGGGACGACTGGCCGTGGGGTCGCCCGCGCCTGTTACGTTCGCGGTGCCGAGGTGACGTTGGTCCACGACGGCCCCGACGTTCACTACGCCGACACCATCCGCGTCGAGAGCGCCGCCGACATGCTGGCGGCGGTCCAGGACGCAGCCACCGATTCCGACGCCCTCGTGTCGGCGGCCGCTATCTCAGATTACACGGTACAAACAAGCGAGTCGAAGCTTCGGTCTGGCGAGCCCCGAACGCTTGAGCTGGAACCCACACCGAAGCTCCTGGATTCAGTCCGCGAGGCTCACCCCGAACTCACGATGGTTGGGTTCAAGGCCGAAACCACCGGTGACGACGAGGCGATGGTCGAACAGGCAATCAAGCTCCGGGACCGCGTTGGTCTCGCCTTTGTCGTCGCCAACGACGCGAGTGTGATGGGCATCGACGAGACGCGCGCGCTGGTGGTAGACCAGGGCGTCGACGCTGCCAGCGACTGTCCAGTTCTTGTGGGCTCGAAAAACGCGGTCGGCGACCGAATCGCCGCACAGTTGGCGAACGCTCTCGACTAACCCAGCATTGCGTCGATCGCGCCCTCGACGAGCAGCTGGATCTCACTGGAGACAAACCCAAGCGTGAGCCCAAGGAACGCGCCGATACAGACCGCGATCAGCATCCCGGTCGTGATTGAGGCTCGGTCGATATCCTCGCCGTCGAACGGATGGAAGTAGATCCGGTTGATAAACGGCAGGATGTAGCCCGCAGTCAGTAGGGAACTCAGCAAGACGAGCGCGGAGACGACCCACAGCCCCTCTTCGAACGCGCCGAGCGCAATGTACCATTTGCCGGCGAAGCCAACTGTCGGCGGCAGTCCGATCATCGTGATGCCGAGCACCGCGAACGCACCGGCCATGACGGGCGCGCGCTTGGCCAACCCTGCGTACTCGTCGACCATCCGGATGCCGCCGAACCGCAACGCGAACATCCCGGCGAGAATGAAAAGCGAGGCCTTGACGATGCCGTGGCCGAAGATGTGGAGCATCGAGCCGAACAGCGCGGTCTCGTTGGCGATCCCGATCCCGATCAGGATCAGGCCGAACTGCGAGACCGTCGAGTAGGCCAACACGAGCTTGATGTGGTCTTGCATCAGTGCGAAGAAGCTCCCCGCGAACAGGCTCAACAGCGCGCCGACCAGGATGACCTGCGAGATGACCGGGTTGACCGCCAGAAACTCCGGCGTGAAGACAGTGAAGGTGATCCGGGCGAAGGCGTAGACGGCGACCGCCGGCATCAGCGCCGAGATCACCGCACTAATGCCGTCCGGCGCGGAGGCGTGGGCATCGGCCAGCCAGGTGTGGACCGGGAACAGCGCGATCTTGATCGCCAACCCGACGCCCATCAGCACGAAGCCGGTAATGACGACCGGATCGGCGTACCCTGCCTCGGGAATCCGGACAGCCAGATCCTGCATGTTCAGTGTCCCCGTCGCCGCAAACGTCAGCGCGACCCCCAGCAGGTAGAACGACGCGCCGACCGTTCCGACAAGCAGGTATTTGAACGCCGCGTACGTCGACCAGCGGTATTTCGAGGAGGCAACTAGCGCGTACGAGGAGATCGCCATGATCTCGAGGAAGACGTACAGGTTGAAGATGTCGCCCGTGATCACGACCCCGAGCATCCCGCCGGTCAGCAGCAGAAAGCCCGAGTAAAACGCGTTGCCGCGCGGGCCACCGATTCGGGTGAAGACGAGCACGCCCAAACAGATCGCCAACACGAGCAGCACCACCAGCATCGAGAACTCATCGACGTAGAGTTCGACCCCAAACGGTCGGTCGATGCCGGCGACGAGGTAGCCGATTGCGCCGTTTTCGCGGACGTTCACCGCCGTTGCAACTGCCATGGCGAACGTCCCTGCGACGATCACCGTCGCAATCGACCAGCCGACATCGTCGTACCGCAGGCTGGCGGCAACCGGCAGCACCGCGGCCAACACCGGCACGAGCACGATCGCGGCGACAAGCCAGTCCATGCTCATGGTTGGACCCCCAGTGCGAGCCCAAGCACGACAAGCAACACGCCGGTTGCGACGTAGATCGTCGGGCTGATGCCGAGTTTCGCGCCGGTTTTGCCGGGAATCGCCGACAGTCGGTTGTCATACCGCTCGTGCAAGCTGTCTGGCAGCCGGCTGCGGATCACCGGTGCCGGATTTTGCGCGACGGCGACCAGCGTCCAGCCGGTCGCAACGACCCGGCGGTCGACGCCGTTGTAGAGCCGGCCAAGTCCACCGGAAAGGCTTCGTGTCCCGTAGAACGCCAGCGGATCGTGGGCGCGGTTGACGTCGATTCCGCCGTGCATCCGGTCGAACAGCGGTTTGCCGGCGACGAAGACGACCAACCCACCGATGGCGAACGTGGCGGTATCGAACATCTTGCCGGTGGTGTACGGATCAAGGCTCCACTGATCGGCGAACGGCAGGATCGCAAACAGTGGCTGGTAGAACACGCCGAGTGCGATACAGCTCGCGGCGACTGAACCGGCCACGACGGTGTGGCCGAGATCGGCGTCTGGCATCTCGATTGGATCGCCGTAGAGGAAGGCGTAGTAGCCGAACTTGATAAAGGAGGCAAAGGTGCCGACGCTGCCCAGCACGAGCATCCACTCGAGGATACCCAACTCTTGGGCGACGACCGCCTCTTTCAGTAGGCCCTTGCTCACAAAGCCGTTGAACAGCGGCACCCCGGAAATCGACAGGGCCCCGACAAGGAACGCCCCGAGCGCGATCGGGGCCGACGTGCCGACCGCGCCGTACTTGTCGAGGCTCTCTTTGCCGAGCTTGATGATGATTATGCCGGCGGCCATGAACAGCAGCCCCTTGTAGAGGATGTGGTTGAACAGGTGGGCGAACGCGCCGGCGATACCCAGCGACGAGCCGACGCCGATGCCGACCAGCATGAAGCCGACCTGGCCCTGGATGTGGTACGACAGCAGCCGGCGCATGTCCTTTTGGGCCAGCGCGAACGCCGCCCCGTAGATCGCCATCGCGCCACCCATGTACGCCAAGGCGAGGTTCCCGTCGGGGAACGCCCGGTAGGCGGCGTAGACCGCAGTTTTGGTTGTATAGCAGGCCAAAAACACCGAAGTGGCGACGTGCGGCCGCGGGTAGGTATCCGGCAGCCAGCTGTGGAAGCCGATAATCGCGGCGTTGATCCCGATGCCAATGCCGGCGAGCAGCGCGGCCAGCGAGAACTGGATGCCGGCGAGGCTGACATCCAGCCCGCTGATTCCGGTGCCGTCGAAGTGGAGCGCAGTCGGACTAACGCCGACGCCGGCGAGATGCACCAAGAGGCCAGCCAGCAGGATGCTGCCGCCGAGCGCGTGGGCCAGCGCGTAGCGGTAGCCAGCCCGGATCGCATCGCCGCCCGAGAGCCAGACGAAGACGGTGCTGGCGATTGCCATCGCCTCCCAGCCGGCGATCAGGCCGAGCCAGTCGCCGACCATGACGGTCCACAGCGAGGCGGTGACGTAGCCGAGGCCCCACAAGAGGTGGCGCTTGCTCGCGTTTGCAAAGTAGGCAAAGCCGACCGCGCTCGCGCCGAACGCGCCGAAGATGATCGCCATCAGCCGCGAGAAGGAATCGACGCTGACGACGATCAGCTCGAAGCCGATGAACGTCACCGTCGTCCCGGTTCCCTCGGGTACGACGAGTGCCCAGGCGACGACCGCACTCAGCGCGACAGTGGCGATGGCGTGGGCGAGTTTCCTCGAGACAAGCGGCACACAACAGAGTGCGAGCGCGACGAACAGGGCCGGTGGCACCGACAGCAAGCTCGTCATGGCCGCACCTCCCCGGCCTCAGCGACGATAGCCTCGATCAGCTCGAAAAAGACCATGTGATCCGGCAGCGTCCCGAAGGCGATCATAAGCGTGGTTGTCGCCATCAGCGGCGCGAGCATCAGTAGCGTCGTCTCGCGACCGAAGCCGCCCGATGGCTCCCAGCCAGACGGCGGTGGGAGTTCACCGTGGCCGTGGTGGTCATCATGGTCTGCGTGGTCAGCGTGATCGTCGTGACTCTCGTCGTCAGCGTCGTGTGGTTCCATATCGTCGTGATCAGCATCGTGATCAGCGTCGTGGTCATCATGCTCGTCTTTGCTGCCGCCGTCAGTGATCACTGCCCGGTCGGCGTCTGCGCGGCCGCCGAACCGCCCCAGCAGCACCGGTTTTGTGTCGTGGCCGGCTGGCGTCTCAAAGAAGGCCGTATAGATGATCGGCCAGAAATACGCCACGTTCAGCACGCCCGACGAGACCAGCACGGCGATCACCAGCAGGTTGCCGCCCTCGATGCCGCCCAGCAGGATGTGCCATTTGCTGACAAAGCCGGCGAGGATCGGAATGCCGGCCATGCTGAGGCTCCCCAACGCGAACGCGGTCATCGTCACGGGCATCCGGCGGGCGATCCCCGGCATCTCGCTGATGTATTTGACGCCTAACTGGACGTACAGCGCGCCCGCACAGAGGAACAGCGTCAGCTTGGCAAAGGCGTGGGCCGGAATGTGCAGCAGCGCGCCGGTGAGCGCCATCGGCGAGAGCAGCGCCAGCCCCAACACGATGTACGACAGCTGGGCAATCGTCGAGTACGCCAGCCGGGCTTTGAGGTTGTCCTGCCGCAGGGCGAACAGACTCGAGATAATGATCGTCGCGCCCGCCAAAATTGCCAGGGGGACGCCCATCCCGATGGCCGCGACCGTCTCCGGACCGAAGACGTCGATCAC
>PUNE01000134.1 GCA_003551665.1 Halobacteroidaceae bacterium
AAAAAGCCCTTATCTCCAGAAGGCAGGAGAAAGGGCTTTTTTTATTTTTTCAATTTTTCCAGTAGTTTGGGAATTACTTCGTACCAGTCCCCAACGATTCCGATATCGGCAATAGAAAAGATAGGTGCAGATGGATCAGTATTAATGGCCACAATTGTTTCTGATTCTTTCATTCCGGCTTTGTGCTGGGGAGCGCCTGAGATACCGCACGCAATATACAGGCGTGGTTTAACCCTGTGGCCGCTGTACCCTACCTGGTGAGCCTTGGGAAGAAATCCCGCATCAATCACATCACGGGAGGCTCCAATGGTTCCTCCTAAGGCCTCGGCAAGTCCTTTTAAAATATCAAAATCTCTGGCTTTTTTGACCCCCCTGCCTCCGGCAACTATAACCTCGGCCTCGGCGATATTGGCCTCCTGCATTGATATTTTTTCCAGAATCTCTACCCTGTCCTGCCGGATTACAGAGGGTTTCCTGGTAACGACCTCTCCTTGCCGTCCTGTTTTGGGAGGGGGACTTGAAAATTCCCTGTAGCGTATTGTGGCCATCTGGGGATAGGTCTTGGTTTTGATGTGAGCCAGGATATTTTCCGTAAAAGCAGGTCTGATCTGGACTAATTTACCGTCTTCGTCCATCTGAAGGTCTGTGCAGTCAGCAGTTAGCCCTGTATCCATTGCGGCGGCAATCCTGGGAGCCAGGGATCTTCCAAAGGTTGTAGCCCCAATTAAAACAATTGCTGACCTGATTTCTTGCAGGAGGGGGACGATGTTTTCCTTGTAAATCAGTTCATCGGGGCGGTTAAATAACTCTCCGGTAATGTGGTACACTCTATCTGCTCCTCTTTCAATGAGAGGTTGAAGATCCATATCTTCGGGCCCCAGAACAAGGGCCATAATGTCCTGGTTGCTTTCTTTTTCCAGCTCCCTGGCCTTACCCAAAAGTTCGTAAGTAACGGGGTGAATTTTTCTCTCCTGTTGTTCTGCAAAAACCATAATTCCGCTGTATTTTTCCTGGGTCATGATTGGCCTCCTGTAAGCTGTTTTTCCCTGCAGATTTTTTCTAGTGCTGCTACTGCTTTTTCCAGTTCTTCCCCGGAAAAAACCTGCCCTTCCCGTTCAATGGGCGGAGGGATGGTGATTTTTTTTACCTGTGTTGGTGAGCCCTTGAGGCCGATTTGTTCTGGAGAAAGCAGACTGGAGAAAGTGGAATAGTCCCACCGGGTTATTTCCGCTTCCCGGGACTCCATTTTTGCTCTCAATTCCGGAAGTCGGGGAAAATTAATATCCTTGGTAACGGTAATTAAGCCGGGAAGGTGCAGCCGCTTGCGGTAACTCCCCTCCCAGATATTGCAGGTTACCGTGATATTTTTTACCTCTATATCGTCCAGGGATGTCACGTAGGCAATGTGGGGAATATCCAGGTATTCGGCAGTCTGAGGGCCCACCTGGGCTGTATCACCGTCGACGGTCATTTCCCCGGCAATTACCAGGTCGAAGGGAGCAAGCTTTTTTATTGCCTGGGCCAGTGTGAACGAAGTGGATCTGGTATCCGCCCCGGCAAATTTTTTATCGCTGAGGAGAATTCCCCGGTCTGCACCCCGGGCAATAGCCTCCCGCAGGGCCTTTTCCGCCCGGCCGGGGCCCATGCTCAGTGCCGTAATTTCCCCGCCGATTTGCTCCCTGATCTGCACAGCTGTTTCCAGGGCGTTCAGGTCGAAGGGGTTAATTTCCACTCCTGCAGATTTTCGGTCAATTACTCCTTTTTCGGAATCGAATCTTACCCGGTCCATTTCGGGAACCTGTTTGATCAAGACAATTATTTGCAAGTTGATTAACCTCCTGAAAATGGGTTTTTGTTAGGAAAGAAGCCCGATAAAAAATATTTTCTACTGTAAATAGGGTTATCCCTTTTAATTAATCTCCGGAAAAGAAAAAGTTCTCCGGGTTAAAGTCCCTTATTTGAAAGAGCTTTTAAAAAGTCTTCCCCCCGGTCGGAAGGCATAATTTTTATCTGGAGCGAAAAACCCCTGCTCGCAATTTCCCTGTATATCTCTGCCTGCTGAGGGGTTACCCAGATGAAACGGTTGATTTTTACCGGCCTGGTTCCCCTGATTATGATCTGATTACCGATAATAATTTCTCCTGGATTTACACCCCTGTCGATTAGAGCCAGAGCATCAGAAGGGAACCTGGTAATGATCATAATTTTCTCTTTGCTGCCAACTTCGGTATTCAAGTACTCCACTGCTTTTTCAATTTCCATAACCGAGGTTTTAACTCCAGGGGGGATATTGGAAAACAAAGGTTTTTGCACCTGGTAATAGAGAGTGGCCTGGAGTTTTCTTGCCTGGAGGGCCCGGGAGTAAAGCTGGCTCAAAACGGGATCGCGGGCAGCGTCGTCGTTTACAACCAGGATATGGTCAGGCTGGAGGTGTCCCACCCAGGAAGCAGTGGCCTGGCCGTGAATTAGGCGATTATCAATTCTCATTTGGATTACTCCCATCAAACTACCCTCCCCTATAAAGAATTCGAGCAGGGTTAGCCGTTTCCTTTTGTTCTGTGTTCCACAATTCATTTCTTATGAAGAAACTAGCCCCAGAGAAAATTATAAAAACCCGTATAACCCCCTGAAGTGGAGAGCAAATTCAGGCTGCCCAGGGTTGGATGGAGGCTCCAGCGTATAACCCCCTGAAGTGGAGAGCAAATGTATTGCGGGGGCCAAATTTTTGCATGAAATTACCGAAGGCTTAAGCCAATTCCCGGGGATAACAGCAGGCAGACTCAGGGAAAGCAAAAAATAATTTAGCAATTTAAAGGACTAATCTAAAAAGAAAGAGAAATTAAATGTACCTTTGTTCTGAACCCCGAGGACCGCCAGCATAAAGACATAAAGCAAGCTCATTTTTAATGAGGAATGAGGAAAACTCAGGACCTGATACTGGTGGCAGAAAAACAGCCCAATATGAAGTAATTTTTTAATTAATTGTATCTCTTTAGAAACGATCTTTCCTGGCAGCGGACCTGGAAAACGGTAAAAATGTTTTCCTGTTAACTGGATTTTGGAAAAGTGCCCGGGAACAGGGCAGGAAAGGTGGGAAGCAGGAGAATGAAAAAAAGGAAGTTTTGGGCCTGGTTTATAATGGTTTTACTTTTTTCTCTCGCTTTTTCGGGTTGTGCCAAAAAAGTTGATGGTATAGCCCCGGGGACGGCATTGACTTTTTCAGTTGGAGAAGTTGATTTTGTTCTCCATTATGCACCTGCAGCAGCTTTTCCAACGGGGGTAGAAGATGATGGTGAGGGAAAGGTGGAAAAAGGTTTTTGGATTGGGCAAACCCTGGTTACCTACGAATTATGGTATGAATTACGAATATGGGCCGAGGCTAATGGTTATGTCTTTGGCCGGTTGGGCAATGAAGGTGGGAGACTGGGAGCATTCGGAAGGGAACCCTCTGAAAGCAGAAAACACCCCGTTACCCGGATTTCCTGGTATGATGCAGTAGCCTGGTGCAATGCCCTTTCCGATTACCTGGGTTATACTCCTGTCTACACCTATCAGGGGGAGGTATATAGAAATGTTCGCAGCAGGCCCCCGGGAGAGGAAATTATAACTGGTTCCGTTGAAGGTTTCCGGCTGCCCACCTCCCTGGAATGGGAACTTGCTGCCCGGTTTAAGGGACCAGATAATTCTCACGGAGCCATTGAATATCCTGCAAGAAGTGGGCAGTTCTGGACTCCAGGAAATTACGCCAGTGGAGCCACCGGACCCTATACTGACCAGGAAGCAACCATGGCTGCTGCCTGGTATGATCAGAACAGTTCCGTTGAACCTGGAGGATTGACCACCCATGATGTAGGTCTTAAGCCTCCTGGGGGAAATGGTCTTAACCTTTATGACATGAGCGGGAACTGTTATGAAATGCTTGACACCCCCCGGGGTTTTTACAGGGGAGGCTGTTATTACCGAGAAGATGAAATGCTTCAGGTTGGTTTTTTAAGGGATACGCCGGTTAATTTAAGCAACAGTTATCCCAACCTGAGCTTCCGATTTATCCTGGCCAGCGATAGCGATGAACATCCCAAAACTTCTGGAGTAATTACCTCTCGGAACATAGTAAAGGCGCAGACCATTAATCCCTGGAGTAACCCCAGTGGCAATCCAGCAGGAGAAAATGAAAATGTGGAGTTCCCTGTTGGCAGCCTTGTTGAGGTCGAATGGCAGGGAACCTGGTACGATGCGAGAGTATTAGAAGTAGAAGATAACCGCTATTATATCACCTATCTAGGTTACGACAGCTCCTGGGATGAATGGGTGGATAGTTCAAGAATTCGCCCACCGCAGCAGGAACCGGAAATCATCTCGGTTCCCCAGTTATATATTTCTTATGATGAGGGAACCCCTCCGGAAAAAAGGAACTTCCCGGAAAGGGTAGAGGCAATACTGAGCAATAATACTCTCCTTGAAGTTGAAGTTGTTTGGGATGATAATGTTCTGATCGGGGCAGAACCAGGAGAATACGTAATAAAAGGAAAACTAATTAACCTTCCCGGTAATGTTAGCAATACAGATAATCTCCAGGCAGGGCTACGGGTAAGAATCCGGGGAAAAGATGGTCCTCTTTCTTTACTCCGCAGGGAGGGAGCAACTCAAATTAATGGCTTGTTATTTTACATTGACCACGATGATGGCCTGCGGGGGTTTTATTTTGGCACAACACCGCCCCTTGATTTAACCCACGTGATAATCGAGGAAAACAGTGATTTTCAATCCATGGTTATCTACAACGCGGTTATGAATCCCATCCAGTGGGTTTTTCCAGATCTAACAATCCAGGTCATGAAACCCCGCCATGACCCCTTCAATTCTGCTGAGGCCATCCATATTTTTTTGCTGGAAGATGAGAGAGTTGAATTTACATTTGATATACGCCTGAACATGGAAGTTGGATTATTGCTGGATCGACTGCCCCACGTATTCGAGGAAGAGGGGGAAGAACTGGCGGAAAACATAGATACCTTAAAAAGAATCCTTGGGGAAAGGGGGATGCTGGGAAGAACTGTTTCCCAGGTTGCTGCAACTGCAACTTCTGCTGAAGATGTGGCCTTTGCATCTTTTCTCTCTGTGGCTGGTACAGCGGTAAGGATTCTGGACCAGTTGGAAGCAATTGCCGGTCCCGAAACTGTTTCTTCAGGTTCTTTCCTAATTCAGCCTGCTTCACTTGGAAGCCCTGGAGAATTTATGCTTGCTTCTGATTATGAACGGGTCAGAAGGGAAATCGCGAAAAGGCTTTTTAAAATTGTGAAATTTAAGCAGGGAGGAACGGTAATCCAGATGTTTTCCTATCTTTATCGCCTGGCCAGCGGTTATTACGATGGTCTGGATATAGAAGGGCCTGCGGTGAGTATGCTTTTGTGCAGGGGACAGTCTTCTGTTCCCAATGTCTGCCACGAATTTTACATTCCCAACGTGCCCGGTGCAATTAGCCGGTGCTTAAGATTATGTTTTGCCACAATGGCCTGTTTTACCGATATCTGCCAGCCCATGATGTTTTCTGTTGAGGACGCCATTAAGCTCAGGCAACCCTAGGTGGCCATTGGGGAAAACTTTCCAATGTTTTATAGAAGAAAATTTATTATTTCTGGTTTTCTGCAGGCCCAAAAAGAAAAAACCTCTGAATTGTTTTACTTCTGCAGCGAGGGTTGGATTCTTGCCAGGAGGAAGAACTTTGGATAGGTGAAGTAAAGAATATTTGTCCGGAACTAATTATCCCTGGAGAGAGTTCTTATTTACCGAAAAAGAAAGGACCTTTGTCCTGCTGATGAAAGACCAAAGTGGAAGCAGAGAAATATAGTTTCCCGAGGTATTTTTCCCGGCCTCATCTGTTCATAATCTCAGGATTTGTTTCCTGAGCTGAGTTCCTTTATTTTTAAAGAAAATAATTTCTCAATTTACCTTGAACCCAGAGAAGCTTATTAAATTTTAAACTTCTCAATTTTTTTCTGGCGATACATCTTCCTGGATTTTTTTACCTGATAACTCCAAAATAATTTTTACTTTTCTGATTTTGGTCAAGATTATCTGAATTTAGAGTAAAAACCCAAATTAAAGGCTAAAGAAAGATAAATTACCAAAAATTTAAAAAATCTTTAACTGAACTTAATTTAAATTTTATGTTTGTGTGCTAAGGTAAAAGAAAAAAGGATATAGGCATGCAAAAGAAAATTTTTGTGAAATGGCTGGTAAAACAGCAAGAAAGCCAATGGGTCTTTCCCTATTGTTATTTTCGGAATAATGGTATTTTTTAAAAAACAGGGGGTGAATCAATGGTAAAATGGAAACTGCTTTTTTTTATTGGGATTAATTCTTTGTCTGTCTGCTGCAATAACTGGGTGTGACCCCTCAGGTGTGGCCCAGGAATTCTCAGTAAGTGGCTCTGTTATTGATCTTGAAGAAGAAGGAATTGAAGGTGTTGTTTTAAACTTTTCAGGGGGTTTTGGGTCTGCAACTACAGGGCCTGATGGGGAGTGGAACAAAACCGGCTTGAAAGGGTCAGTAACCATTACTCCCGTAAAAGATGACCTGGTGTTTTTACCTGGAAACGTGACTGTTGGGGGAGAAACTGATAATATTGAATTTTTGGGAGGGCCGGCAGGGTCGGAATTATGGGCTCTGGAGCTAAGTGGGACAATTCATTCAGGTCTTTCCAGCCCCGCAATTGGTTCCGATGGAACAATTTATATTGGATCTGTTGATGGAAAGCTCTACGCTGTTTCCCAGGATGGTTCAATAAATTGGACTTTTACAACAGGAGACGAAATCGAATCAACTCCAGCTATTGGGGATGATGGAACCATTTATATCGGCAGTAAAGATGGTTATCTTTATGCCGTCAACCCCGATGGAACGGAAAAATGGAAATTTGATGCCGAGTATGAAATTTTAGTAAGCCCGGCTATTGCCGAAGATGGGACAATTTATTTTGGAACAAGTCCCGGAAATTTATATGCGATCAATCCCAATGGAACCAATAAATGGGAAATGGGTTTTGGAACTCTCGGACATGTTTCTGCAAGTCCGGTTATAGGTAGCGATGGGGTAATATATGTAGGAACAAGCAACACCGGGATTATTGCAATAGATCCCGATACTCCCTATCCTTTTTTATGGGATGTAACCCACCCTTCGGATAGTGTTGTTTCTCTTGCTTTAGGCCCTGATGATGTAGTTTATGCGGGAAGTATAGATAATAGTCTTTATGCCCTTGACCCGGAGGACGGTTCGCTGAATTGGAGCTTTGAAACTGATGGCTGGCTCCGTTCCAACCCGGCAATCGGAGTAGATGGGACAATTTACTTGGGGAGCTATGATACTAAGCTTTATGCAGTTAATCCGACCAGTGGAACAGAAAAGTGGAGTTTTGAAACTGCCAATACAATTATTTCCAGCCCCGCTATTGATGATAAAGGGATTATCTATATTGGTAGTATGGGAACTATTGACGGTCAGCATTTCTATGCCATAGATGCTGATGGTAATGAAAAGTGGAATTTTGATGTTGGGCTTTCAATAGGGGTAAATTCTAACCCGGTAATTGGGGAAGAAGGAATTATTTATTTTGGTAGCAGCAACGGTTATCTTTTTGCCCTGTTGGGAGAAGGAAGCGGCCCCGAAAATTCAATCTGGCCAATGTTTGGACAGAATGTGCGTCGCACCGGGCGGGTGGAATAAGAAGCCATAAAAAAAATATGAAAAAAATGGGAGGGATTAAATGATGCCCCCCCAAGATGCGATATTTTTCTTAACACGGTGATTTAGATCGGCATCTTTTGCTTTCCCAGGTTTTTTCTCCCCTCCCTATTGAACAGGAAACTCCGTTTCCGGAAAGAGCACATTTTTGTTAGGAAGAGAGGCTTTAATAACAGGTTTATCTCCAATAGAAACCTGCGGAAGAAATTGAAGGATTGGCTTATTTAACCCGGATGTTTGCTGGAAGTGGTTAACCGGAGAAAATAAAAACCGATTTAATTCCTGTTCCTCATACTATTTTCCTGACCTCAAAAACTGATAGGGACGGGTATAGTGTGAGGTTTTTATTTGTTAATTTATCTGGCCCGTTTTTTTCCGGTGAAGGAAATATTGATAATAAAAAAGGATACGGTTAAATAGACTTCTCCCCTGATTATATTATCCTTGTGAGTTTTTCTTGGTAGATAAACGAAGGTGTTGGTTCCGGGATAATAGCTAAAGGTCAATATCCTCGGGAAATTAGTTCACCAAGCAGCCCCGGGGGAATGAATTGCGTGGAGGTGTTTATATGAAGTGGAAACAGGCAACTGTTTTTCTCTCTCTGATTATAACCTGCCTGTTAGTTTGGGGATGTATTTCTGATGAAGAAATCCCCTCAACCACTTATAGTTTTGATGAGGTGGAATTTAAATTAAGAGAAGCTCCTGCTGCTCACTTTCCAACTGGAGTTGAAAACGATGGTGAAGGCAAAGTAAATTATCCTTTCTGGGTGGGAGAAATTCCGGTTACCTATCAACTCTGGTTTGAAGTCCGAGAATGGGCAGAGGAAAATGGTTATGTTTTTGATAATCTTGGACGGGAGGGCAACTCCGGTAGAACCGGTCGAGAACCTTCAGAGGACAAAATGCACCCCGTTACAAATGTGAACCTTTTTGATGCAATGGTCTGGTGCAATGCTCTTTCTGAATATTTTGAGTATAAGCCGGTGTACATTAGTGCTGGTGAGGTCTATCGGGATTCAAGTGACAGGGAGTCTGGCGACAGGGTGTCGGTCAGGAATACTGAAGGTTTTCGGCTTCCCTTCCCTGAGGAATGGGAACTTGCTGCCCGTTACCAGGGAAATGACGATTCCCACGGGGCAATAGAATACCCGGAGGGAAGTGGTAAGTACTGGACTCCAGGAACTTACGCCAGCGGGGCAACAGGCCCCTATACTGACGAAGAGGCTACAATGGAGGCAGCCTGGTTTGAGGGCAACAGCGGTCTTAAAGGAGAAAGTCCTTCCACCCAGCCTGTTGGAAAGAAACCTGTAGAAGGTAATGCCCTTCAGCTTTATGATATGAGTGGGAATGTTTTTGAATGGACTTATACCACCCGGGTTGGGTACCCAACGGTCCCGGGAGGTTCTTATCACGGGGGGCCTGAGTTATTGCAGATAGGTGACCCCTGCCCCCGAGATAATCAATCCAAAACTGAAAACTACATCAATGTGGGTCTGCGGATTTTTAAGTATAAAGAGGTGCCGTCTCCTGGAGAGGGTCCCGAGACCGTTGAAGAACTGGAATTTTCCCCGGGCAGCTTTGTCGAAGCCTTCTGGCGGGACGATATCTGGTTAAACGCCCGAATCCTGGAAGCAGAAGAAAATTATTACCAGGTAAGGTACGAATACCTGGGGCCCTCAGGAGATACCTGGCTTTTTAGTTCTGATGTCCGGGAGAGAGAGCAGGAGCCTGCCATTTCCCATATAGAACGCGAAATTCTTTCTTTGCACCCGAATTTTACCCTGGCAGATGTCCTGCTTCCCGAGGAGGTAGAGGTTACCCTGGAGGACGGTACCGTTTTTGTTTCCCCCGTGGAGTGGGATACTACTGGATTAGAAACATTCGAGGACTATGAAATGGAAGTAGAAGGGCAATTGGTTGATTTACCGGATAACCTGACCAATCCAGGAAATATTCAGCCCCGGGCCCTGGTTCAGGTCCGAGATGAAGAAGAAGGACCCCTTTCTTTTTTGCGCCTGGGAGAGAATACAGGTGTCGATGGGCTGCTTTTCTACATTGAAAACGATGATGGAACAATTGGCTACTATTTCGGCGAGGACACGGATCTAACCCACCTGATTGTAGAAGAAAATGGGGAATTTCAGGTAATGATAGTTTTTGATGAAAAGATGTTTCCCATCCAGTGGGTTTATACTGATCTGACCATTAAAGTCCTTATACCTGAAGATGAGGATTTCGATCTGGCGGAAGCCCTTCATATTTTTCTCCTGGAAACTGAAGAGGAAAACCTGACTCTGGATGTCCGCTATGACCAGCCTGCAGGGTCTCTGGTAGAAAAGCTTTATAATCTACCTGCCAGAGAAATGAGGGATTATGTTCCTGGGTTCAGGACTTTTCTGCAAGAAGAGGGCTTATTCCAGAGAAACGTAGTAGATATTGCCCGGGAGGCCAGTAAACCCGAAGATATTGCTCTGGCAGCCATGCTTTCCCTTGCTGGGGCTGGTATGGAAATGCTCGATCAACTGGTTGAAATTGGAGGTGTGGAATCAACAGAAACATCAAACCCCGTATTCCAGACTGCTTACTACCCGGCATCAGATAAACCCTCATTTAGCACCGTTTCCGATTCTGAGTGGCAGCAAATTCGGGAAAAAATAGCCAAAAAGCTCTTAGAGGTCGGAAAGTTTAAAATGGGAGGAACCCTGGTTCAGATGTTTTCCTATCTTAACCGACTGGCCAGCGGTTATTATGACGGCCTGGATATTGAAGGTCCTGCTGTGGGCATGCTTTTATGCCGGGGAGCATCTTCGGTCCCCAATGTTTGCCATGAGTTCTACCTGCCTTACGTCTCCAAAAATATTTCCCGTTGCACCCGACTTTGTTTCGCTACTCTGTCCTGTTTTACCGACATCTGTCAGCCGATAATGTTTTCGGTAGAAAAAGCAAAGAATCTCCGCCAACCCTGAACCAGGAGAAAGGGTGAGCAGTTTGAAAGCAAGACTGGCAGTAATAACTCTGGGGATAGCTTTTTCCCTGGCCTTTTCTTCTGCTGGTGGGGCCGGGCCGGGAGGGGAGGGAAAAGTTCTGTGGTTCTTCTGGGGCGATGGCTGTGAAATGTGCGAGGAAGCCATGCTCTGGGTTAAAGAACTGGAAAGAACCTATATAGGCCTGGAAGTTCAAAGCAGGGAAGTCTGGTTTGACCAGGAAGCCCAGGACCTGTACCTGGCTATGCTTGAGGAGAGGGAGGAAAAAGCCTCCTGGGTTCCGGGTTTTATCCTTGGGGGCGAAGTATGGCATGGGTTTAATGAAAGCTTAACGGAGGAAATCCAGTTGCGTCTTGACAGGCAGGCCTCGGCTCAAGAAGATAAAGGCCTGATCTCAGCGAAAGAGGGTCTCAATTCGCCAAAAAGGGTCTCCAGTCTAATATCTCCAAACCGGGTCCTGGCTGCTACCTTCCTCCTGGCGACAGTAGATGGGTTTAATCCCTGTTCTCTCTGGGTTCTGGCTGTTCTGCTGGCAATGATCCTGAATACCCGCTCCAGGTTTCGCATTGCCGCTGTTGGGGGAGTTTTCCTGCTGGTAACCTCGCTCGTCTATGGCCTTTTTATTGCTGGAGTTTTTGGGGCGATGGCCATAGTTTCCTACCTGGACAGCCTGCGCTGGGTGATTGCCCTCCTTGCCCTGGGCCTGGCCGCAATAAACCTCAGGGATTATCTGTCCGAGGGACAGGAGCCTGTTCTGGGGATCAACTCCCGCTGGAAAGGGGTTATTGTTAAAAACTCCCGCAAGCTGGGAAAGGAAAGGCCACTCATTATCACCCTTTTTTTGACTGCTCTTTTTGCTGCGGGGGTAGCGCTGATTGAATTGCCCTGTACTGCAGGTTTCCCGGTGATCTGGACGGGGATTCTCCGGGAGGCAGGTATTGGTGGGATCAATTTTTTTGGCCTTCTTGGTCTTTACCTTGCCGCTTATTTACTGATAGAAGCCCTGGTTGTAATTGTGGTTTTAATTACCCTGCAATATTTCCGAATTCAGGAAATTTTTGGTCGAAGGCTAAAGCTTGGGGGCGGAATGTTGATTGGGGCTTTGGGCTTGATGTTTTTAATCAATCCAGGAGCCATGGAATCATTAACCGGTTTGCTTTTGGTTTTTGCAGGGGCAGCAGGAGTTTCTCTGGTTATTATCGCAATCCAAAGCCGATGCAGTGGAGCAAGCAATACTTGAAACCCGGAAACATGGGAGGGGGTTCTTTAACAAAAATTAAATTGGTTTTAAATAAAAACTAAAATGGTAATGCTATGGTCGGATATGAAACAGAAAGTTTCCTGGATAGAGAAGAACAGGGGTTTTCCTGAAGATTTAAGAAAACTCCCTACCAGTTCTGGGAAAATAAGAAAAAGGAGCCATTCCCTGCTAATAATATCTGAAATATTCAATATATCTATTTGGGGAGGAGCTCCTTATATCATTTTAAAAACCTAAGGGCAGGGAGTATTAATTAGAAAAAATCTTTTTAGGGACCAGGAGGTTTCTTGCATGGGCATTCTGATTAATACTAACAAAGAGAATGTTTTCACTCTTTTTGCCTGTTTTATTATTTTTTCTATTGTTTTAGGGAGCGGGATTGTTAATGCGAAAATAGCCACCATGGAACAAATAAAGGAATTAAATCCTGAATTGGCAGATTTAGAATATCCAAAAACCCTGGGCGGTTTTACCTTTAGTGTCAACCAAGAAACTGGAGTGATTGAGATAGCTCAAGTAGTTTTTGACAGTAACGTTGGCTGGTATCCCTGGTTTATTCAAGAGGAAGATAAACCTTTCCAAACGGAGAATGGTGATTTCCTTTACGCCCAGAAACTCTATCTGGCTGAATACCCGGAGATTGTGCAGTGGACCACAATGATAAGTTATGAAAAAACCTTTAATCTTTTTGATCCAGGGGATAAGAGTGTTTTTGATCTTTTTGGTGATCCCCTGCCTCTAAATTTTAAGGAATTATGGCCGGTGATGGGGCTGGACATGAAGGGACCAGAGGTAGCAGAAAAATTAAGACCACCGATAACAGAAGATGGTCGTTTTGTTTTTTATTGTCCTCCGGGCCCCGGGATAGGTTTCTTAATTGAAGAGGAAAGTGGAGATATCTATGCTCTTCTTCGAATTCAGCAGGAAGAAGAGACAGATCTTCCTTCACCGTTGAAGAAGGAAGCCGACCATCCCGATTTGGGAAATTTTTTCTACACCGGAGTTTTGGTTCGGGATCCGGGCAATAAGTTTGATATGGATAACTGGGCGGTAGTTTTTGAAGATCCGGACTTCCAGTTGATAAGAAGAGATGTTATTGAAGAAGGAGATACCATCGAGCCCGGTTTTGTCTTGCAAAAATTAGTCCTGGAAAAGCCTCCCTGGGGGCCCCAGTTTATACTGGAAATTGAGGTTTTAAATAATACCGGTCAGACTTACCAGGCTGGAATATTCGAGATAGAAATATTCGATCACGAAGGTTATTTAATAGAAGAACATACGGTTTTTCTCTCAGATTCTGAAGATGGAACAGTAACTTCTTTTCCAGTTCCTTTAAATTTCGAGGAAGAGATCGACCCGGAAGGATTGATGTACAGTATTGAATTTGTTAAGCCCTGAGGATTTTTGATAAATCTTAATCCAAGCAGGGGATAGCAGTTACCCCAAAAAAATTAAATCTTTACAGGGGAGGGTCACTATTGCTTTTTTCAATGGGTAAAGAAGGATGGAGATGGACAAAAGGATCGGCAATTTTGGTTTTAATCTTACTGATGGTTTCGGGATCAGCCCTGGGAGCAGGTCTTGACCTGGGCACAATGTTCAATGCCAACCCGGATTTTGACTTTCTGGATTATTACAATCTACGGGGAACTGAGAATTACCGGGGAGTGGATATTTTCCTCTATGAAGGTGGCTACCTGCCTGATGTTACCTTCATGGTTGATTCCAATGATATTATCCTGGCCTTTCAGGCTTCCTTTCCGCGAGAGGAATGGAACCTCTGGTTTGAACAGGCAGAAAATAACCCTGTAACTCTCCCGGTTGAGGGGACCATTTATACCCAGCAGGTATTTCTTGCTCCCGCTGAAGCGGGATTGAACAGGGGCCACATTCGGCGGGGGGCAGAAACCCTGGAAATGGGAGAGCCTGTGGCTTTGAATTATCACGAACTCAGGCCAATTAATCCGGCCCTCGAATTTTATGAGCAACTGGATCCACCGGTTACAGAAGACGGCAACTTTATTTTTTACGCTCCTCATGGCTCCGGGATCGGTTTTGTAACTGATTCAGACGGGGATATTTATGCCCTGGTCAGAATTCTGGTAACTGAAGATGATGAAGATGCCCTTTATCATCCTGACCTGGGGGAAGTTATCCTGACCCAGATTAATTTGCGGGACTCCGAAGGGAAATTTGACCTCGGGGCCTGGCTGGATGCACCTCCTGAAGAGGTGGTTCAAAAAGATGTTGCCGATTTCGATCCCCAGGTACCAATTGAACCGGGTTTTTTCTGTAAAGAGATCAATTTCCAGGTTCTGCATGGAGTTGTCAACATTACGGGAACGATGCTCAACGAGACCGGGTCAAATTATATGATGGCGGTATTTGAGATTACTTTTTATGATGAAGAGGGGGTCAAACTGGGGGTAGAAACACTCCAGGTAATGAACATTCAGGATGGACAGGAAGGGCCGATAGTAGGTGGGTTCCCACTGGATTGGGATGTAGATATAAATGAACTGCACTTTGAGATTGAGTTTATAGGTGGGAACTAAATAGAAATACAGGAAAAAAGAAAATGGATGGGAAAAATAAAACCGGAGGGAGGAGTTTTATTGAAAGAAAAAGGAGAAAGGGGTTCCTGGTTTATCAGGGTTCTGTTAGTGATAGGTATCTTTATAGTAATTCTTTCTTCATCGGGAGAAGCTTGGTGTGCATCAATATCCCAGGAAAAATTTGTCCAGTTAAACCCTGAGGCGGAAGAACTGAGTTTTTTCTCAATGGTTTCTCCACTGACCTTTCATTTTGATGAGGACGGAAAGAACCTTTTGCTGATTCAGTTTACATTTCAAGCAAAGGATGATAACTGGCGTCCCTGGTTAAACCAGGCCGAGGGTGAACCAGCCCATATTTTAGGGGATGGGTTCCTTTATTCTCAACATATTTATTTTGCTTCACCAGATCAGGGCACCGTCACGGATTTATACCAGTATACTGGGGTTTTTGCAACAGGAGGGAGGATTGCAGAGGCCTTTGATGCCCCGCTCTCCCTCAATTTTAATGATCTGCAGGCAATCAATCCTGGTTTTAAGTACTATAAAAAATTGAGCTCCCCTGGGGATGAGGAAAGTAATGTCTTTCTTTATGCTCCAGACGGAAAGGGGCTAATGTTTTTAGGATTGGAAAACGGAGACATCTTTGCCCTTGTTCTACGGGACCCCGAACTGTGGCGCCAAATTAAAAGCAACGAAGGCTACCATCCTGAGCTGGGAACATTCGTGTATTCAGAGCCATTCTATCTGGTTGACCCCAGGTTCGATTTTAATTTTGAGGGATGGTTTAGGCAGATGCGGGCCGAGGGACAGAAGACGGGGGTTGGAGCCGCTATCGATAGTAACTTTGTCCTGGAAGAAATGGATTTGAACCTGCTGATGGGTATGTTACAGGTTGAGTTCCGGATAACCAATAATAGTGATGGAAGTTTTTCCCTGTTAATTTTTGAGGTGGTTTTCTTTGACGAAGAAGGTAATCCGGTGGCGAAGGGAGATTTATATTTCCAGAACCTGGGGCCAGGAGAAACAGGGACCTTTTTGGGGGCTCTTTTCCCAGAAGGGGAAATAGACATTGATAATCCGCGCTTTTCCCTGACTCTTGTTGATTCCCTGTAAAAAAGAAATCACCCCTGATTTTGGATTCCTCCAGGAAAAACCCCCGGAGATCCTTAAATCTCCGGGGGTTTTCCTTTGATCAACATTAAATTCGACCATTCTGGCAGTGGAGAGAGCCAATACGCCTTTCCAGGCGGGTTCGCGGAAAGGCGGAGTGCAGGATTTTTATCGGGGAGGTGAGAAATAACTAAGGGTGTAGAGAAAGGAGTGGGGCTATGAATCTGGTTGGAGTTGACACCGGAGGAACATTTACCGATTTCATTTTCCGCGATGACGGGGAATGGAAGATATATAAAGCCCCTTCTACCCCTGATAATCCGGCCAGGGCGGTTCTGGGGGGCCTGGAGAAAATAGCCGGAGATGGGGGCCAGAAAGTTGTCCACGGTTCAACTGTGGCTACCAATGCTCTCCTGGAAAGGAAGGGGGCAGTTACCGCGCTTCTTACCAACAGGGGGTTTACAGATGTGCTGGAAATTGGGCGCCAGGCCAGGACTGAACTTTATAATCTTTTTTACCGGCGGGAAGCCCCTCTGATTCCCGGGGAATTGCGATTTGGAGTCCGGGGACGTCTGCTTGCTGATGGTCGGGAAATTGAATCTCTGGATGAACAAGAAATCCGGCAGGTTGCCCGGGCCATGCGTTCCAGGGGAGTTGAATCTGTGGCAGTGGTTTTTCTCTACTCCTATCTCAATCCCGGACCCGAACAGAGAGCAGCAGAAATATTGCGCGAGGAAGGTTTTGCAGTTTCTCCATCACATGAGATTCTCCAAGAATTTCGAGAATTTGAACGAACCTCTACCACTGCAGTTAATGCCTACCTGGTGCCCCGGATGGAGGGGTATCTGGGCCGCCTGGAGAAAAACCTGGGTGGGGAAAATCTGGCAGTAATGCAATCCAACGGGGGGCGAACCCGCTCCAGCGTTGCCCGCAGAGAGCCGGTTCGGACGGTTCTTTCCGGGCCAGCAGGAGGAGTGGTGGGAGCCTACGAACTGGGGAAGATTTCCGGGTACCGGCGCCTGATGACCCTGGATATGGGGGGAACTTCAACGGATGTGGCTCTTGTAGACAGGGGGCTCCCGCTCACAACAGAAACCATCATGGGGGGTCAGCCTCTGCAGGTGCCTATTATTGACATCCACACTGTTGGAGCAGGGGGTGGTTCCCTTGCCAGACTGGATGAAGGAGGGGCCCTGCGCGTAGGACCGGAAAGCGCAGGAGCTGACCCCGGGCCCATCTGTTATGGGCGAGGTGAAATTCCCACGGTTACAGACGCAAACCTGGCCCTGGGGCGGCTTGTCCCCGAACTTTTTTTGGGGGGAGATATGAAACTTGCTGCCGACCGGATCTGGCCTTACCTGGAAAAACTTTCTCTTGAAGCGGGGCTGGAAGTCGAAGAACTTGCAGAGGGGATATGCAGTGTTGCCAATGCCAGCATGGAAAGGGCCCTGCGGGTGATTTCGGTGGAAAGGGGTCATGACCCGGGGGAATTTTCTCTGTTTGTCTTTGGGGGGGCAGGAGGCATGCACGCTGCTTTTCTTGCCAGGAGCCTGAACATTCCCCGCGTGATTATTCCCCCTTACCCGGGAATTTTTTCGGCAATAGGGATGCTCCTAGCAGATGTGAGCCGGGATACCTCTCGCACAGTCCTTATAGAAGCAGAAGAGTTAAAAACCAGGGCCGAAGAACTATTTGCACCCCTGGAGAAAGTAATCCTAAGGGAAATGTGGAGTGAAGGATTTTCCCGGGAAGAACTTGGGCTGGAACGTTCGGTTGATATGCGCTACCGGGGTCAGTCCTTCGAGCTGAGCGTTCCCTATTCTCCGGATTTTGTTGATGAGTTTCACGCCAGACACCGCCAGCGCTACGGTTATTACCGGGAAGGTCGCCCTGTGGAGGTAGTTAACCTGCGGGTCCTGGGCTGGGGCAGGCCGGAGAAACCTTCCTGGCCCCGGAGTGAAAAACCCCAGGAGAATGTTCCCGGGGAAGCTTTTTACGCTTCCCGGCCCGTAGTTTTTGGGGGGAGGATAGAAGAAACCCGGTTATATCGAAGGGAAGAGCTGTTATATGGCAACCGGATTCCGGGCCCCGCCCTGATCCTGGAATATTCCTCGACAACAGTGGTTCCGCCGGGAGTTGAGGCTTTTGTTGATCCCTGGCACAATCTGGTCCTGGAGGTAGACAGATGAGTAAAGATGTGAACCCGGTACGGCTGGAAATATTTCATAACAGGTTTCGTTCTATTGCGGAAGAAATGGGAGTTGCCCTGAAGAGAACGGCTTTTTCTCCCAATATCAAAGAAAGGCAGGATTTTTCCTGTGGAATTTTTGCCGCGGGAGGAGAACTGGTTGCTCAGGCCGCCCACATTCCTGTCCACCTTGGTTCAATGCCCCTTTCTGTGGCATCGGCTGTTGAAGCAACTTCCTTTGCACCTGGAGACATGGTTCTTCTGAATGATCCTTTCGCCGGAGGAACGCACCTGCCCGATATGACGGTTGTTGCCCCGGTTTTTGCGGAAAATAATGAGGGCCCCTGTTTTTTTGTAGCCAACAGGGCTCATCATGCAGATGTGGGAGGCAATTCTCCGGGGTCCATGTCTCTCGCGGAGACGATTTTCCAGGAGGGACTGGTTTTACCCCCGGTAAAAATCTGGAAAAAGGGCCGGATCCAGGAGGATCTCCTGGGGGTAATTTTGAAAAATGTCAGGACCCCTTCAGAGAGGGAGGGAGACTTTGAAGCTCAATTCATGGCCAACCTGACGGGGATCCGGCGCCTAAAGGAATTGATTGCAGAGCAGACAATGGAAGAAGTAAGTTACTACAGCCAGGCCCTCCGGGATTACTCGGAAAGGTTATTGCGCGTGGCAATCTCCCGGATCCCGCCGGGAACCTATTCTTTTCATGATTTCCTGGATGATGACGGATTGGGAAGCGGGGATATCTTAATCGACTTAAAACTGACCATAGAGGGAGAAGAGGCTTTGTTGGATTTTTCAGGGTCTGCTGACCAGGTTCAGGGGAGCATAAATGCCGTTCGGGCCATAACCCTTTCCGCTGTGTTATACTGTTTCCGGTGCCTGTTGCCCCAGGATATACCTACCAATGATGGGCTGCTTCGGCCCCTGAGGGTGAAAACCCGCCCGGGAAGCATTCTGGATGCCAGCCACCCCGCGGCAGTTGCAGGGGGTAATGTAGAGACATCCCAGAGGATTGTGGATGTTGTGCTTGGAGCACTGTCCCGGGCAATACCGGAAAGAATTCCTGCTGCTTCACAGGGAACCATGAACAACCTTACAGTAGGAGGATTTGACCCTCGAAGGGAAGAACCCTTTACCTATTATGAAACCCTGGGTGGAGGAATGGGGGCTTCCCGGGAAGACGATGGCGAGGGGGGAGTGCACTCCCACATGACCAATACCCTGAATACTCCCATAGAAGCATTGGAAACCAGTTATCCCCTCCTTGTTAGAGAATACTCTTTCCGGCGGGGCAGCGGCGGCCGGGGAGCCAGAAAAGGCGGGGAAGGCCTGGTTCGGGAACTGGAACTTCTGGCCGATGCCCGGGGATCAATCTTATCTGAGCGCCGCAGGTTGAGCCCCTATGGATTGCAGGGAGGAGAAAATGGAAGACCGGGAAAAAACCTCTGCAAAAAGGATGGTAACTGGGAAGAACTTCCCGGGAAATTTAACTGTGAGTTAAAAAAGGGAAATATTCTCCGGGTGGAAACTCCAGGTGGTGGAGGCTACGGGACTCCGGAAGATTGATTATGTTGAAAAGAAGCCCCGGAAGGGTTAATTTTCGGGGCCATAAAAAAAGAACCGGGACAAGCTTCCGGTTCTTCTTGGTTTTCGAAAGGGGTTTGCTGGATGATACCCCATCAGGTAAGCTCCTGGGCAGTTTTTCTGGGTGGAGCCTGCCCGGTAAAGGCCAGGTGGTCCCGGGATTCCCTGGCAAGTTTTTTGCTGATCATTACAGCAAGGATAGAGGTCATAAAAATGGTGAGGCCATCAGCTATGGGTTGGGCAAGAATAACACCGTTAAGGCCCAGAAGGGGCGGGAGGATAAGTATTGCTGGAATTAAAAACAAACCCTGGCGGGACATGGAAAGGATACCGGCGGGGACTGCTTTGCCCAGGGCCTGAAACAGGGAGAAATATATTATCTGGAAACCAAACAGGGGAAAGGGGATGCTGTATGCCCTTAAAGCCCGGGCCCCTGTTTCCAATACCAGGGGATCGCTGCTAAACCAGGCGATAATGTTCTGGGAGAAAATGATAAATAAACTCGCGGTGCAAAAGGTAAAGGCAGTTGTAACACGGACAGAAAAGCGGAGGGCCTCGTTCAGGCGATCAAAGTTTTTTGCCCCGTAATTGAATCCGGCCATGGGTTGAAAACCCTGTCCGTAGCCGAAAATAGCGAACATACCCAGGGACATTACCCTTTTTACAATCCCCATTGCTGCAACTGCGTAATCTCCGTGGGGAGCAGCGGCGTTGTTGATCATGGCCATGGCCAGGCTGTTCAGGCCAATTGTCAGGACGGAGGGAATCCCTATTTTAACAATCTGGGCTATGATTACTTTTGAAGGGCGAAAACGACTGATAGCAAGTTTAAGGTAACTCCGGCCGGAAAAATAGTACCATAGCTGGTAACAGACTGCAAAGGATTGCCCTACAACGGTTGCAACAGCTGCGCCCTGGATTCCCATGTTAAATCCGAATATAAAAATGGGGTCCAGGATTATGTTCAAAACGGCTCCTGAAATCAGGGCAATCATGCTGGCGTGGGCGCTGCCCTCTGCCCGCAGCATGTTATTGAGAGTCATCTTTATCATGATAATGGGCGCTCCAAAAAGGAGAGTCCGGGCATAAACCATGGCATGAGGGAGAATAGAATCGGTAGCACCGAAAAGCCTCATTACCGGTTCCAGAACGATCTGTCCCAGGGCCATAAAAATGATGCCCAGGGCGATAATAATTCCCACACCAGTGGCAACGGTTCTTTCAGCCTCATCTTTGCGTTTCTGTCCCAGGGAACGGGAGATATAGGAGGCGGAACCAACACCAATAGCAATGCCAAAGGCGGAAAGCAACATCAAAAATGGAAAAGCCACAGAAAGGGCCCCAATAGCACTGGTCCCCAGTCGTCCTACAAAAATCGTATCGACTATATTGTAAACACCGTTGACAACCATGCCGATTATGGAGGGAATGGCAAGGTAGATTAAACCCCTGGAGACCTTTTCTTCACCTAGGATAATTGTTCGTCTGTCCTGGGTACTCATAATTTTCCTTCTCCTTTATCTGCAATTAAATTTTCCATGAGCCAGTCGATAAATTCAAAGTGGTTTTCTGCCTGGTCGGGTCCTTCTTTGGTTACGCTCCAGGTAGAAGAAATCAAACATCTGGCGAGGGGACGGCGAAATTTTTCTTCCACCGGGGTTTCCAGGAGTAGGTCCTGGAGCCTTTCTTTCAGGCGAAGTTCTACCTGCCGGATGCGCCCCTTTTCTTCCGGGGATTCCAGGCTTAATCTGAGTAGCTCCTGGCCAAGTCCCCGGCGTTCAATTACCGCTCCGTGGAATTCTTTTAAAAAGACCCTGATTTTTTCCTGGCTGGTTTTTTCATTTGTGCACAGACTGTTGATTCTATCCAGGACTTCTTCCCAACCTGTTTCGAAGACCTGGAAAAAGAGAACCCTCTTATTGGGGAAGTAGTTGTAAAGGGTTCCTACTGCTATATCAGCCTCTCGGGCGATGGTCCTCATGTCCACATTTTCAAACCCCTGCTTTAAAAACAGGGGTGCGGCAATTCCCAGGATTTTGTTTTTCATGTGGGGATTGGTTCTCCTCATTCTACCACTCTCCAGTATCTACATAATCCATTTTAATGAACGCTGTTCATTTTGTCAATGAAAAAGAAGCATCTGGAGGATTATTTTGAAAAGTGGGTCCTGGGCTAGCCTGGAGACTTGGGAAGGATAAAAAACTAACAATTCCAATTTTTCCGGAAATTATGGCCGGAAACTGGGAATTAAGAGAAAAAAATGTGTAGTTTTTTTTAAATAATTGGAGTAAAATTGAATCAGAAGAAATATGATCAGAAAGTTTTAAATTTTTACATATTCCCCGGGCAACATTGCCTTTTTTTGCCAGGGTTTTGGGGAAATCGGAGTTTTTCAGTCAGGCAATACAAAATAGAAAAGAAAAGAGGGGAAAAAAATGCTTCAGGATTTCAAAAAATTTATTATGCGGGGAAATGTAGTTGATCTTGCAGTGGCAGTTATTATAGGAGCAGCTTTTGGCAGAATTGTGGTTTCATTTGTTAATGATGTTTTGATGCCTGTTCTGGGAATGTTTATCGGTATCAATTTTACTGACCTGAAAATTGTAATTTCCGAAGCCCAGGGTGATCTGGCAGAAATCGCAGTTTTCTATGGGAATTTCATCCAGGCGGTATTTGATTTCCTGATAATCGGCCTGGCAATAT
This sequence comes from Halobacteroidaceae bacterium, assembly GCA_003551665.1. GTDB lineage: Bacteria > Bacillota > Halanaerobiia > B1SED10-174 > B1SED10-174 > T1SED10-26. The sequence continues at coordinate 22,140 of PUNE01000134.1, forward strand.
TCCTTATGATCAGGGCAATTTCTAAACTCCAGAGGAAAAAAGAAGAAACCCCTCCCCCACCTCCTCTACCTTCCAAGGAAGAAACACTACTTACCGAAATTCGGGATTTACTGGCCGGAGGACAGAAAACTGCCTGAAAAAAGTTAAAACAAACTATTTCTACCTAAAAAAGAAGCGCTCCAAAGGGTCACCACCCCTGGAGCGCTTTTTTTGCCTTTTGGTAAAAAGGAGTTATTTCTAGCAGGTGAGATATTGTTTATATTAGTTAGAAATAAGGAGGGGATTAGGGAAGAGTTTTATCTACCTAGTTCAAAATTTTTTTTGCCTGGAATCCTCAAAAATTGAAGTCCACCAACTCCACAATGAAGTAATCGCCATTGGAAAAAAATACTTCCATCCTACCTAATCCAATGAAGGGTATAAACCAGAAATTAAATTCGGTAAAATCTTGGTTTTTATCCTCATATGTTTTGGAAAAACGCCAGGCGTTAAAGGAACCCGCTGGGGTATTAATTTCTTCAATTTTTTTTGCTTTCGCCAGGGGTCCATCCAATTCTAACTGGAACCCTTTATCTCCTTTGCTTACTGGTTTTTCAACCATGAAAAACCCCGCTTCTTTGTTGAAAAGGTCTCCCTTAAATATTTCTTCATAGTTGGAGAAATTGTAGTACTTTTGACCATTACGGGTAAAATAATTAATTGAAGTGGAACTGTTTCCGCCCTGATCTTGTTGTTTGTGTTCAAAAATGTCTATTCCATTTTTTGTTTCAACAAAAGAGTAACTCCATTTTGTTTCAAACTCGGAATAATTATCGTTATAACCTTCCTTACCTTTAAATAACAGAGAACCCCCATCAATAAGGCCAAAATAATCATTTGAATATCGGGGGAATTCAGCCTCTTTTTCCTCCTTGAATACTGCTTGAATTGTCCTGTCGCTGTCCATTACTACTATCGTCTGGGGCTTTTCTGGATCCTGAACATCTCCAATCCATTCCTTAAATTCCCAGTCTTCTGCAGGAATTGCTTCTATATTAACCTTCTCCCCCGGCTCAAAGTAATGGGTTCCCTGAGGAGGGTAAACTGAGCCTTCCCCGTCAACCTGAATGGTTAATGAAGTGGATTCTAAGTCCTTGTGAAAAGAAAAGGTGTTACTAACGGTTTCCCTAATTGCCCCTCCATATTGGTCACTCAATTTTCCGTGGGAAAGAACAGGGATTTCCCAATCACCTCCAGTTATTGACTTCAATGCCAGATTGGTTTCTGGATAAAGGATAGGGGTCATTTGCAGATTTCCCTTTTCATCAACTGATAGATAACCGTGATAGTAAGGAGGTTCTCCATGTCTGGGATCTATATATAAATTTAACACAAATCTCTGCCACCATTCCCTGGGAATTTCATAAGTTTCCACATAATAACGCACTATTTGATGGCTGAAGCTGGCATAGGGGTCAAATTCATTTCCGATAACCCAGTTCTGGCCAGCTTTTTCATAAATAGGGTATTCGCCCTGGGGTTGGCCGATTTCTACAATTGCTCTCTTGTCCCCTTTACTGTTTTCCTGGATGGTTAATCTGGTTTGCAGTTTATGAGCCACCTGATCTAAGGCTTCAACAAGCCCAAGAATTAAGGCCTCTGCCCCATCCCCGGCCCCGGGTTCAAAACTGGCTAGCCTCCACCAGTCCTTGTCTACACCTTCCAATTCTTTCTGATAGACCTGGTTCCAATCAGGGTCGTTGAAATTAGCGTTAGAAGAATTTTCAAGGGAGGGAACGTGAATAGGTATTGCCTGTCCTTCTACCCTTACAAACCCGGTATGCTCAGGTACCGTCCAGTCGGTTGGTTTTTTAAGAACGGCGTCAACTTCTTCGGTCAAGGCAAAATAGCTAAATTGTTGTACTTCCGCCATTAAAGTATTTTTGGCTACTTCTTTTGTTTCTTTAATTTCTATTTGCTCTTCATCGTTCCAGTAGACCAGATGGACTTTATCAGTCTCCATCTCGGGAGGAACCGTAAACTTAATTCTTATAGTTTCTTCAGGTTTGACTTCATTTCCCAGCAAATCCTCAAGGGTAATTTCATTTAGACGCCGAGTTTCAAGGAAAGGATCGAGATTATATTCTTCAGGCTCGTGTTTTTTTACCACACAATAGACTTTCTTGTCATTTTCTTCCTCAAATTGTTTTCCAGGATCAATGATTAGACCATCTTCAAAAGCCACTGGCTGGTCTCTTAATTCAATTTGCTCGTCATTTGGGTAAGTTTTATAATTTGTGAAATCAATGTTTTCCTGTTCGTTATAGACAATTTGAAAGGGTGGAGTCGATATGTATTCCTCTAAAACAGGGGTTACAGTAACAACCCCATGCAAATCAGTTTTGGTCCATTTTCCCTCTTCGTCGGTTTTTGCTGTACCATGTCCTCCACAAAATTTAATAGTTACTCCTTCTACTCCTTTTCCTTCTTGATCAATTATCTGCCCCGAGACATGGTAGGTTTCTTGTTGGCTTCCGCATCCATATACAAATAAGATGAAAATCAGGCCAAGAAAAATAAGTATTGAAGATTTTTTACAAAAAAAATAATTTAATATCTTCACTTGGATTCCCCCTCAGCAAGCAGTTATTATAAAAAATTATTCATCTAAAAAAATTTCCCTTTTTAAAAATGGAAGAAAAATGAAAAGAAAGAGATAGAAAGGCTGTCTTTATCCTGGGAAAATTCCAATTGAAAGGATTTTTGTGGCGAAGCCTTTCAATGCTTAAACAAAAAGCTCATGTCCCTTTCGATGAGTAAATTTTACGGGTTTTCTCCTTGTTTTCTTTTAACAAGCAAGAGAAATTCAATTATTTTGGGGTGTTTTTCCTTGTAATTAGGCAGAGAAAAGATTTGAGGATTCTTATAAGAAATTCGTATTCAAAAAACCTGAAGTTCTTTGTTTAGCAGAAGGAAAAAGGGAAAAATCCAAAGGAAAAATGTATTAAGATTAACTGTTCGTAAATTCCCGTATTTTTCAGGGCAGTCCGAAAAAAGCAGTTTTTGGCAAAAAAGTGTTGAAAAAGGGGAAATTGAGTATAGGGTTCGGCTGTGGCTTAGGAAAGGAAAAAACAACACAACCAATAGAAAACCTTTGTACTTTTTCTGCAATAGGCCTCCGAAATGCCCGTGGGGCAATGTTTTTAAGAGGCTGGGGTTATATCATTTTTACTGAAACTAGAAAATAACAATGGGATAATAAATGGAACCATGCATTTAGGGGGTTGAAAATGAATTATTGGTTTAATGAATAGCAAATTTTGCACAAAGGAGAGTTTCCAAAACGCTCCTTTGTTTTTTAAAAGCTTGGGTGGAACTATTGCAAGAAACTTAAATAGAAAAAAGTCCGGTAGAAGGTCAACTGGAAAGAAATTAAGGAATTTAAGGGCACATTTCTCCTGTTTTCAGGCTGTTATACAAAAACAGAATGCTCCGGGAAATTAAGCTAACCTTTTTTGGTTTTTCCTAACCAATTGGTAAAACACAAGGGGATTCCAGGAAAAAAATTTTTGGAAAGGAATCCCCATAGTTTTGTCTAATTTATTAATAAACAGGTATAATCCAGAAGGGCATCTTGACTATACAAGAAAAAAGGAGGGTAATCATTTTGGAGGAAAAAGAACCCTTATATATCCAGATCAAAAAGCAAATGGAAGAAAAAACAAGGTCCCTGCAACCCCATGACCAAATATCTTCAGAAATTAAGCTGGCAGAAGAATTCGGGGTAAGCAGGGGAACAGTAAAAAAAGCTATAGAGGAATTGATTTCAGAAGGATTGTTATACCGAATTCCAAAAAAAGGGACCTTCATTACCTCAAAAAAGATTACCCGCTCTTTCAATCAGTTACCCAGTTACAGTGAGGATATCAGGAAAATGGGTTTTACCCCCGGAGCCCTGCTGGTGGAAATGTCAAAAAGTGTACCAGAGCAAAGGATTGCAGAAAAACTCAATCTTAATAAGGACGAGTTGATCTGGAAGATAACCAGGGTCAGGACTGCTGATGACGTTCCCATTATTCTCTCTACATCTTTTTTGCCGGTTAAGATTTTCCCTGTTCTGACCAGGGAAGAGGTTCTGGATTCTTTGTATAAAGCACTGGAAGAGAAGTACAAAAACCGACCGGTCTGGGGGAATGATTTTTACACGGCAATTAATGCAGACCGGGTTCTGGCCTCCCTGTTAGAGATTGAAGAAAATAAAGCGCTTTTATATTCTGAAAGGATTTCTTATTCCAAAAAAGGCAGGCCCCTTGAGTTTTCTACAAGCTATATCCGTGGAGATCGCTTTGAAATCCACGTTGGAGTAAATTATCCCCAGGCTGAAGGGAAAAATGTCCGTTACGGGGGGAGCACTAATGGTTGAGCAGGGACAAGGGCTGGTTTTGGGTATTGATCTGGGTACTTCTGCCGTAAAGGTTTTGGTACTGGATGAAGAGGGAAATGTCCTGGAAAAAACTCAGAAAAGTTATGACCTGATTCGTCCTCAAAAGAACCAGGTTGAACAGGATCCCGAAGATTGGTGGCAGGCCGTTTTAGCAGCCGTTGAGGAGCTAACAATTCCGAAAAAAAACATCAGAGTAATTGGCCTTTCTGGACAACTCAATGGACTCTGCCCGATGGATGAAAAGGGAAAGCCCCTGGGAAATGCAATGATCTGGTTAGATCAGAGAGCAGAGCAGGAGGCTGGAATGCTGAAAAAGGAGTATGGCAAAGAGATCTGGGAGCAGTGTTTTACAGAACCTGCAGCTATGCTTTCCTTAAGCAAAGTCCTCTGGCTAAAAAATCGAAAACCGGAACTTTATGAAAAAACCAGCAAATTTATTTTCCCAAAGGACTATATTACCCACTGTCTTACGGGGGATTATGTTACGGATGTTACGGATGCAGGGGCTGCAGCCATGCTGGACCTCAAAAAAAGAGATTGGGCTCATGGTCTGTTGGGAGAATTAATGGACAGGCAAAAACTACCCCGGCTTTTTGAGTCTGTGGAAATAGTTGGAGAAACCAGACCGGAGGTTTCCGGTCTACTGGGAATAGAACCCGGAACCCCGGTTGTAGCTGGTGCGGGGGATATGGCTGCCCTTGCCCTTGGGACTGGAGTTATTGAAGAGAATACAGCCTGTGCCACCATCGGTACAGCAGGGCATATAGCTTCTTTCCTTTCCAGTTTACCCGGAGAAGGTGATCCCAGCCTCTGGGTAATGTGTCATGCTGTTCCCGATGCCTATTTCTGGCATGGCCTGGTGATGACAGGAGGTTATTGTTTAAGCTGGTTCAAGGATAACTTTGGACCCGAAAGAGAAGAGGGTTACGATATTCTGCTTGAAGAGGCCTCTTCTGTCCCGGCAGGCAGCGGGGGGTTAATCTTCCTTCCGTTTTTAAGCGGGGCCGCAACACCCTTTATGGACTTTTCGGCCCGGGGAGCTTTTGTTGGTGTTGATTCTGCTAATACCAGGGCTCACTTTACTCGTGCTGTCCTGGAAGGAGTTGCCTACAACTTTCGAGATTCCCTGGATATTATTGAAAAAAAGAAAGGGTTCAGGGATGCGGAGTTGATGGTTGGAGAAGGAGGCAGCCAGCATCCCTTATGGCCGGACATTATGGCCAATGTTCTTGGCCGGCAGGTGACCGTGCTGGAAGAATTGAATTCTTCTGCGCTTGGAGCGGCAATGCTTGCCGGGGTTGGTGGTGGAATCTGGCCTTCTTTTAAAGAAGCCAAAACCAGAGCAATTAAGATTAAAGAAAAAAAATTCTACCAGGAACCAGTTTACAGATTATACTCCAATTATTACAGAGTATACACCCAGGCCTATAAGCGATTGAAAGATGTTTACCAGGAACTGGCTGGTTTAAGGAGGAACTAAAGTGGAAAAAAACCGGTATGAGCTGGCTTATATGACCCGTCCTGAAGTAGAAGAAGCGGTAAAAAAGATAAAAACAGTAATTTTGCCTTTTGGGGCAACCGAGCAGCATGGTCCGCACCTTCCTCTGGGGACAGACACCTTTCTTGCCCGGGCATTCGCCCTGCGGCTGGCAAAAAGAATAGAAGCCCTGGTTCTTCCAGAAATACCCGTAGGGTACTCCTACGTTTGGAAGGGCATTCCCGGGACTGTCAGTATCAACCAGGAGACAGTAAAAACCATTGTGAAGGATGTAGCCAAAAGCCTTGATGAGTATGGAATTAAAAGGCTTGTTGTCCTGAATGCTCACGGGGCGAATGCATCTGCCCTGAAATACGCGGCCCGGGAGCTCCGCGAGGAAATCCCGATAGAAATTTTTTACTTTACTTACCCTGCCCTGGATGAGGTAGCAAAATTGGCTGAATCCCCCCGGTGGCACGGTATGGTTCATGCATGTGAATTAGAAACATCCTGGTTGCTGGCTGTGTGTCCCGAGCTATGTGATATGGAAAAGGCAGTAGCAGAATACCCTGAAGGAAGTGAAGTGGATAGGTACCATTATTCTTCATTGCCCATGGGGGCTTTAAGTAAGAGTGGAGTTTTTGGTGATGCAACTCTTGCTACCAAGGAGAAAGGGGAGGTGATGGTAGAGAAGATACTTGATCACATGGAGAAGGTGATTCGGGGACAAAAGATATAAACTTTATTAGGAGGTACTATTATGCGAACACTTTTAATGACCACGGTGTTTATTGTTTCCCTGGCTCTGATGTTTACAATGCCCGGCGAGGCAAAAACGTCAATTGAAATCAGTTCAATTGTTGAAGTTAGCGGGTGGCGTTATGTTGTTGATGTCAGCGAAGAACTGGTCGATACACAGGAATTCAAAAAAGAACCTCCGTATACTATAGGCTATGTCACGATTTTTATGGATAATACATGGTCGGTTCAGATGAAAGAAGAGATTGCTCACGAAGTGAGCAAGCACGAAGATTTAATTGAAGAACTGATTCACCTGGATGCTTCCCTGGAGACTGCCAGCCAGATCTCCGCTATAGAAGACCTTGTAGCCAGAGGTGTTGATGCAATAGTAGTTGATCCCATTTCTCCTGTAGCCATGGAAGGTGTATTTCGGATGGCCCAGGAAAACGGTATTCCAGTAATCGGTATCAGCAGCCCTATTCCTACAGAACAGGTTACCGCCTGGGTAGGAAGAGATGATGTTGAATATGGAAGGGTAACAGCTCAGTGGCTGGTTGAAACCATAGATTTTGAAGGGAATATAATAGCCCTATCAGGAATAGCAGGTAACCCTGTTTCAGAACAGCGCTGGGAAGGAGCCGAGGAAGTCTTTGAAGCCCATCCGGATATTAACCTTCTTACCAGGGAATTTGCAGACTGGGGTTTTTCCCAGGGCAAATCAACCATGGCCAGCTTACTTGCAGCCTATCCCGATATTGATGCTGTATGGTCCGGGGGAGGAGCCATGACCCAGGGAGCCATGGAGGCTTTTGTGGATGCCGGTAGAGAACTTGTTCCCATGGTAGGAGAGGCCAACAATGGTTTCCTCTTAGATTGGATTGAATACAGTGAAGAAGGATTTTCCAGCATAGCATTTAATAATCCTACCAACCATTCTGCCATTGGCCTGCGCCTTGCTCTTAAGGCCTTAAATGGTGAGCCAATTCCCGAGGTTGTAAATGCAACTGCTCCCTATATTTTCACCCTGGAAGACGCAAAGCGGTATGTAAGACCTGATTTTGCCGATGGTTACTGGGTTGGGACAGAACTTCCCGAAGAAATTCTGAGCGATCTATGGGCTGATTAAAATAACTGGATTGAGGGGGGCAAAAGCCCCCCTCAACCCAAACAAGGTTAAGGGGTGCGGTCGGTGTCCTCTGAAAAGAAGAGATTTTTAAGAATGGAAAATATAGGCAAGACTTTTCCTGGAGTAAAGGCCCTGGATGATGTTGGCATTGAACTCTATGGGGGAGAAGTTCTGGGACTGGTGGGAGAAAACGGTGCGGGGAAAAGCACCTTGATGAATGTTCTAAACGGTATTGTCCAGCCGGATGAAGGTAAAATCTATGTTGATGGAGAGGAAAAAGAGTTTTCTTCCCTGATAGAGGCCCAGAATTCGGGCATTGCTTACATTCAACAGGAACTGAATCTTATAGATGAGCTTTCCGTCCAGGAAAACCTTTTCCTGGGCAAAGAACCCCTGACTCCCTTCCGAACAATTAAATTCCGAGAACTATTTAAAAAGACTCAAGAGGTTTTAAAATCTTTGGGTTTAAACATTTCTCCCCGAGAAAAGGCTGGTAATCTGTCCCTGGCCAAAAAGCAGATGGTGGAAATTGCCAAAGCCCTTTTGTTCGATGCCAAAATTATTGTAATGGATGAACCCACCTCATCCTTAACGGACGAGGAGATAAATGTTCTTTACAAATTGATTTGTAGGATGAGGGAGGAAGGCAAGGGGATTATTTATATTTCCCATCGTATGGAGGAGATTTTTTCCTTTACTGATCGAATTTCGGTTTTAAGAAATGGTGCCTGTGTTGGTTCCAAATCAACCAAGGAAATAGATCATGATGGGCTGGTCCGAATGATGGCCGGCAGGGATGTTGAAGAACGCTTTTTCAAGGAAGAAACCCAAACAGGCCCCGTTTTACTGGAACTGGATTCTATCCATGGTCAGGGCAAGGTTGAGGACGTATCAATCCAATTGAGAAAAGGGGAAATCCTGGGAATTGGAGGCCTGATGGGTTCCGGAAGAACAGAACTCCTGGAGACCATATTTGGTATCTTCCCTCCCAGGGAGGGGCGATTAACCCTTGATGGGAAGCCTTTTAAACCAACAAGCCCTTACCAGGCAATGGACCAGGGTATTGCCTATATCCCCGAAGACAGGGAATCGAAGGGGCTTTTTCTGGATTTCTCCATCCTTGCCAATGTTAGCCTGACACGAATGGAAAAGGATAAAAGCCTTTATAATGAAGCTAACCACAGGATTTCCATTGACAGGGTTTCTGAGAAGCTGGGTATAGTGGCTCCAGGTCTGGACTCAAGAGTGGAAAATCTTAGTGGAGGCAACAGGCAAAAGGTAATTCTGGCCCGGTGGATTCATGCCGGAATGAAGGTCCTTCTCGTTAATGAACCTACCCGGGGAATTGATGTGGGGACCAAAACCGAGATTTATAAATTGCTTTATGACCTGAACAAGCAAGGTGTGGGGATAATAGTTGTATCTTCGGAGCTTACCGAACTTTTAATGATCAGTGACCGGATTGTTACACTTTATGAGGGACAGTTGAGTGGTGAATTCAGCCGGAAAGAAGCAAATAAAGAGGTTGTACTGCAGGCAATGACTGGCAAAAAAGAAATGGTGACAGGAACGGGGTGAGTAAGAATTGGAGCATATTAACAGGAAGGCCTTAGATGTATTTCGTCAAAACAGGGAAATAATTTCTCTTTATTTTGTTGTTCTTGCCATTGTAATTCTGGGGATGGTTTTTTTTCCTGCTTTTCGGGGGAGACAAAACCTGATTAATTTGATGAACCAGATAGTCCCCATTGGTTTTGTTGCTCTCGGGCAGACCTATGTTATTCTTACCACAGGAATTGATCTTTCCGTGGGTTCAGTTATGAGCCTGACAACTGTTCTGGCAGCTACCAGGATGAACGGCGGAGATTTCCAATCCGTTATTATAACTCTGCTTCTGGTTTTTGCCGCCGCAATAGTTGTTGGGGGGTTCAATGGCTTGATGATTGCCAGGCTTCGTCTCGAACCGCTTATTGTAACCCTCGCGACGGGGAGTATTGTCGGTGGAATTGCCCTTTTTCTCCTGCCCCACCCCGGTGGCTATGTTCCCTATCCTTTCACCCAGCTATGGTCTCAGACAGTTTTTAATTTTGTTCCAATGGGGTTTTTATATCTGCTCATAATTATTGCCTTAAGCTATTTTCTTTTAAGAAATACCCGGTTTGGACGGTGGGTTTATGCCACAGGAGGAAATGAACGAAAAGCCAGGAATACAGGTTTAAAAGTAGATCTGGTTAAGGTTAAGGTATATATAACCTGTTCTCTTTTTGCTTCATTTTCAGGACTGGCCCTGGCCAGCCGGATGCATTCGGGAGACCCTTTATCCGGTAATCCCTTTACCCTGTTTTCCGTTGCTGCTGTCCTGGTTGGGGGAACAACTTTTAGCGGGGGGCGGGGAGGCATTCTCAATACTGTTGCGGGTATTTTCATTTTAAGCCTGCTCAGGATATTCCTGAATATTGCAGGGGTTTCTCCTTATTTTCAAAACCTGCTTACCGGTTTAATTATTATTGCGGCTGTTCTGTACAGTTCCTACTCAAAGGGTAGTTTGAAAGGAGGGGTATCCTGATGCTTTTAGAAAGAATACGCAATGATCGGAACCTCAAAGTGATGGTGTCCCTCCTGCTTATGATTATTCTGATACTTGGTATTGCAGGGATGATTACCCCCAGGCTTTTGCAGCCCGGCCACTTAATCGAACTAGCCCGGCAGAGTGTTCCCCTCGGGATAACTGCCTTGGGACAGTCCGCGGTAATTTTAAGCGGGGGAATAGATCTGTCAGTGGGAAGTATTGTTACCATGACCAATATTCTTGCGGCGGATATGATCAGGGGGAGAGATAACAGAACAATCCCTGTTGTACTATTTCTTTTAGCCCTGGGGATCCTGATTGGAGGTACAAGTGGGTTTCTTATTGCAAAAACGGGTATTCCGCCAATGGTAATGACCTTTGCCATGTCTTCTATTGTGCGTGGAGGGGATCTCCTTTACAGTGGTGGTGCCCCCGGGGGAAGGGCTTCCCCTATGCTCAGGTTTTTTGGGGCGGGCCGGGTTGGTCCGGTTCCGGTTTCAGTGATAATTTTTATTATCCTGGCGATTCTGGTATTGTTCTGGTTTAAGAAGGTGAGAACAGGCCGGTCGACTTACTTCCTGGGGAATAATTTTCGTGCTGCAAAGTATGCGGGTGTTCCTGTTGAGCGAAGGATAGTATTTATTTATGCTTTCAGTGCAACCATGGCTGTTCTAAGCGGGTTAATTTTCTCCGGCTATATCGGTGTAGGAAGCTTTGAGGTTGGCGGAGAGGCATTTATGCTCAATTCAGTTGCTTCAGCCGTAATAGGGGGTAACACTTTTCTTGGAATTGGGAATATTGCGGGAGCTATTCCCGGAGCTTTCATCATTACTCTGATCAATAGCATTTTGCGCTCTCTGGGCATTGCTGTTACCGGTCAGCATATAATGCAGGGTGTTATCATTATTGTTATGGTGGTGCTCTACACCGGACAGATTGGATTTTCCAGGAAAAAGTTAAAAAAAGCAGGAGGGTGATGAATGACCGTTTCTCTTAAGGGGAAAACCGGTGTTGTAACCGGCGGAAGCCGGGGGATTGGCAAAACACTTGCTCTGAGCCTGGCTAATTGTGAGGTCAGCCTTGGAGTCTGTTCAATTGATAAAGAAGAGTTAATGCATTTAAAGGAAGAACTAACTTCCAAGTATGGAGTAGGAGAGGGAAAGTTTTACCTGGAAAATGTAGATGTCAGAAACGAGAGCGCTTTAAAAACTTTTGCCCGAAACACCAGAGATGTTCTGGGGGTTCCGGATATTCTGGTTGTGAATGCAGGAAGAACTGACCAGCAGCATCGGACTCTTGAAGATTTGCCTGTTGAGGAATGGCGTGATATTCTGGATGTGAACCTTACCGGGGGTTTTATCACCCTGAAAACATTTCTGCCCCTGATGGCAGAAAAGGGTGGAAATGTAATTATAATTTCTTCTCTGCTTGGACAGCAGGGACATGGACAGGCCAATGATGGACCCTACTGTGCATCAAAGTTTGGATTACAGGGCCTCCTGGAGGTGGCAGTTGATGAGTACAGAGATTCGGGGCTGAATATTAATGCTCTTTATCCGGCCGAGATGGTAAGGACAGGGTTTTTCTCCCACTGGAAACCCGAGGAAAGGCAAACCCTTCCCGGTCCTGAAGTTCTTGTCGAGCCATTTCTTTTTCTGGCAACCCTTCAGCCTGGTTCCCTTTCAGGAGTTTCCGTAAACGGGAAAAAATGGCGCGAAAATGAAGATTATCGAAAATCTTTAATCAGAAAGGGGAAAAAGAATGAGGATCCAGACAATTAAAGGGCCCGTAAAACCAGAACAACTGGGCACAACCTATACCCACGAGCACCTGATCTGCTATCCTCCTGTTATTGCCATGAAGGAAGATTACGATTTTGAGCTTCCCCAGGAAGAAAAGGCAATAGAGGAGCTGGAATATTTTAAAGAAGCGGGAGGCAGTTGCCTGGTAGAAGGAACGGCAATAGACTACGGACGTGACGTGGAAGCAATGGGGCGGATAGCAGAGGCTGTGGATGTTCATATTGTTTTTACCACTGGTTTTAATAAGGGTCGTTTCCACCCGGACTGGTCTATAAAGATGGATGCGGATGCCCTGGCAGACCTTATGGCAAGAGAAATAATGGAAGGTGTTGCTGGTACGGGATTAAAGCCGGGAATTATTAAGGGAGGGAGCTGGTACAATGTAATCCTTCCCAAGGAGGAAAAAGTTATCCGTGCCGTAGGCAGGGCCCATAAAAAAACAGGTGCTCCTATCTGGATGCATACAGAGGCAGGAACAATGGGCCTGGAGCAGCTGGATATTCTTGAAGAAGAAGGTGTGGATTTAAATCGTGTTGCACTGGGACATTTGGACAGAAATCCCGATCTCTGGTACCACAAAAAAATTGCCGCTCGAGGGGCCTATCTGGGCTACGATTGTCCCGGAAAAATTAAGTATGGCCCTGATTCTGACCGGGTAAATCTTATAAAAGAAATCCTTGATGCTGGCTACGAAAAGCAGCTTTTAATTTCGGGAGATATGGGTAGGAGATCCTACCTGACTTCATATGGAGGAGGGCCGGGTTTTTCCTTCCTCCTAAACAAATTTATCCCCCGCCTTCTCGATGAGGGGCTCGAGGAAAAAGAAATAGATCAGATCTGGGTAAAAAACCCTGCAGCCTACCTATCATTTTAAAGGAAGTGGGAATATGGATAGAAAAACATTTGTTAAAGAGGTGGAGTCCCAAAAGATAATTGCGATTCTGCGGGGTATGGCTCCTGCAGATGTGAATTTTTCCATTGAGGCTTTAAAAGGAACAGCCCTGGGAATAGTGGAAATAACCATGGATACTCCTGGGGCAGTGGATATGGTGAGGGAATACAGTAAAGACAAAGAAATAATAATGGGAATGGGGACCATAACCTGTTATGAAGAACTGGAAAAGGCTCTCCAGGCCGGCGCCAAATTTATAGTTACTCCCATTCTCTCTTTGGAGGTCCTGCAGGGCTGCAGAGAAGCGGATATCCCACTTATCTGTGGTGCCCTCACCCCGAGTGAGATTATGACAGCCTGGCAGGGAGGAGCAGACCTGGTAAAAGTTTTCCCTGCTTCAACAATGGGTCCCTCCTACATCAAGGGCATTCTTGGTCCCCTGTCCAGGGTTAAATTAGTTCCCACGGGGGGAATAAACGCAGAAAACGGGAAGTCATATCTTGAAGCAGGTGCAACGGCTCTCGGGATTGGAGGCAGTCTTTTCAACCAGGAAGCTTTAGTCGAGCGGGATATTAATAGACAGAGGGAACACCTACAATCCCTTATTGCAAACATTAAAAGGAATTAAAAGATAGTCTGTTTGCTTTAAACTTACGGGGAAGATAAAAGAGCCAATTGCAAGGATTTTTTGACAGGGGGAAAATATTTTGGGTGGAAAAGAGCTTTTTCCTTATAAGCAGTTTGTTATCGGGAAAAACCTATTTTAAGATTTCCCGGGAACCTGGAAAAATTAAAGAAAATCGAATTATTTTTGCAACAAAAAGGGCTTACGGGAATTCCCGTAAGCCCATTATTTACTCTGGCGGAGGGACGGGGACTCGAACCCCGACACCTTTCGGCTTCACCGGATTTCAAGTCCGGCTCCTTAGCCAATTCGGACATCCCTCCAAATTTTCTTGCACAAAAAATATACCATATGCGGGCTAAAAAGTCAATGAAAACGGGGTTTATAAAAAAAACGGGTTTATCATTTTGGGGCTGGGTAGAATATAAAACAGGAATTTTGAAACCAATAGAGAAATTTAAGTCATTCCATGCAATAATCTCTGCTGGGGGCATAAGTAATAATGAAATTACCTGCTGATAAATTTATCTGGAAATACGGGAGATATGTTATACCTCCTTTCTTCAGGAAAAAATTCGGAATAACCCATGAAGGTGAGGTCCCCGAACCCCCCTTTATTCTCATTTCCAACCACCTTTCTTACTGGGATTCCTTTTTTCTTTCCTGTCCTGTAAAATATCCTGTTGCCTGGGTTGCAGCTCGCGGGCATTTTGAAGGTTCCCTGATTGCTCCCCTTATTAAGGCGACAGGGGCTATTCCCAAGCGGAAAGCCCGGCCTGATATGGAAACAATAAAGGGAATTTTCAATGTACTGGGCCAGGGAGGTGTAGTTGGCTTTTTTCCTGAGGGAAGCATAAGCTGGACGGGACAGACGGGTGAATATTTTAGGGGAACAGAAAAACTATTGAACCGGGCAAATGTTCCGGTGCTTGCAGTCAGGATTAAAGGAGCCTGGCTGAGAAAACCCCGCTGGGCAGACCGCCCCAGAAAAGGGGGCGTTCACCTGGAGCTGAAAACCTTTTCGGACAGTTCCGCACTGGATTTTATTGATTACTCGGAGTGGGAGTGGCAGAGGGAGGCGAAAAAGAGTTTCCCCGGCAAAAATAGGGCCTGGGGGATAACAAGGATCCTCTGGACCTGCCCAAAATGCAGAAATTTTGGTGATTTCACTGTCAAAGGAAATGATGCGGTGTGTAATAAATGTGGAAAAACCTGGCATGTAGATGAACATGGCTATATTGATGGGATGGACGGAGTAGAAATATATGAGGAGCAAATAGGGTTACTGCAGGATTATCTCCAGGGAGATAATCCAATCCGGGCTTCAAATGCTGTGGGAGAGATGAAAAATACCCGAGAAAACGGCAAAAGAGAAAAGTTTTCCGGTGATATTGAACTATCCGGAAAAATATTAAAGATGGGAGAAAAGTTATTCCCTGTCGAGCAAATTCTTGGCCAGGCAACCTTCATGAAAAAGGGCCTGGAGTTTTCTTTTGGTGATAACTGGGTACAGTTGAAAGTACCCCATGCTTCCCTTCTCCTCTGCAGCAGCCTGGAAATATTGAAAAAGGAGAAATAAAAATGGCCTGGAGTGTCGTAGACAATTTTCTTTATTTGTGCCTGTTTTTTGTTCTAGCCCTGTTTTTAAAAAAGACGATCCCCTTTTTACAGAGGTACATTATCCCTAACTCCATCCTTGCCGGCTTTATTGGTTTAATACTGGGCCCCAGTATCATTGGAATTATCCCGCTGGAATTTGAACGCCTTGGGGATATAATTTACCACCTGATGGCCATTGGTTTTATCAGTTTGAGCCTGAGGAAAGTTGACAGTGAAAAAACCTGGAATACTGTAAATGCAGGCTTTATTATTGTTTCCGGTTATCTTGTTCAGGGTGTTTTCGGTTTCCTTTTTTCTACCTCCTGGAATTTCTTTGATGAGACTGTTTCTCCCCTGATGGGTTTGCTTTTACCTCTCGGCTTTGGCCAGGGTCCCGGCCAGGCCTATTCAATGGGTGCTCAATGGCAGGAACTTGGTTTTAGCGGAGGAGCGGCAATTGGTCTCAGTATTTCTGCTGCAGGATTTGCCTGGGCAACAATCGGGGGAATTATAATCCTGAACCTTCTGGTAAAAAAGAAGAGAGATGAGGGAGAAATAAAAATCCCCCCCAAAAAGGTTATGGTCCGGGATTTTGAATTTTCGGCCATAGATGGTTCCACAATCCAGCTGGTTTTTATCGGGGCCATCTATTTTGGAGTTTTTGCCCTTTTAACCCTGATAAGCGGCCTTATGGAAAACCTGGGTGAGTTCGGAGCAACTTTCTCCCAGGTTCTCTGGGGTTTCCATTTTGTTTTTGGAGCAATAATAGGGTATGCAGTCCGCGGGGTTTATAACAAACTCCAGGACCAGGGTTTCGTAAAAGAGGATTACCTCAACAATTTCATCCTGCAGAGGATATCGGGGGGAGTTTTTGACTTTATGGTTGCCGCCTCAATCAGCGCCGTATCCTTTGCCCATATCAGTGATGTTTTTGTACCTCTGCTTATCCTGACCCTCCTGGGAGGCTTAATAACTTACATTTACCTCTCTTTTGTTATCAAAAGAGCCTTCTCTGAAAACAGGCTGCCCAACCTTATTGCCATGTTTGGGATGCAGACTGGAACCATTTCCACCGGGGTTGCCCTGCTCCGGGAAATAGATCCGGCTATGGAAAGCGGGGCAGCAGAAAACATGGTCCTGGGAAGCGGGTTTTCCATAATGATTGGTTTGCCTTTAATAGCCCTATTAAATGTTCCTGTAATGGGTTTTGTCTCTGGAAATTCCCTTTATTACCTGCTTTTTATGGGTGGAATGATAATTTACGGGATTTTCCTGGGAGGAGTTCTTTTCCGGCGAACCCGGTGAGTAGATTTTAAAAAATAAGAGGAAAAAGGGACGTTCCTTAACCTTAACTAATAGAGCGCAACTCTGATGGAGTGCGCTTTTTTATTGGAACAAAAGTGAACTTTTTAAATGGGTTTAATTTACTGGGTAAAGCAGGAAAGTGATAAAGTTAAGGGAAGTTATAAAATTATGAGAGGTTAAACCGGGGGGTGGGGACAGTGGGATAGAGCAGATAATAGCCTGGCTTACAATTCTCCTGGTACTTGTGTTTATTGCACTTGGGCGCTTCCGGCTGGAATTCCTGGCCCTGGGAGGCTTATTGTTCCTGGGCCTTCTGGAAATTGCCCCTCCGCGAACCCTTTTTTCTGGCTTCGGTCATCCAGCCCTGGTGACAATAGTTGCCGTTTTTGTGATAAGCCAGGGGGTAACTCATTCTGGAATGCTCAAAGGCCTGGGGCAGTTAATTGCCAGGAGGGTGAAAAATCCCCAGTACCAGATCCTGAGCCTTGCAGGTGCAGGGGCTCTGCTTTCTTCATTCATGAACAATGTTGGCGCTATTGGCCTGCTTTTGCCAACTGCAAACCGCATGTCCCGGAGAGCAGGGATGGATCCCGGGACTTTTGGCCTCCCCCTTGCAGTTGCTTCAATCCTGGGAGGATCCTTGACCATAATTGGAACTGCTCCTAACATAATTATTTCGGGGTCCCTTTTCCTGGCGACAGGTCGTTCTTTCCGCATGTTTGATTTTGCACCCCACGGGCTGGCAATGCTTTTAATGGCTTTCTTATTCTGGTTTTTCTGCCGGGCCTGCGGTTTTTTCCCCAGAGGAGAAAAAGAAATTGAAACAGGAGAGCAAATAGACCTCTGGAAAGAAGTCCCCTTCCAGCCTCTGGAAGGCAGGGATAAAAAAATCACTTTTTTCCTGGTCCTGGGTGCAATTGTTCCTGTTGCTTTTGGATGGCTGCACCCCTCGCTGGCTTTTGGGTTGGCAGCTTTTCTGTTAGTTTTAAGCGGAGCCCTTTCTCCGGCCAGGGCCTATGAAAGTATTGATCTCACAATTATTTTATTTCTGGGAGGTATGCTGGGGCTGGGAGCGGTTCTGGAGTTTGTGGAGGGATTGGAACCTCTTATTGGGTTTTTGGAAGGAAGAACTGCTGGCCTGGGGGCTTTTGGAACTGTAACCCTGCTTCTTTTTATTTCCACCGTCCTCTCAAATGCAATTAATAATTCGGCGGCCGCGGTTTTTATGGCTCCCATTGCTGTAGGGCTGGCAGGGAGTTCCGGGTATCCGGTGGAGGGACTATTGATGGCAGTAGCTGCTGGTTCCAATATGGCTCTTATTCTCCCCACCCATCAGGCGACTCTACTGGTAATGAGTCGGACTCCTTTTCCAAGGTCCGCTTTTGTAAAGATGGGAATTCCTTTAACTATTGTGGCTGGCCTCGCAGCAGCCCTGGTTATTACGTTTTTCTGGATGAAAATTTAAAACAAAAATGAGGAGTGGTGACAAATGCATTTTGCCCAGATTTATAAACCGGGTTTAGCCCATTGTTCATATGTTCTCGGCAATGGCAATGAATGTGTCGTGGTTGACCCTGCCCGGGATATAACCCCTTACCTAAAGCAGGCTAAGGAATGGGGTATGAAAATTGTAGGTATCCTGGAAACTCACCTCCATGCGGACTTTATCTCCGGTCACATGGACCTGCAAAAGGAGACCGGGGCAACAATTTATGCTCCTTCTACTGCAAACTGCACCTTTTCCCATCGAGCCCTTGGAGATGAAGAAGAATTCACCCTGGCGGGGTTGAAATTTAAACTGTGGGAAACCCCCGGCCACACTCCTGACTGCGCAGTTTATTTGGTAACTGACCCCAATCGTGATAGCAAACCTTCCCTTGTTTTTACAGGGGATACACTTCTTGTAGGGGATGTGGGGCGGCCGGACCTTTTCCCTGACAAGAAGGAAAAACTTGCTGGAGACCTTTTTGAGAGTATAAAGAGGTTGAAAACTCTTCCCGATCACCTGGAAGTTTACCCCGCCCATGGGATGGGTTCTCTGTGTGGGCGAGACCTTTCAGCCAAACTTTCCAGCACCATAGGTACCGAAAAGAGGGCCAATTACGCCCTGCAGTATAATGACCTTGCATCCTTTAAAGAAGGCATCCTGGAAGGAATGCCCGATGCTCCTGACCATTTTGCCCGCTGTTCCGAAATTAACCGCAAAGGGCCTGTTACAATTGATCAACTGACCAAACCTTCTCCAAAAAATCCTGGGGAAATAGGGGAACTGATGAAGAAAGATTACATTGTTCTTGACGTCAGACCATACCTTTCCTTTGCTTCCGGGCATATCCCGGGCTCGTTCAGCATCAGTACTGAAGGCAATCTGCCCACATTTGCGGGCTGGATCCTTCCCCCTGATAAACCTATTCTGCTTGTTGCTGGAGATAAAAACACAGTAGAGGAGGCAGTGCAAAAACTGCAGAGCGTTGGCCTGGATATGGTTGAAGGTTTTCTTGAAGGAGGGATGGTTGCCTGGATAAATAGAGGTATGCCGGTTCAGAAGGTGGGTACAATTTCAATTGAAGAACTTAAAGAAAAAATGGAAACCAGCAAACCACTTGTCCTGGACAATAGGGCGAAGGGAGAATTCCAAACCGGCCACATTCCTGGAACAATACTGGCACCGACACCGGATATCCGTCATCGCCATGAAGAATGGTCCCAGGATGATCCTATCTTCACACTATGCAATACAAGTAACCGATCAATGACCGCGGCAAGTCTTCTCCAGCAGAGAGGGTTTAAGGAGGTATACAATGTTCTGGGGGGAACCACGGCCTGGAAAAATGCTGGTTACCCAATGGAGGGGGAATAGAATATGTTTCAGGCAATATTTGTTAATACCTGGCCCTGGTGGGTTGGTGGAGTTTTAATTGGACTCCTGGTCCCGGCCCTGTATTTTTTCCAGAATACCGCCCTGGGAGTTTCTACGGGTTACGGAAACCTGGTGAAAATAATATCTCGATCCAGTTTACCCTGGCTGCAGGGAGAGAAGTTCGCGGATACCTGGGGATGGAGGGTGTTCTTTATAGCGGGAATGATATTAGGGGCCTTTGTGGCCGGAAGGCTGAGCGGACGCCCGCTTATTTCCCGAGGAATGCCCCTTTTTACCGAAGTTCTTAACTGGCCTTTTTTTGCTTATGCCCTGTATTTTTTCATTGGAGGACTGTTTTTGGGACTCGGGGCCAGGTTTGCTGGAGGCTGTACCTCCGGACACAGTATTCACGGTATCGCCAACCTCCATAAATCAAGCATTATTATCACAATTATTTTCCTTGTATTTGGGGTTATTGCTGCTGCCTTTTTAAGGACTGTTTTGCTTGGAGGTGGGGGAATGTGAGGAAAAAACTGTGTTTTCTTGCATTTGGCTTTTATTTTGGGTTCGTTTTAAGTCGGGTCGGCGCATCCGATTATCAGGTTATTTTCCGAATGTTTACCGGGGAAGATCTGCACCTGGCCTGGGTAATTTTAACCGCTATAATCGTTGGAAACCTGGGAATGCGTTACTTGAAAGCCAGGGGGAACCTGGACAGGGACGGCAGGGCAATTGCAATCAAGAAAAAAGAACTGGGAAGGCTGAGTATAATCGGTGCGGCAATTTTTGGAATTGGCTGGGGAATGGCCGGAGCCTGCCCGGGAACAGTCCTGGCCCAGATCGGGGAAGGGAGAATCCTTGCCCTTTTTACCTTTTCCGGAATGCTTGCAGGAACCTACCTCTACGGATATATCCTGGCTCGCTGGCCAGGAGTTAATAAGTAATCAAGGGACCACCATAACTGGTGGTCCTTAATTTTTTACAAAAAGGTGGAAAGAGAAGCAGCGAATATTCAGGAAATTATTTACAAAGAATAATAAATGGTATATAATGTGTTTAATATTTTTGGGAGACCATATATAGCCCCTGGGGCTAAATAAGTATTATTAAAATTAAAGAAGACCAATATGCTCGAGTTGACAGCAAAATAATTAATAATGCAGCGGTTTCTATCCGATTTTCTGGCCAGAAGAAAAAAATTGGTCCTGGTTGAAGGGATAAGGGGGAGAAATTGAATATGGAAAAGTTCTTTAAACAAGTAATATGGGTGTTATTTCTGGCCGTTTTATTGCTTGGAATTCCTCGCATTGCAGGTCTTATTGCCCATCAATTCGATTACTCGGGATTTGACCCCGATGGTTCCTTTGCCTGGATTTCTGTTCACCACATTGCCCAGGCCCTGATTTTTCTTGTTATCATGATATTTATTACCCGTTTTAAGGGGATAAGTTTCGGTTTTGGCCTGGGAGATAAAAAAATTGGGCTTTTTTATGTCCGGCTTTTTATCATGATTTTTGCTGGTTATTCTCTGGTTTCTTTAGTCATAATATTTCTAACCGGTTCATTTCCTGGATTTGAGTTTCCTTTAACGATAAGAAACATCACAGGGTACCTGGGCTTCCAGCTGTTTCTTTCTGGTCCTTCCGAGGAACTGATTTTTCGTGCCTTTGCCATTACCATGCTGGGTTTAATGATTAGAGGGGGTCTTTTCGGGGGAAAAATCAGCACGGCAAATATTATTGCTGCCGTAATCTTTGGTCTTGCCCATGTAAGGATCGATTTTTCTCAGCTGGCAATTTCCTATGATATTTTCCAGGTTATTTATGCCACGGGCCTGGGCCTTGTGTACGGGGTTTGTTATGAAAGGTCGAAAAGCATGATCTATCCCATGGTAATGCACAGTATTTCCAATGTCTTTGCCGTAGGCACATCAATTATCGCCTCTTATATATTAAGCTAGGTCCAAAAAAACCACTTCCTCCTCAAAAGACAGTTTTTCCTTCTTAGCCCAGGTTTTTGGTTTTTAATCAACCCGGCAGGAAGGTTCTTGATCAGGAGGGGAGTGGTTTTTCTTTCTGTAATCAGGAGGTCTGTCCGTGAATTCGGTATTAATTCTTTTTGGATTTTCCTGGGGTTTGACTGGCAAAGCTAGCCTCCTGGAATTAAGGGAATTAAAAGGGGTAGGCAAGGGGCAGGATTAAGGGTGGAGAAATTGGGCAAATTTTTTTAATATCCGGTTTGCAAAACAGGGCGAAACTGCCAAAATACCCGGATTATGAAGAAATATGGGGCTGAAAAAAAGTTTACAGGGTTGGAATTAAAATAGAGGAGTTAATAAGTTTCTATGGAAATTTTCAGAAAAGAAACGAGAGGAGGAGAACATTATAATCAGTTATTATCAAAAGTTGAGTTCAGTGTGGGGCAAGGGGCAGAAATCCCTGCTTTTCATAATTTTCTTTTTTATTTTTGCTCTCTCAACTTCGGGGGTGATTTCAGCTACTGACCTTTCAGATGTGGAAACCCTGGAAGCATTTTTGGATGGTATTATATCCAGTCAATTTAACGAACATAATATACCTGGGGCCACTCTTTCAGTTGTTAAGGACGGAGAGATAATCATTTCTAAGGGGTACGGGTTTTCCGACCTGGAGGAAAGGCCACCTGTTGACCCTGATAGAACCCTCTTTCGTCCTGGGTCCGTCTCCAAGCTTTTTACATGGACTGCAGTCATGCAGCTGGTGGAGCGGGGAGAACTGGACCTGGAAGCTGACATAAACCAGTACCTTGATTTCGATATCCCTGCAGAACTAAATAATGGTGACGGGGGAGAACCCGCTCCCATTACCCTTGAACATCTAATGACCCATACCCCTGGTTTTGAAGACAGGGGAGAGGGATTATTTGAACTGGGGGAAGAAAACCTGAAAACCCTGGAGGAATACCTGCGGGATTATCTTCCCGCCCGGGTTTTTCCGCCAGGGGAAGTTATGGCTTATTCCAATTACGGAACTGCCCTTGCAGGTTATATAGTGGAGAGGGTTTCGGGACAGCCTTTTGAGGAGTACGTAGAGGAAAATATTTTTGGTCCCCTGGAAATGGAAAACAGTACCTTCCGCCAGCCCCTGCCCGAGAACCTTGCTCCAGATATGGCCCGTGCCTATAAGTACCATGGGGGAAGATTTCACCAGGGGGAGTTTGAATTTATTTCTGGTTCTCCTGCTGGGGCCTTGAGCACTACTGCAACAGATATGGCCAGGTTTATGATTGCCCACCTCCAGGAGGGAACTTATGGGGAAGCTGAAATCTTAAGCCCGGAAACAACCAGACAAATGCATTCCCAGCAGTTTACCCATCATGAGCAAATTCCAGGAATGACCTATGGCTTTATAGAAGAAGGCAATTTTGGGGAAACTGTAATAGGCCATGGAGGGTCAACTTTTCTTTTTTTCAGTGGTCTTTTCCTCGTCCCCGAGCAGGACCTGGGCCTCTTCATTTCCTATAGCGGGGGGACACCAATGGAGGCAGGTAAGCTTTTCAAGGCCTTCATGGAACGCTATTTCCCCAAGGAACTGGCTTCTTTGCCCGAACCCGATAGTGATGCAATGGAGAGGGCAATGGCCTATCAGGGAGAGTACCACCCCAATCGAAGCAACTTTTCTTCTTTTGAAAAAGTCCTGGGCATATTTCAACGGGTAAATGTGAGATCTGATGAAGATGGTTACCTTTTGGGAACCTTCTTTGGAGAAACCTCCAGATTTGCTGAGGTTGAACCGGGGTTGTACCAAAATCTCAAGCAGGAAGGGCATAGCCTTGTAGGAAAAATAGGTTTCACAACTGGACCCGGAGGAGAAACCATGCTTATCTCCGGGGGGCCAGTAACTTTCAGCATGGTTCCCTGGTACGGGTCAAGTCTTTTACTGGGCGGCCTTTCGGCTTTGGCTTTATTGCTGATTCTCGGGGCCCTTCTGGGCTGGCCCTTTGGTGCCATCGGCAGGAAAATCAGGGGAGAATATTATCCGACTACTTCAGTAGGAGTGGTGGGGCGCCTGGTTGGAGCAGCCTTTGGAATTTTCACCCTGATCATGGTGATAGGTTTTGTTGCTTTATTTGGCAATGTTGACCCGGCATTTGGAGTTCCGGAAATTATGTTCGGCGAGGCCCCCGCAGTCCTGGATTTACTGCTTTATATCCCCGTGGTTCTTGCGGTTCTTGCTGTAGCAATGTTTGTATTTTTTGTTCTATCGTGGTGGCAGGACTACTGGAGCGTTGGCACCCGCATTTATTACGGGCTATTTACAATCAGTGCTTTTGGTTTTCTGTGGGTGCTTTACTATGCCCAGTTTTTTAGCCAGTTATTTTAAATTAAAGATCCTTATGCCGGCAGGTTAGAAACCTGCCGGTCTTTTTTATTTAGCACCGCTTCCTTTATGCAGGATGATTGAAAGGGCTTCAAATCGCCTGGTTTTGAAGTGCCCTGAAAAGCACTCTGGTGATTTTTTGAAGACAGGTTATTATTTACCCTTACCCGAGTCCCTAAACTTATTGACGGTGGGCAAACCAGATATTCGTAAATTCTCCCAAAATCATTGTTTTCCGGGATATATCCTTTAATATTATTGGGGGCAGGGCCAGTCGATCTTGCATACAGGTAATGGGGGGGATTTTTATCACCTGCAAACTCCGGTTATGGTTTTGTGTTTTTTATCTGATGCCTGTAAAAATTGAAATGGCTCAAAACAAAAAAATAGCCGGAAAAACCAGCCATTTACTTGAAATGAAGTTTTAAATTATCCTAGAATAAGGGGGTTTTCCTTGCTTTAATTCTCCCCCTGTAAGATGATCCCTTTCCCGGCTTTTTTGCTTCTGATGTCTTCTTTTTTTCTTCTTTCGGTTGTGCAGGAATTTCAGGAGATTTAAAGAAGAACCAGAACCCTTTCTCATTTTCTTTTCTTCTGGCAACATTTCCGTAGAAGGTTCTGTGCAGCCTGTTTTTGTAAATCTTTATGTTTGTCTCTGGCCAACAAATCCTCGAGAAAAAGCATAGCTACTGCTCCTTTCAATTAAACTTCTCAAAACTATTGAGTAACACTGGCCTCCATATTCGTAGTTACCTCTGTAACTATTATATAATGGAGGTGTTTTTCAGTCAACAAGAGCTCTGGTAAGAAAAAAGGAGAAAAGCTTGACTTTCTTATTCTAAATTCATATAATAGTTACAGGAGTAACCACTACGGCTTTTTGAGGGATTCCCGGGCAACATAAAAGAAAACCTGCAAAAAATAGGTTTCAATTAAAACGAAGCCCTGGTTTACCTTGCTGTTTTAGAGAAACCTGATTCCACGGATAATAAGGGCGGTTGGATTCCTGGGATCCCCCCGGTCAGGGGTTTTGAAATCCTGGATTTCAAGGGAAAGTAAGGACTCAAAAAGGATGGAAAAATAAGGAGAATGCTATACCCTACTGGCTACTGGCCGGAAATTTTTCGGGGAAATGGGAAAGCAATAATCTTCATGGATAAAAATTGAAAAAGGGGAGAAAACCTCCTGGTTTCATACCTGGCAAGAGGAAAAATTTTGAAAATAGCCGGGAATTTGATTGGGCTCATTTTGGGCAGGGATTCCCCCTGCAGTTTCCCGAAATTTCAGGCAAAACCTAAAGTTAAAAAGGAAACTCATACCGGATTTTTTGCTTACCGGGCAAATAGTTTTCTAAATTTAAGAGCGGTCCCCTCTTACAATACCCGCAAAATTTTTCCTTTAACCCTTGGGGCGGGTTTTTGCAAAGGAAAAGAAACCAGTTAAGCCAGGTGTTATTCTGAAACAGGCGAGAAGAGAAATAATTGAGAAAGCAGGGAAGAAAAATGGTCAGGAAAATCGAGAATGGAGTCATAGGTAAGAGGGTAAGAGGTTGGGGGATGCTGTTCCTGTCAGGTCTTTTTTTATTATACCTTGCAGGGTGTTCGGAGTTTACGCCTCTGGAACTGAAAAAGGCACCCGAACTGGTAGAAGCAGTAGAAGCAAACCGGATTTTGGATTCCCTGAATGAAGAAGAAGCCCGGGAAAAAGTAAAGGGGTTTCTTTATCCTTTCGAGGAATTCAAAGAAATTGACCCGGAACGATTCCAATTCCCCGAGGGGGGTTCTCCTGCTTACATTACCAGGGAAGAAGCCATAGAAGAGATTGACTTTCTATTCAAGGTGCTGAAATACGGGTATGCCGGCTATGGGTTGTTCGGAGGCGATGATTCTTTCCAGGAAAGCAGGAAAAGGATCATCGAGGAGTTAGCAGAACAGGACTATATTTCCACAGGAAAGTACAGTTCAATTATTATAAACAACCTTTTCTTTATCAACGATGGTCATTTTCGCTTCGGTGACACCTTCCTCTTTACCAGGCACCATTTTCATTACTCTCGGGAAATTGATTTTGCCAGGGATGAGAGAGGTTACTATAAAATTAAAAATGGTGAACAAATTTACCTGGATTCTGTCAATGGAAAAGATCCGGAAGAATACTTAAAATTTTCCCTGGATGAAGAGGGTAAACTTGTTTATCGACTGGCAAAAGTCACTCCTGGAGATGGCTGGCCTTACCCTGTTACTCTTTCCTTCTCAGGCAACCAAAATTCGGATGAGCTGGTTAACCTTTTTCCAATTCAATCCATGGGTTTTGACAGGATTATTTATGAGGCCTATGAGAGGGAAGGCTATCCGGTAATTGTCCACAGGATAGCTCCGGGCTGGGAAGAGGAAGAAATGAAGAGATTTACAGATGGCGCCAGAGAACTGAAGAGCCAAAAAGTGGCAATACTTGATATCAGGGGGCACATAGGAGGCTCTGATGAGTATGGCCGGAGATGGGTACAGAATTATACAGGAAGTTTAAGAACACCAAGTACCGGCAGGATTATGGTGGACCTCCGAACCCAAACTGCCCAACAATTTCAGGCCAGATGGTATGAAGAAACCGGTCGGGACAGTGGTTGGGCAGAATCCAGGTTTTCTCCAGCCGAAGGTGGCTGGTCAAATATTAACTTTTCCAAACCGAGATTCCACACCAATGACAGGTACCTGATTGTGTTAATTGATGATAATAATGCCTCTGCCGGGGAGAGTTTTGTGAGATTCCTGAAACAGGTTGAAAATGTCATTATAATTGGCTCCAACACCAGTGGGGTCAGTACTGTTGGCAATGTAGGGACCTTTTTCCTTCCTCACTCTGCTATTCCCATCCAGATGGGGGTTTCCTTGTTTTTGGATTCAGACCTTGCAATGAGAGAAGGGATTGGTATTGAGCCGGATATCTGGGTTGACCCCAGAAACTCTGTTGAACTGGCAATAAAGTTTGCCAATAATTATTTGCGATAATTTCTGGAAACGGTTTTTATTGCTCAAAAAATTCAGGTTGAGCCCACAAGGTTTTTCTGGCCGGAAAGGGTTCTTTTGGGATGCAAAAATCCAGGTTTTGGATCAGTCGAAAGTAGATCTGGAAGGTTTTTGGGGGTTTATGGACAGTAATGGTAAAAATCAATAAAAGAAGAAGGAATTTTCAGAAAACTGAGTAACTATATTTAAGGGTGGCTTTTTTTTCTTTCGCCCCGGTTTACCCGTTATGCAACTTGCAATAGAGTTAGGTGATTATTTTGGGGGAAATTTTACAATAAAGCCGATGGTAGTAAAGTTAAGAACAGTTGAAAGCACCAGCTAAATATTGCCAGAATGATGAGAAAACAATTTTAGAGAAAGAGAGGGAAAAAATGCGTGGGAAAATCCTTCTGACAGAATTGGGACCAGGGACAAGGGGCTTAGTGATTCTGGTTTTTCTAGGTTTCTTTTTGTTGTTGTCTTCAAGCAGTCAGGGGTTTACCCCCCTGGAACTTGCTACAGCTCCTGAACTGGTAGAGGCAGTAGAAGCGAACCGGGTTTTGAAGTTCCTTAGCGAAGAAGAGGCCGGGGAGAGAATTAAAGATTTTCTTTACAACTACGACGAATTTAAAGAAGTTGACCCGGATCAATTTCAACGACCGGAAAGAAGGCTTCCTTCTCAGGTGGGAAAAGAAGAAGCCCTGGA
Source organism: Halobacteroidaceae bacterium (assembly GCA_003551665.1). GTDB lineage: Bacteria > Bacillota > Halanaerobiia > B1SED10-174 > B1SED10-174 > T1SED10-26. The sequence goes on from PUNE01000134.1 coordinate 49,628, forward strand.
GGACGTTGATTTTCTTTTCCAGGTTTTAAAGTACGGATATGCTGGGTACGAACTCTACGGGGGAGATGAGGTCTTCGAACACAGCAGAAAATTGATCAGAGAAGAAATAGGTGCCCTGAAGGAAATGTCCCATGAACAGTTTAGTGCAATCGTTTTTAATAATTTATCCTTTATCAACGATGGCCATTTTCGTTTTGCTGGCAAGAACACATTTACCAGTAACAGGTATAATACTAACAGTGATTTTGATTTTTTCAGGGATGAAAGGGGATTCTTTTTAGTAAATGGCGAGGAAACCCTATACCTGGACTCAATAAATGGAAAGCCTCCTGAGGATTATTTAAAACTATCTCTGAACGAGAAGGGGGCCCTGGTATATCGATTGGGGGTTTTACATCCAATTGAGGAAATGCCCTATCAGGTTACCCTTTCTTTTCAGGCAGAAGACAGGGATGATAAGCGGGTTTATTTGTTCCCCGTTGAATCCCTGCCAGCTGACGGGAGGGTCTATGAATATTATGAAAAAGAAGGCCTTCCTGTAATCGTAAACAGGATCGCGTCCGCCCGGCATGAGGAAAAAATAAGAAGCTTCTTTGCCGGGGCAAAGGACCTTCAGGATACAGAAATAGCCATACTGGATATAAGGGGGCATACGGGGGGCACAGGGGAGATTCCCAGGGAATGGGTGAGGAGATACACTTCCAGCCCCGGTGAACTGCAAACACCGAGTTTATTCGTGGACCTCCGAACTCGGACTGCCCAGGAAATCCAGGTTAATTGGGCAAAATGGAATGGGCGAGATGGCAGCTTTTTACAAAAAAGGTTTTCCCCAATTCCTGGTGGATGGTCGGAGGTTCAATATTCTCTGCCAGAATTTTATAAGAATGACAGGTACCTGATTGTACTTATGGACGGCAATACTGTTTCCGCGGGGGAATTCTTTGTAAAAATCCTCAAGCAGGTTGAAAACGTAATTATGATAGGTTCAAATACCAGGGGAGCGATGGCAGTAGGAAATTTGGCAACTTTCTATCTTCCCCACTCTTCTATTCCAGTCCAGATGGGTTCCTCGTTATTTTTGGAAATGGACCTTTCAACCAGGGAGGGAATCGGGTATGAACCTGATATCTGGGTTGAGCCAGAGGAAGCTCTGGAACTGGCAATTAAATTTGTGGATAATTATTTGCGGTAACCTTTCTTTTGTTAAGTTTCCTGAGAATGCAGGTTAAAGGGATTGTTTGTGAGTTGACTGGCAGCGTAGAAAAAAAGGTCCCCGGTGGGGAAAAGAAAAGAATAAGGAAGTGAGAAAAAAATGTTTATGAAAACCCGATCAGAGCAATCGGGAAAGATTGGAAAGATGCGAAATGGTCACGGGATTATTGTGTGGGGCTTTGTTTTACTGTTTTTCCTGGCAGGATGCAAAGAATTTACTCCCCTTGAACTGGAAACAGCCCCCCAACTGGTAGAAGCAGTAGAAGCCAACAGGGTTTTGGACCCTCTTAGCGAGGAAGAGGCCAGGGAGAAAATCAAAGAGTTTCTGTATCCCTACGAGGAATTTAACGAGGTGGATCCTGACCAATTCCAATTGCTCGATGGAGATCCTCCCCCTTATATTGGAAGGAAGGAAGCATTAGAAGAGATTGATTTTTTCTTCAGGGTCCTAAAATATGGTTATGCCGGGTACGAGTTATTTGGAGGGGACGATGCTTTTGGGAAAAGCCGGGAAATGGTCCAAGAAGAAATAGGTTATTTTGAAGAAATTCCTATTCGACAGTACTTTTCAATTGTTTTCAACAACCTCTCTTTTATTAATGATGCTCATTTTCGTTTTGCTGGGAATTCACTATTTACGAAGTACCAGTTCTTTTCTTCCAGGCGGTTTGATTTTTATAAAGATGAAAAAGGCTCTTATTATATCAATGGCGAGGAAAAACTTTACCTGGAGTCTATCAATGGTCGGGATCCCGAGGAATATATAAAGCTTTCCCTGGATGATAACGGAAAACTGGTATATCGACTGGGGGTTTTACTCCCCGAAGGCGGAAGTGAGTACCCGGTTACACTGTCTTTTGTTGAAGATCATTTGGAAGACCGGTTGGTTTATTTGTTTCCCATTGAATCTCTTCCCTCGGACAGAACAATGTATGAGTATTACGAAAAAGATGGTTTGCCTGTTATAGTCAACAGGGTGGCCAATCCCTGGGAGGAGGAAAAGATGAAAGAGTTTACCGATGGTGCAAAAGCCCTAAAGAATACAGAAATAGCCATTCTGGATATAAGGGGGCATATTGGTGGGGCAGACCATATTCCCATGGAATGGGTGAAGAATTACACTTCAAGCCTGAGAAATCCTGGAACAGCCCGTCTATATGCAGACCTCCGTACCCAGACTGCCCAGGAAATCCAGGTAAGATGGAGTGAATGGAATGATCGGGACAGCAGTTGGGCGCAGAGAAGGTTCTCCCCCGTTTCAGGAGGCTGGTCTGATATTAATTATTCTCTACCCCGGTTAAAAAGTAATGATAGGTACCTGGTTGTTCTCCTGGATAGCTATATTGCTTCAGCTGGAGAAAGTTTTGTGAGATACCTCAAGCAGGTTGAAAATGTGATTTTGATAGGTACTAATACCCGGGGAGCAACGACAGTTGGGAATGTAACGACATATTTCCTTCCTCACTCAACAATTCCGGTGCAAATGGGAACAACATTATTTCTAGAACTGGATTTTTCATTCCGGGAGGGAATTGGAATCGAGCCGGATATCTGGGTTGATCCAAAAGAGTCACTGGAACTGGCCATTAAATTTGTGGACAATTATTTGCGATAAAGCCTGTTAAGAGGGGGAAATGAAATATCCAGGCAAAAAACCAGTTTAAGAAGAAGCTGTTTTTTTCCATGGGTACTGAGGAAAACATTTATAAAAACATTGCTGTCCAAAACTGTCCTAGCTTAGTTTTCTCCGCTCATGATTTAAAAATGAATAAACTTATGCTCCATTAAGTTGAGATCTTAATTGAGGAAAGGAGTGTTTTGCGCTGAAGGAAAAGAAAAAAAATAATCCCAATGGAGAAAAATCCAGAATAACCAATCCAACAGAAGAACAATTGAAGAACTTGATTGAAGACAGGGAGTTTCATTTTAAAGAGCTATTCTTCAAAATCCATTCATTAATTCTGGAGATCTTACCGGATATAAATTACTCCTTTTACTTTAAAGATGGGGGAATGATTTACGGGGCCCGCCAATTTGGCTATGACGGATGGGGAGTGCTTGCACTTGCAGCCTACAGAAATTGGGTTTCCCTCATGTTTATGCGAGGAACGCAACTAAAAGATCCTGAAGGGGTGTTAGAAGGTACCGGGAAAAAAATGAGGCAGATCAAGTTAAGGTCGCCCGAGGAATTGAGTGAATTAAAAAATAAGCTGGAGAAGTTAATTAAAGAGGCTTTAACCCTAATGGACCCGTAATAGTACCTACCAGTAAAAAAGGTTACCCGAATTTTCCCAGGATAAATTTCTTTGGAGAGCAATGAAATATTTCGGTTGGCAAGGGAAGAAAAAAGGATATGATTTTAGAGGGTTTTGTTTTAAGGGGAAGAAAAAAATATATAGAATAAAAAAGGGAGAAAAAACCAAAATCGGGGATTTTAATTGAGGGGAATTTTTTGTTTTCCTGGTTCTGAACCAGGTGATTATTTCCGGGAATTTAAGCTGAAAGGAAATCTTACTGCTGCAAGGGTTTTTGAAGAAAAGACCGAAAAACAATAGCTAAATTTAGAGGGAACCCTTTTAGGTAAACCTGAATCAATAATGAAAAGGGAGAGAAGAAATCCTTGGACAGTACAAACTTTCTTTTTCCGGCTTTTTACTTTTTACAGACCAGTGTTATTCAAATTTTGCCAATAATTATCATTTCTGTTTGTGTTCTGGCCTTTTTTTATGTACATAAGATGATAGGGCGAATGGTGGAAATGAGAGTGGAAGAGCTTAAAATCCCCGAGGATTTGGAGAAAGAAATACAAAAAGTCCAGGTAGAAACTCGAGATGGTCTTAAAATTAATTCCTGGAATCTTTCCCCTGAAAACCCCCGGGGTGTTTTAATTATGTTGCATGGAATGCACATGATGGATGGGACATCTATGCTGGAACAGGGAAAAATCTTCTGGGAAAAGAACTGGGAAGTTTTTTCTATTGATTTAAGGGCCCATGGCCATAGCGAGGGAAAAGAAATTGGCGTTGGGTATACCGAAATATGGGATGTTGAAGCGATAATTAATTGGATAAAAAGCCAGGATAGGCTGAAAAATAAAAAGATCTCTCTATTTGGTTTTTCCATGGGTGGTTCAACTGCAATTAATGCCGCCGCAAATTTGGAGGCTATTGATAAGATAATTAGCGTCAGCGGTTTTGCCCGGTGCGAGGATATTTATATTCACTTTATTGATGGAAAAATGCCGGGATTTCTTGTTTCTCTTTCCAGGCTTTTAATTCGGCTTTCCATTTTGTTGAGATATAAAGTAAGGCCTTTAAAAGGGTCTCCATTGTATAATATTAGCCGGATTAAACCCCGACCAGTTCTTTTAATTCACGGAGATGCGGATCAGGATGTCCCCATTGAACAGGCCTATCGTTTAAAAGAAAAGGGGGGAGAATATGTAGAATTGATAGTTTTGAAAGGAAAGGGGCATGATGCTCTGCTGTATCTTTTTTCATGGGAGGACGTCAGGCGGGATATTTATAATTTTCTGGAACAAGATTAAAAGAGGGGGTGTTCGTTTCTTAGGTTTGTGGTAGGATTTGATTTCAGAAAATTTAAGATAATTAAATATAAAGTAAAAATTTGGTCGTTTTCTTGGAACTTCCCGTTTTGATGAAAAAATATTTGGTTATGTAAGTCCCAACCAGAAGATTTTCTCCAATTATGGATTGGAGGAAAGGGATGAAAAGTTTGAGTATGGCCAAATGAAGGGGATTTTGCAACACGGGCTCTGATATGAATGGAATTGGAAAGGTTAAGTAAAAAAGCTGGCAAAAACTCCTTATTTAGTATTTGGAGGCAGGACGATTATTCCTCTCTTCCGGGGAATATTCCTCAAGAAATCCTATTGGGAAAACAAAAAAAGAAAGGAGTATTCGATGAAGAAGATTGTCCTCTATTCTTTAATTGGTTTTTTACTTTTGGCCGGGGGATGCTTGGATTTTGGCAATGGGGGCGCAATCGGAGAAGTTGTGACA
>PUNE01000012.1 GCA_003551665.1 Halobacteroidaceae bacterium
GAGAAACTTATTCCAAATATGGATTACTTGCTTTTAGACGCAACCTTTTACTCAGAGGATGATACATCAATTATTGCCAAACCTTCTGAAGTCCCTCACCCAAAGGTAACTAAAACCATGGGCCTATTGCAACCATTTGTCGACAAGGGTGAGGTGGAGGTTATTTTCATTCACTTTAACCATAATAACCCCCTTGTTGATCCTGATAGTAAGGAAAACAAAGAGGTGCAAAGGAGAGGTTTTAAGGTAGCCATTGAGGGCATGGAATTGGAAATTTAGGTAGGCTTATTGAATTTTGCCTGATAAACAGGAGTCGGAAATAATTCCCTTCCAATACATGTTTGTGGCAAAAAAAAAATACAGAGGTATAAAAAATAAGGAACCACCTCCAGGCATCCTGAAAATAACCTCCAGAGAACCCAAACTCAAAGGAGGTAAAGAAAGGATGCTGCAGGTGGCTTTTAATCTAGTAAATATGTATTAAAAATCGGAGGGTCAATAATATGTTTTTTGACCGTACAGGCTTCTGCAGACTTTAAAGCAGCATTTCGATAATTATCAGGAAAATCCTCGGGCAAACCAATACTAATATCAACCTTTTCCACTCGTTTGGTGTCGGAGTTTCTTGATATTTCCAAATAAATCCGCAGATCCTGAGTTGGTATTCCCCTTGTTTGGCAAAAACTATGAATACTGGAACCAACACATGAACCAATTGCCACAAAGAAAAAATCAAAAGGAGTAGGAGCTGTATTTTCTCCCCCCTTTTCTTTTGGTTGGTCAGTAATTACTTCGAAATCTTTAAAAGAAACTTTTGTTTTCTTCTCCCCTAATGGCTTAACTTCCATTTTCATAAAAACCTTTACCCCCATCATTATATTATTTTTTCTTTCAGTAGGATTCTAGTTACTGGCTAACCGGTACCCTATTTCCTAAATTATTTAAGTTCCCTCCACCAAAACCTGATTCAATATGAACCCAAAAAACTCCTTACAATATTATCCCTTATCAAAAAGTTTTAATAACCTTAACCAACATAAAACATTGCAACCTTTGCACTTTTCCCAAAAAGTAATCCACCTCTTTATATTGCCCATAAAAAAAGTTGATACAGCCAATCCTTGCAAGCAAGTATTAGAAAGTCCTTTGCCCTTTCCCAAGTATTTTTTCTTACCAATACTTACCGAGTTTTCATCTCAAAACCTTCGTGCCGAGATTAAGTTGGCAGGCCTCAATGTTATTTATTTAAATAGGTTAGCGTCAGCTGCAGAATAGTGGCAAAAGTAACCCACAACAGATAAGGAATATTAATATATGCCACCCATGGGATATGCGACAATATGGAAGCGATTGCCCAAATAAGGGTCGTTAAAACCAATACTATATCTAATGATGCCAAAAGGTTGTTTCTAAGACCAAACTGCAAAGGAGTAAAAGCAAAGTTAAACACAAGGTTGAGTGCAAAGGGGAGAACTACCTGCCAGGGAAGTTCCCCCTGTACAAATAAAATGAAAACATTACCAAAAGAGACTGCAATTAAAATGTAAAGAATAGTCCAGACAGGTCCAAAAATCCAGCTTGGAGGCGCCCATCCGGGTTTTTTCAGTTTTGAGTACCAACTGGCCGAATCCATAATTTTTGCTCCTTTTTAAAGTAATCGGTGAAACAATATCAAGCAATCTCTCTAAAATGGTAACTTATAAGCCTTAATAATTTGTCTAATAAGTTCTTTGAAGAAAAAATCTTTCCTTAACTAAAACCCCTTTATCCAAATTCTTCATTCCTTAACAATGTAACTTTTCTTGTTTTCCAGACCTACCTTTTAGAATACTTTATCAGCCCAGGCTTTTACCGGTATCCAGGAAATTTTTTCGCTTCATCCAAAAGTTCTCGGCCTTTTATTATAAGGGCCCTTTTTTGTTCTTTTTCCTGCCGGTCCCAATTGGCATACATCAGTTTCATCCTTGGATTATCCTCAAGAAGAGCCCTATGATCTTCGAGGAAAGTCCAATAAAGAGCGTGAAAGGGACATGCTTTCTCCCCAACCTTTTCCTTGATATTAAAATAGCAGGGAAAACAATAATTACTCATTCGATTAATATATTGGCCCGATGAAACGTAAGGTTTTGTACTCATCAAACCTCCGTCAGCATAAAGACCCATACCTAAAACGTTAGGGAGCACCACCCAATCGTAGGAATCCACATATGCCTCCAAAAACCAATCGGACACCTCCTGTGGTCTTATCCGCAGAAGGTTTGCCCAGTTTCCAAGGACCATCAAGCGCTGAATGTGGTGATTGTATCCGCTTTTAAGGACTTCTTTAACTGCTGTCGAAATACAATTGAGATTGGTCTCGCCAGTCCAGTAATAGGAGGGCAGTGGATTTTGGTGACCAAAATAGTTAACCTCTCCATACCCGGGCATTTTTCGCAGATAAACTCCCCGTATATATTCCCTCCACCCTAATATTTGCCTGATAAAGCCTTCAACTGTTGAGAGGGGAACCCGGCCCTGATGATAGACATTTTCCACTTTTTTTATCGTTTCCTCCGGGGTTAGGAGACCGATATTGATAGCCCCAGATAGGAGGGAATGTGACATCCAGGGATTCCCTTCCATCATGGCATCTTGATAATCTCCAAAAGTAACGAGGCGGTATTCCATAAAATGATCCAGAGCCTTTAAGGCCTCTTCGCGGGTAACAGGCCATGAGAAATTTTCTAGGTCCCCAAATAGATCAGGATACTCTATCTCAACTTTTTTCATTACCTCCCGGGTAATTTTATCAGGTTGGAATTTTGGTGGCTCAGGGAAAGTTAATCCCTTTTTGGGAGGCTTCCTGTTTTCAGTATCAAAGCTCCACTTCCCTCCCAGGGGGCGGCTGGCATCCAGCAGGATCTTTCTCCCTTTACGAAGTTTTCGATAAACATCGTCCTGTTTCCAATGTTTTCCTTCCGGCAGGTAAGATTCCCATTCACTTTTTTCCACCAGAAATAGTGGCTTTTCTCTCAGGATTTTGACCCTTACATTTCTTCTAGAAACAAGTTCTTTCTCAATGAGGTTTTTGATGCGATAATCCGTAGGTTCATGAATAAGGAATTCCTGGGAAGGAAAATCCGCAAGGTGGTCTTTAAGACCATCAGGAAAGTTTTCCGCACTCCGGTAATTAACCCTATAACCTTTTTCCTTTAATTTTCTAGCAAAATGACGCATGGCGGAAAATACAAGTACCAGTTTTTGTTTATGCTCATTTTTCCAGAGGTACCGATCTTTGCATTCCAAAAAAAGAATTATATCTCCCTTGGGATCTATTGCCTCGAATCCTTCTAAATTTTCGTTTAATTGATTTCCCAAAATCCACAGGGTTTTCATACTTTCCCCACTTCCTGTATCATTTTGAATTTCCAGGAATAATAAAACCACTAATAGTATGAGCCGCTATTTAAAATTCTGTCTCATTCTGAGTTTTTAACATTTTAACTTCTCTTAGGAAAAAATTAGTTATATTTTCTAAATTCTATCACAGGTTGGCATCACTTTACTACAATGTTGGGAAAAATCCTCCCTCCCCTGGTTTATTCCCCTTCAATTTTTTCAACTATGTTCCTTAATTCCATTTCTATATTTGCAAAAAATAGGTTCCCCGCTATTTAGTGTGGGTAGAATATCAAAGTGTCTGAAATGACAACTTGACCCCCACGAGATAAATCATAATGAGATTATCGTTGGTTGTATAACCCCTGGCCCGCCTTTTTGTCGCCTGGATCAGACTATTGAGGCCTTCTAAAATTCCATTATTTGTTTTTGGATCAAACCACCTGATAAGACCCGCCCAATGGTCCTTTATTGTTTTAGCAGCTTTTTTCATTAGTTCAAGTCTGCTATGAGTTGCCCAGAAATACTATTTCTGAAGAAAAAAATGTGCCTCTGAGGGGGCTTGCTCAAAGAGTTCCTGAAAGGCCAGTTTCAATTGATAAGTTCTTGTTGTCTTGATATATAATTGTTGCCAATCCTCTAATTTCTTCTTTTGTTTCTCAGTTAATTTCCCGGGGTTCTTCAACCATATATAGCGAGTAGCTTTAAGTAATCCAATCACTACTTGCTCTTCCCGCCGAACCTGATCTACAGCATCGTTTATAATCTTCATAATGTGATATTTATGTTATCTTTGCCTGCGGAAAATTGCTTTCTACACCTAAAATAAAAGCAGGAGACATATCCCCACAAAAATCAGTGACTTTACTGGGAGAATACCATCATTTTCCTCGAAGCCAACCTTGAACTCTGATATTGCTTCTGCTTTTTTACCCGGAGTAGCAAATATCACCTTAGAACTCTCTAAGTCAACAAAAATACTGCAATAATTATGTCCTTTACTGCGGGAAGTCTCATCAAGAACAACTTTTTTTCAACTGGAAAGTCTTCTTTTTCCCTTGCTTGATCAAAATAATTATGAATTATCCTCCAGATACGGGTATAATGCTCTTTCACTAACTGGGCAATGGGACCCACAGGAATTTCCCTGGCCAAAGTCATTATGAATGCTTCAAACATCAATGTGAAACCCGATTTTGGGCGCATCCATGGAGCTTTTACAGTTTTTACTCTCTGTTCAGGGCAATTAACCCTGGGAACCCTTGGGTGAAGATAGGCCTAGTTTAAAAAATCTAAATGCCTCCAGGTTTTTTCTTCAGTGTCATGGGGTTTGCACTCAGCTTGACCGCACTCAGGACAGTGGAATGTACTGCCTTTTGGAAAATCTAAATACAAATCCA
>PUNE01000083.1 GCA_003551665.1 Halobacteroidaceae bacterium
AAATACAACAAACCCGCCTTTATCTACACTGTAGAAGACGGCGAAGTCACCGGTAGCGCCCGCTCGGCCGACGAAGTCAACGTCGAAGCCCTGCTGGCCCGGCAGAAAGAGCAGGAGAATATAGACTCCTTCGGTGGACACAGTTTCGCTGCCGGATTCTCCCTGTCCGAAGATAAGCTGGAGGACTTCCGGCAGGGTGTGGCCGACTACCTGAAGGAGATCAGCCCCGAAGAGAAAGAACCTGAAGAGCTGCAGATCGACTGCAGCATCGGGCTGCAGGAGCTGAGCAAAAAGAACTACGAGCAGCTAAACTCTATTTACTATGATGCACCGCCTATGCTGGCCATAAAAAACCTGAAGGTCAAGAAAGTCCACCCTTCCAAGAACAACCCGGATAATATCAAACTGACTCTGGAAGATAGCAAGAAACGTAGGGTCGATATCTGGGCCTGGAGGATGGGCAGCCTGTACAAAGAACTAGGCTCACCCGAAAAGATTGACATTGCCGGAAGCCTAGACAAGGAATTTATGAAAAGCGGGGTTACGCTGAAAGTAAGCAGCCTGCGCCGGTCTAAAAAGTCCCTGTCCCCCGCCAAGGGAACACTGCGCAAGGCTCAGGAAAAGTAAGCAGAAAGGAGCAAAGCCATGACAGTCGAAACCGGAAAACGTCACGCAGACCAGCTTTTGGAAGAGCTGGTCGAGTTTATCGAAGAGCAGGAGATCGAAGAGCTAAATCTTCACGAAGCCAGCGAAGAAGGGATCAAAGACCCCAAGCAGGCGGACTATTTCGTGAAGAAAGTCAAAGAGCTCGAAGCCTACAAAGAGGCCACTAATGAGACAGCAAGACAGGCGATAGAAGACTATAAAGACAAGGTCGAACGGTGGAGACAGCAGGAAGTCGAGTCGCTGGAGCGTTCGGTCGAATATTTTTCTGAACTTTTACAGTCCTTTGCCCGGCAACAGCTCGAGGGCTCCAGCAAGAAGAGCTTAAAGCTCATCGAAGGAACCGTGGGCTTTAAGGCCCAACCACCCAAGATCGAATATGACGACAAAGTGCTTGTAGAGTTCCTGGAGAAAAACAAACCCGAATACGTCAGGTACACGCCGGCCCCAAAAAAGGACGAGCTAAAGAAAAAAGCCGAGATCAAAGACGGCAGGCTCTTCCTGGACGGCAAACCCGTCGAGGGCGTTATCGCCGAGGAGCGAGAAGACAAGTTCTACGTCAAGTAAGGAGGGCAACATGCGCTATCTTGAACAATACCTGTACTACAGGGAGTGTGTCCTGAACTTTTTCGGCGTTGATGACCTGTGTGCCTACTATATGAGCTTTCATGACCATACCGACCGGCTCTGGACCAGCTTCATAAACGGCCAGCACTATATACTGGCACAAGCCTTTGAAAATGAACGGAGACCTTTCCTTTTCGACATTCATGAAGGTTGTGAAGGTCACATACTCTCGGAGCAGACAGGGGTTTTTGCAGAACTATATCCGAGAGTCAATCTGTTCGTCCATGCCAGGCAGAAGCAGCATAGTAAGTTCCGGATTTACGAACAGCGGAATTATACTATGTTCATGGACATTCATTCCAGGCAAAGAATGGTCATCGCCGATGGATTGATCTTCAGGAACAGCTTCCGCTGCGACAGCCTGGAGGAACTCTATCAATCCATCCACGAGAGGAGGGACCTGCGTATTGATTACGAAAGAATTCACTCATGAGGTCAAGCGCAATACCGATATGCTGGAGCTGGCACGGGAATACACGGATATGAAAAAGCTCTCTAACGGGATCTGGCAGGGCCGCTGCCCCCACCCTAACCACGACGACAGGACACCAAGCTTCACCGTCTGGGCCCGGGAGCAGAGCTGGTGCTGCTTCGGCTGCCATCAGGGCAAAAAGGACGGAGTCGAAAACTTTGGTACTGATCAAATTGCCTTTATACGTTGGATTAAGGGCTTGGAGCACCAAGAAGCCATTTTATTCCTGGCCAGACGTCTGGGTATGGAGGACCCCAGCAGCCCCTTCCAGCAGCGCTATGACGAAAACTATCAGAGGGCGCTGTCCTACAGTAAACAGCTGAAAGGCGCGCCGAGAAAGTACCTGCACGAACGGGGCATAGATGACGACGACATCAAAAAGTGGATAGTCGGTTACGACGGCAGCCGGATTGTCTTTCCCCTTTTTGACCGCTACAGGAGGATCTTAGGCTTCAATACCCGGCATTTCAAATGCCAGGACAGCCCCAAGTATATAAACCCCCCTAACAGCGACATTTTTAACAAGAGCTATTATTTCTACGGGATCCATTTGCTGGACCCGCATTTCAACGAAATCCGGATCACCGAGGGCTGTACCGACGTGATCCTAGCCCACAAGTACGGGCTCAAAAATGTTGTCGCTACCCTGGGCAGCTCGCTGAGCCAGGGACACATCGACCTGATCAAGACCCTGAAAAAGACGCCGGTCTTTTGTATGGACGGGGACGAGACAGGCCTGGAGAAAGTCGCCGGACACAGCGAAAGCCTGCACGAAGAAGGTATTTACTCCAAAGTCTTTATCCTGCCTGAGGATACAGACCTGGCCGATCTGGCCCTATCGCAAAAGACAGAGCTCGAAACACTGGTCCAGGACCATTCCGTGACCTACGGGCAGTACGTCATTCAGGACCTGATCAGTGTCTTTGACTCCTACCTGCACGAAGTCCGGCTGCAGCTCAGCCCCAAACTGGAAGAAGTCGTTGCCAGTGTCCCCTCAGACAGAGAGAAAAGATTATTAAAAGACTTCGTCCGGGAAAGAACGGGCATAAGCCTTTAGATAAAACAGCAAGGAGGTGAACATAATGTACAGAAGCATCAGAAAAGGACTGGGTCAGGCCATCGGGAAAGAGACTGCCTTTAAGTCCGGCAGGCCCCGGATGAGGCAGGGCCGCTGGATCCCGGTAACCTACGTATCTACCTGGGACGGAGGCATCACCGTCGAGAGCGAGGCCGCGTACCACCCGGAGAGCGGCCGGGTCAGGATTAAACCCCCCTGCGGGTGCCTCAGAGTCGAGGGACTGGAGAACCTGGAGAGCCAGTATATCACCCTGCCCGATGGCAACAACCTAGACGTACACGAAGACGAAGACAATAATTACACCACCCGATTGGAGGAATCATCTTGATCTGTTTCGATTGCCCGAACACAGCAATCTGCAAGATCTTTGACACAGTCATGAAGGCCAAGCCCTATGTGGATATCCACATCAAGGGATGCCAGATCAAGCTGCCCGAAAACTTCCGTCACGGAGACAGTGAGGTCGTAACCAAAAAGACACAGCCCCGCACTCCGGAGGAGATCCTGGAGATCTCCGAGAAAATCAAGGAGATGCAGCAGTCAAAGCAGGAAGACCTTCCGCCTGAGGAAGAAGACGACAGTGACGACCTGAAGATGTGCCAGATCTGTAGCGAGTATATTATCTATGAGCACTTCACCTGCGTCGAGTGCGGCCGGGAGATCTGCCAGCACTGCAACGTCGAGTCTGCTGACGACCGGAAGATCTACTGCACGGAATGTTTCTGAAAGAGGTGATAGTTTGAACCTCGTAGACGTCTTATTAAACAAAAAGATCGCAGGCCTGCAGGAACCCCAATACCATGCAATTCTAAACGGTCTTGGCAAGCCAGGAGTAAGCAGCGTGACACATGGAGTGATCGTGTTGGAAAATGGACACACCATACGCTGCGTAGCGAACTATTACAAGCAAAAGGGCGGAAGCCCCACCAGGTTTGAAAGCGGTGCCACATCCTGCCACTTTGTCAGAACCAACCTGCAGGTGGAACATGCAGAAACATTTAACTGTCTCTCCTGCCACCTCGATTGCTGGTATGGCTACCAGCAGGGCAGGCTTGAAAAGATCCGGAAAAGGAGGAAGAAAAAATCGATGTCCTAACCAAAGCCAAACTAAAAGAAAAATACAAAGACGAGCAGGTCTTTGTCGTCCCCTACGAGGCGACAGACCATATCGAAGACAGGTTCATGCCCAGGCACAAACTCCCCTCAGTGGACGTTTCCTGGTACGACACCCAGGGTCGTTTTATCTTCCGATACGACGCCGAAGAGAACCCCTCCTTTCAGCAGCTGATCCCCTATGTGATCCTTACTTCGCAGGATAGAAGCCATTATTATATTTCTAAGCGGATCACCGGGGACCACAGGCTCAAAGGCAAACTGTCTTTGGGCTTCGGCGGCCACATCGGAACCGAGGATGGTTACACTGATGTAATCCGCAGTGCCATGCACAGGGAGCTGAAAGAGGAGGTCTACGCCGAACTGGCCGGTGAGCCCGAGTTCATCGGCCATGTTCGCGACCTTAAAGGCAAGACCCCGGACCATCTGGGCTTCGTCTATACCGCACCGGTCAAGTCCGTGAAAATTCGGGAAGACAATGTCCTGGAAGGACACTGGATGAGCCTGGAACAGCTAGTCGAGTCCTACTACCAGTTCGAGAACTGGGGTCGCTTTATTATCGACCATCTATATGAGGAGAATGCCTAATGGCAAACTTAACAGAAATGCACAGGACTACTCCCGGCAGAGCCAAACGGGACCAGATCAAGTGGGAAGGATAGCGCCGGGTATTTTTCCAAAACTTTTTTGGTCCCAGCGCCATCGCAAGGAGCGCTTTTTCACAGCGCTTAGCAGAAAAATATACTGCCCTTCGGAAGTAATATTATAGGTAGATGTTTTGGCCTTTAAGCCAGTCCTAGATATAGGG
>PUNE01000132.1 GCA_003551665.1 Halobacteroidaceae bacterium
CGCAACGGAAACTTCGCAGATGCAATGAGAAAGTTCAAACGCAAAGTTCAAGACGACGGAAAAATGCAGACGGTGAAAGACAGGCAAGAGTATGTCAAGCCAAGCGTAAAAAGAGCAAGAGAAAAAGCAGCAGCACGATCTCGCTGGCTTAAAAAACTAAGCAAAGACAGCCAGCAGGAAAACAGAAATCCCTGGGCTTAATATGGGCATGCATAACGAACTATGGTTCCCAAGTGTAATCTGGAGCTCAATTATTCATTCGCTTGATAACAAGTCTATCAAAAGATATGCATATGACAGGAAGAAGTCGGACCCAGGTAATTCTATCCTAAATCAAAATGGCTGGAGGTCGTCCACTGTCCTGCCGGGTGAAAATTATCAAACTGATAAGCTAATGGATCTGCTTAATCATGAAGTAGATAATTGCAGAAAGCAGGTAGGGCTTTCGAAGTTACAGATGTATGACATGTGGATTAACATCAATCCAACAGGATCATATATTAAGCCTAGGATACACCCTGATGCTGTTTTTACAGGAATATACATAGTAGATGCTGCTAACAAAGGCGGAGATATCCAGTTTGAAAGAACAGATCGCGGCGAATATCATTTAACTGACGCACTAGAACAAAACAATTATTATAATGCTACTCATGCTCTGTATGCATCCAAACCCGGTGCATTATATGTGTTTCCAGGATGGTTAAGATATCATGTAGATGGTATTCTTTCTCAAGACGATCAAATTTCTATAGGATTTGTATACGGTAAAAAACTATGAGAATCGAAAACGAAACTAAATTAGATTACGCAAATGTGCTAATTCGTCCTAAACGATCCACACTAGGCTCACGAAAAGAAGTCAATCTCGAAAGAAAATTTACTTTTAGAAATTATGAACCTGCTTTCGAACATCGCAACTGGGAAGATCATCACTACCGTGGAACTCCCATAATAGCTTCAAACATGGACGGCGTAGGCACAATGGCTGTTGCGAAAAAATTAGCCAGTGTTGGGCTGTTTACCTGTCTTGTCAAGACATATTCAGAAGAAGAACTGGTAGAATTTTTCGACTCTCAACCAGATCTTGCAGATCATGTAGCTGTGTCGATTGGTATTTCTGAACAGGATTTAATACACTTCGATGCTGTGTATGACAGGCTTCACACAGACATCAAATATGTGTGCATCGACGTAGCAAACGGCTATTCTGAACGATTTGTGGATTTTGTGAAAGAGTTTAGAAATCGCTATCCTGCTGTTGTTATTATTGCAGGTAATGTTGTTACAGGAGAAATGACAGAAGAACTGATTCTCAACGGTGCTGACATTGTTAAGATCGGAATCGGTCCGGGAAGCTGCTGCTCGACAAGGATACAAACAGGCGTTGGTTATCCTCAACTTTCAGCAGTAATTGAATGTGCTGATGCCGCACACGGTCTAGGCGGTCATATCATAGCTGACGGCGGCTGTACTAACCCTGGTGATGTGGCCAAAGCATTTGCTGCTGGCGCAGATTTTGTAATGCTAGGAGGCATGCTTGCGGGCACAGATCAGGGCGGCGGCGAAGTCATTACTCGTCTCTATGAAACTGACGAGTTAGAAGCCAAAAAGCGTATTCTACCAGACGGACAAACTGAATGGACATGGACTAGTTGTAAAGTTGAAGAACGAAAATTTGTTAAGTTTTATGGAATGAGTTCAGAAACTGCAAATAACAAACACTTTGGTGGATTAAAGGATTATCGTTCTTCTGAAGGCAGAACCGTGCTTGTTGATTACAAAGGTGATATGCAGCCTGTGGTACAAGAGATCCTGGGTGGTCTAAGAAGTGCATGTACCTATGCAGGTGCAGAAAAATTAAAACACCTGCCTAAGTGTGCAACATTTGTTCGCTGTATAGATACTCATACAAGAATTTTTGAATCAAAAACTATCGGCAAATGACTGGAGGTTCGATGATAGACTCTCAATTGCTAATGACAGGCGTATATCATGCTTTAAAATGTAATTCTCTCAGCGGAGAGAACTGGGAGGCAATCATATGTGATGCGATGGGAGGAACACACATACCAGGAGATGTTTATCTAGCAGACGGGGTTCTTGATAACTCTGTTCTAAACATCAAATCTCTACATATGAAACCTGTAGTTTTAAAGACAAAAAAAGGTCGAGATTTTATTTCTGATCCTGGCAGATTTTCTCGACGCCCTGAAATTGTACAAAGAAGAATCGGTCTGATAGAAAATAATGATCAGACAGATAATCCCACAGATGTAATGCAAGAAACTGTGGAGAACTTTAAACACTTTGAAAAACAAAGTTTCGATGCTTTTGGATGCGATAATACGCTGGATGTTGTTATTCTTCACGGCAAAGATTATACCGGAAACTTTTACTACGTTGATATATATCTTTTTGATCACGAACACCCTGATATCAATCAACTTGAAGTAAGATCATTTGAACATAGCGAAAAAAGCAAATACTCTGGAGTGAAAAAAGTTGTAGCATTTGACAATAATGGCAACCCTGTGGTGGCTAGAAATTCAAGCAAAACTGGCCATCAACAAAATTGCTATTTGATTTATAAAAACTTAGATAAAGCACACCATAGGCTTGCTGTTAAAATTCCTGTTCCGGAACTATTATTGTTTGACATGCAAAGGATTATGAAAGAAATCAAAAACGATTCGGAGATTCTATACCAAGATGCAGCCCTATTATCAAAATAATCACTGTAGTATCTATAACAATAATTGTCTTGACTATTTGAAATTGCAGGAGGACGAAAGTATAGATTTTGTTATCACAAGTCCTCCTTATGATGATATAAGAAATTATAATGGATATAGTTTTGATTTCGAAGCTATTGCACAAGAATTGGCCAGAGCTTTAAAAAACGGAGGAGTAATTATTTGGAATGTTTCCGATGCTACTGTGAAAGGATCTGAAACAGGAACGAGTATGAGGCAAGCCTTGTTTTTTATGGACTGCGGTCTGCGTCTCCATGATACAATGATATACGAAAAACAGAATCCAATGCCAAGCAGCAAAAACAGTAAAAGATATCATCAGGCCTGGGAGTATATTTTTTGTTTCAGTAAAAATGTACCAAACACTTTTAATCCAATTATGGTGCCTGCCAAGTATGGTCATGTTGAAGCAAACATGAAGCACAGAGGAAAGGATGGCAAATTAGAATATACCAAGACCAAAAGAAACAGTCATACCAAAGTTCGTAATGTGTTTAACTACAAGGTAGGAGGAGGACACAGTACAACCGATAAAGAAGCACACGGGCACCCGGCATTAATGCCAGAAAAACTAGCAGAAGATCAAATTATAACCTGGACAAATCCAGGAGATACTGTTTTTGATCCTTTTAACGGAGCCGGCACTAGTGGAAAAATGGCTATAAAAAATTCCAGAAGCTATATCGGAGTCGAACTGAGCAAAGACTATTGTGATCTTTCCATTAAAAGATTGGAAAAAACCATTAACGAACTGAACAAACCATACAATTTATTATTCGAAAGCACCAATGGATAAATCCGGAATGATAAATAACAGTGAGCGCCGAAAGGGCTCACTATAATAAAAATCTTGCTTATATTAAGGAGGTTTACAAATGAGCAAAGTAATCGGTATTGACTTGGGAACTACAAATTCCTGTCTCGCAATTGTTGATAACAAAGATCCCAGAATAATAGAAAACGCAGAAGGCGGCAGGACCACCCCCAGTATTGTAGCCTATTCTGACGATGATGTTCTTGTAGGCAACAGTGCTAAACGCCAGAGCGTTACGAACCCAGAAAACACTATATTTGCTGTAAAGCGTTTAATTGGACGCAAGTTCAAAGAAGACGCCGTGCAGAAAGATATTGCACAGATGCCTTACAAAATAGTAGAAGCAGAAAACGGTGATGCATGGGTAGAATCTAACGGCAACGCCAAAGCACCCCAGCAGGTATCTGCAGAAATTCTAAGAAAAATCAAACAGTACGCAGAAGACTATCTGGGAGAAACAGTGTCACAGGCTGTGATTACTGTTCCTGCCTATTTCAACGATTCGCAAAGACAAGCAACTAAAGATGCTGGCAAAATTGCAGGACTAGAGGTTCTGCGTATTATCAACGAACCAACTGCAGCAGCTCTTGCTTATGGAGTAGATCAGGATTCCAAGGCAGACAAGAAGGTTGCTGTCTACGACCTAGGCGGCGGCACTTTTGACATTTCGATCATTGAAATCGCAGATGTTGACGGAGAAAAACAGATCGAAGTGCTATCTACCAATGGTGATACGTTCCTTGGTGGCGAGGATTTTGACAACGCTCTGATATCTGAAATGATTTCAGAATTCAAGAAAGACCAGGGAGTTGACTTGTCAAACGACAAGCTTGCTTTACAGAGGCTAAAAGAAGCAGCAGAAAAAGCAAAAATTGAATTAAGTTCTAATTCTCAGACTGATATCAATCTGCCTTATATTACTGCTGATGCTGCTGGGCCCAAGCACCTTAACCTTAAAATGACTCGTGCTAAGTTTGAAGGTCTTGTAGATAACCTGATCTCTCGCTCCATAGAACCCTGCAAGGTTGCCGTAAAAGACGCTGGCTTGAAAGCTAACGAAGTAGATGAAGTTATTCTGGTAGGTGGACAGACACGCATGCCTAAGGTACAAGAAGCAGTAGAAGGGTTCTTCGGCAAGGCACCTCGTAAGAATGTCAATCCTGACGAAGCTGTCGCCGCAGGAGCAGC
>PUNE01000069.1 GCA_003551665.1 Halobacteroidaceae bacterium
TTGAAGCAGGAGCAGAAATAAATGCTCTCGATATTTATAATTCCAATGCTTTAATATGGGCTTGCCAGTTTAATGAAAATCCTGAAGTAATAAAGTTGCTTTTGGAAGCCGGGGCTGATGTTACCATTCGCGATGAAGATGGAAAAAATGCCTTAGATTATGCCAGGGAAAATGAAAATCTTTTTGAAACCGAAGTATTTCAGCTTTTACTGGATTTAAGTTCGGAAAATAATTGAAGAATGAGAAACAAAAAACGACCTAAATTAAGGCATTTTTCTTAAGGGATAGGATAAGCCATCCAGTCAATTCCTTTTGGGTTGGCTCCTTACCATTATGGAGAACCTGATGGCTTTTTGAATTGCAAACTTTATTTGAACCATCCCTAAGCTTCCAATAAAAGGGTTTATTAACTTGACTTGGCAAAAATTTATTTGTATTCTCTTGTTAAGCAATTCTTATCCGAGGTGGTTTTATGAAAGATAAGCCTGATCTTCACAAAGTAACCACAAAAGGGCAGATTACTCTGCCGAAAAAGCTCCGGGAAAAAATGAATATTAAGCCGGGGGATTATATTTCAATCTTCCAGGTTGGCGAAGTCATTGTCTTAACAAAAAAAGCCCCCTCAAAAAGCCCTCTGTTTCGAGAAAAACCTGCCTTTTGCCAAAGTTTTTTGGATAAGATCTCCAGGGGGGAACAACCTTCTGATGATAACTTAATGTCTTTAAAAGGGATTGGAAAAGGCCTTTGGGGAACAAAAGAAGACATTGAAAAGCACATTGAAAAGGAGAGAGCTTCGTGGGAAAAGTAACTTTCCATAAAGGACAACTTTGGCCCTGGATACAGCCCCCTAGTTTATTCCTTTGAAAACATTTCCCCGTACACCAAGAATATTCCCTCTCTCTTTGCTTATTCCGGTTACTATATCAATTGTCCTGGAAGCATCCAAAATCAGGGCTGATTACAATATCAAGACTCCAAATGTTACCCAAATAGAAACTTCAAGGAAGTATGCAAATTACTTTTTTTCAATGACAAAAATTAGAAAGGTGCCTTATCATAAAATAAAGGTTTGGGTTAACCTGGTCTAAAAACTTTTGGTCCTTAAAGGACCAATTTTCTTTTTGCTCTTCTCCTAAACCTATAGAAAGAAAATTCCCAAAAGAAAAGCCCAAAGTAAAGCGCTTTTTCACTCTCCCAGAAATGGTTTTTCTGAAATCAATTTATTATTTTGTTAAATTTTTTTAATTTATTTGCAACCTCCCCTAACCCTATCTTTTTTAATCCTTCTTCGGTTTGGAGTCCGGTTTTTCTGTCCCATCCTTTTTCTTCGTAGTATTCGTCTAACATTTTATTCCATTGTTTTTTATCCAATACATCCCCTTTGAAAGGACCAGTTTGGGCAGGTTTTGTCATTAGTTTTTTCGGAGGGAAATCATCCTCCCGGGTAAAGCCAGCATGAATAGTATTGAAAGCCTTTTGAACATTATGAACCCGCTCCCCCATGCTCATTAAGTCCTTTTCGCTATAAAATTCCCCGGTACCCGCCTCAAACAAATCACTTAAATCTTTTAAGGATATGGCCTTAGCATCTAACCACATACTAGCAAAATAGCATAAGCCCATGATATCAATAACAGCTTTATATTTTTCAAACCATATCACGGCTTTTACCTGGTTTTCGTATCTCCCCCGAAAATTAACCATTGGTTCACCAAATAGATCTTTAGCAACTTCGGGGTGCTTTTTGAAAGCACCAATGGGAGGCGAACCATCCAAATGCCCTCCCCCGTGAGTACTCAAAACTATTCCCAGAGACCAGGCCTTAAAAGGACGCATGGATGCTTCATTTAGATCAGCCCCCTTTACCTGGATAGCATAATCAATTGTCCCTTTGCCTACTATTTCAGATGCTCTTTTCACTCCCTCGGCCAAAACATCTCCAAAACCCTTCCTGGAAACCATATCCTTTAAAAGCTCCATAGCTGAGTGGGACTTTCCCCAGCTAAGATCAAGATTATTAACTTCATCAAAAGTTAAATCTCCCCTAGAAAAAGCTTCAAAGGCCCAGGCAAGGCAGGCTCCGGCCATATCTACATCTAATCCCATTTCACTGCAAAAGTTATGTGCAGCAATTACAAAATTAGGGTCCTCGATGTCCAAATTGGATCCAAAAGCCCGGGCTGTATTGATTTGGAACCCTTCTCCTGCACTTGGGGAAAAGGGCCCATCGGACACTTTATAAAAATGGCTACAGCTAATAGAGGAGCAATTAAAACATCCCAGCCTTCGAACCTCGAACTTTTCTTTCAAAGTTTTCTCATAAATTTTTCTTGATTTGCTTATCGGCCAATATTCATCATCATAATTCTTTACTGCCTGTGGAAAATTCCCATCCGGGCCCCCCGCACCACCAAAGCGCATACTTCCCCCTTCTCTATAAATTTTAATTATTTCCGCTTCAAGTATTTTCTCCCTACATTGTTTTGCCCGGTAAAAAAAACCCTGAGGATCAAAAGGCTTAATCGAAAGCCTCCCTCGGGTTGCTATTGCTTTTAAGTTTTTGCTACCCATTACAGCTCCTGCCCCACCTCTTCCTGCCGCTCTTCCTCTGTCAACCATAATACAGGCTCCCCTAACCAAATTCTCTCCGGCCGGCCCTATGCATGAAGTTCGGATTTTGTAATCACTATTTTGGGAACAAATTTCATCCTCTGTTTCCCCAACCGTTAACCCCCAAAGATGTTTAGCCTCTTTTATTTTTATTTCTCCATCCTCTATTAAAAGATAAACGGGGTAATCCGCCCGCCCGGAAATAATCAAGGCATCAAAACCTGCAAATTTTAATTCAGGACCAAAATGACCCCCAACATTTGAAGAGCACAAGCCTCCAGTTAATGGGTTTTTGGTTGTTATTGATAAACGACAGGCTGTTGGGGCCAGAGTCCCCAGTAATGGTCCTGCGCTAAAAATTATTAGGTTTTCAGGGTCAAAAGAACCAACATTTGGTTCAACTTC
Organism: Halobacteroidaceae bacterium; assembly: GCA_003551665.1. Taxonomy (GTDB): domain Bacteria; phylum Bacillota; class Halanaerobiia; order B1SED10-174; family B1SED10-174; genus T1SED10-26. The sequence continues at coordinate 3,016 of PUNE01000069.1, forward strand.
CCTGAATAGAATCCAGGATCCTAACCCTCTGCCTCCAAGAGAATCTTCAAGATACTTTGCTGTAGGCTCAATCCTCACACTTCTATTACTCAGGTTAATCCGCATTACTTTTCCTGCGTATAAATTATTTCCCATTATTTACCCCCATTAACCAATTTCCAGGTAATGGCCCCAGTGCAACAGGCATCATAACAAAAGGGAAAAGGTTCCTCCCTGCAGTTATCACAAGCCTCAAGGAAATCCACCTGGACTTCCCCGGTAGCCTTATTAAGGTTTACATCAATGAAGCTATGGGAAGTCCCAAAACTGCTAGTATTCCTAAAATGGCAGGCCAATTCACAAGAGCGGCAAGCGGTACAATAATCTAATTTTACTTCAATTAGACCTCTCTTCAAAACTACTCTTCCCCCTTTTCTTGCACAGGGTATTTTGACTCATCTATTGCTTTTAAATAAGCCTTTACATTTTTTTCAGGAGCATCAACTGGAAGACTGGCGGAAATAACAAAACCGCCTCCCTTTCCTGCTTTTGCAAACCAACCCTTTACCAATCTTTCTATCTCCTCTGGAGTTTCTCTTAACATTGTTGAAGGATGAATTAATGCCATCAAAGTAATTCCCCGAGAGTAAGTAATTTCTTTAAACTCACCCAGATCAATTTTTTTATATCCACCTATCCCCTTAATTTCTTCTTCGGAAATGGGGATCCCTGAAATACCCATAGCACAAAGGGTTCTCAAAAATTCCTTCCAATCTTTCGTTAAACTTGAACCCCAGCCATAAAAAAGAGATCCGGTTTTCCCAGTTTCTGGATGTCTTAAAGCTTCTATGCATCGAGTTATATAGGGAAGGCAAAACTCATAGAAAATTTGTGGAGAAATATTGGGTAAACAACTCCAGGCTTCCTGTAGGGTTGGACTAACTTTATTAACTGTTTGCAATGCCTTTCCAAACTTTACAACTACCTTACAACAAAAATCAAGAAGTTCATGAACAAAAAGGGGGTCGTTTTTCATATCAAAAAAAATGTTTTGATAACCCCGCAAAATTACCGCCAGGGAAAATGGTCCGATACAGGATGTTGGTGCGAAGATAAAATTCCCCAAATTTTGATTATGGATCTTGTTTAACTCTATAACATATGGCATTCTACCATCATTATAGGGATTGGGTATTATTAGTTTTGAAAGATCTCGTTTTTTTTCAATTACCGGTTTTTTTAAAGCCGGGGCAGCTTTCTCCGGAAAAATAACTTCGCCCCCCAAAACCTCTGCTTCAATGGTATATCCATCACTATACATTAAGGGAACTTCATTTCCCAATTCTACAACACCAACTGCTTGACAATAATACATTCGGATAGGATCGGTATAATATTCATGGGTAGAAACTTCTTTAATACCAATAGAACTGGGATCAAAAAAGGAAAGCCCTTTTACCAAACGATCCGGTTCTTGCAAACTCCAAACCTTTTTATTCCTTTCATTTGGTTCTAAAGGTTGGTTTTTTATTTCCAATGCCATTTTACCCGTTAACATTTCTATCCTATATTCCAATTCTCGATTGGAAACGGCCATTAATTTTCTCCTCCCGGTTCTTTTGCGAAATTAGATAGTTTTTTAAAGGATGCAATAAGGAACTAAAAATTAGGCGGAGTAGCTGTTATTAAGAAACGGCTTTCCTTTTTTTTCAAATTGTTTTTGAAACTATGGGGAATATCACTGGAATAATAAAGAGTATCTCCCTCATTAAGTTCAAAAACCCCTTTTCCCTGTAATATTATTTCTACTTTCCCCTCAAGAACATAAATAAATTCTTCCCCGTGATGATGCACAACTTCCGGGGAACTACCCTCTGGAGGTAAAATAATAATTGCTGGTTCCATTTTGAAGCGGGGATTTCTAACCAAAAATTCCTCCAAAACATCTCCCTGAGGAAGAGAATTCCTTACCATTTTTTTTCGGTTTTCTTTTCTAACCAAACTGACTGATTCATCATCTGCCATGGCTAAAAAGGAAACAACCGTTTCACCTAAAGCATCAGAAATATTTTTTAGCACAATTAAATTTGGACTGGTTTTATTCTTTTCTATTTGACTTATGGTTGCAGCAGAAACTCCTGTCAGTTCTGCTAATTTTCGTAAAGAATAGCCTTTTTCTTGCCTGAGGGTTCGAATTGCATCACCGACAGGCATAGCCCCCTGATTCTTTCCGTTCTTATCCGAGTTAAATTTCACAGTTCTCCTCCTTTTGCTATTGAGGATTATGAGAAAAAATCCTTAAAACTAACAATTAAAACTTTTTTCAATTTCCCCAATTGGAAAAAATGGTTTGGGGATTAACCCTTAAATTTTTTAAACCGATCGGGAGAATGATATCCAATTTTCTCTCTAATAAAACCTGCAACTTCTTTAACTTCTTTATACAAATTTTCTTCATCGATTGTTAATACTTCTCTATCCTTCATAACCCAACTGCCATCGCAAATCATATGCTTTATATTCTCCGAATTCATAGCCGTTACAAGGTTGGCAATAATATCGTGAACGGGAAGCATGTTCGGAGAATCGGGATCTATAAAAATAATATCGGCCTTTTTACCTTCTACTAAAGAACCAATTTCATTTTCCCAGTTTAGTGCTTTTGCTCCATTAATAGTGGCCATTTTCAAAACATCTTCTGCAGGCATTGCAGTAGGATTTCTTAAACGCCCCTTATGAATTAATGAAGTAAGCCACATTTCATCAACGATATTCATTCTGTTATTTGTTGGGGCACCATCAGTCCCAAGCCCAACAACAATATCTTTTTCCATCATTTCAGGGATCTTGGGAGAACCAAGGACCCTTAAAGCGGAGGCTGGATTGTGCGAAACCTTAACACCTTTTTCCGCAAAAATCTCTATTTCTTCTTCGTCCATCCAAACACAATGAATTGCCAAAAAATTCGAATCAAGAACTCCAAGAGTTTTTAAAAACCTAACGGTTGATAAACCGTTTCTTTCTATAGATTTCTGGTTTTCTTCTGGAATTTCTGCTACGTGCATATGAACTCCAACACCCAGGTCATCTGCAGTTTGTTTGGTTCTGAGGATCAGTTCTTGCGAATTGTTGAATATTGTTCTCAAACCAAACCAAACCTTAATCCTTTCACCGGCTTTGTTGTGCCAGTTATTAAAAATTTCTGTTTGGTCTTCAATTAAAGCTTCAACCGGTTTGCTCCAGCCCGAGGGCAAACCCTCTCCAATATCCATTACCGATTGGGCTAAGATTCCTTTTATTCCAGCCTGTTTAACGCCTCTCCCCATTCCGTCAACATACTGCCCTCCGGCTTCAGCAAAAGTTGTTACCCCGGATTTAACCATTTCTAAACAACAAAGTAGAGTTGAAATAAAAGAACTGTGTTCGTTAAGGTTGCTTTCATAAGGCCAGATTCTATCAATCAACCAGGTTAAAAGAGGAACATCGTCTCCAAGGCCCCTTCCCAATTGCTGGGATGTATGGACATGGGTGTTTACTAACCCGGGCAAAATAATTAAACCATCAGCATCAAATACTTCATCATAATGGTCTTCAGGGAGCAAATCGAAATCTCCAATTTTTTTAATTTCGCTTCCTTCAATAAAGATTTTTCCCCTGGGAAAAATTTTGTAATCATCATCCATGGTCACAATATATCCGTTTTTTATTAACTTTTTATTCAGTTATAATCACTCCAAACATTTTCAGATAAGGAAGGGGAAATAAGGGGAAGGCTGTTATGGACCTTCCCCTTATAATTTATTAATCCATCCAAGCGTCAGTATCACCAATAGCATATTCGCTAATATCTGGATATAACTCGCTTACTCCACCGGCTGCCATCATTCTTTCTTTTTCGGCAACTACCTTTTCCTGGATTTCCGCAGGAACTAAATCAGTCATATGAAAATCAAGTGCGTCTAAGGTTTCCGGGGAAACGTCAAAAACAAAAGAACCACTCTGCCAGTTATCATCTGCAATGTTTGCCATTACATCAAAAATTACCCGGGTAAATGTGTAATAGGCATAACCTATTGTTACATCCGGATTCATCGCCCCGATATCCTGGTCTTCCGCAATGAAAAACAAACCTCGTTCTTCTGCTGCTGTTGCAACCCCGACACCCGTTGTTCCAGCCCATTCAGTAACAATATCTGCTCCTGCATCAGCCTGGGCAAGAGCAATTTCTCTTCCGATATCTGGATCACCCCAGGTCCCGGCCACGTTATAAATAAATTCTCCGTCTGGTCGATGCTTCAGAAACCCTACTTTTACCCCCATTGCCAGATCCACAAGATCATCATAAGGTTCACCAATAGTCATTCCAACCACACCAGCTTCTGTCATTAATGCTGTTAAATAACCCCAAACATAAGCAGCATCTCTCCACTCATAATCGTAGGTAACAACATTGGGAAGGTCTTCGTCAGCAAACCTACTACCGGTGATTAACCATTTTACATCTGGGTAATTCTTGGCAACTTCGGGAACACCAAATTCAAAAGCACTGGCATGGGCCCAAACAAAATCATAACCTTCCTCAGCATACTGGGTAAAAACCCTTTCCATGTCAGGGAAACCAACCATTTCGGTAACAGAAAGATGGAAACCATACTCCTCCTGTGCAGCTACAATTGCGTCGTAGCCCTGCTTATACCAGCCAGGCCAATCAATTCCACCCTGGATGGCAAAGCCAACCCGTAATTCTGAAAGATCTCTAGCTGTTGCTTCTCCCGTTTGAGCAAGAACTAAGGAGAACAACAAAACAACCAAAAGCAAAATTAAACCTGGTTTGAATTTTTTCATTTTTTTCCTCCTTGATTATTTATTGGCCTTTGCAACACTACTGGACCTTTTCCTCTTCCAAGCTTTCTGTTTCCTTTTCGGCATTCTTTTTTCCCCCGTCTGAACCCAACATCCATTCTCCAATAATTCCAATATCCACCTGATCTGCTTCCATCACACCCATAATCCTGCCCTCAAAAATTACTGCTACCCGGTCAGAAATTAAAAGAATTTCATCTAGATTTGCAGAAATTAGTAAAACCCCAGCCCCACGGTTTCTGCTTTTTATTAACTGGTTCTGGACAAATTCCCCTGCTCCAATATCTAAACCGCTGGCAGGTTGTTCGGCAATAATAAAATCTGGTTCAGCATCCAATTCCCTGGCTAAAATAGTTTTTTGCAAATTTCCCCCGGATAATTGTTTGCCAAGAGTTTCTGCTCCCCTACAAACCACATTGTAATCATCTATTAAATTAGCACAATGGTTGGAAATTTTAGGGAACTGCAAAAATCCTTTTCGGGAAAACGGTTCCCTATAGTATTTTTTTAATATTAGATTCTCTTTAATAGTAAGGTTTTGCCCTGCCCCACAATGAATTCTATCCTCCGGAATATATGCCGCACCCATTTTTTGTATTCTCCGGGGATTACAGCGGGTTATTTCTTTACCCTTCAGTTTAATTTTTCCTTTTGTTACCGGGCGTAAGCCACTTATTGCTTCAGCAAGTTCCCTCTGTCCATTTCCTGCAACTCCGGCCAAACCTAAAATTTCACCCCGGTTCATCTCAAGGGAAATACCCTTGAGTGCATCAAGCCCTTTGTCATCTCGTGCCCAGACATTATCAACCTCCAGGATCCGTTCCCCTTCAATCCCTCCTTTTTTTTCAATTTTTTGGATCTCTTTTCTTCCAACCAACATCCAGGACAAACTTTTTGCATCGGTGCTTTTTGTTTCTACTGTGTCAATAACCTTGCCCTGTTTTAAAACGGTAATTTTATCGGAAATTGTTGTCGCTTCCCACAACTTGTGGGTAATAAAAATTATAGAACAGCCTTCCTCTTTTAGTGCTCTTAAGATTTTAAATAAGTGTTCCGTTTCTTTTGGAGTTAAAACTGAAGTAGGTTCATCAAGTATAAGAATTTCGGCCCCATGATAAAGGGCTTTTAAAATCTCTACCCTTTGTTGTTCTCCTACCGACATTTGCCATATTTTTGTTTTGGGGTTTAAATTCATATCATATTTTTTTGCCAGATCCACAAACTTTTTTTCTGCCCCCCTAATATCAGGCATAATTTTTCTTGTTCCGCCTTTCCCAATTACCACATTCTCAACTGGGTTAAAGGTAGGTATTAACATGAAGTGCTGGTGTACCATTCCAATCCCGTGGTTTATGGCATCTCTTGGCGAATGAAACTTAACTTCCTTTCCTTTTACCAAAATTTTGCCTTCATCTGGCTGAAGCAACCCATAAATAATATTCATCAAGGTGGATTTTCCGGCCCCATTTTCACCAAGGAGGCAGCGAATTTCCCCTGTTTCCAATTCTAAGTCGATTTTTTCATTGGCTGTAACTCCGGGAAATCTTTTTGTTATGCCTTCAAGTTTTAAAAGAGTTTCATTTTCACTCATTTTCGCACCTCCTTAACCATTTTTATTCTTTTTCATAGGGAACCGCTAAACTCCCTGGAGCCCCTCCCCGCTTTCCTTTTTTGGAAAGGTTAAACATTACAAGGGCAGCAATTGTAGCAATATAGGGGAGAGCCAATAAAGCCTGATGGGCAATGTCTATTCCCATTACCTGAAACCTGGTTCCCATCGCCGACATTGTGCCAAAAAGGAGAGCACCTAGAACAGCAAAAAGTGGATTCCAGCGGGAAAAAATAACAATCGCAATGGCAATAAAGCCCCTACCCTGGGTCATATTATCGACAAAAGAGCCCAAAGAACCAATAGGAATAAAGGCTCCCCCAGCGCCTGCGAAAGCACCACCAATTACAACAGAAAAAAAGCGGATTTTTTGAACATTAATTCCAAAAGTATCAGCTGCTTTTGGATGTTCACCCACTGCTTGAATTTTTAGACCAAATTCTGTTTTGTTTATTAGCCACCAAACTATTGGCACAGCAAAAAAACCAAGGTACACCAGGATGTTGTGGTTAAAAAATATAGGACCAATCCATGGTATTTCGTGAAGTATGGGGAAAGAAATACGAGGAAAAGTGCTAATTCTGGGACGCACGAAATATCCACTAAAAGCAATTCGGTAAATAAAGCTTGAAAGGCCCAAGCCCAGTATCCAAAGAGAGATCCCAGTTATGGTTTGGTCAGTCCTCAGGAAAATGCAAAAATAAGCATGAAAAGCACCAAAAATAATCCCCACTAATACTCCTGCCAGCATCCCAAGCCAGAGATCATCGAAGGTGTATGCGGTATAAAAACCGCTAATTGCACCCATTAACATGATCCCCTCTACTCCTAGGTTTAACACCCCAGATTTTTCTGTAATTATCTCTCCCAGAGAAACAAAAATTAGAGGAGTTGCAATTCGAACTGCAGCGGCTAAAATTGTTATTACGACAGCAGCATCAATAACACCCATCACAATAGTTTCCTCTTTTCAAGCTTCCTGCGATAGCTTTCCAAACCAACTACAAAAAATAGGACCAATCCCTGGATAATATTTATAAGAAATACAGGCACTCCTACAGTTCTTTGCATTGTTTCAGCACCTCCTAATAAAACCGAAAAGAAAAGGCTAGAAACTATTATCCCAAGAGGATTCATTCTAGCTAAGAAAGCCACTACCAAACCATAATAACCAAAACCAGGTGAAATTTCTGCAAGAAGGTAACGGTGAACCCCTCCTACTTCTCCGTAACCCGCAAGGGCAGCGATACCCCCGGATACTACCATTGCAACTATCTGAATAACGGGGACATTAATTCCTGCAAACCTGGCCAGCCTTTCTCCTTCTCCAACAATTTTCAGTTGAAAACCCAGGGTAGTCCGGTAAAAAATAATGAAAATTAAAATAGCCAGCCCTACTCCAACAAGGAAATACGAATGGAACCGAAAGTTACCCCCTAGAATCCTTGCTAATTGGGCAACTTCCTCAATATTTGGAGATCGGGGAATAACTGATCTGGGCAATCTTAAAGGACCTTCAACCAGGTAAGAAACATATAACATGGCAACAAAATTTAACATTAACCCCGTCATTATTTCGCTTACATTGAGTTTTGCTTTAAGAAACCCAGGGATTAATGCGTATAACCCCCCGGCTAAAAAAACCCCCAAACTTACTAATAATACCACGATAAAACCGGGTAATTGCCCAAAGGAAAAAAGACCTAACCATGCTGCTGCTGCAGCACCAATATAAAGCTGTCCTTCAACCCCGAGATTGACAAGTTTGGCCCTGTATGCAAAAGCAACAGCAAGACCGGTTAACAAAATTGGGGTTGCCTTAACGAGGGTTTCAGAAATAGCATATTTGCTTCCAAAAGCTCCCTTGATAAGGGAAGCATAGGCTTCAATAGGGTTTACCCCTACCAGGAGAATTAGTACGGCACCAGCCAAAAAAGCACCCAAAATGGATATACCCAACCAGGCAAGAGGAATAAAAAATTGTTTCAACACTTTTTCCTGTAAAGAATTGGACATAGGCTTTAAAACCTCACTTTTTAAATAGTAGGCCAGAAAGACTTAACATCTAGGTTTGTCCGTTCTAAAAGGTTCCCGGATTGGATCCTTGCTTTATAAAGAATTTCCTCCTCATCCATTGTCAAAATTTCCCCTTGTTTTACAATCATTTGCCCATTAACCAGAACATGGTTAATATCCTGACCATTAGCTGCATATACAACTGTTGACACGGGGTTAAGATCTGGAACAAGGTGAGGAGCAGTACAGTCAATTGTAACAATATCCGCCCTTTTCCCTTTCTCAAGAGAGCCAATCAGATGATCTAAACCAAGAGATTTCGCCCCATTTATTGTAGCCATTTCTATTACCTTTTCCGCAGGTACAACTACCGGATCCAGTGTTTTCCCTTTATGAATACAGGCAGCCATTTTCATCTCCCATAACATGTCGTAAGTATTATTACTTGGGCCTCCATCACAACCCAGACTTACATTCACTCCCTTTTCCAGTAACCGGGGAACAGGGGAAAAACCAGAAGCAACTTTCATATTGCAGGTTGGGTTATGAACTACTGTGGCCGAATGTTTTTTAATGAAATTTATGTCCTCTTCTTCTAACCACACCCCATGAACCAAAAGGGTTTTTGGTCCCAAAAGCCCAATTTTTTCGGCAAATTCCCCGGGCCCCATATTAAAGTGCTCCTTTATAAAATGAACGTCTTCTCTTACTTCGCAAAAGTGAATATGGATTCCCATATTCTTTTCTCTGGAAACCTCTCCAACTCTTTCAAGCAACTCTTTAGATGAACTACCAACAGGACGAGGGCCCAGCCAGATAAAAACCCTATCATCTCCTGCTCCTTCCCAATTCTTATGCATTTCTAAAGCTTCGGCAAAACACTTTTCTTCCTCCTCCACCATTCCCCGGTCCATGATATTTTCTTTAGTGGCATATGTGGAGAGGTCCATTATTGATTTGGCCAGCGCTCCTCTAATTCCTGATTTTAAAATAGTTTGGATAATCCCTTCAAACCCATAATGGGTAGCCAGAAGAGTTTCGGCAAAGGTAGTCGTTCCAGATTTAAGCATTTCCAGAATGCAAAGTTCAGCACTGGTTTTGCCATCTTCTTCATTATAGTTGCCCTGAAGTTTCCAAACTCTTTTGGCCAGCCAATCAATTAAATTTAAATCATCTGCGCACCCTCTTATCATCGCCTGGGCCAGATGAACGTGGCCGTCAACAAAACCTGGCATTATTATATGTTCTGAGGCGTCAATAAATTCTTTATCCGGGTATTTTTCTCTCATTTCATGGGTTTTACCAAGATCAACAATTTCATTCCCGTTGGTTACAACTGCTCCATCAGAAATGATTCTTCTTTCCTTGTCTACTGTAATAATAGTTCCTTTTCCCAATAAATATGACACATTAATCCCCCTTCTTCCTGTTTCTTAAACTACCGGCCACATAGGAGGTATTTTGGTATTTGTTCTTTCTAATAAACTCTTAACTTGTTTTTTTGCCTGGAATTTAATTTTTTCTTCATCCATAGACAGCACTTCTCCGTTTCTCACTAGAATTTTGCCTTCAACTATTACATTCTCTACATCCTTTCCCGTTGCTGAATATACAATTGTAGATACGGGATTAGGATTTGGCGTCAAATGAGGTTTTTCGCAATTAATTGTTATAAGGTCTGCCCTTTTCCCCACTTCCAAAGATCCTATTAAAGAATGCAGTCCCAGGGATTTTGCCCCGTTAATGGTTGCCATTTCAATAACTTTTTCTGCAGGTACTACCTCTGGGTCCAGAGTTATCCCTTTATGGATGCAGGCCGCCATCTTCATCTCCTGCAGCATATCGTAAGTATTATTACTGGGACCCCCATCACAAGCTAAACCTATATTTCCTCCCATTTTTATTAATTGGGGAATCGGAGAGAAACCAAGTGCAACTTTCATATTTGCAGCAGGATTATGCACCAATGTTGACCCGCTTTTAACTATATATTCCAAATCCTCTTCCTCCAACCAAACACCATGAACAAGGAGAGTTTTTGGACCCAAGATACCCATCCTTTCAGCAAAAGCTCCAGGATTAATTTTAAAATTTTCTTTGATGAATTTAGCTTCTTTTTCCACCTCACAAAAATGAATATGGATTCCCATATTCCTTTCTTTGGCAACTTTCCCCACCTCTTCAAGCAATTCCGGAGTGCTTCCACCAATAGGGCGAGGCCCAAGCCAAATAAAAACACGGTCATTTTCAGCCCCCTCCCAACTTTTATGAAGAGAGATCGCCTGCTCCAAGCACTCTTTGCCATCTTCCACCATTCCAGGATACATAATACTTTCTTCTTCCCGATATGTTGTTTTATCCATAATGGATTTGGCTAAAGCGCCTCTTATACCTGAGTTAATAACTGCTTCAATAATACCTTCAAATCCGTATCTCCCAGCAAGGAGAGATTCTGCAAATGTTGTTGTCCCTGATTTCAGCATTTCTAAAATACATAATTCCGCACTAGTTTTTCCATCCTCCTCGGTATAATTTCCCTGGAGTTTCCAAACTCTTTTGCTTAACCAATCAATCAGGTTCAAATCATCTGCGCATCCCCTTATCATAGCCTGGGCTAAATGGACGTGACCATCAATAAAACCGGGCATAATTATATGCCCGGTCACATCTATCCACTCTTTTTTGGGGAACTTTTCCTTCAAATCTTTGGCTTTTCCAATATCCGTTATTTTATTTTCCTCAACCAAAACAGCACCATCATTTATTATTCGCCGTTCCGGATCCAAAGTAATTATCTGTCCCCCGCCAATAATGTAACTCATTTATTTTACCTCGCCTTTTGTTTAGGATTCTTTCCTTTTAATGAAAATATTATAACATTTCTGAACATTCATTGCAATAAAAAATTAAAGCAATAAAGGGAAATCGATCCTTTTTTGCTTCAATTTAATCAACTATTTCTCAGTAAGCGTCAAATAGAGCCGACATTTTAATCTTTAGCACGATATTCTATTCTTTCTTCACAAAACCTTTTCACTCCTCCAGAAGAGAATCCGACCAGGAAAGTAACTAGTCAATCTGATTAGGATCATCAATATCAATATTAGGGAGTTTTTCAAGTACAAAGGTCAAATAGTGAAACGGGCTTAGACCATTGGCTTTTGCAGTTTCCACAATGCTTTAAATTCGTGCGCTGGAAGTTGCTCCTTTGGGAGTGTTGGCAAAAGGAAGGTCCTTCTCCCGATTACAAAAGGTTTGATAGCCCGTTCCCCATCATTGTTAATGATTTCAAGTCGCCCATCCAGCATAAAACTCTCTAGATGCCTCATCGTTTTTTGTTTGTTATCTTGCGAACTTTTATATTTTCTTTGAGCCATACCTAACCTGCTGATCATAGTCTTTATAGTATGGACATTAACTTCATTCTTTTCACATCATTCAGCAGCGATAAGCCCGCTGGATCTGTACCTTTCTATCCTTTCTCTCCATATTTCTCTTTTCTCTTCACGGGTCATTTTTTACCCTCCCTGGGGCGATTATCTCATGATCCGCTTGAAGTTAAAATATGTGGAGGGTTTGATGCTTACTTTTTTGGATCTATAATGTTATTATAAATATATAGGAGGTAAATCAGTGTGAGTAACAAACATGACCCTTTAGATAAGGGCCCATTCTTTCATGGTACTAAAGCAGAACTAGAAATTGAAGATTTAATAACACCACAACATCTATCAAATTATCAAGATAAAAAATCCAACTAAATATATTTTACTCAGACTAAGATAGAAGCTATCTAAGTCTGATGGACTTTGTAAACCTGCGGGACGTTAGACAAAATTTACTATATGAAGAGGTGTGAATATGCTTAGAAATAAAATTGGAATGATTTTGGTTATAGCATTGGTGCTTTTAATTGCTGGATGTTCAGATGATATGGAGCTAGACCTTAATGAATGGGCAGATAGATATGGGTTTGAAAAGGATCAAGTTTTTTCAATTGATATAGGAGATTTTGGATTTCCTTATGTCAGTGCTAAAATTAATGATAAAGATATAAGCATGATGTTTGATACAGGAAATATGGTAGGGTTCGTTGTCTCATTTGATGTTGCTGAGCAGTTAGATTTAACCAAGACTGGGGAATACATAGAGAGAGATGCTTCTGGGAATATTAGGGGAAATTTTGCTATTTTTGAACCTGAGGAGGTATTTGTTTTTGGTAAAAGTATTACAACAGAAATAAGGGAAATTTTCACAGATAGTTTTGAAGGAATTATACCACCTTCTTTATTGTTAAATAAAAGATTTACTATCGATTATAGTAATGAATTTATTGGTGTTTCTGAAAGTAGATTCCCAAAGTCAATAGAAGAAAAAGAAAGCTTCCAATTAATTGCAAACAATGAATTTCCTCATCTCAACCCTATGCCTGTGATTGAGGGAGTGATAAATGGACAAAAAGTACTCATACAGTTAGATACTGGAAAAAGCAGAACTGTTGTAGATGAGAAACTAATAGAATTTCTTAACTTGCAGTCAAATGAGAGAGGTTACGAAATTCAAAGTTTAAAGCTTGGGTCTTTTGAATTTAGTATAACTAATGCAAGAAAGGGTAACTTTAGTGGAATTAGTAGAGGATATCCAGAACCCATTATGCTTGGTTTAGGTTCTGATATTATTTCTCAATTTGTTTTTACAGTTGACTACCCTAATAAAGAAGTAATTATAAGTCAATAGCATAAAGAAACCTCTTCTAACAGAAAGGTTTACGGCTCCACTATCGTTTCGCCCAAATTGATTCGGTGAGGGCAGTCGCCCTAGACTCATCAACTTCGTAAACCTGCGGGACGTTATCGGAAAGATGAGGCAGACTCCAAGGGATGTTCTGTAAAATTTGGTTTTAAATTATCCGCTTTGGAGAATTGCTCTTGTCAATGGGAAAGTGTCCCGGGAGGCTAAAGTAAAAGTGTACCACCCGTGGCTAAAAATTGGGATTTTTTGTAGCCTTTTCTGTAACCACTTGTATTTTCCCTCACAAGGAATATCAAAAGATTTTGGGTTTTAAACATATATTTAGTGAAAAAATATGCCAAACTTTTCGGGACACTTGCAAACTCTTTTCCCTCCAAGCTTAATTCTTTTATCCAAGAAAAATCTCCCTATATCTCTTTGTAATCGGGCCAGGTTTTCCCATATTGTCTTAACCCATCAACACAGGAAACCACTGTTAGATAACTGCCATCCACGTGTTTTTTTAAACGTGTTAACCCTGTATATATTAACGCTTTGGAATTTCTATCCATAAACTCTCCAATATATAAAACAATAGCCCTAGACTCCCAACCTTTAAAACTATGAAGAGTGGTCGCTTTAATTCTAGCATCCCCCATAAAAAACCCCATTTTTCGTCTTCGGGATTCCCGGCTATCCTCATCAAAAGTATTTAGTACCTTTACTCCTTTTTTGTCTAGCTCTTTAACCACCTTCATTCCTATTTTCTGACTCCTAACCAAAAAGGTAATATCCGAAATTGCTAAAACATCTGGATCCGCGCTTGGAACTAATAAAAACATTTCTTCAGTGCAAACAGAAACTACCTTCTCTGGTTTTGTTTGGATCCATTTCAGTTTACTAGGGAATAAATCTAATTCCCCTTGTTTGGATTCGGGTAAATCAACAAGGTCAGTTGGAAGGAATTGTTCCGCGAACTTCCTTGCATATTTAAGTGCTCTTGGAGGCAAACGATAACTGACTTTCAGTTCTGCCCATCTACCCGGAAAACCTGCCCCAATCATAGCTTCATCGGTCCATGAGTGAGATTTCCCATAAACATCTTGCGTTGTATCGACTACTAAGAGCATCTCACCATCTGGACGGCAAGCTTTCCTTAAGGTATTCCACCAGCTTAGGGAAAAATCTTGTCCTTCATCAACTAAAATTGCATCATATTTTTTAATATTACCTTCTTTATCTTCATCAATTATATTGGACACCAACTCTGGCAAACTATTTTCCAAAATTTCATCATTAAACTCTTTTTCATTATTTTCCTCTAAGGGATTTCCTTCTATTTCAAATTGATCTCTCCACAAACCTTTATACTCTTCCTCATAATCGTTTTCAATACAAATTCTTTTGCACCAGCTATGGAAGTTTAACCAGGTGATATCAGTCCTTGTCTTTCCATTTGAAGCAGGCCAACGAGAAGCTATGTCCATCAGATAATGAAGTAAAGTAATATTATATGTAATAACTAAAACTTCTTTCCCTTTTCCAAGCAATTCTGCTGCCCTGGCACCCAAAATATGGGATTTTCCAGAACCTGCAGGTCCTTTCAACCTTCGATAACCTGATCCAGTTCTTGTTGTTACAAAATACTTTTGATCTTTATCAAATGTTAAAGGCTCTCTTTGTTGAGAGGCAAAATCAGGTTCTACAAGCCAATTCCTTAAATCTTTTGCAACATCTTTGTTCATAACAAATGATTCACTGCGTTGACTTTCTGGGAAAACCGCACTAATATTTTCTTTCTCCAAAGATTCCTTTCCTGAAATAGGGTGGAATTCTGGGTACCTTGCCCAACCACGATACAGAAGGCTTTTTGAAAATAATTCTTTCACCCTTTGTTCATTAGCAAAAGGGAAAATAACCCCGGCAGTGATTGCGGCTAACCCTGCATTTTTTTTCAAACGTGGACAATAAATATCATAAAGCTCTTGTTTATATTGATAAAGTTTTTCAATCGGATTATGGTTTTGAAGGGAAAATGCTTTGGAATGATCTTTTTTTTGTGCATATAACTTTGGGGCTTTCCCTCCCCTCTCTTCCACCCAATAATCCATTGCATCCAAATCCCAGTCTTTAATTTCAAAAATGGCAACTCCGGAATTGGGGTTAAGCAAAACAAAATCCGGCCGCAGACCATTAAGATGTGGGTGAATGTATATTTCCCATTCACTAGGTAAATTTTTATTAAAAAAATTGAAAACCATTTTTTCGCCCGCTGTTAATGGCTGGCGTAATTTTTCTAGTTGATTAATCGGAGGAGAAACCATTCTAGACATCCAAAAACACCTCTCCCTATAACTAAAAAAATTTAAATTCCAAATAACAAAAAAAATGAAATCTTTTTACAATAAATGTATTTTTTGAATATTTCGTCAAAAACACCTACAAACCTTTTTATCCTTAATTTAATTGTCTAAAATTCTCTTTTTGTTCACATGCATCGGGGGCAAACATATTAAAATTTACCTTCCATTTTAGATTGCTTAATAAAAATTAATGGGTTATCAACAAAAACAATCCTCCTTTTCTCCTTGACTATAACTAAAAACAATTCCCTTGCCCTAATTAGAAAATGTTATTATTTTTTCTTGATTTATGAGAAAAAACTGCAACTTCCTCAAAATTCGAGTGTTTTTTTATATCCTTGCTTACTGAAGACCATAAATTTTCAACAAATTCCTTATTTTCAATTACAGCACTCAGCTCATCATTCTCTGAAAAAGCATTTGAAAGCCAATTGAAGCTGCCAATAAAGCAAGTAGAATCAACAA
>PUNE01000072.1 GCA_003551665.1 Halobacteroidaceae bacterium
GGTAAAAGTTTTCCGCGTAGCTTTCTATGGAATCTTTTTTGGCAAACCATCCTTCATTCAACCTTGTTCCGTCTACATCTATTACTTTAATAATATGCCAGGTGTAGTCGAGTTCTTTTAATAGGTTTTCTTCCCTGGCAAGCAAATTACATAGAGTATCTAACATCATCGCTCCAATAGGTTCATTAGGGTGAGGACAGCCAAAAAGGAGTGCATGCCGGGAACCGTTTCCAATTTCAAGGACGGGGATTTTGTCCCCTGCCCTGGATTTTCCTTCATGGCTAACTCGAACTGTTTTTGGATATTTCTTGGCCAGTTCAAAAGTCCTTTCATTGTGTTCGTCAACGTTATAAAAACGGGAATAGTCCGGGATAAGTTTTCCAAGGTTTTCAAATGTCATTTTGATGCTCCTTTTAAATGGATTGTAAAGGAAAAACTGATTAGGAGGGGGAGGGAATCCCCCCCCTTTAATTTACTGCTGAAAATACCAATTGTAGATTATCCAGCCCAGTCCATTATCATAACCTGAATTGAAACTTTTAATGTCGGCTTTTGCAAAATGAGGGGTTGGTGCTGAATAAAGGGGCAGGACAGGCAGGTAGTGGGTCCAGAGAGCAAAGTGCTCCCGGTAGAGTTCGGCTTTTTTATCCGGGTCCAATTCCCTTGCGGCTTTTTCAATTATTTCGTCATTTTCCTGTTTTGCCCACCCAGCGTAATTTGTTCCTCCCCAGGAATTTGCATCAGAAGGAATGCTGCTGGTATGCCAGTAATTGAGGGCTTCACAGGAAATTCCGTAACCCCATCCGCTGAGAAGCGCATCGAATTCACGGTAGGGCATAACATTGGCCCAGACAACCTGGGCGGGTTTAAGGTCAACCTTTACCGAAATCCCGATTTGCCGCAGCATTGCCTGAATGAGCTGGGAAGCAATTTCCTGTTCACGGCTTCCGGCCATTCCAGCCAGGGCAAATTCGAAAACCCGGCCATCCTTTTCTAAAAAGCCCTGGGGGTTCATTTCCCAGCCGGCTTCTGCTAACAGTTCTTGGGCTCCGTTTGGATCATAGGGGTATTCAGTTGCTCCGTCCAGAGCTTCCCGCATGGAATGAAGAGGAGTTATCCAGGTATGAGCAGAGTCTGCAAGTTCGAAATAAACGATCTGGTTTAACCGGTCCCGGTCAAGGGCCATGAGGATTGCCTGACGAACCCGGGGGTCACCAAATAGGGGATGGGGTTCAGATAGGTTGTTGGGATCGTTGAAGTTAAGAAAAACCATGTCCACTGCAACATTAGGAGTGTAGTAGGTTTCGAAAAGTTCTGGACGTTCTCTTTCCAATTGGAGGCTCTGCTGCAGGGTTAGAGTGTAACGCCCAAAGTCTATTTCCCCTGCCAGAGTAGAAGCAAAGACTACGTCACTATCCGGAACAATCCGGATAACGATTTCATCAATATTTGGTCTGCCCATAAAATAATCTTCAAAGGCTTCAATGACAATTCTTTCCCCTTCACGGTATTCTTTAAACTTGAAAGGACCGGTCATGATGGGATTTTGATTTACGAAATCGACAAAGGAATCCCAGTTCCCCGAAGTTTTTGCTTCTTCAAAGGCATCTTTGAATTTATGTTCGGGAAGCTGAAACCACCCGAAGTAATAAGCATAACCAGAGGAACCAAATTCGGCATTACCCACAACATCCTCCAGATGGATGGTAAAGTTTAGGTCATCATGGATTTCCACTTCATTGACATTATTTTCATAGTAAGAAGATGTAACAGGTGCACCGGAGGTCATAACTTCCCACTGGAATTTAGCGTCGTTTGCAGTTACGGGTTCACCATCATGCCATTTCATCCCCGAACGCAATTCGTAGGTAATTGACATCGATCCATCGGAGTTGATTTGCATCAAACCGTTTTCTAAAGTAGGCATTCTGCGGATCATCCTGGGATGGTAATAACCGTCCTGGTTAGTTCCAATATATCCATCGCCAATAATATTGTTAAGAGTCCAGACCAGCCCGGCGGAGGTGAAAAGTGTATTAAAACCGGGGGCGTCAGCAGTAACGGCAGTCACAGCTCTACCACCCTGTTGGGGAGGATTCAGAGCCAAATATACGGCATGAGCTGCCTCTTCTCTGGTTATTGGTTCGGTGGGCTGCAGGGTATGGCCGTAGCGATAGGTCATTAACTGCCGGTTACTCTGGAAGGCAAGGGAAAATGCCCCAACAGCATTATCAGGAACCAGTTCTTCATCCAGGGCCATGGTCCGCACTTCATTGAATTTTGCAGCCTCTCCCTGCAGATCTAAAACTTCTACCAGGGAGACAATAAAATCAGATCTTGTTACAAGGCCCTCCCCAGAAATCAGGGTTTCCTTTCCGGGGAACGCTCCAGTGATTAATTCTTTGAATTCTCCATAAGTTAAATAACTGTCGTCAACAGTTGCCAAAAACCCCTTACTTTTGATAGCATCAATCGCTTCTTGGGAGAGAAGGGCTGCGCTAACTGAAGAACTAAGCAGGATCAGTACAAGGAAGACAAGAGAAATAACGGTAATTTTTTTCATTTTAACCTCCTTCAAAATAAAAAATTTAATTTTGTAAAAAATTAGTACACCAACACACCTCCTTTTTAACAAGTGAAAATATTCTCTAAGTAAAATTCTATTGGTTTTTGGGTTTTCCTGCAAATATTTGTTTTATAATGAAAAAAAATTGGGAATAATTTGTTTGGAATTGGTCAATCAATGTGGTAAAGTATAGGTACAATTTTAATAGGAACTTTTTCCCAACAAAAAGTTTTTCCAAAAGGAAAATGCCTTTTTTTAGTTTCCGGGAGATCGATAAACATAGTAAAAAAAGGAGATGAAGAAAGTGATAGAATTTCCTGAAGCTCAGGTGCTGGGCCGCCAACTCAGAGAAAGTCTTTCCGGGAAGGAAATAAAAAAAGTGGTCGTAGGGCATTCCCCTCATAAATTTGCTTTCTTTACAGAATCCGAAAATTACCCGGCTTTACTGGAAGGAAAGAAAATTAAAACAGCACAAGCAAGCGGTAGCTGGGTTCAGGTTCTTGCTGGAGAAGATGTTTCAATCTTCCTCAGCGATGGATGCCGGTTTTCCTTACATAAACCGGAGGAAAAAATACCTGAAAAACACCAGTTTCTCCTGGAATTTACCGATGGCTATGCTCTAACTGTTTCAGTCCAGATGTACGGGATGATATTCTGCCAGAAGAATATCGATATTGACAACAAGTATTTTTTGGTTAGCAGGGAAAAACCTTCTCCGCTTTCTGATGAGTTCAATCATGAGTACTGGGAAAAATTGCTTAAAGAAAATAAGCAGACATTAAGTGCTAAAGCTTTTTTGGCAACCGAACAGAGGATCCCAGGCCTGGGAAACGGGGTTTTACAGGATATCCTTTACAGGGCAGGGATTAATCCAAAAACAAAAATGAAGTTTCTTTCTCAAACAGAAAAGGAAAAACTTTTCAGGGAAATAAAAGAAACTCTCGGGGAAATGACAGTTCAGGGAGGCAGGGATACAGAAAAAGATCTTTTTGGCAAAAAGGGGGGTTACAAAACCCTCCTGAGTAAAAATACCGCTGGCTCTCCCTGTTCAAGGTGTGGAAAAATAATTGAGAAAAAATCGTACATGGGAGGCAGTGTTTATTTCTGTCCCGGGTGCCAGCCTGAAAAAGTATAGGCCTAGTTGGTCCCGCAGATTATAAAAAAATATGGAGTGATTATATGCTAGAACTGAACAGGAACGAATTTAAACAAATTTTAACTCTTACTGCCGAAGTTGAACACAATCGAGCCCTGGTTTTTTCGGTAATTGAGAATAAACACCCCGGAATGATATTTGTAGACAAAACAGAAAGTCCCAATTTTGCCCTGGTTGTAACCAGGGTCAACTTTATGTTTGTACTGGGCAGCGTGGTATTTGAAGAAGATAAACGTCTACTGGTCAGAACCCTATTCCAAAAGGTTTTACCCCGAATGCAGGGAAAAGAACTGATTATTTTTGCCTATTCCGAGCCTACTCGGAAATCCCTGGAAGAAATATTCCAGGAAAAAGGGGGAATTCAAATCCACAGAAAGCAGTTTAAACTGGTTCTTAAACCTGAAGTCCTCGAGAATTATAATAAGTGGATAGAGGATATTCCCCAGGGATACAAACTGGAAAAAATGGATAATGACCTTGCTTCAAATGCAGAAATTGAAAGAGAAATTGCTGATTTTTCCCAAAGCTCGTTCGGGTATTGTATTCGAAAAGAAAAAGAAATTATCAGTTTCTGTTATTCAATTTTTACCGGAGGGGGAGAAGCGGAAATAGATATAAAGACAAATGAAAAATACCGGGGTAGGGGTTTTGCCAAAATAGTAGCTGCAGCCTTTATCCTGAAGTGCTTGGAGAAAGAATTGGTTCCCAACTGGGCAACCTGGCCTTACAGGGAAGGCTCTATTGTTCTTGCAAAAAAACTGGGCTTCGAGGAGGGAGAGGATATTCCGGCCTTTTTCTGGGCCGAAGAAATGTAGATTTGCTTAGTCCCCTGGGGACATTTTTCGCAATGCTATTTAATCCCCTGGCTGGCTTTAAGCAATTTGACCTGGTTCAAGGCTAAAAACCAGGCTGTTAGAATTTCACCATATAAGAAAATATAACCCACTAAAGCAAATGACTCTTTATCCCAGGCAATTGATGCGAGAAGGAAACAAAAAGAAAAAACTACAAGGGCAAACTGGAGACGGGAAAAAAAGGAGGGATTAGAGTCAAGAAGTAGCTTTTTCCTCTGGGGAAAACCAGTAATTGCAATAACAAGCTGGGGTAAGATGATAAAAATTACTAAAACCGGGGTTAGCAATCCATGCAATAAAACTAAAATTCCCAGGAATATTCCCAGGGCCCAGTCCCCGAGGTGATCCAGAAATGAACCGGTCCGGGTTTTTTGCTCCCGGACCCTGGCCAGGGAACCGTCAAGGGCATCAAGCCCTCCCACAAGGGCCAGCAAAATAACCGTAACTCCAAGCCTGTCTTTGCTAATATAGTGAAAAAGCGCCGAAAACAAAATAACCTGGCGGGTGATGGAAATATGGATGGGGTGAACCCAGGAGGGGAGAATATTGTCCAAAAACCTTCCAAGTAGAGCATCCCTGATTTCCTCTTCTTTCCGGGTAAAGTTATTGAAACGGGACATATCAAAACCTCCTTTTTTCAGGCAGGAAACTCCCAGGAAGAGTTGAAAAAAGGAAACGGTTGATTTAGTCGTCTTACTTTTCTTAAACAAAAAGCCATAACTTGTGCAAAGATTAATCTCCGAAAAATTTGTTAGGTAATTCCATTGCAAACCAGGGGAGGCTGGATAATTGGCTTCGATAAAGGTAATAGAAATTCAACTTGAACAGGGCCCGAAAGGGATGTGTATGGGGCACTGGATGGGAAGTCGGGGATGTTGCTGGTTGGGTAATACTCCCCGGGAAGTTGTAAATAATTCGGAAAAAGAGATAGAAATATTTCTGGAGTTTTTGAAAAAATGGGATCAGGGAATTGAAATCCCCGACCTGTGGGAAATAAAAGCTGGAGAATTTGTTAGAAACAGTGCCGGAGAAGTGGGTACATCAGGTTCTCCAATGGCTCTCTTTTCTTTGGACAAAAACGAAATATCGAAAAAAAATGTAGAAGAAACTTTTAGAATAGCTGGTTATATCCGCCAGGGAATAAAGAACAGGGTGGAGGCATTAAGCAGAGAAGAGCTTGAGTTTCAACCCGAACCTAATCGAAGGAGTATACAGAAAACCCTCCAGCATATTGGAAATACAGTCTGGTGGTATTGCAGCAGAATAGATCAGAACCTTGAACAATGGCCGGATAAAGGGCTTAATGATTTTGACCGGATAGAGTTTTTTTTCGAAAAAGCCCGGGAGTTCCTAGTGGGAAAGATAGAAGAAGGAAAAACCAATAGAGTATATATCCCGACTCTATATCCTACCCTTGATCCGGGAGAAAAATGGACGGCCAGGAAAGTATTGCGCAGGCAGGTTGAACACTTCTGGGAACATTACAGGTACCTGGATAAAAGCCTGCAACTAATCCCTAACCAGGATTAGGGGGCTTTTAATCATTTTTGCTTCTCAGAACCTTTCGGTGGTGGAAGCTTATTTTGGGCTAGAGACAAGCAAATTCCAGGGGGTCAAGGTACAGGGGAAACTGCTGGCACAAATCGTTGACCTTCCTGCGGTAAGGAGCGGGGTCGAGGGAGGTTCCCTCCTGGAGAGCAGAAAAAATAATCGTTGCAATTTCTTCTATCTCTCTTTCTTTCATTCCCCGAGAGGTTATTGCTGCAGTTCCTATTCTGATCCCGCTTGTTACAGTGGGAGGCCTGGTATCAAAGGGTATCAGGTTTTTATTTACGGTAATACCGATGCTATCCAGGATTTCCTCTGCTTTTTGTCCGGTTAAATCTGCAGACTGGAGATCAACCAGCATCAGGTGGTTATCGGTTCCCCCCGAAACAATCCGCAGGCCCTTTTCCTGTAAGCGATCTGCTAAAAAAGCCGCATTAATCTTCACCTGGCTCTGGTACTTCCGAAATGCGGGAGTCATTGCCATGCGGAAAGTAACGGCTTTGGCCAGCACATTCTGCAGGATAGGGCCGCCCTGAGTTCCGGGGAAAATAGCCCTGTCAATAGCACTGGCCAACTTCTTTCCAGAAAGGATGAACCCTCCCCTGGCTCCACGCATTGTCTTGGTGGTAGTACTGGTAACAACATCTGCGTGGGGTACCGGACTGGAGTGAAGTCCTGCAGCAATTAATCCTGCGATATGAGCCATGTCAACCAGGAAGAAAGCACCAACCAGATCGGCAATTTCTCTAAACCGGGCAAAGTCAATCTGTCTTGGGTAAGCACTGCCTCCGGCAACAATAAGCCGGGGGCGGTGTTTTTTTGCGATTTCTTCCACCTCATCATAGTCAATCATTTCCGTATCAGGGCTAACACCATAAAAAACCCCCCCGTAAAAATTACCAGTTATGCTGGCCTTGCTTCCGTGGGAAAGGTGTCCCCCGTGCTGCAGGAGCATCCCCAGGATAGTATCTCCGGGGCTGATAAGGGCCATGTAGGCCGCCAGATTGGCATTTACTCCAGAATGAGGTTGAACGTTTGCGTGTTCGGCCCCAAAAAGGTCACAGGCCCTTTTAATTGCCAGCTCTTCAATTTTATCAATATGTTCACAGCCTCCATGGTAACGTTTCCCCGGGTATCCTTCAGCATATTTATTGGTAAGGATTGAACCCTGTGCTTCCAAGATTGCTTCACAGACAAAATTTTCCGAGGCAATTAATTCCAGGTTGTTATTCTGCCTGGATAACTCAGCTTCAACAAGGCTAGCTGCTTCAGGGTCAACAGAAGCTAATTTTTTCATCCTTCATTCCTCCCGTAAAAAGGGTAACCCCAGAAGATTAAAAAAGAGGAGGGGGCCAGGGCCCCCTCCTCCAATTAATACAGGATTGGGGGTAAACTATTTCAACCCCCGGGTTTAAACTTCTACTTGCCGTCCCAGGTAAGCTTCTTTAACCTTGGGGCTATCAACAAGCTCTTTCCCGGGCCCTTCAATTGCTACATTCCCTGTTTCCAGGACGTAACCGTAATCCGCAACCTTTAAAGCCATGTGAGCGTTTTGTTCAATCAGGAGAATTGTTACCTTTTCCTTGTGGATGGTCTCAATCATTTTAAAAATTTCCTGGACCAATAGAGGGGCAAGGCCCAGGGAAGGTTCATCCATAAGAAGAAGTTTGGGTTTGGACATTAAAGCTCGGCCCAGGGCAAGCATCTGCTGTTCTCCGCCGGAAAGAGTCCCGCCTTGTTGTTTATGGCGTTCTTTTAACCGGGGGAAAAGGGAAAATACCCATTCCAGGTCCTCTTCGACTTTTTTTGTTTCTGTTCGGGCATAAGCCCCCAATAGCAGGTTTTCCATTACGTTCAGATTGGTGAAAATCCTTCTACCTTCGGGAACCATGGTCATCCCCAGGCGAACAATTTCGTGGGTTTTAATGTTGCGTAAATCCTGTCCTCTTAAACTAATTGTTCCTTGATAGGGAACCATATTGCAGATGGCCTTGAGGGTGGTGCTTTTCCCAGCCCCATTGGCCCCGATCAGGGTGACAATGCTGGCTTCTTCAACTGTTAAAGATATCCCCTTTAAAGCGTGGATACCCTCGTAATATACATGAACATCTTTAAGTTCAAGCACTGTCTTTCACCCCCAGATAGGCTTCGATAACCTTGGGATTATTTTGAATTTCCCGCGGAGTGCCCTCTGCAATTGTTTTGCCGTAATCAAGGACCAGAATCCGCTTGCAGATACCCATGACTACCATCATCTGGTGTTCGATAATAAAGACTGTTAGCTTGAATTCCTCCCTGATTTTATTAATGAACTCCATCAGGCTGGCAGTTTCTTGAGGATTCATTCCGGCAGCGGGTTCATCAAGTAACAGGAGTTTGGGATTGGTTGCCAGGGCCCGGGCAATCTCCAGGCGGCGCTGCTGTCCGTAAGGGAGATTGGGTGCTCTTTCATTGGCCAGGTGGTCGAGGTTGACGTACTTTAAAAGTTCAAAGGCTTCCTCTTTCATTTCCTTTTCTCTTTTCTGGTAACCCGGAGACCCTGCAACAACGGAAAATATCGATTTTTTCAGGCGAATGTGCATGGCCACTAAAATGTTTTCCAGGACGGTCATCTGGTCAAATAACCTGATGTTCTGAAAGGTTCGACAGATGCCCATGGCTGTCCTGGGGTGGGCCTTGAGCATTGTAATATCCCTGTCGATAAAGGTAACCCGGCCCTGCTCCGGTTTATACACCCCGGTAATAACATTAAAGGCAGTGGTTTTCCCGGCACCATTTGGTCCAATCAAACCAATAATTTCTCCGTCTTCAATGTTGACGGTAAAGTCGCTGAGGGCAACAAGCCCCCCGAACCTTTTGGTTACCCCGTCCAGTTTAAGGATTGACATTTTCATCCCCCCTTCTTCCGAAGAAACGGGAGAGTTTTCCTTCGATCCAGGCAAAGCTCAACTCTTTATCCCCCATTAAGCCCTGCCTTCGGAAAAGGATCATGACAATCAGCAGGGTGGAAAAGATAACCATGCGCAGGCCGGGGGCCCCGGGAATTGTTATAAAACCAAGTTCCATGGGGGAATCCAGGTATCTAAGGAATTCAAAAAGGAAGGTTACTATGGCCGCTCCAATTACAGCTCCAGTAATGCTGCCCATGCCTCCCAGCACAATCATCAGCAGAACATTAAATGTCAGGAAAAACCTGAACATCGCCGGGTCAATGGCGGTAAGGAGGTGGGCAAGTAGGGCTCCAGCAATACCAGCGAGGGTGGAACCGATTACAAAAGCCAGGAGTTTGTGCTTGAAGAGAGCAATTCCCATTGCTTCTGCAGCCACCTCATTATCCCGAATTGCCTTAAAGGCCCGACCATAACTGCTGTTTATCAGCCGCCAGATGACAAAAAGGGAGAAGCCGGCAAAACCAAAGGACCACCAGACATTGGTGAAGGCGGGTATTCCCTTGAGTCCCAGGGCCCCGTTGGTGATGGTGATGGTGTTGGTAGAAACCACCCGGATAACCTCTGAAAATCCCAAAGTGGCTATGGCCAGGTAATCACCCCGCAGGCGGAGAACAGGGAAACCGATAAGGAAGCTGAAAATGGCGGTCATGAGGGCAGCAAAAAGGATTCCCACGATGAAGGGTAACTCGAGACTGTTAAAGGGCCATATCAGTGGCCGGATAAAAAATATTGACTCTTTTACAGCGATGGGCAGAGTTAGGAGAGAGGCTGCATACCCACCGACAGCCATGAACCCCGCAATTCCCAGGGAAAATTGGCCGGTAAAGCCGTTGATCAGGCTCAATCCCAGAGCAGCGCTCATGTAAATCGCTATAAGGTTCAGAATTCTGAGCACGTAAGCATCAAAGAAAAAGTTGGCATAAATCAAAAAACCACTGACAATCAAAGCCCCTATAAGAAAAATTATTTTTCGTTGTTTGGTCATAGGCTACACCTTCTCCACAACTTGTTCTCCCAGTAACCCAGTTGGCTTAAAGGAAAGAATAATAATCAGGACAATGAAGGCTATTGCATCCCGATAACCAGCAAGGTGTGGGAAAAAGGCAATCCCCATAATTTCGAGCATGCCCAGGATAAAACCACCGAGGACTGCTCCGGGAACGTTACCAATCCCTCCGACAACAGCGGCAATAAAACATTTGAGTCCGGGAAGAACACCCGCCAGGGGGTGGATGGCTGGATAGCGGAGGGCGTACATTATGCCTCCTATGGCTGCCAGTGCCGATCCGAGAGCAAAGGTATAGGCGATGATCCGGTTAATGTTAATGCCCATCAGGCGCGCCGTTGGATAATCCTTGGCAAGAGCCCGCATGGCCATCCCCGTTTTTGATCTGTAAACCAGGAAGAAAACAATTCCCAGGATGATTATGGTGATCAGGGGGAGGACAAATAGAAAGTTCATTACCGTTACATCGCCTAACTGCACGGTCTGAGCAAAGAAAGGAGGGCGGTAGAACGATTTGTGCCGCCCCCCAATTATAACCAGACCCAGGTTTTGCAGGAAAAAAGAGGCTCCAATTGCGGAAACCAGGAGAGAAATTCTTGGAGCCTCGCGCTCCCGGAGAGGTCGGTAGGCAACTCTTTCCAGGCTCACCCCTACCAGAGCTCCTAGTGCAATTGCGATTATGAAAGAAAACCACCAGGGCAGGTGGAAAATCAGGATTCCGTAGTAAGCAATGAATGCACCAACAATCAACAGCTCGCCGTGGGCGAAATTGATCAGGCGGAGAATGCCGTATACCATGGTGTACCCGATTGCAATCAGGGCATAAAGTGACCCCAGGTAAACCCCATTGGCGAGATGCTGGAAGAAATGGGTGAGAGACATACCGACAACTCCCTTCTAGATGTGTTTGTTGTTACCTGGGTTCAACTGATCCGCCGTAAACAAATTCTCCGTCCTTAACTTCCAGAATTACACCGGTTTTCACTGCATTCCCGTCTTCGTCCATGGTAATATAGCCGGTTGCACCTTCAAAACGATAGGTTTCTGCCAGGGCGTCTCGAATTGCCTGGGGATCGGTTGAATCGGCTCGTTCAATGGCATCAAGAATTAACCGGTAGGCATCGTAACCCAGAGCAGCAAAAGCACTGGGACTGTAGCCGTATTTTTCAATGAAGGCTGCCACGAATTTTGAAGATTCCTCTGTAACTGGAGCATCTGCACTGTAATGGGTGCTTATTGCCACGCCCTCTACATAGGCCCCTCCGATTTCAATAAACTCGGGGGCTTCGCAGGCATCTCCACCCAGGAAGGGAACACCTATTCCGAGTTCCCGGGCCTGGGTTATGAGGAGGGCCACGTCTCCATAGTAACCCGGAGCGAAGATGGCTTCAGGGTCGAGGCCCCGCAGGTAGGTGAGCTGGGCTGTGAAGTCAGTGTCCAGGGTCTGATAGGAGGACATCCCAACAACTGAAGCAGGATCACCGGTTAATTCAACGAAGGCCTGCCGGAAGAAGTGGGCAAGGCCCACACTGTAATCCTGGGCAATATCCTGGATAATTGCTACCCTCCGGGCCCCGAGTGTTTCGTAAGCATAGGTTGCCATGATATAGCCCTGGAAGGGATCGATAAAGCAGGCCCGGAAATAGTAATCATTGCCCTGGGTTACCAGGGGGTGGGTTGGGGAACAGCCCATTACGGGAATCCCCGCTGCTTCTGCTACCGGTCCTCCGGACATAGCCAGAGAACTACCATAGGTTCCAACAATTGCAACCACTCTTCGGAGCTCAATTAGGCGGCTGACAGTAAGAGCTGCTTCTGCCTTGTCCGTTTTGTTGTCTTCCACAAAAAGGCGAACCTCTTTTCCAAGGACGGTTGGGTACATTTCATGGGCCAACCTGATCCCCTCAAGGGTCATCTGCCCTCCCGCTGCCATGGGACCCGTCAGGGGCTCGTAAACCCCAATGTTTACTTCGTCAGCAAAGCTGGTCCCGGTGAAAACCAAAATAAGAGCCAGAAGAAAAATAAGACTGAACTTTTTGGCCAACACAATCTCCTCCTTATTATTTTTTACCGCAGACTGGCAAATTTTTTTCTGAGGAACCAGCTTGTAAGCTCAATTTGCTTGTGATCTGTCAGTCTGCCGATAAAGGAATATTTCGACAGGAGAGGGGAAAATCCTTTAATAAGACAGAAAATTGTAAATCTAAAGAAAATTCGGAATAGGGGGAAAAATAAAAAATGGTTCCCCGGCTGGTTTTTGGAAAACCAAAGAGAAATGGGGAACCATCTCAAGGAAAAGTTCTTAGTGTTCGTCCAGCATGATCTTTTCCAGCTCCAGGGGTTCAACCTGCCGGTCTCCTTTAAAAGCCCGCATGTTACCCCCGGATATTTCATCAATCAGTGCTATTTCTTTTTCCGGGCCAATGCGGCCGAACTCAAATTTGATGTCGTATAGTTCCAGTTCCTTTTTGGCCAGTTCATCTCTTACAATTGCTCCAATTTTTTGGGTCAGCTTTTTTAAAACCTGGTATTCATCCTTGCTCATTATGCCCAGCATTTCCAGGGCATCGTCGGTAATCAAAGGGTCGTTCCGGTCATCGTCCTTTAGGGTGACTTCAACGTAGGAATCAAGTTGCTGCCCCTCGGTACAGTACCTGCCGTATCTCCTGTAGAAACTGCCTACCGCCCTGTAGCGGATAATTACTTCAACGCCTTCTCCGAAAACTTCTGCTGGTTTTACGGTCATTGTTGAATTTTTTATATCAGCGTCAACAAAATGGGTGGGGATACCCGCGGCGTTAATTTTTTCAAAGAAAAAACTGGTAAGCCTTAAACCTGCCTTGCCGGCACCTTCAATAGACAACCCCACTGTATTGGCCCCGGGATCAAAAACTCCGTCGGTCCCGGTAACATCGTCCTTAAACTTAAGAAGGTAATTGCCATCCCCCTTGTCGTAAACATCTTTGGTTTTTCCCCGGTAGATAATTTCCATTTTTCCACTCCTTGTTTTGGATTTTGCAGGGGATAAAAAGAACCCCGGGTCCAAAAAGATTTTATAGACTTCAATAGGCAAAAATTTCCCACATTTTTTAATTCGCTGTCAAAGCCGTTATTCCTTGAACATTAAATAAATTAAATATATCGGTGGGGATTTAAGTGGATAATAATTGGATTTAGGCCAGGAAGAAGTTGGAGGACCCTCATTTAGTTGTTCATTGAATTAAACCTGAAAAAGGGATATAATAAAGCAGAGAAAAACTGAAATTCAAAAATATGGGGGATTATATTTGGGGCCAGGACAAGATTTAAATTCTTCAGAAAAGAATAATGGTGGGGGAAAACTGGAGAAAAGGATTCTGGAAGCAATCAGTAGTGAATACAATAAGCTTGATCCCCGAGGTTCTCAAACCATGAATATTGTCGTCCGGAAAGTTTATTCTGTTCTACCTGGTGAGAATGAAGACCTCATCAAGCTATTTGACTTTTTGGTTTCCAGGGGTGAGTGGAGGCTCTTCTGGCTGGTAACGGTCTGGATTAAGAGAAAGAAACTTTATCAACGGCAATACATGGCTTATTATGAAAAATGGTTACATAAAAGTATTAAAGGCTGGGGGCAGTGAGATGTTTTCTGCTACAGGGTGTTAAACCCCATGCTGGAAAAACATCCCGAGCTATTTCCTTTAGTTCTGGAATGGACAGAATCAAACAAGACCTATGTCAGGAGAGCTGCTCCAGTTTCTCTGCTGGAATCCGGACGGAGTTTTCGGGTGAATTTCTCAGTGGAAAGGGTTATGGAAGTCGTTAACAGGTTAAAAAATGACCCTGAAGACCATGTCCAGAAAGGGGTTGGCTGGCTTTTAAAATATGCTTATTTAAGCTACCCCGAGGAAGTGATGGAGTTTTTAAAAGAAAACGTCAATGAATTACCCCGCCTTATCTTCCGTTATGCCCTGGAAAAAACTCCCCGGGAGATAAAGGAGGAATTAATGAAACAATAGGGCCAGGGATTTTTTTTAGGAGGAAGTAATGGATATATTGAACCAATTGAGAGAAGAATTGAATAAAAATATTGACCAAAAAACAAAAAATTCTGCGCAAAATTTTTTCAAAGAAAAAGTTAAAGTATATGGAGTTAAGACCGGTATTGTCAGAAGAATTTCAGAAAATTCTTTCAGTGAAATAACCAATACCTCAAAAAACGAGGTTTTCAAATTATGCGAGGAACTTTTCAAGTCTGGTGTTTTAGAGGAATCATTTGTGGCGTGTAATTGGTCTTTTTTTCTTAGAGACCATTATGAATCTGATGATTTTTATATTTTTGAAGGTTGGCTGAAAAATTATGTGAACAACTGGGCTACCTGTGACACCCTTTGCAACCACACCGTTGGAACATTTATTGCAACCTTCCCCAACTTTCTTTCTAACCTAAAGTTATGGACTGACTCCAAAAACCGCTGGGTAAGAAGGGGTGCTGCGGTTACACTTATTATTCCCGCTAGAAAGGGTAGTTTTTCACAGGAAATATTTGCCATTTGCGATGCTTTACTTACAGATGAAGATGACCTTGTCCAAAAGGGTTACGGGTGGTTATTGAAAGCAGCAAGCCAATCTCAACAGGCCAAGGTTTTTAACTACGTAATGAAAAACAAAAAAGAAATGCCCAGAACGGCTCTCCGTTATGCAATTGAAAAAATGCCAGTAGAATTAAAAGCAAAGGCAATGGAAAAATAATTTGAGGGGGGAAATTAGATGAATATTGGAATTATTGTTTATTCTAAAACCGGGAATACTTTTGAAGTGGCTTCCAGATTAAAGGGAAGTCTTGAACAGAAAGGTTATTCAGTCAGCTTAGAACAGGTAACCCTGGAAAAGGATGCCAAACCGGGTGAAAAGGATATTAAATTAGTAAATATTCCTGATGTGGAGAGGTATGAACAGTTGATTTTTGGGTCCCCAGTTCAGGCTTTTTCTCTTGCAGAGGGAATGAATGCTTACCTGGAACAGATCCCCTCTCTGGAGGGGAAAGAAGTTTCTCTTTTTGTGACCAAACAACTCCCCTTTGCCTGGACCGGTGGGAATAGAACTCTGGGCCAGATGGAGAAAATTTGCGCAGGGAAGGGAGCTAAGGTCAGGGGAAAGGAAATTGTTTACTGGCATGAAAAAAACAGGGAGAAAACAATAAAACAATGTATTGATAGCCTGGGGAAACAGTTTTAATTAATCCCGCATTTTTCCCCCGGGCAAAAATAAAAGGCGGGGAGGCAAAAAAAGTGAGGATGGAAAAAGGTTTTGCCAAAACAGTGGCCATAATTGCCATTGTCATTATTGGAGTTGGTGCTGTTGGTATAGGAGTTTTAAGAAATATAGAAAGGAATATGGAAGATTTGAAGGGACTACCCCTAATGGACATTGACTTTTCAGCAATTCCTGATGGTTCATATTCCGGGGAATTCAGCCGTTTCCCCGTTTCGGCAGAAGTTGAGGTGCTTGTTGAAGGTGAAAAATTCAGTAGAATTGACCTTTTAAACCACCGCCATGGCCCGGGTTACGGTGCTGAAGCAATCCTGGAGAGAGTAATCCAGGAACAGTCTTTGCAGGTAGATGTCATTTCGGGGGCTACCTACAGCAGTATTGTAGTTTTGAAAGCAATAGAGGATGCTCTTTTAAAGGGGCTGGATTAAATAACAAACAGTTTTCTTAAGGGAGGGAGAGGAAAAACCTTGAAAAAGCAATTCCCTACCATTGGTTGCTGTGGACTGGATTGTGCCCTATGCCCCCGTTATTATACGAGCGGTTCATCCAGATGTCCGGGTTGTTTTGGAGCGGATTTTGCCAGCAAGCACCCTTCCTGTTCTATTATTAACTGTTGTTTTAAAGATAAGGGGCTGGAAGTTTGTGGGATGTGTGGGGACTATCCATGCTCCAGATTTGACAGGGAAACAATAGAAAAAGACTCCTTTATTACCCACAGGAGAATTCTGGACAACCAGGGTTATATTAAAAAACATGGACTGGGAAAATTCCTGGCCCGGCAAAAGGCCAGGATAAACTATCTGGAGACTTTCCTGGAGCACTTCGACGAGGGAAGGAGCAGGAGTTTTTTTTGCCTGGCAACGGCCATTCTATCCCTGGAAAGTCTGGAAAAGGCCTTGCAAAAAGCAGAACAGGAAATTAAGAGTAAAGAGATTACCCGGGAAAACATTAAGGACAGGGCCAGATTATTAAAGAATTTTTTGCTGGATTTTGCTGCTGAAGAAAATGAAGAATTTAAGCTTAGAAAATGAAACCCGGTTAGATTTTTACAGGGCAAGAAATTTTTTAAGGCAGAACCTGTTTTTAAAATTCTTGTGGGGACCAATTTTTTTGTACTTTTGAGGGGATGGAAAAAACGATTGAAACATGGGAGCTCAGGAAAGAAGAAGCGGGGAAATTTTGGGGCTTTTTGCACAGACTGGTTTCAGTATCCGAACCAGGGATTTTAGAACCTGGTGAAAGAAAGGGAACAGCGTAAGCAATTGAAGGGTTGGGAGAAGAGTGTCTGCAAGCAGGAGGGTTTTGGATTGATGAATTTTACATGGGCAAAATAATCCAGGGGAAAAGAACGAACAGGGAGGGAAGAAATGGATAATGTTCTCTGGTGTACTGGCCATGAATTGAAAATTAAAGACGCTGTCAAAGCACAGGGGAGTTTTATTTATGACCAGGAGGGGCGGAGATTTCTTGACCTGGAGTCAGGGGTGTGGGTAACTCCTCTTGGTCACAGCAATCCCCGGGTAAATCAGGCCATTGTCGATCAGATGGAAAAAATAATCCACTGTGGTTATTATAATGGGAACAGAATTGTTGATGAAGCAGCAAGGGCCCTTTTAAAAGTTACCGGAATTAACCAGGGAAAGGCTGTTTTTCTTTCCTCGGGAAGTGAAGCTGTTGAGTTCGGGATAAAGGCCTCACATAAAGCCACGGGTAGGGGAAAAATGCTGAGACTGCACGACTCTTTTT
Organism: Halobacteroidaceae bacterium; assembly: GCA_003551665.1. Taxonomy (GTDB): domain Bacteria; phylum Bacillota; class Halanaerobiia; order B1SED10-174; family B1SED10-174; genus T1SED10-26. Next base: position 17,081 of record PUNE01000072.1, read on the forward strand.
TGGGCTCTTATGGGGCGGCCGGGGAGAAACAGAAGGAAGCCTGGTTCATTCTTGACTGGACCCAATGCCAGACCTGTCCCGAGAGAGAAACCTGCCGAAAGGACTGCCCTGTTTTAAAAGAGATCCCCTATGGGGAACTGGCGGGTTTCGTGTTTGAACCGGGAAGTGCCGGAGGGCTTGTAAGGTTTCCTCCGAAAAGTTTTATAGTTAATCTGGTGCAATTATTCCAAGAAAACGGGGGCCTAATCCTGGTCAATGAGGTCACCACTGGCATGGGGAGATCGGGGAAATGGTTTGGTTTTCAATATTATGGTTTCCATCCCGACCTTGTTGCCATGGGAAAGGGCCTGGGCAACGGATACCCCGTAAGTGCAACTGTTATGACAGGGGAAGTGGCAGAAAAACTTGAAGAAAAATCATTTTATTACCAGCAATCTCACCAGAATGATCCCCTTGGCTGCAGGGTGATAATTGAGGTTATTGAAATTATAAAAGAAGAAAACCTGAATAACCGGTCCAGGGAAAAAGGGGAATACCTTTTACACAGGTTAAAGGAAATTTTTTCCGGCCATGATTTTGTTAAAGAAATTCGAGGGCGGGGACTTATGATTGCCCTGGAATTTTTTGGACCGGAAAATAAGGAGGCGGCATATTTTCACAGGGAGCTTTTTAATAAAGGGTTTATTGTTTCCCTGCGACCGGGCTATAATGCCCTTCGAGTTGACCCCCCTTTGAATATAGAAATACAACACCTGGATAATTTTCTTGCAGAACTGGAAGAAATATTAAATAATTACCAGGCGGAAAAATGAAAATGGAAAAAACTTTCGGGAAATAAAGGGAGGAGAAGTAACTGAAAATTGGGGAAACACGATTGTACATAATCCCCGCTTTTTAAGAAGGAGGGATAGGTTGATTGATGGCATTAACCACATAACCTTTGCTGTCAGCAATCTGGAACGGTCAATCTCTTTTTACAGTGAGCTTTTGGGGTTGGAACTGGTTGCCAGGTGGCCTCAAGGGGCTTACTTGAAAGCGGGAAAAGCCTGGATTGCCTTGAATTTAGATCGGGAATGCCGAAAAGGGCCAGTTCCTGACTATACCCATATTGCTTTCAATGTACCCCCGGAAAAATATGGGGAGATAAAAGCAAGACTGGAGGGCGCCGGCATCAGGCCTTTTAAGGAAAATAAGTCAGAAGGAGCTTCTTTTTACTTCTTCGATCCCGATGGCCACAAACTGGAATTGCATTCAAATACCCTTGAACAGAGGTTGGAGTGGATGAAGGGAAAAGGTGTCCGGGGCCTGGAAATTTTGCAATAGTTTTTTGGGGGCAAGATTTTCCCGCCGGAGAAACTTTTCCTTTGAAAAACTGGAATACCGAGTCCTGAAACTGTTTGTGTCGTTGAGTACCAAAGATTTATTTTTGAGGAGGAAAAAAATGAAAAATTTGGCGAAAATCGTGGTCCTTGTTGTTGTGAATGTATTAATACTGGGCTTTTCTCCAGTAAATGTAGTCGGGCAGGAAATCCCCACGGAAATGGAGATGCTGGAAAGGTTCTTCCTTCAGGAAAATTTAACTGAAGAAATGTTTACCCAGCAGGTTTTGAACCAGGCCTCTGTGGCCCAGTTAGAGGCCATTAGAGAAGATTTTACTGGTGAGCTCGGGGATTTTCTTGGAGCCGAGAGAACGGGAGATCACCATTATGAAGTTTTTTTCTCTGAAGGGCGGGCTGATATTCAGTTTGTTGCTGTTGA
>PUNE01000104.1 GCA_003551665.1 Halobacteroidaceae bacterium
AGGCCCTGTTCAACCTTCAGAATGCTGCCCGCACGGTGAGCCTTTTGGGGGGGGAAAAAGTTATAGAATTTCGTCCCCGGGGGCTTCTGCGGGGTAAGGCCTCGACCCAGGAAGAAAAATTCCTTAAAATAATTGATAGCTGGCCCCGGGGAGCTTATTTGATCATTACTGCCGGGGGAGAAATAGACAAAAGAACGCGGGTTTTCAAGCAGGTTAAAAAAAAGGCCCGCTTTCTGGAGACCAGGCCTCTTCAGGGTCGGGAGTTATATGCCTGGATAAAAAAGCAGGTCGAAGCAAGGGGGAAAAATATCGATCAGGAAGCCCTTCTTTTTCTGGAACATGCCTTTCACAATCACCTTTATGTAATAGAGAATGAATTGGAAAAAGTATTTTTGTTCATGGATCAAGAAAAAAATATAACCCGGCCTCTTCTGGAACAGCTTATTTCCATGGACCGGGTCCTGCACGATAAATTTGTTTTTGAGTGGGTTGATGTAATCAGTCAGAAACATACTCAGAGGGCCCTGGAAATGCTCGGAGAAATGCTGCGCCAGGGTATTAACCCCGCCTACCTGTTTATTATGCTGGCCCGACAGATTCGTCTGCTGGCTTTATGCTGGGAATTAAAAAAGCTTGGTTATTCAGCACCCCAAGCTGCCCAGCATCTGGGTGAGCATCCTTTTCCCATTAAAAAAATCTATAAAGTGTGTGATGCTTTTAACTATCAGGAACTCTTCCTTCTGTGGCAGGAAATAAATGAAGTAGGGGAGAGAACAATTCGGGGAGAAATGGAGTGGCAGCCTTCCCTGGAACACTTTTTATTTCGCCTGGATAATAGAAAAACCCGCTCCTGATGGGGAAGCGGGTTAAATCCTAGGAAGCAATATTATTATAAAGACGGGTCAGGCGTGATTTTTTCCGGGCGGCATTGTTCTTATGGATAATTCCTCTGGAGACACTCTGATCAATTATTTTTTGGGCTTTAACCAGTTCCCGGGAGGATTTTCCCTGATCTCCTTCCTCAACGGCCCGTTCAAAACGCTTGATGGCAGTTTTTAAACGAGACTTGAGCAGACGGTTACGCTGGGTTTTTCTTTCAGCTGTCCGGACCCGCTTTTTTGCGGATTGAATTATGGGCAATGGTTTCACCTCCTCCTGAGCCTGTTTACAACACATAAATTTTATCATGCCCCGGGGTTAAATGCAAGGGGGAAAATGAACTCCTGGAATTTGAAGCCTGTTTTTTCTGGAAAATTTTGATCAGGCCTGCCATTTCAGGAGTTCGCTGAACCGGTCAATAATTATTCCTTCCGGAAGATCCATTATCTGGATTAAGGGGATTAAGGTCAAATTTTCCGTAGCAGGATGAAGGAATTGATTTTTAGCTATCCCGGATAAGAAAGGGAAAATCTTTGAGGCTAAAACTTTTACAGCAAAAATATTGATACTGCTGAAGGGACCCGGCAGGGAATTTTCCTGTTTTGGCCGGTCAGAAAAAAATGAAAGCAAAGAAAAAAAAGGAGAGGATGTGGTTTTATTGTATGTTAGCACTCATTTTGCCACCGGCGCTGCCCTGGGAAAAATTGCGGGAAGCAACTGGCTGGCTCTAATTCTTGGTCTATCCAGCCATATTCTTCTGGATGTTCTCCCCCATCACGATTATAGGGGGCGGAGGGGAATTATCCTTGATTCCCTGGTTACCCTGGCCCTGATGCTCTGGCTTTTACCCAACCCCAGCTATATTCTCTGGGGGGCGATTGGAGGAGCCTTTCCCGACCTGGAGGTTATTATCAACAGGGTTTTCTTTAGAGGGGGAGGACGACGTTTTTTCCCTTCTCATTCCGGAATCCTGCCCCATCCCTCCCGGGTCTGGCCCGAGGGTTTTATTATCCAGGCCTCAATAATGGTGGCGGCTTTAGTTTTTCTGCTGGCTACTCTGCGGGTAACTGCTGGTTGAGCGGGTTGGCCCCTCTCCGATTTTTTTATTATAATCTACACCAGAGAAAAGAATATTGACAAAGGAGGGTCAGGGTGTTATTTTATTCATAGGATCTTAGCACTCCTCTGGTTAGAGTGCTAAGAGGGGGGGGGTGTTTGTGGTGGAAATGAATGAGAGGAAAAAGGGGATTTTAAAGGCAGTTATTAATGAATATATTTTAACTGCTGAACCAATAGGGTCCCGGACCATTTCCAAGAAGTATAAACTGGATGTAAGTTCGGCTACTATCCGTAATGAAATGGCGGACCTGGAAGACCTGGGATATCTCCAGCAGCCGCATACCTCTGCCGGTCGTATTCCTTCAGATAAGGGGTACCGTTTTTATGTTGACAGCCTGATTGATGTGGAAAGAATTCCGGAAAGTTTTGAAGAGATGATTCGGAAAAAATACCTGGAGCGAAAAAAAGAGGTTCAGAATATCGTCCAGGTAACCTCCCAGATGCTCTCTCAATTGACCAGATATACTGCCCTGGTGGCGAGCCCCAGTTCAACTGATTACTATTTTCAGCACCTGCAGCTGGTTCCCCTGGAAGGAAAAAAGATAACAATAATTGTGGTTATCAGTTCGGGACTGGTGCAGCATCAGACTCTGACTCTCCAGCATCGGCCCTCGCGGGAAGAACTTGGTAATATTTCCCGTCTGATTAATGATCGGCTGCAGGGTTTACCCCTGGGAAAGATCAGCAGTGAAGTTTTAGGGCAACTGGAAAGGGAATTGAAAGATCATAGTATTTTCCGGGAACTTTACCGGTCGTTGCTGACGGTTCTTACCGAAGAGGGATTGAGTCAGGAATGGGGGAAAATCCATCTTGATGGAGCCACCAATATCCTGGAACAGCCCGAGTTTTCCGACCTGGAAAAAGTCAAAGTTTTTTTGAAGCTGTTCGAGCAGGAGGATATACTGCGCCAGCTATTGAACAGGATTCCGGCTGAAGGGCTGCAGGTAGTGATTGGCGGGGAAATTCCCCTGCAGGAAATGAAGGACTGCAGCCTGGTGGTTGCGGACTATTCTATCCAGGATACAAGTGTGGGCAAAATGGCAATTCTGGGACCAACCCGGATGAATTACCCCAAAGTAATTGCGGCGGTTAATTTTATGGCTGAAGTAATAAGCAAGGTTATGCGTGAGGAGGACTGAGAATGGCATTTACCCAAAAACCGGGCAACAACTCCAGTGAAAAGAAAAATCAAGAGCAGGAACCCACTAATGGTGGTGAAGAAAAAGAACAGGAAGCAAGACTAAAGGAACTGGAAAACCATCTGCAGAACACCAGGGAAAAGCTCAGGGAAATGGAAGAGGAAAATGAAGAATTGCTGGCCCGGCTACAGAGGGCCAGAGCTGATTTTTCCAACTATAAAAGGAGAATAGAAAAAGATCGTTTCCAGGACCGGGTCCGGGCCCAGGAAGAATTAATCCTGGAACTATTACCCATCCTGGATAATTTTGCCAGGGCCCTGCAGGTATCTCCCCGCAGCAAAGAGGCCCGCAACCTCTGCCAGGGTGTAGAAATGATTTACAAGCAGCTCTGGAGTGTCCTGGAACAAAGGGGTCTGGAAGAAATTGAGGCTTTAAATAAACCCTTCGACCCCAACCTTCATGAAGCGGTGGAGAGAGTTTATCAGGAGGATAAACCAGCGGAGATGGTCGTTGAAGTTCTGCAAAAAGGTTTTAAAGTGGGGGAAAAAATATTGCGGCCATCCATGGTAAAAGTAAATAAAGGAGGCGACGAAGATGAGTAAAGTTTTGGGAATTGATCTGGGAACAACAAATTCCTGTATGGCAGTGATAGAAGGTGGTGAAGGTACCGTTATCCCCAATGCGGAGGGATCCCGTACCACTCCTTCGGTAGTTGGATTCTCCAAAAAAGGAGAGAGACTGGTGGGACAGGCTGCCAAACGCCAGGCAGTAAGCAATCCCGGTAATACTGTTACTTCTATCAAGAGAAAAATGGGCAGTAATTATAAAGGGAAAATGGGAGATAAAGAATATTCTCCCCCCGAAGTATCAGCCATGATTCTGCAAAAAATGAAAAAAGATGCTGAAGAATACCTGGGCCAGGAAATCAAGCAGGCGGTAATAACCGTTCCCGCCTATTTCAGCGATAGTCAGCGGCAGGCCACTAAAGATGCCGGTAAAATAGCGGGGATGGAAGTTCTGCGGATAATCAATGAACCCACTGCAGCAGCCCTGGCCTACGGCCTGGATAAAAAGAAGGATGAAAAAATCCTGGTCTATGACCTGGGGGGAGGGACCTTTGATGTTTCCATCCTGGAAATAGGCGACGGGGTTTTTGAAGTAGTTGCCACCAGCGGTAATAATAACCTGGGCGGTGATGATTTTGATCAGCGCCTGGTAGAATATATGGCCGATGAATTTAAAAAGGAAGTCGGAGTTGATCTGCGCAAAGATCGAATGGCCATGCAACGCCTGGTTGAAGCCGCCGAGAAGGCCAAAATTGAGCTGTCTGGGGTCATGTCTACCAATGTTAACCTGCCCTTTATTACCCAGACCGATGAAGGCCCCCAGCACCTGGATATTGATATTACCCGGGCCCGTTTTGAAGAACTGATTGATGATCAGATTGAAAAAACCATGGGTCCTGCCCGTC
>PUNE01000114.1 GCA_003551665.1 Halobacteroidaceae bacterium
CAGGGAAAACGGCCGGTAAAAGAGGTTATGATTGCGGGAAATATTTATCGTTTACTGCAGCAATTAATCGCGGTTTCCAGCGAAACCCAGAGGATCATGAGTTTTAAAATACCCTATGTGGTCCTGGAGGGCGTTTCTGTAACCGGGAAATAAGAAAAGGGCCCCGCGGGGGCCCTTTTTGGGTGGTGGGGTGCCCGAGGAATAGGACTAAACCCCTGGGATTGATTTAAAGGAAAAAAGAAATATAACTGGGAAACTGGTGGAGACCATACAAATAATAAGGAAAAATCGGGCTGGAAAGGGAGGAGGGATGGGAAAAAGATGATCCGCCTGCAGGGTATAGGGAAGGACTTTGGTAATTTTAGTGCGGTTAAGGAATTATCCCTGGAAATTCCTGAAGGACAGACCTGTGTTATGGTTGGGCCCTCTGGCTGTGGTAAAACAACCACGATGAGAATAATAAATCGGCTGATAGAGCCTACCCGGGGCACCGTATATATTAACGGCGAGGATTTTAAAAAAGAAAAAGTAGAAAACCTGCGCCGTAATATTGGATATGTAATCCAGGAGGTGGGCCTTTTTCCCCATCGGACTATAGCGGAGAATATTGCTACAACTCCCAGACTGACCGGGTGGGAAGAAGAAAAAATCAAGCAGCGGGTTGATGAGCTTCTGGAGCTGGTAGAACTGGACCCCGGTGAGAATCGAGACAAATTTCCCCGGCAGCTCAGTGGTGGACAGCGACAGCGAGTGGGACTGGCCCGGGCAATGGCTGCTGACCCACCGGTAATGCTGATGGATGAACCCTTTGCCGCGGTGGATCCTATTACCCGGGAACATCTTCAGAATATGTTTTTACGCCTGCAGCGGCGCATGAAAAAAACAATTGTTTTTGTTACCCATGATATTAATGAGGCCATAAAAATGGGAGATCAAATAGCCATACTGCAAGAAGGAGAGTTAATTCAGTGTGATACTCCCGAAGAGCTTTTGGCCCGGCCCAGGAATAAGTTTGTTGCTGATTTTATTGGAGTGGATCGGGCCATAAAGATTCTGGATCTCTTTTCCGCTGGGGAGGTTGTGGGGACCAGGGCCCCGGTTTTAAAAATGGAAAATTTCCAGGAGCAGGTGGAGCAATTGCAGCAGAAAGGGAAAAATAACATCCCGGTTATAGTTGAGAGCGGTTCGGGGGAAAAATTCTGGTTTAATCTCGAAGAATTGAAGGACCGGGTTTCCCTGGAGGAGATTATCCGGCCGCTGCCCATTACTCTTGAACCCACGAGTTCCATCAAGGTGGCCCTGGCCAGAATGCTGGAGCATAATAATGAGGCAGTGCTGGTCCAGGGGGAGGGCGAGGAGCCTGGTCTCTTAACTCTGGGCTGGGTTCGGCATTATGTTCACCGGATATGTTCTACAACCCCAGGAGAAGAGGAAGGAATTTAAGGAAGAATTTTTACTGGTATTTTGGGGTGGAAAATTATATTTCAGGAAAAAAGGTTGGGGAAAGGGTCTGGTTGGGTTGAAGTGTTATGGCTCCCGGGAGTAACGGGAAAAGAGGAGGATAATAAAACTTTTATAGGGTCAGGATCAGGGGAAAAAATTGTAGAATTAGCTATATTTAAAAAATCCCTTAGAAGGGGAAAAAAAATCCTTGACAGGGGAGAAAGGAAGTGGCATAATAATATTGTGAAAAAAATAACAAGAGAAAGAGACTTTTTTCGGGTTCAATTAGTGAAAAATACCACAAGAGAATGGGGGAACTATTATGGCAACCAGAGGAAATTTTGCTGTACTTGCAGGAAGTTCCGTATTAATTATGGGTGTGACTTTGCTGGCCTGTTTTGTGAAAAATTTCATTTACTTTCCCCTGATTTTGTTACTTTTTCTGGGTTTCGCTCACTGCTTTGCCAGTGAGATTAATATATCGGTCCGGCCAGTTCTGGTCAGAGAAGATCTATTGCTGGTTCTGGGAGTTCTGGGCGGGGCCTTAATTTCTTTTTCCCTGCATATTCAACTGGGTCTGGAAAGCATTGTTGCAGCAGCGCTGATTGGGATGTTTGCTTCTCTTACTATGGGCAAATATTCCGTTCCCATTTATTGTGGGGCCTTTGTTGGAATGGCTTCCGGGGATTTATTTGACAGTATCTTTTTAATTCTGGCTGCAGCCTTCCTGACTGCAGGTTTGTTTGTTTATAATAAGGGCTATTTTAATGGTTTTGGAGGAAAACTGGGATTAATTGCTTTTGCTGGGTCCCTCGTCGTAGCGGTTTTGGGGGGAGGAGGACTGGGGGGAATGGAGTTAAAGGAATTAGAAATTCAAAGGTCTATGGTAATTTATGTTGTAATGGGGGCTATTTTCACTTATTTTGGAATAGTGCGCCTTAATCAGGGAGCGGTCCTGGCCTCCAGTTTAAGCGGATTAAGTGGGGGTCTGGTCCTGCCAGCAGTATATCCAGAAACCGGAATTTTTCTTGCTGCTGCTTTTTTCTGTGGTTCTTTTGTGGGAATGACTGCACCGGAACGGTTACCAGGAAAAATCTATATTGCCTTTGCGGGGTTAATTGCTGGGATCTTCTTGATTTTCAGCTGGCCGGTTCTTGGTGGTCCGGGGGGAAAAATGGGAGCTGCAGCTTTTGCCAGCACAATTGCGGTCAGGGGTTTGCGGGATCTGTACCTGTTATTAAAAAGAGGGATTAGAGGAAGGTTGATCTCAGCCTTTTCAAGAAATTATTAAAAGGAGTTATCCAGTTTTTGGGGAATTAGGTGAATAATTGCTCGGGGTAAATAAATAGGGTAGTTGATTATTATTGACGGTTCGTTTTGCAGCTAACTTTTTAGCAGGGAGTTTTATTTTTTTGTGGAATGGTTTTAGAAGGTTTACCAATAAATATAGAAATAAAGGAGGTGAGAGGCGCTAATTCTGGCGCTGATTTATGGCAAAGGTTCTGGAAAATGAAGAATACCGGGAAAAAGTAGAAGAAATTGCGGCATCATTTCCCGAAAAGAAGGGAGCATTGATACCGGCCCTGCAGGCAGTTCAAGAAGAGTTCGGTTATTTGCCCCGACCCGCCCTGGAAGTTCTTGCGGGGGCGTTAAAAGTTCCTCTAAGTACGATATATGGTGTGGCAACCTTTTATGCCCAGTTTCACCTGCAACCCCGGGGGAAACACATTATCCGGGTTTGTATGGGAACCGCCTGCCATGTTCGGGGGGGTAAAAAATTACTGGAAACCCTGGAAAAAGAACTGGGAGTATCTGCTGGGGAAACCACCGAAGACTTACACTTCACCCTGGAAGAAGTAGCCTGTATTGGGGCCTGCGGCCTGGCACCAGCTGTAATGGTAGATGATGAAACTTATGGCCGTCTAACTTCTGACAGGCTGGGCGATATCCTGGATCAATACCGGGAGTGAAAGGAGGGATTAACTGAGGATGCAGAAAACTAGAGTTCTGGTTGGGATGGGAACATGTGGAATTGCAGCAGGGGCACGCAAAGTGATGGAAGCCCTTAAGAACGAACTGGAGGATAAGGAAGGAGTTGACCTGCTGCCTACAGGCTGTGTGGGCCTCTGTGAGCAGGAGGTTGTTGCCGAAATACAAAAAAATGGCGACAAAATTATTTATGGCGACCTTTCTCCTGATAAAGTCAGTAGACTGGTTAATGAAGTTATTTTGCAGGATGGCGTGATCGAAGAATGGATTGCTGCTCGACCGGATGCCAGTATTTTTGCCAAACAGGAACGGATTGTCCTGGAAAAATGCGGGCATATTGATCCCGAAAATATAGAAGAATACCTGGAACAGGGAGGCTATCAGGGACTGCAGAAAGCCCTGGAAGAGATGACCCCGGAAGAAGTGGTGGAAGAAATAAAACAATCTGGACTGCGGGGTCGGGGCGGTGGTGGTTTTCCTGCGGGACTCAAGTGGGGTTTTGCTGCCCAGGCTCCGGGAGAAAAAAAATATGTGGTTTGCAATGCTGACGAAGGAGACCCCGGGGCTTTCATGGATAGGAGTATAAAAGAAGGGGATCCTCATGCCCTCCTGGAGGGGATGTTAATCTGTGGTTATGCCATCGGCAGTGATGAAGGATATATTTATGTAAGGGCAGAATATCCCCTGGCCATTAAACGACTAAAAATCGCCATGGAACAGGCCGGCGAAAGGGGTTTTCTGGGCGATAACATAATGGGTAGCGGGTTTAACTTCAATCTGAAAATAAAAGAAGGCGCCGGAGCCTTTGTTTGTGGAGAAGAAACTGCCCTTCTGGCTTCTATTGAAGGTCGCATCGGTCGACCCCGCTCCCGTCCTCCCTATCCAGCCACCAGGGGCCTCTGGAATAAGCCCACCAATATTAACAATGTGGAAACTTATGCCAATGTTCCCTGGATTATCCGCAGGGGAGGAAATCGGTTCAGCCAGATCGGAACAGAAAAGAGTACGGGCACCAAGGGTTTTGCCCTGACTGGAAAGATTAATAATACCGGTCTGATTGAGGTGCCCATGGGAATATCCATTCGGGAAATAATTTATGAAATTGGGGGAGGTATTCCCGATGGGCGTGAATTTAAAGCAGTGCAAATAGGAGGACCCTCTGGAGGCTGTATTC
>PUNE01000017.1 GCA_003551665.1 Halobacteroidaceae bacterium
AACAACAGTACCCCGTAGACGACGGTGAAGACGACTGTCAGTACCATCCCGGCCACGGCCAGGAGTGCCTTGGGATACTCGAACCGATAGGGGTCACGGTATCCGTCGGGCGTCGGCGGCGGCCCAACGCCACCGACCTTGGCTTCGATTTCCTCGAGTGAGTCGGTCTCCGTCATTGGTCTCTGTCTCGGCCCCACTCGAGTATGCGATCGGTTGTCTCCCCGCCCAATAGTGCACGGTCACGCCCCATCTCCAGCCCCTCGAGCGGACCTGTCCCCAGAACGACGTGGGTCTCGACCATGTGCCACCAACTCGTCAGGATGTAATATATGTCGTGTCTCGGGAGTACTCTCCAAGGCTCACCTGTTCACCCTATGGGCGCTTTTGAGAGTCCACGGAGGTAGGTTCCGGCAAAGAGTAATCCGAGGAGTGGGGGGATGATCGTCCCGACGAGCATCGGGGCCGAAATCTCGAGTCCTCCTCGTATATCCACGACCGTAATTGCGGTCAACGTCGGTGCGACCAGTGCGGCAAAGACGAGCAACACCCCAGCACAGACGTACCCCCACCGTTGCCGTCTGTGCAGCCAGATGGCGGTGATGGCGAGTGATGGAGCCAGAACGCCGAGGTCGATGACGTAGGTGTGGGCCGCTTCGGGTCCCAACTGCGCGATTGCAGAGGGGCGCTCACCCGAAAGGAGGGCGGGGACGATGTCGATCAGCCACATGGCTGTGAGGCCCACGGCGGCAACCCCGAGAAAGGCGACGTACACCCAGGTCGAGACCTGCCCGTGGAGTGCGTCATGGATTTGGCCCGCATCCGTTCGGACGACGCCACTGATCAGGGTGAATACAGAGAGGGCGAACAGGACAACGTAGCCGAGGAAGAAGTCGTTGTAGGCCACGACGAACGCGTAGTGAGTCCACATATAGGCCATGAACGCGAGTGCGCCCAGCCAGATGAGCCGTCCACGTGCTGACCCTCGATGGGCCAGCCAGAGACCGACTGCAAGGACGGGCACACCGAGGAGCAAAACCACTGCGTCCTGGGCTTGCAGACGCAGGAGCTCGAATCCGGATTCGACATACTGTCCGTCTCGAAAGAGTCCAAGCACGGTTGCTCCCACCGCGAGAAACAACAGCGCCACTGTCGCGCCAGTCTCCTGTCGGCTTGGGCGCGTCATCTTGTACCGCTACTCACCGTTCATCAGATTAAACGTTGGTCACCGTTGCTGGTCGGCTTTGTCGTGATTTCCCCTGGAGAGTGGAGCTTGTTTGCCACCCACTGTCGAGTCCTGTTCGCACTATCTGTGAACTACCCCACCCTACTCGCTCACGGCTTTCGCCGTTCGCTCCTTGAGGGTGGGGCTTCCTGTTTCCACGACGCGCTTTGCAGATACGGACGTATCCACAGGGAGCGCAGTCTCCACAGGCGTTAATTCGGAGTGAACCACTCCTACGTCTTCGAGACCGCAAGAAAGGATGTTCCACGCCGCGTTCGCGTCCCTGTCCGCCTCGAACCCACACGACGGACAGGAGTGTTCACGCACCCACAGCGGTTTCTCTGTCGAAACACCACAGGAAGCACATTCTTTCGTCGTTCCGCTCGGGTTCACGGCGACGAAGTGCGTCCCTTCGCGTTCACACTTGTATTCGAGCATCCGCAGGAACGTCCCCCACGCCGCCCCTGCACGGTTCCGTGAATTACCCGGCAGTTCGACCAAGCCTTTCGCGTCTAAGTCTTCCACGGCCACGAGGTCGTACTCGGTGGCGTAGTAGTTCGACAACTTGTGGAGGAAGTCCCGTCGCTTCCGCTTCAGGTCGGCGTGGCGTTCGGCCACCACTCGGCGTTGTTTCTCCCAATTTGCGGAGCCGTGTTTCTTCCGCGAGAGGTCGCGTTGAGCGTGTTCCAACCGTTCGCGCTCGTCGGAGAAGTCCGGTGACCCGACAGCGGTTCCGTCCGTATCGTGGACGTACTTCAGGATACCAACGTCGATTCCAACGACTTGCTCGGGGTTCTCCGGTTTCTCGGGCGTAGCTTCGTCCACGTCGATACCTAACGTGGCGAACCACTCTCCAGTGGGTTCTTGTTTGACCGTGACTTGTTTGATAGTCGCGTTCTCGGGGGTGTCTCGGTGGAGGTGAATCGGAATCTCACCAATCTTACTCAACCACAACGTGGGCCGACCACTCGTATTCTTGAGTTTGAAACCGGACTGGTTGTAGATGAGCGACCGATACTCCCGAGGCGGTTTCCACTTGAGCATCCCCACGGCACGTCCGTTCTCCTTCTGCGCTTTGAGCGTGGAGAGGTTGTCGTAAACGCGCTTGACGACCATCTGGAGAACTTTCGAGTGAATGTCTCCGAGGTCATCCCACCACGTTTTGAGGTCGGGAAGTTGTCCCTGCACCTCGTAGCGAGTGGGGATGTCGTCTGCCTCGTTGAGCCGGTGGAGGACGTGGTTGTAGAGTTGCCTACAAGTATCGACGTGGTACAGAAGTTTCTCTTCAAAGGCTTCTGACGGGTTGAGTCGATACTTGTAGTTGTAGTGCATAGGCTATTCGTCTGGATCGGGTTCGGAGACGCGGACGACTTTCACGTCGGCTCCGCGCCAGCGTTTGGGGACGATGACGTGGGCACTGTTCCCCGACGGTTTTGCGGTTCCGTCGAGGACTTCTTCGCCTTCGATTTCAAACCTATCCATAATCAATGTATAGACATTATATAGACATAAAGGTAGCGGTGGGCCTGTGGGCCGGGTGGTGAACGTGTTTGTGAACCGTGCGGCGCTGTATCACCTCCCTACTGCGCTACTCGGTCGCTTCGCTCCCTGCGTTGCTCCTTGAGGAAGGGGACTTAGCGCCTAATTCCAGTAAAACAGCGAGAGAATCCCGCCGTTCACGGCGGGCGTGAATCGCGTCACTCGACTACTAAATCTACAGTCTACAGCAGTCCGAATACCGGGCGGAAGTTATTAGTACCAAAATAACGTACAAAGAATTGTGCGAACTGAAATCGATATGGAGCGAGGGAACGACCTCCACGAACGGGTGAAAGAGTACGCCCGCGACAATGGCATCCGACATCCTCGCGCCTACGCTGAACTAATCGAGAAGGGATTAGACGCCAGTGACAACGATAACTAAGACGCTTCAAGCGACGTTCGCCCCACCGACAGCCCACAAGCAGTCGAAACTCAACGACTTACTCGAAACGTACCGTGGCGGTCTGCAAGAGGCGTTCGACTCCGGGGCAAGTACCATGTCGGCGGTGAGCGACATCGTGACACCCTACGACCTTCCGTATCAGGCCAAAGCAGCACTCTGCAACTACGTCCCAAAACTCCGTAAGACGTACAACGCCAAGGAGTTGGACGACGAACACCCGATACGACTCACGAATCAGGCTGCCAAGTTCGACCACTCCGCCGAACGCGACTACGAGTTCACATGGTGGGTTCCGCGTCCCGGTCGGGGAACGAACTTCTGGATACCGCTCCGCATCAATCCCGAACAGGAAGACCTCTGGCACGACCTCGTATCGGGGGACGCGAAGGCGGGCGAGATACGGCTTCAACAGCATCGGAAGAACTGGGTGCTGCACGTCACCGTCGAGTACCCAGTTGAAGAACCGGCGACTGACGGTGAGGCCACGCACATCGGCTTAGACATCGGAGAAACTGCCCTGATAACGGGCTGTGCCCTCAAGGATGGTTCTCCGACTAACCCGTTCGTGTGTAGCGGAAGCAGAGCGAAGCATCTCCGCAAAGAGATGCACACGATCCTGAAACGCCTCCAAGAGCGTGACGCATCCGAGTGGCGTACCGACGAACGGTTCGACCACTACCAGAACGCGCTCACCGACATCGTGGAGAAGGCGTCTCGGCAGGCCGTCGAGTACGCCAAACAGTACGAGAATCCGTTATTGGTGATGGAGGATTTGACGTACATCCGCGAACGACTCGACTACGGGAAGTACATGAATCGTCGGCTTCACTCGTGGGCGTTCGCCCGACTGCAAGGGCGCATTGAGGACAAGGCGACGGAAGCAGGCATCCCGGTCGAGTACGTGAATCCGTCGTACACCTCGAAAACGTGCCACTCGTGCCACCGTATCGGTCGGCGGGACTCTCAAGCCGAGTTCCGGTGTCCGAACGACGACTGCCACGTTTCGACGTTTCAGGCCGACATCAACGCTGCCGCGAATATCGCACGACGGATTGACCCGTGGGGAGAGAGCGTCCCGCTTGACAAGGCGGAACGCGATGACTCGCCTCGGGATGGGAGCGGTAGTGACACTGCCACGACTCACCGTGAGAAGAGCGTACCAGCGAAGATGACGCTCACGGCCTACGAAGAGTCGAAACCCTCTACCAGCGACGACTGACTGGTATTCCCCATGCGTGGGAAGCCTCGCCGTTTACGGCGAGGAGGATGTCACGGGTGCAGGGTCGCACATTTTCCTTTTCGTCAGCGCTCGAGGCGGATACCCCGACCCTCGAGGTCGGGGTTGGTGACAGCTCGAACCCACGTGTATCCGACAGTCGCGTTCAGTGCCTGGGAGAACTGCTGAAGAGGCTCTATCGAAATC
>PUNE01000101.1 GCA_003551665.1 Halobacteroidaceae bacterium
ATCTCTTAAACCCCGGTTCGTGGGACAATGAAATGGGACCACTAATTCGTTCAGGACAGGTAGTTAATCTGACCTTAGAGATTTTTGGCAAAACATCTTCCTATAGGCAATCAAACCCTCCCTTCATAGTTATAATTCTTTCGGGATTTAAGGTTATAAGCCAGTAAAGTATTAAAATAGCAGGGGTCAAATAGGGAGGCGAGAATAATGCTGTTTGATAATAAATTGTTTTTAACCCTGCTGGTTTTTACCCTGGGGGGTTTTTGCCTGGGTTTTCCTGGAGAATAGATCTTTTGCAATTAGTTTCTCTTTGGGAATGAGTGCTTCCTTCTCTGATAACGGTTCACCTGTTTACGCCATTTGACTCCCCTGCAATTCAGGGTAACCCAGGAAAAGGGAACTGAACCACCATTTGATTATGAAAATTGGGATCATTATGAGAAAGGGATTTATGTTGACGTTGTATCAAGAGGAACCCCTTTTCAGTTCTCGGGATAAATATGATTCCCGTTCAGGCTTGCTGAGCTTTATCAGGCCGCCTGTCCCGGAAAACATTGCTGAAAAGCGCGACCTTTCCTTTGGTAAAATCAGGACCGAGGTTAGAAACGCTGGAGCCGACTCCTATCTGGGGAATGTTTTCAATGATGGGCCTCAACCCACAGGCTTAAGGTATTGTATTAGCTCGACTGCTCTTAAGTTTGTGCCCAAAGATAGGATGGAAGAGGAAGGTTACGGCAGTATTTTGGGGAATTATAGGAGCAAAAATTATTTTTCACCCGGATTTCCGGATGATTTCTTTTGAAATGGAAAAAAATCACCCATTTTTTCAATAATTGGGGTATAATTGAAGGGATAAATAATATTTTTTTAGAGGGGTGAAATGTGTGTTAAGGGGAGAAAAGCTGGGGTTTAGATATGGAGAAAAAGAGTTATTTTCCAACCTGGATTTATCCCTTGAAAAAAGGGAAGTCCTGGGTGTAACTGGAAAATCGGGAAGTGGGAAATCCTCCCTGCTTTTTGTCCTCAGTGGGCTTAAAAAGCCGGGGCAGGGAAAAGTTGAGTTTAAGGGTTTTGATCTGTGGTCATCAGAAAAAAAGCGCCTTGCCCTCAGGCGCAGAGAATTTGGGTTTGTTTTTCAACAACATTTTTTGATTAATTACCTGACAGTTCTGGAAAACGTTATGGTTACCCAGGAGGAACCCGGAATGGGAAAAGATAAAGCCCTGGAAATTTTGGGTTTTCTGGAACTGAAAGGACTGGAAAATTCCTTCCCTTACGAGCTTTCGGTGGGCCAGAGGCAGAGAGTTGCAGTGGCCCGGGCTTTTATGAATGATCCTTCAGTAATATTTGCTGATGAGCCTACAGCCTCCCTTGACCAGGAAAATGCACGCACAGTTGTCAGGCTTCTGGAGGAATATCGGAAGAAGCAGGGTTCAAGTATGGTGTTTGTAACCCATGACCGGTCTCTGGTCAAGGGATTTGACCGGTTAATTGAATTTGGGGGCTAGGAGAGAAAAATGTATAGTATTTGGCTGTATTTTATGAGGAAAAAGGGAATATTAATAGGGATCCTAATTATCATTGCCCTTGGTGTTTCCAGTGGGCTTTTGATTTCCGCAATATTAGGATCCTTTGAGAATACCCGGAGCAGAATTTCCGGGACTGAGCGGGACTGGGTTGAAATCAGGCAACCTGCTTCCCCTTACCCGGGAAATAAAATTACGACCCCCGGGGTGGACAAAACTGTTGAAGCTCCCTTTATCAGTCTCGGCTATCCCCTGCTGGGAACTGCCGTTTCATCTTTCCTGGTATATGGCCTGGAAGAAAATGACCGGGATTTTATTCTGGATTTTCTGGATTTGAACCTTGTTGCTGGTCAGTTTCCTAAAAAAAACCATGAAATTGTTCTTCCCCGAGCAATGCTTAATGCAAAAAACCTTGGGGTGGGTGAGCTCTGGCAGGAAGAAGGGCGATATTTTTCCCGAGGAGAATATCGAATTGTGGGAGCACTGGAGGGAGAAAACTGGATTGGTTTAATGGGCTCGGGTTTTGAAGGTGATAAGGATGCCTTCTTCTCAACGATTGTTTTTTCTGGGGATACCAGGGAAATGGAAAAAACCCTGGCTGAGGAAATAAAAGGTTCCCCCTTCTCCAACGTAATTGGACCTGTTAGTCTGCAGCATTCCTGGCAGGAAAGCTACCGAGGGTTTATTATCATTTCCTGGGCTATTACTGGAGGGATCGCCCTGGTTATTTCAATAATCCTGGCCCTTGTTTCTGGAGCAGAATTTAAAAATCGCCGTAGTGAAATTGTCATTTTATCCATAATTGGTTACCCCCGAAGTTTTCTTTACCAGAGAACGGTTTTTGAGTTGGCCGTAAAGGCTTTTGGAGGTTGGGTTCTGGGATTAATTCTTGCCCTGGGGCTGGTCAGATTTCTAAATCAGAGTTTTTTCTCTCCCATGGGTATGACCACGGGGGTTGATTTGTTACCTTTGTTGATCAGCCTGCTTATTCCTGGGGCAGTTATTTTGGTTAATTTTTGGCTGCTTGTTAAAACGTTCAGAGGTGATCCCCTAAAGCTCTTAGATGATTTTGGGGCTCAGAGGAAGGAGAGGTTTTGAGGTGAAATGGTTTCTTTACCTGAGAAGAAATCCCCGCCAGGTCTTGGCCCTTTTTATCTGCAGTTTTCTTGCCCTCTTTTCTTTTTTTATCCTGGAATTATTGGGGACTTCTCTGGATACGGATAAAGAGAGTTTTATAGAAGTATATAAGAGTCTTAGTGTAATTACCCCTCGAACGGCAAATTATCCTTTCGAACCCGAAATGATCCCCATACAGGAGCGGGGCTTACCTGCAAAACTGGTTTTTGGAACTGGCCGATTACCCCTTTTCGAGGTTAACGAGAAAAATTCTAGTGAACTATTTGGGTTCCTGGGGGTTTTTCCCGACGAAATCCAAACGGGTGTATTATACATTAACAGGAACGCATTCTATGCGGTGCAGGAAGCGGGGGGGTTGCCCGAAAATCTTACCCGTAACCAGGTTGAGTTTCTGGAAAAGGGGCCAAAACTGGGGATTAGAGTTGTGGAAGAAGAACCTTCCGGTTCCTATGCTTTACCAGCTTCTTTTTCTCCCGACCACCAGCAATTCTGGGTTCAGGATTATGCCGGAGAGCTGCAAAAAGTTAGAGATGAAAACATTTTTGCAAATTACCTGATGAAAATTTTAAACTGGACGGTATTTTTTGTTCTCTCCCTGGGTACCGGAACCCTTGTCTTTTTTAATATGCGTTCTCGGACTCGTGAATTATCCATACTCCAGGTTATCGGGTATTCCCCGAGACTAACCATAAGCATGGTCCTGGCTGGCTATTCCCTGATAATTTTAGGGGGAAGCTTTTTGGGAGGGATCCTGGGCTGGGCTGCCGGGATGACTTTGTTCCAGGCTTTGATTCCCGGGGGTATTGAGTGGTTTTGGCCTGGAATACTGAGTCATTATTTTATTCTTTTTCCCCTTGGTCTCCTTTTAGTGGGAGGATTTGTAGTTTTGAAAACAGGTTTGAGCCAGGACCCGATTGTTATAATCGAAAAAGCAGGAGAAATAATATAGCCATGGGGAGATCCTTTCCACTGCAAAAATCCCATCTGATAGGAAAAAGGCATAAAAACAGAAGGGAAAAAAGAGGCAATAGAGTTGATGATACCAAACGCGCCGGTTCAGAGCCACCTCCGCGGAGTCTTAGGGCCACTGGCCCGCTTCAGAGAGCCACCAAATGCGGGGTTACAGAGCCACCTGACGCGGACTTGAGAGCCACTAAAGGAATAGTCCATTATTTCATGTGCGATGAAGTTACTTCTAAAAAAGGAAAATACATCTTGCAGGAGGAACCTGCAATTACAGATCGTCCAACTATTGTTCGGGCCGTTTACAGCGGCCTCAGCAAACTACAGGCGGCGGCCACCCATAAAGTCAAGGAATACCCTATCGTTGCTTATACAGCATGCTAAGGCCCAGGGGTAGCTCACACTGGAAGACTTGAATGGGCTTTCATTCTCAAAAGCATTGGTAAAGCCAGGTAGTCATACCCGTGACTAGACATTCAAAATGCCGGATTCCGCCAAAATCTAATTATGAACAGAATACTTTTCTTTTTAAAACTGCATCCTCAGAAGGCTAAGCCCGTAGCTGTAGCGGATGCTACTCGGGATAGAGCCGAGGACCATGCCAACCTGCATGCTGAAAGAAGAACCGCCCCAGCTACCGCCACGAACCACCCGCTCGGACCCGCTCTTAGTAAAGCCCCACTCCCATACATTTCCACTCATATCGAATAAGCCTAGACCATTCCCTTCTTCCGGCTTCTGACCTACATCTTGAGTTTTGTCACTGTTCTCCATATACCAAGCACCTGCCTTTGTTGCCTCTTCGTCTCCCGGTTCCCCATGACGCCAATTTCCGTGCCATGCGGGCCCTGTTGCACCACTGGCATAATTCCCTGGAGTCCAGTACTTCCCACTCCCAACTGGATACTCTATAGCCCCATGAGAGCTATCACTCCCCTTATAGCG
>PUNE01000011.1 GCA_003551665.1 Halobacteroidaceae bacterium
ACATCCATCTGGGGATAGGGAATAGAAATTTTTTCCTGGTCAAATCTTTTCTTAACCATTTCAATTACATCAAAGTATACATTCCAGAAATCTTCTGCTTTAGCCCAAACTCTTACAGTAAAAATCACTGCACTGTCCGCGTGTTCCGACATACGGACAAAAGGTTGTGGATCCTCCAGTATTTTTTCATGGGATCCCACTACATCTTTCAGGACCGCTATTACTCTATCTGTATCCTCGTCATAGCCCACCCCGAATTTGAAATCAGCCCTTCTTCTATCCTTGGCGGAAAAGTTAACTATGCTGGAATTGGAAAGGCTCCCATTGGGGATGTAAATCAACTTGTTATCCGGTGTTGTCAGTTCAGTATGTAAAATCTGGATAGATTGAACTGTTCCCATGAACCCCCCTGCTTCAACAAAATCTCCCACCTTGAAAGGACGCAGGGTTAAAAGCAAAACTCCCCCAGCAAAATTGGCCAAAGAACCCTGAAAGGCCAGACCAATAGCAAAACTTGCTGCGGCAATAACTGCTACAAATGAAGTAGTATCAATACCAAGGATAGTAATCACTGATATCAAGAGAAGAACTTTCAGAACCGTTGTAACAAGGGAAAGCAAAAATGGTTTCAAAGTTTTATCAATTTCTATTTTATCAAGGTATTTTCCAGCCAAGCCTCCAATCCATTTTATCACCCGCAACCCAATTAAAAGAGCAATAATCGCCAGGGCCAGGCTCCTGATTACAGGAAAAGCTATTTCAATAAAATTATCCATAATTCCCCTCCTCCATTATTTTTTCATACCCAAACCATCCTCTCCCGAAAAACAATTCCAGGAACAAAAGCTTTTTTAGTCATTGTAAACAAAGAACTGTTTATTCCTTCGATTTTTGCTGGGAGTTTTCCTTTTCAGCTTTTTCACTTTTTGAAAATACAGTTATTCCCTGCCAAAAATAAAACTGCCCCGAAGTAAAATAACCCGGGGCAGTTTTTCATGGGAATAACAGCCTAAAAACTCTGGAAAATTTCCACAATCAGGTCTTTTTCTGGGTGCTCGTAGAACGTTCCAAATTCAAGACCCGTAAGCATTATATACCCATTTAAAACAACAGGTATCTCCATACCCATCTCTTTAAAATTAAATTTCCCGGTTTCCCTTGCTGCTTCCAGGTATTCCATAGTTTCTTCGCTGGCCGTTTCCGGATCAAAAAGGTACAGTTCTATTTCATCGCCCTCAACAATTAAACCGAAACCCGCAATTGCTCCCAGCATCCCATAAGCCTTCATTTGCCTTTCGCCAATCTCCAAACCATTATCCGCAAAATATTCAACAAGATCATCCAGGACGGTCCCTTCAGGCTCCTTCCTAACAACGGGCTCCATATCTCCAAGGGCCACCATTTCATAACTCAATAATTCTGCATAGAAACTTTCAGCTTCTAAATCATGGTCCTCAACAAAACTGCTTGATCCAGCCATAATAGGCAAGGGAATATCAGGACTGATACAGATCTGGAAGACATAATCAAATTCCACTTCTTCATCCGTTCCAATTAAAAACCCCTCAACCCCCCCGTAAGTTTCCCTGCCTATAACACCCATCCAGAAATCATCATCGTCCCACTCATCCCACTCATCTTCATCATCTTCTTCCCAGACCCAATCCATTGAAAGCTGCGCATTATCCAGCGGGGTTTCCATCCAGGGCTGCAAAAAAGTATGCATTAGAGTCTGAAGAACAAGTTCCGGAACCTCCCACATCATCTGGGTAAAAAGGGCAATAAATAAATCTTCGGTCTGCCCCTTTTCGGCTTCGGCATATACTTCAAAATATTCTCCCCCAAGTTCACCCTTTAAAACCATTTCAATCATGTAGTCCCCTGCAGGGTAAATCAGGATAGAAACTTCCCCCAGGGTTTCAGTTCCATCTTTCTCCGCTTTTATCAGGTACGTAAAGCTCTGCCCGGGTTCAAAATCCCATGGTTTCCACCCTTCACGAGCTCCTACCTCACCGGTGAAAAAGGGTAAAATTAAAAAAGAAATAACCAAAAAACAGACCAAAAAAATTCCCGCCAATTCCTTACGCTTTTCCATCTGTTTTCTCCTCCTTTAAATTTTATCAATCCCTTGAATTTTCCAACCCCTTATGCCCCGTAATTAAGAGAGTATTTTTTTATTATAGCTTTTTTCCATCTTTTTTTGGAAAATATTATTGGAAAACCAATCTTTTTGGACAATTTTCGGGGAACTCCTACATCCAAAATAGCATATTAATATTAAAATAATTTAAAGGAAAGTTAAAGTTTTTTTTAAAATCCCCTGTTCCATGCCTCAAAACTATTTTCTCCGCGATTTGAGAGAGAAATAGCCTCAGAAATTTTTGCCCAAAAGAAAACCCTTCCGGGGAAGGGTTTTGAGAAAAACAAATAAGTACTGGGGAATTTCACTTCGGGTATTTCTTATTCCCCTCTTTTTTTAATATCCGACAGATCTTCTCCGATTCTAAATACTACAATAATAATTTCCAGATAAACCCTTGCACTGATTACCCAGATCAAAAATACAAGAGGAGCCACAATAATTAAGTTCAAAATACCCGTTCCTGCACTTTGGGAAAACCCAAAAATAATAATTCCCAGTGCAGCAATGGCAGCACCTGCAACAAATAAAATGTAAAGGATCTTGATTACCCTGGTAGTAATAAACGATGAAAAGGAAAAATCAAATAATGACTTAAAAAATCCTTCCACCTTTTTTACATCTTCCACTTGTTTTACCCCCTTTCAAAGTCTATATTTCCCTATTTCTACCCAAAAAGCCTCTTTCCCTTTAAACAAATAAAAAGAAAATGAAAATTCCTTTTTGCACTAACCCAGATTTACCTCCTGCAAAACTTCATTGAATGTTCCTACCAGATTTGGGTCAAACTGAGTTCCAGCACACCTCTGGATTTCCGTAGCAGCCTCCTTTCTGGACATTTTTTTCTTGTAAGGCCTCCCTGTAGTCATGACATCAAAGGCATCAACCAGAGAAATAATCCTGGAAAGCAGCGGGATCTTTTCTCCCTTCAATCCCGAGGGATAGCCAGATCCGTCCCACCATTCATGGTGATGAAGAATAAGAGAAGCAATATGCATGAATTCTTCGGTGGAAGACGCTATGCGATAGCCGGTTACCGGGTGTTGTTTCATTTTTTCCCATTCTTCCGGCGAGAGTTTTCCAGGTTTTTCAAGAATTTCTCCCGATATTATTGCTTTTCCCAGGTCGTGCAAAATTGCAACCAGGGACAAACGATCAAGGTCAGCAGCAGAAAGACCCATTTTTTCCCCTATTATATAAGCCATTTTTTGCATTCGTAAGGCATGACCCTCGGTTTCACTACTATTTTCAGCCAGGGTTTTCATCAAAGCTTTCAAAATATGGCTCTTTTCACTGCGGTTTTCCAGCAATTTGTTTTCCAGCATCCTGTTTTCCGCTTTCCTGACCAGAGAACTTATCCCTTCTCCAGGAATTTCTTTTGTAGCTACACCCAGGGAAAGAGAAATCGGAAATTCTCCTCTTTCAGTAGCAAGGCAGTGCTTTTTTATTCTTGCACAAATACTTGAGACCTGTTCCTCTTCAGTTTTGGGGAGTAATATTACAAATTCATCTCCCCCCCAGCGGGATATTATATCCTCTCTCCGGCAGCTTTTTTTCAAAATATCAGCTGCCCTTTTTAAAGCAAGATCCCCTTTTTGAAAACCATAAGAATCATTGATCAGTTTTAGGCCATTAAGATCGGCAATTAAAATACAGGTGGGCATCTGCCTTTTAGCATCAAGCCTCCTAAATTCCTCCTCCAGGAAAGCCCTGTTATAAAGACCAGTCAGGTTATCATGAAAACTGAGATACTGCACCCTTTTACCCTGTTGTTTTGCTTCTGTTATATCTCGAAATGCCAGCAAGCCCCTTTTCTCGGCCCCTCCTTTCTCCAGGCCTGGAGTCACTTCAATTACCCTTTCCAGTCCTTCCTTATCTTTTATTAAAATTTCAAAATCTCTTTTTTGGGCAGGCGGGGTATCCCGGAAAAAATTCATCCTGTCATGTACAGGATTTATACCCAAAAACTCTTCCACCCTCGCCCCTATAAGCTCTTTTCCCTTCCGTTTAAGGATTTTTTCCGCAGCCTTATTAACAAAGGAAATAACCCCCGCGGAATTATGTACTATGATCCCATCCCTAATGGAATCAACCGTTTCCTGGAATTCCTGGTGACTTTTTTTGAAACCTGTTTTTAGCTCCCTGCTAACCTTTTTTTGTTCCCGCAGTTTACCATTAAGGAAAAATAATTCTAAATCAGCTTCAAAAAAATCCCGGTACTGCCGAATTAACGGATGTTCTATGGCAAGCACCTTATCTTTTCCCGAAAAGATACAGAAAACACAGGCCATCTTTCCGTCAGGCCAATGCAGGGGGTAAGCCAGGACATTATTTAAAACCAGGTTTTCCCCTGGGTTTGCACCCGATTCAAGGCGTACCGGGAGAAAAGAAATAGTTGCAGGCAAATCTTTTTCCAGGATTTCTTCCCATATTTTCTGCATTCGATTATCTGTCTGGGGATAATTATTTTGGGCGGGCCCAAGAATATTACTTGCGAGAACTTCAACAGAAAAGCTGGTTCCGCCAATCATTAATACCAGGGGAACCTCTAACAATTCGGCAAGAGTCTTTAAGCTTTCCTGCCATTTTTTTATTATCTTCCCGGGGATTTTTTTCCCCTGACCCGCAACCTCGGTCATTCCCCCACCTCCAAAAGCAACTTAGCCCTGCTTATTTTTTAGGGGTTGTAACTGGGAATTTTCCCGCCTGATCGCTGCCCACGGCCCTAGGATAATTTTCCCATATTTTCTATGTTTCTCCCTTAAAACCTTTTTCCCTTTATCAAAACAAACTTTTTCAAAATTTTTCCTCTTTTTCCGCCTGAAAATACCACTACGAGAAAAAAATTTAACTTTTTGCTTTTTTCGGCCTTGCGTTACTCAACATGTCATTACGGGTTTTTATTATTTCAGCCTTTACCTCTATCTTCTCCCCTGGTAAATCTTTGGAAGGGACACCCAGGTAATAACCCTGGAGATAGTCAACTTCCAGCTGGATTGCCATTTCCATCTCTTGCTTTGTCTCAATTCCCTCCATTACAACTCTGGTTCCCTGGGTATGGGCGTATTTAACCAGTTTTCTAACCTTGTTTTGTTTCCCTTTATCCTTATCAATATTCTCAGAGATCCTTCGGCCCAGCTTGACAAAAGCCGGACATGTAGTCAGCATCCCCAGGTCATCATATGCGCCTGTGGCAAAACCACTGATTGCTACCAGATAGCCAAACTCCTCCGCATTCCTGATTATTTCTTCAATATCCTCGGATTTAGCCATCTGCCCTTCAACTATCTCCAGCACCAGACGGTTTCGGAATATATTTTCCTTGATTTTTTTTATTTCACTATTGCGGTGCAGAGAATAAGGCCCATGGGCTACAAACAGGAGTTTTTCCTCAATTTTCTGGGAAATTTCCTTTTCCTGGACCAGTTTATTAAAACTCAAAAGATCCAGTTCCAGGTAAAGGTTTTCCCGGAAGGCGTGTTCAATGAGATCAGTTGTATCCCGGAAAAAGTCGTTGTTTGTCCTCATCAAGGCCGCATAGGCGAAAATCTGGCCATCAACAGAGGAAACTATGGGTTGATAAACGTGATAGAGGTCTCTTTCCTCTAAAACCTGCCTTACTGCCTTGCTCTGCAATTTCATTACCCTCTGGATTTTAAATTCTTCTTTGTCAAACCGCTGAAATTGCTTTTTTCCCTTTCTTTTGGCCTGGTACATTGCAAAGTCCGCATAGTCAATCATTTTCTTCACATCATCTGTATCAACACCGTACAGAGTCATCCCCACACTTACTGACACAGGAATGGCCATCTGGTTAAAAATCACGGGATTTTTCAGGACGTACTCCTCAAGCATTTCCCAGATTCTGTTAAGGTCATTTTCATCAACTGATTTTAAGCCGTATATAAATATTCCAAACTCGTCACCTGCAATCCTGATAATCATGCTGTTCTGCAGGGGCATGGATTTTAACCTTTTGGCAAACTCGATTAAAAACTGGTCTCCCCCAATGTGGCCATAGGTATCGTTGACGTCTTTGAAATCATCAATATCAATATATACAAAAATTCCATACTTATCAGGGTCGCTATCAATCATCGAACGTATTCCAACAATAAACTGGTGTCTTCCAATCAGCCCGGTTAGAGAATCCCGTGCCAGTTTACTCTGCAGATCCCGGTTCAAGTTCTTGAGAATGAAGTTAGCCTTCCTGATCCTTTTCTGGGTATCATCATTGTAAGCTTTGATTAATTCTTTAATGACAGGGTCCCTATTTGCTCTCCCGGAAAGGCCCATGGCAATAGTGTAATCTTCCATCTTGATCAGGTAAAGCGAACCCCTGGCCATCTTGGATTCAGATTTAAGATAAAGGGGAAAGCAATCATAGTTATCCCGAACAGGCCCTCTCTGCAGGCTGCTCAAAACCTTTACTGCCGTATAATCATCCAGGATTTCCAAAATGGACTGCCCTTCGTAAATATTTTTTGAAGGACTTCTCCACTTCACCTTTTGAATCGTCCCATTCGCATCAACAATCAAAAAGAAATTGACCAAAGGGTGAGACCCCCTCCCGAGAGTTTTTTCCCCTGCCCTGATTAAGCAGTTGTTGGGGTAAATCTGATTCTATCTTCTAAAAAGAGGAGAGAAAATTCGCTCTTTTTTTTATTTTTTCAATTTATAACAATAAAGTTCTATAATTTCCACCAAAAACCTTTTCCTGCTCCAATAAGAAATCAGAATCCTTTAATTTTTCACCCGGTTATTGTCCTTTTTAGTTTAACCAAAGAAGCTCCCGAAAAACCCGATGAGACGAAACCCTTTTTATTGATTTCCCCACCTTTATGACCTTTTTCTGTTTTCCAATTAGCACCCTGTAGATTATGAAAAAACTACCCAAAAGGGTAGTATTTAAATGGCTCTTTTCTATTTCTATTTTCCTATTTTATTTCCAAAAAACGCCTCCAGGCTGCCACACCAACTCCGGCCCTTTAAAGGACGCCCCCCCCAAAAAGGGCCATTATCAAAGAAGGGGAACTGATTTCGACTACCAGGGATTCACCCCCTGGTTTCACCAATAGCGGGAATAAAATGAATAACAGCAATACCATCATCAGGGTGGGGTCCTTCCAGGTAAAGTTGGCCTCCTCCAGCTGCGGGAAACAATCCCCTGTCCCACCCCCTGGAAAGCCACGTAATTGTGGCTATTGTATCAATTTCCTGCCCTTAAAAAGAACGGGTTGGGTTGGCTCCAACAATCATGGCTCCCTGTTCAGAATGCTCTGGTGCCTGAAAACTGTTGAAAGTAACTGCCAGATCTCCAATCGGAGTTGTTTCTCCCCTTCGCAGGGTAAGAGTCCTTTCCCTTTCTGCAGTTTTTGTTTCCAGGGGGCTCACGTACAGATCCCCCACCAGTATCTTATGACTGCAGGCTCAAGCATTCGGCGGGATTACCGGCCAGCATAATAGAAAGTTTATTGGGCAAGCTATAACATAATCTTCTTTTGTGCTATAAATTTTTCTCATCCATAACCAGTTCAATTAATATTCTTTTGATTCCATTTTTATTACCTCGCCCTGTTCAGCATCAATGTGAAAAACCTTAAAGGTTCGGGGGATCTTGCTCTTTGCCCCTGCCATCTCCGCACTGGGGATTTCTTTAAAAGCAGTATCGTTCCATCCCAGGGTTATCAACCAGCGATTTTTATCCTCATGAAAATCAACTTCTTCTACCCTTTTTGCCTGAAGGGGGGATTCTTCTTTATCCCCTCCGTAAATATGTTCAGCAAACTCAATGGCTATTTCCACCGCTTTTTTGACATCAATTTTTCTTCCCACTTTAACCCCCCATTTCTCCCTGGATTCTAAAACCTATGACCAAAATAGCAATTCAATTACTTTTTTCAGAATCCCCAATTATTTCTAAAAAATACTTAAACCTAATTCCAGTGAAAGGTCCTGGAGGAGCTTCCATCCCGCCAGACTATTACCTTTAATATCCAGGGCAGGCCCCAGAACTCCAATTCCCATTTTCTTGGGAACTACGGCCATTATCCCTCCCCCTACACCACTTTTCCCTGGCAGCCCGACTTCAACTGCAAAATCTCCTGAACCATCATACATACCACAGGTAGCCATAACTGCTTTGGCTATTTTTGCAGTTTGAGTATCAAAAAGCGGAGATCCATCCGGAGAAAAATTTCCATCACCAGCTAAAACTCCGGCCATTTTTGCAACATCCTGGCAGTTAACTTCTATGGAACAAAGTCTGAAATACACGTCGAGCAATTCCTCAACATCAATATCAATAATCCCGGTGCTTTTCATATAATATGCCAGAGACCTGTTTCTATCTCCAGTTTGCTTTTCTGAACAATAAACGGCCTGGTTTATCTTTAAATTCGTATTTCCTGCCATCTTTTTTATCATATGGAAAATCCTCTGAAATTTTTCCTCGAGGGATGCCCCACTAACCATTGATATGGCAGCAATTGCGCCAGAGTTAATCATCGGGTTCAGGGGTTTTTGTTCGTTCCTGGTTTCCAGGTTTTCAATGGAGTTAAACCCATTGGCTGTAGGAGCAACACTAATTTTTCGGGTCAAAACCTCCAGGGTATTGTCCTGGAGGGCACAAATAAAGGCTGGTACTTTTGCAATGCTCTGGAGGGTAAAAGGGACCTGCCAGTCCCCAGCATTCCATTGGTCACAACCTAATTCTGATATGCTGATCCCCAAAAGCCCCGGGTCCTGTTTTGCCAGTTCCGGGATGTAGGTTGCAACGTGCCCTTTTTTAACCCATTTTCGGTTTTTCTTTACCAGCCGGTCAATTGTGTTTTGCATATAATTCTACCTCCACTTAAAACCAACCCCAGGGGAAAACTATCATCCCTGGGAAATATCCATTTTTGTAATCATTTTACCTTAACTCTGGCTTCTTCCAGGAGAGCTTACCGAAAAATCCAGCTTCCATTCATCTCTTGTGTCATCATTAATGTATAATTCCCAGACATAGCTTCCGCCAGGTTCAAGTTTTATGGGAGGGTGGTTTATTGCAAGAGGGACTCCAACTGGTTTCCCGTAAGGAAGATGCGCTGCCCGACCTGTGGTAAAAGTTCCTGAAATCTCGACTGGTCTCTCTCCTTTTTCTGTTGGGATCATAACCGGCCTGGCATCCTGGTCAATAAGCCTCAATCTAAAGCGCTGCTCAATGTTGGCCTGGTCCCAGGGAACTTCGATTTTCATCACTATTGCCATGGGGCGTGGTTTGGGTCCAATTATTGACCACCCTCCCCCAAGAATATAAAGTTTGCCGTTTACCGCCTGGGCTGAATCAGCCAGCATCATTGTAACCTTCATTTTTCTCACCCTTTCTTTGTCCATTTAACCAGAAAACATCTGTAAAAAAAGGACCATTTAAAACAAAAAAGGAAGTATTAGATAAAACCCTGAATCATCATTACTATCTCCTTGATAATAGCATACCACAATACCCCGGGAGTTTCCATAAGAAGGAAGTTAAAAAACCTAATGGTTCCTTGACAAGAATTGAATCGGGAAGCCCATCCTCAGAAAAAATCTGGATAAATCCTGCTCCCACTCCGGAAAAAAGCCCGGACACAAAAAAAGGGTATATCCGAATGATCTCGGCACACCCTTTGGGTTTTTTCTCGGGACTTAAGTCCTGAATTGACTCAATATCCTGATAATGAAAATAGTCCTGTCAAATCAAATCATTGTTCCCAATAATTTTAAGGCCAGGAAGGCGCCCTTAAAAGAGTATCCGGAAGCAGTTTTGCCTCACCTTCCACTGAGATTCGATGCCTTTCAAAATAACCCTGAGGAACCACTAGCATATACCGATAATTTACCCTTGCGGGAGCACCATACGTTGTTGTTGCCCCTACTGTAGTTCTGGAAATGGAAACAAGGGTCCCATCTTCCTGGAAAAACGCCATTTCAAGTGGCAGCCGGACACCCCGCACACCATGCCTTTCCACAGTATTTCTTGGGAAAACATATAAAAGGGCAGTTTCCCTAACAACATTTTCTCCCACTCCACTAAAACCAGCTCTCCTGTCCTCAGCAGTTGTAGCAACCTTTACCCACAGGATCCCTTCTTCTCCATCATCATTAATAACCCTGATCGCCCCCAGGGGCATGTTGGAAAATGAC
Source organism: Halobacteroidaceae bacterium (assembly GCA_003551665.1). GTDB lineage: Bacteria > Bacillota > Halanaerobiia > B1SED10-174 > B1SED10-174 > T1SED10-26. The sequence continues at coordinate 10,310 of PUNE01000011.1, forward strand.
CTGGTAACCCTGTCTTCACTCCTGACCGTCGAAGTATACCACCCAAAACTGATAACCCCAGCCAAAACCAGCACAATAAAAATTTTCCACTTCAAACTAATTTTGCTCAAACGCGCCTTAATTGCAATCAACTTTGACCCCCCTTTCATCCTTTTCATTCTATGCGCATATTTCCATCTTGACAGATGCCCATATGTGCATTTATAGTATATATTAGGAGAAGTTAATTTGTCAATAAGTTGAAGGCTTAAATTCAAAAAAATTTTCTGATAATCCGGACTGAAGTAATCCCAAAAATCATTTTTCTTCTTTAATTGTTCAGGCTTTTATTTTCCCAAAGGAGGTATTTTTGATGCAGGTAAAACATGCTTATTTTTTTAAAAGCTTTGCCCACGAATCCCGGAATGAAATACTCCATTTACTTGGAAAAAATGGCGAAATGACTGTTGAGGAAATAGCTGAAAAAATGGAGATTCAGCCCTCTACCGTTTCCCGGCACCTTGGATTATTAAAAATACAGGGGGTTGTGGGAATGAGGGTTGAAGCACCATCCCACTATTATCACCTTAATCAGGACAATATTCATAAGAAGTTCCAGGAATTCATGCAATTCTTGAATATCTAGGTATATTTGATTTTCTATAAGGTTTGGACCTTCAAAACCTTAGTAATATGAAAGTTTTTTCTGCTTGATCCATATTTATTGCCGCATTGAGAAAATTTCAATTATATTGGGCTTGTATATTGCTCTCTCCCCTGTAAATTGAAATTCCTCATCCCCCAAAACCAACAAAACAAAAACCCCTGAGAAAAAATCTCAGGGGTAAAAATATCTGTTAAAGAAGAGGACCTGAGCCCTTGGGTCATTTATTCCCTTCACTTCTGGTTAGTTTTCAGAGCTTTTTTTGTCAAGTTACTTTTTACTTCTTTTACCCCGGATATTTTTATGTACCTGAGTTTTTTCTCCCTTTTTCAATCTGTATTCTGGGGGAGTTGTTTTGCTGGTAAATAATAGTCAAAAGAGTTTTCCTTCTACTCGCCTCTCATTTCCAACTGTATCCAGGAAGTCTATATAATTTAATGCTGCCATCTCTCCAAAAATATACTGCCAACACAGCATCAAGGGGAAAAAGCTCACGAAACTTTTTCCCGGTTTAATTTGTGATCCGCTGGAATGTTACTAAAAAGCCCTTTTATTTTGTATTTAGGAACTCTTGGTAATAACCACATGATTAATTCTTTATAGGAAATCCCCCTTGCCGGAATTTCAAGATATTTATTCAGCACTTCAGCGTTTTGGGTTAAAATTTTCAAAAACCAATTGGGGTAATAATGCATTAGTTTTGTAAACCCCAGGGAATACTTAAGATTATTTCCAAATTCATTTTTGCATTGCTCTTCATATTTTTTCAATTCTTCAGCGCCAGAATTAAGTATCTTCGAAATTACTTCTACCGCTATCTGCCCTGATCTTATTGCATAAGCCATCCCCTCACCACAAAAGGAGTCTACAAAGCCCGCAGCATCCCCACAAAGTACAATTCTAGGTGTGGTAATTGTTCTTTCTATTCCCCCAACTGGGATTAAGTGGCCTTTTAGCTGATACAAGCCTTCAAACTTATTATCTTTCAGAAATTTTTCCATAGTTTTTTTGGGCCTTGAAAACCCACTAGCGAACCCACCCACCCCAACCGAAAAATAACCCTCGTGGGGAAAAATCCAACCATATCCCATACTTGCAACCCCGAAGTGTATGTCAATTAACCTGTTAATGTAATTGTCAACAAAATCATTTTCTGTTTCAATTTCTGTTACTAAACAAACACCCATTTCCTTCATTCCCACTTTTTTCCGTACTAGGTTTTTTAGTTTTCCTTGGGCGCCTTCCGCGATTACGACATACTTTCCTTTAAAAATATTTTCATCGGTAATAACCTCAACATAATTTTTCTCTTCTTTGCAATCCAAAACTTTTTCACCCATTCTAACCTCAATACCCTTTTCCCGAGCCTTTTCCAGTAAATAATTATCCAGAACACTTCTGGTTACCAGTGTTGCAATACGGTTCTCTTTGCTTTCTTCAATTATTTGTCCTTTGTAATGCACTCGAGCACCATAAACCTCTTTCTCAAGGATAAAGCCAGGGACAATAAAATCAAGGTAAGACATTGCATGCTCAGAAAGCGCACCTCCGCATGCTTTATATCTTGGAAAATTCTCTTTTTCGATTAGTAATGAATCTAGACCCATTTTCCCAGCCTGTCTGCCAGCAGCAGAACCAGCAGGGCCACCCCCAATAACTATTAAATCATACATTTTCCCCTCCCCTTGCCTTTTAGAATTACTTGCAAGGTCCAAAAAATTGTTGAAATGGATTTGAAAGACTTAGTTCCCAATAATACTCTTTATCCCATGGGCAATCTTTGGTCTCTAGGGTTTTTGTAGAGTAGTTGAACAGGAATATTAATTCCTGGTCCTTTTGTCAGGGGTCGTTTTTCAGTGGTATTAAATCATCCATGGTACCCTCAATTTTTCCGGAATCCGGCACAAATTTTCTCTTAAACGGTAACCTCCATTCTTTCCTTTTGGTAATTTTTCGTTCACCTTTATAGTTCGACAGAGGAGGGTTGGAGTCATTCAAATTAACTGAAAATTTTGATTATTAAAGGCATCAAAAAAAATTCGCCGTTGTTTTAATATTAACCAACCACCCCCCCATTCTGGATGTTTTCCTTTAAAATACTGCTTTCTCTAAAGAGACACACCATAGGCACACTACAGAAAAGTTTTCTTTCCATAAAATTAGAAACCCCTTGTTAACTAAATTCTAAGAGTTTTTAAATCATTTTATATCCGGCAATATACCGATAAGACAAAGGTAATTAAACAAGGAAATTAACCAAAATTCCCCAAAACAAGAATTGTGGAGAAGATCACCACATCCTGCATGAAGTGGATGATCCAAGATGAAGCGAATCCCCCAGTCTCATACATGCTTCTGCACATATACCAGCCCAGCAGGCCGCTCATAACCACCCCGATCATTCCCCCAGGGGCCCCGTAGTAATGGGCTATACCAAAAAAGGCGGCAGCAACAAGCATCAACTGGTTTTTGGGGAGGATGTTTTTTAAAGAACTCAGCACAGCACTACGGTAAACTATACCTTCGCAGAGGGAATTAAACAGTGCCAGGACCAATATCAAAGGGAATAATGCCGGTAGTTGGCTAAAATCCGGTTTTACCGAAACCCCGGTCACAGTAATTATTGTAAGCAGAATAGTTCCCAGGGAAATCAAAAGTCCCGAGATAACTGCCAACCGGCCCCAGCTAATCCAGTTCTTGTGAATGCCCAACCATTTTATTTCTTCGGCCTTGATAGTTAAATCCCCCTTGACCAGATAAGCCTCCCGGGGCCCCTTGAACAAAACCAGCAGAGCCACTGTAACAGGTATGACCTGAATGATCTTCAGGATTATTTCCCCTCCGAAACTGCCAATAAACGTGTAACCGGGGAATAAATTGCTCCAGGCCTCCATACCGGCTACCAGTTTTACTAAAATATTGCCGAAGCTGTATGTTATAAGAATCAAAACAAATTTTGTCAAATGCTTAAGGGGCGTAACCAACTGCAAAGAAAAAGCGATAAATGCCAGCGCAGCCAACCTCCCGTAGTGAAGCCAGCCGGGTATTGCTCCAGTCATTTCCAAAAATAGAATTTCAGGAATAATCGAGACCAAAATTATCAGAAAAATAATTACCAGTAATCTTCTTTTTACTCCTTTTTGCTTAGGAGTTCCATTGGAATCCATCTAACACCTCCTTACCTCCTTTTGATAAACCTCTCCTTCATTCCCCGGGTTAAATTCTGCTGCCGATTGCAGTTAGCCTACTCCTGTTTGGAAAACAAAATTTTTTTTATAATACCACCAGGGAGCAAAAAACCGGGAAAACCAAGATAATGTCTACAATAATAAATTCCATCGAAGCTATTGAATTGAGTTTGGGCGAAACAAAGTTGTTAAGGAAATTGCAGAAAATCTGGGTTTTAACGCTAACGTTTTGATCCGTTGAAAAAGAAAGTATAGAAATGGAAAGTGCCCTGTTTTCACGGAGCTGGGAAAACAGCACTTAAATCCAAACCTGAAATCTTAAAACAAATCACCTTTTTGTCTCTTCAAAATTGCTTTTAAGTATCTGGAGTTACAAAGATTGAGCAATATTTTTTCACACATGATTTACTACAGCTTTATTTTAACACATTAAACCATATTACCTCAACTGGAGTGTTTTTCTTTTTATTACCCTTCCACCATAGAAGAAGGATAGATGCAGACATTCGAAATATTTCCTTTCCCCCGAAAAAACAAAGAACCCCTGAGAATTAGTTCTCAAGGGTTTGAAATCATGGTGGAGATGAGGGGAGTCGAACCCCTGACCTCGTGAATGCTATTCAGAAAACCGTTTTCCGCTTTTTTCGTTGTTATCCAAAACCCTTTATATATAAGGGTTTATTGGTTTCTCCCTTTCCGTCTTTTTCCGTATTTTTACCCCTTTTCCATCCTATTGGCTGTAGTTAGGCTGTATAAAAATATTTCCCGGAGAAAAGAAATGATCACTTTTCTGCCTGGTTAAGGATTATTTTTTTGTTAAAAATAACCTCCAAAAAGCTTCAACCATTTTTCTCTATTAAATAAGCCAAAAATTTACCCCCACTTTCCCTTCCCTTTTTTACCTCGAATATTTCTATATTGCAGCCCCTGGTTCTTTAAAATAATAAACCTCCGCCATTTAAAAAAAGAAATCTTTGCCTTAAACTATTTTGTTTTTAGGCTCCTAATATCCGGAGCCAAACCTTCGGCTGTTTCCCAAGGAAGGTATCCTATTTGCTCTCCATTCTTTCTTAAAACAGCCACTGCGTTTTTATGTTCAGGTTTAGGTTTTAATTTAAGTTTAATTTCTTCTACAACCCTGCACTGTTTAAGTATTTTTTGCCGGTTTTTTCCGTCATCATCCTCAAAAGTAACCCCGGCAACCTTAGAAAAAAAAGAACCTGATGGTCCCCTGGTAGCTTCTTTCTTTTTACAAAAAAATAAACCCAAACCAAAAAGAAATAATACTATAGCCCAAATAAGATCCTCACCGTTATAAGCACCTAGGGAAAGAAAGACCAGAAACAACCCTATTAGCTTTTTAACCAAGGTATCACCATCACTTTCCTCAAAACCATAAACCTCCCCAAGCTACAACTAAAAAATCCTATTTGTTATCAGTTTTTCAAATCGCTTGGCCGCCTTGCACAAAGGAGAAAGAACCTAACTCTTGGACCAATGTTTTTGTCTGGAAAGAAAACAATGCTTAAAGCCCCAGAAAGGGGAAGATTGTCATAGTTTTGGTAAATTTCCTTTGCTATTCTCTCCTCCTTTTGCCTAATAGGATAACTTACAAGGTTATAAAAATATTACAATGGGAATAAAAATGAGGCTGCTGAACTTTTCAACAACCTCAAAATAAAACCCAAAGGGGTAGTATTTGTATATTAATTAGTTTTTTTCCAATCGTTTATAATATTTTTAACTTTTTTCCACAAACCTTCTCCAGGATGCAAGTCCAACTCCACCCATTAAAAGAATTGTCCCAAAGAAAAGAAACATAATCAGCGGACGGGTACTTATTTCCACCACCAGGGATTCTCCCTTTCTCTCTCCGATAGCCGGGACAAAATGAATAACTGCAACACCATCATCAGGATGAGCCCCTTCCAGGTAAAGGTTTCCACCTCCCGGGGCCAAAACCGGTTCCCTATCCCATCCCCAGGATAACCTTGCCATTGTTGCTGTGGCTTCAATTTCCTGATCTTCAAAAGAAAGAACCAGGTTTGCTCCCACCCTTATTGCTCCCTGCTCGGAATGTTCCGGAGCCTGAAAGCTGGTAAAGGTAACTGCCAAATCTCCAATGCGGGTAGTTTCACCCCTGCGCAGTGTCAGGGTCCTTTCCCTTTCCTCAGTTTGCGTTTCCAGTGGGCTTACGTAAAGATCACCCCACCAGTACCTTAAGACTGCAGGCTCTCGCATTCGTCTGGGTTCGCGACCAGCGTAATAAACCTGAGGTTCCACTTCATGTTCTTTTTTTCCATCATCAATCAAAACCCTATAGTACTCCCGGTCATTAATTATTTCCTTACCCTCAAAATTCAAAGTATACCCTAATGATTCCTGGCTTTCCCCAAGAGTCAGGAAAATCGTTTCACCCTGGGTTAATGCAGTTGAGGCCAGAAAACCAATCAGCATTATAGCTACTCCAAGGTGAGAAAAATATCCCCCTGTGTAAAGAAAACCTTTTGCCTTCCAGATCCTTACAAGGGGAAAAACATTAGCCCAGAAAGCAAAAAGGGAAAGAACAATAATAAGAAGGTGTAATGGGCTATAAACACCTAAAAAAATGGCAACCAATCCACCTGCAATAGATAGAATCAATGGAATCAGGAGCTTTTTAAAAAAACTTCCGGTTTCTTTATTCCTTTTCCAGGGCAGATATACCGAACCTGCAAGCAAAAGGCAGAGGAAAAGGGCAATGGGTAAGTTTGTTTGAACATAAAAACTTTCTTCAACACTACTTGGAGGACCAAACCACCCGGTAAAAATCGGTGCTGAGGTTCCCAAAATTATCAGGATCCCCGAAATAGAAAAACCTGCAACTGAAAGGGCTAAAAAACCCGTTTTGGAAAGAAAACTTTCTTCTTCAGAAATTCCCTTTGATGAACCCCCGATATTTTTCATGCGGAAAAAGAAAAATCCCGCCCCTCCTGCAGTGAGAAGAAAAAGGAAAATCCCCAGATAAAGATAAACAGGTGTCCGGGAAAAAGCATGAACGGAAAAGTCGGCAAGAACCCCACTGCGAGTAAGAAAGGTAGCATAGATTACAAAAACATAGGTTGTAATAGCAAGGCCAATATTTGTTTTCCTTAACCCGGAACGATACTTTTGAACCAACATCCCATGAACAAGTGCTGCTCCAAAAAGCCATGGAACAAGGGAAGCGTTTTCAACTGGATCCCAGCTCCAATAACCTCCCCATCCCAAAACCCTGTAAGCCCAATACCCTCCAACAATAATTCCCGCTCCCAAAAAAGTCCATCCCAAAAGGGTCCAGGGAAGAGCCCGGTTTACCCAGTCTCCATATTGTTTTTTCCACATAGCCCCGAGAGCAAAAGCCATAGGGACTAACAACAGAGCATATCCAATAAAAACCAGGGGAGGGTGAATTACCATCCAGGGATTTTTTAGTAAGGGGTTTAACCCCAATCCATCTGTTGGATTTGGGATTACCTCCCTGAAAGGACTCTGAATCACCAGGAATAATACCAGGATCAATTGAACCCCTGAAACAAAAACAAGCAAAGGTCCTTCCCATTCTTCCCCCTCACGTTTGATTAAAAGGAGGCCTATTGCCGCACCTAAAATTGCCCAGAGCAGGTAAGTCCCTTCCTGTCCGGCCCAGAAGGCTGAAATTACATAACGAAACTCGAGGGTTTTATCTGTAAACTGATAGACGTAAGCGTACTCAAACTTTTGAGCTATTAAAGAATAGAAAAGATAACCCGTTGAAACCAAAAGAGCAATGGTATGAAGAAAAAACATTTTCCTTCCAAATTTTAGCAGATAATCTCTCCCAAAGGTTTTAAAAAGATAACTGCAAAGGGCAAGAAAAATTGTAACTAAGGCTGTGTAAATTGCAAAATTTCCGAGCATATCATTTCTGCTCCTCTTCGTATTTTGAAGGGCATTTTACCAATAATCTCGTTGCAGTAAAATCCTCTCCCTGGAATCTTCCTACCACCACAATACTTTCAGCGTGATCAAAATTATCTGGAGGCACTCCATCATAAACAATTCGCGCTTGACTTCCCTCTTCATCTTTTAGTTCAAAGGTTAAATAGCCCGAGGTCGAATCGTAACTAATTTTTTCACCCACAAAATAACCCATTACCTGGACCTGACCGGAGAGCTCTTTTGCCTCAGCAAAACTAACATATGGTGTCATTGCAGACCGAAATGACCAGCCTGCAAAAAAAGCAAAAACCAGAATTATAATAATCCCTATTATATATTTTCGCTTCATTCTTCTCCCAGCTCCTTTTCCAAACGCGACAACTTTCTATCTATCTTCAAGAGGTAGATAAAAATCCCGCCCCAGGTTATTAAAGTTACTAT
>PUNE01000119.1 GCA_003551665.1 Halobacteroidaceae bacterium
AGGTAGTCAGGGACCATGCCGCTCACTTCAGGATTGCTGATGAAGATATTGAAGTCTACTTTGTTTCAGATATCGGTGCATTGAATGAGGTTATAGCGAGGGGGGAACTGGAACTTTTAATCAGTTTTTCTCCTTTGCCGGATTCAATCACCTTAACTGCCAGTTCGACTATGCGGCAGTAGGGGTGTCGGAGAGGTAAGAGGTCCGGGTTGATAGGGGATATAAGTTGAAGCTGAACATTTCCGCTAAAGAGGTGTGGGTGAAGTGATAAGAAGGCTGGTTCACCGGATAAGGAAAAATGAAAGTGGGGCTGAAGCCCTTGAATTTGCTTTTGTGATACCAATTTTATTACTGCTTGTTTTTGGAATCATTGAATTCGGCTGGATATTCCATGGCTATATAACATTGAGTGGTGCGGCAAGAGAAGGGGCGCGCGCAGCTGTGGTGATGGACGGTATTGATATTGATGAAACAGAAATTGAAAATATAATAAAAAGCCATGCCCGGATTTTTGATGAGAGCGCTCTAGTAATTACTACCGGTGGAGAAGTTGCTTTCGATCAAGAAAGAGAAGTTACAGTTGAAGGCCCCCTCGATCTTTTAGTAAGTTTTCCACCCTTTCCTGAGACTGTGAATATTAAAGCTAATGCAACTATGCGCCAGGAGGTTTCTTCTATTGGAGGTTCTTCAGGTAATGGTGGAGGAACATCAACAGATAATGGTGATTCAGGTTCGCCGCCTGAATTATTGTCTATCAATAATTCTAGTTCAAGTTCTGAGCTGAGGTTAAATTTTGGTGGTAATGTGGAAATCGCTGAAACGGAAACTTCAGGCGCAAATGTAGTGGTATCAGGACATGAAGTTATTATTAGCTTTGATCCTGATATAGGTCATAATACTACAATAACTGTAAGTGTAAGAAGTTCTAATGGCAATGAAGAAAATGTTTATAGCTTTCATTATCATCATAACCATGGATGGAGTATTGATTAAGTATATTAAAGAAAAGCACCAAAAAGGAACTTAAAAGACTTTTTCGCCGAAGTGTTTAAAAATCTGGCTAACGTTATATCATTTTTCTGGGTTCGGTTACAATACCCAAGACTTTTAATTACAAGTATTGCAAAGGTGGGATCGCTTTGATAAGGAAGATTTTCCGCCGCTTGAGAAAAAGGGATCAGGGAGTTTCATTTATAGAATTTGCAGTAGTGTTGCCGATTCTTTTAGCCCTTGTAATTGGGATTATTGAATTTGGCTGGATTTATACAGGTTATATCGTCATTAATGGAGCGGCCAGAGAAGGCGCTCGTCTTGCTGCAAGGGGAGCTGAAATGGATGAGGAGATAAATATAGATGATTGGGTGGAAAACCATGCAGAATTTATTAAAAGAGCAGGTGGAACAGTATCTATAGAAAGTATATCAGATAAAGGTCAAAGTGAGGAAATAACTGTAAAAGTAGGAGGTAGCATACCTTTGCTTTTTAAATTTCTCGGAGGGGATGGTATCCCTTTCCCTTTGCTTGCCGATCCTTTTCCACTCAAGGCTGAAGCTTCAATGCGGAGGGAGTATTGATCATTAAGATCATCAAGGAGGTAAAATTCATGTTGTATCGTGGTAATAATTTGTATGGCTTCTTTAAAGATGATAAAGGCAATGTGTTTATACTAGTGGCTATCGCTTTAGTGGTTTTATTAGGGATGACTGTTTTTGCTATTGATGTCGGTAGCCTTTATTTAACTAGGCGGCAAATGGTAAATGCTGCTGATGCAGCAGCACTGGCAGGTGCGCAGGAAATGATATTACAAGGAGATGTTGAAGCAAAGGTTAATGAATATGCAACAACACTTCATAATGCTGACTCTGCCGAAATTGTTGAACAAACAAGCGATACATTAAAGGTTAGAGCTAGGAAAACAGCTGACCTTTGGTTTTATCCTGCGTTTGCAAGTCTATTAAATAGTTCTCAACCAACTGAGTTTGAAGTTAGTGCAGAAGCAAAAGCATTAATATATCCTCCAGAAGATATAAAGCATTTAGTTCCAATCGCTACGACTTACGCTGCTATATATGCAGCAGAAGGAGGAACTGTATTATTAACGTCGTCAGCTACTTGGGATGAAGACATGGGACCGGGTAATTTTGGATTTGTGTCATTTTGCTCATCTGAAGATGGGTCGGCTATCCTTGGTGAACGTATTAAATATGGTTTTCCCGGAAATATAACTACAGATGACCCAGCTTACCCCCAAACGGGGCAAAAGGTTGGGCAGGTTAGGCCTGCTGTTAACTGGAGATATGAAAATGCCCCATATATTGTAGTTCCAATTATTGATAAAGATTCTTATGTTCCTGGTAGTAGTGATACATTTGATATTGTTGATTTTGCAGCATTTAAAATAGATAGCTATGTATTTCAAGCTAGTGAACACAGGGTTACTGGTACATTTGTTGATTACGTCGCGGTTAGTTCAGGAGGACCGCCAGGTGATACTACAGGAACGAGTCACGGAGTTTATAGTGTTACCTTAATAGAATAAAAAAAGTTTGGAGGTGCTTCAACCTTGAAGTTAAGCAAAGTTTTAATTGCAGCGGGCATAGTGCTGGGTCTGGTAACCGCTTTCTTCCTGTATACATACTTAGAATCTTTACAGGATGAAGGGGCTGAAACCGTTCCCCATACCGATGTGGTTATCGCAGATACCACTATCCCCGCTCACACGCGTATCAGCGCAGAGATGCTGGAAGTCCGTTCGATGCCGACTGATGTGGCTCACCCGGATTCTGGCCAGGATGTCTCGCTATTCATTGGGGGGATAGCTCGCAGTGAGATTGTCAGGGGAGAACAGGTTTTGACCAGCAGGGTCCATACAGATGATGTCAGGGCCACGCTATCTTACCGGATCCCGGAAAATAAACGGGCCATTTCTATACCGGTTGGTGATGTGACCGGAGTAGCCGGCTATATTACTCCTGGCGACAAGGTGGATGTCCTTTTAACCATCCAGGATGAAGATATTAATGACGGTGAATCTACCACCTACACCTTGCTCCAGATGATAACGGTGCTTGCTATCGGCGAGCTGCCGCGGGAAGTGGAAGACGATGAAGCCCGCCCGGTGAGCACGGTTACTTTAGAAGTTGATCCCGAGCAGGCGGAAGTGCTGGCTTATTCCAACCAGCACGGCTCTTTCCACCTGACCTTAAGATCTCCGGCTGATGAAGAAATTATTACCCTTGACTCATTTGGAACCCTTAATTTTGATGACTTCAGGAAGAGGTGATCTACTTGGACATGATTAAAGTGCTGGTAGCCGGAGTCCAGCAGGATGAAAAAGAAAGCATCATTGAAGCTCTGGCCAACGTGGAATATATCAGCACCACCGACGGGGCGGATAGTGTCGAGCAGGTCATGGAAATGCTGGACCAGAAGCACGTGGACGTGGTTTTAGTCAACGCATACATTTCAGGCAACGGCTACAAGCTCACCGAAACCATCGCCGAACTTTACCCCGAGGTGGCTGTGATCATAATCGAGCGAGATCTGCAGGAAGATACCATGCGGGCAGCCTTGTTTTCTGGCGCGAAGGATGTTTTGCTTTATCCCTTCACCCCCTCCAAGCTGGTGGACTCAATTTATCGCAGCTACCAGTCGGAGAGAAAAAAGCGCATGGCCCAGCACGGTAAAACCTACAAGCAAAAATCAGGCGGAAGGGGCCAGATGATCACTGTCTTCGGCACCAAGGGCGGGGCCGGCAAGACCTTTATTGCTACCAACCTGGCTGTGGCCTTGGCCGAACAGAGCGCAGGCCGGGTGGCCCTGGTGGATTTAGACCTTGATTTTGGCAACGCTGCCCTGGCCTTAAACATCATCCCGCAGTTTACGATTGCAGATGTGGTCAACGAGGTGGCCAACTTAGACCAGGACCTGCTTGAAAGCTACCTGATCCCGCACCGCTCTGGCGTCAGGCTGCTTGCTGCCAACGCCGAGCCGCAGATGACCGAATTTGTCAGTGCCGATTATGTGGGCATGATTTTAAGGCTCCTGCACAACGCTTTTGATTATGTGGTAATCGACATGCCGGCCCGTTTTTATGACCCGGTAGACCCCGCCTTGCAGGAAGCGGACATGCTGATGCTGGTGGCCACGCCTGAAGTGGTGACCCTGCGTAACATCAAGTCCTGCTTAAATACCCTGTCCATGCTAAAGTACCCATCCAACAAGATCAAGGTTATTTTAAATAAAGTAGATTCAAAAAACGAAATCAAGCCGAGAGACGTGGAAGTGACTTTGAACAACCGGATCTATGCTTCCATCCAGGCCGATTACCGCCTGGTTTCATCTTCGATGAACCAGGGCATACCGGTGGTCAACCTGGCCCCGAGGGCCAAGA
>PUNE01000051.1 GCA_003551665.1 Halobacteroidaceae bacterium
CTTCTGTTGGATCTGTACGACTAGATCACGGTAGCCGGCCGGCTGATCGTCCGTTGGCGGGAACGCGTCGCGGAGTTGCCTGAGTTCCGACGGACAGTCACCCCGCACAGCATCGAACACGTTATCGATGAGATCGGATTCGGTAACAGAGTCGCGGATCTCGAACGATGCCGGAACCCCGATATCAACAGCGATCTCTTCGAGTAACCCTTGGAGGAACCCGTCGATCGTGCCGATATCCGCGTTCGTTTCGATGTTCCGCCACACCGCGTCGCTCAACTGGTCAGTTGTGACGGCGTCGTGTTCACGGAGCTGCGTTTTCAGTCGCGTTTTGAGCTCGTGTGCCGCGTCGTTCGAGAACGTCGTCAACAGGATCTGATCGAACGGATCACGCCCGGCGTCGTCCTCCGCGACGACGGCCTGTGCGACCGTTCGGATCATCGTCATCGTCTTCCCGGTCCCCGCGCCGGCGTTCACACACACGCGACCGTACTGCGGGTCATGAAACCTGTCGAACACGGTTTGCTGCGGGCCCTTCAACGACACGCTGCCCCGCGTCTCCAACGGCGGTGTCGCGGAGTTACGGCCTGTCATCGCTCGTTCACCTTCTGGGGTAGCTGACACAGGTCACGATACACGCACGTCGCACAGCCGTTGTCACCGCTTCCCGTGTTGTTCCCGTACCGATCCGTTCCATCAGCCACGAACGCTTCGTCCACGTTGTACACGGCCGTCTCACCGGTGTCATGCCGCATCGTTTCGAGATACTCCGCGAGATCTGCACGCCACGATTTTGCCAGGCGCTGCCACGTTGCCGGTGCCACGCGTCGTTCCGTCTGTTCGACCGCATCAAGACAGTCTTCCGTCCCTGGCTGCGTGACAAGGTACCCGTTCCGGCCGCTCGGCCCGCTCACGCCTTGTTCAACGAACACCACGCCGACCGGGTCAGTATACTCGATCGCGGCCCCGTGTAACCGATGATCGAGATCGAATTTCGACCCGATCCGACACCACGCCGCGCCATCACACTGCCGGCACACGTCTTGACACTCCTGTGGCCGCAACGCCCCGTCACGCGGCGGCTCCCAGCACAACTTCGGTGCGTGCGTTGCCGCACCGCGTTCAGCAACGTAGAACACCGGGAGGTGATACGGTCCCGCGTCACGACCGTCGGCGTCCGGCTCATCTGCTGTTGGGAACGTCATGGTATCGACCCGGTGGGGGCCGAGCGCGAGCGATCCGTTGCCCGCGTCAATCGTTCGCCCAGCGACCCAGTCCCAGTTACGGGTTACCCCAGCAGCCAACTCGGATTGAACGCGCTCGTACTCCCGAATGAGCGACTGCGCGATCGATGATGGTGCGTTCGACGGCGCGTTCTCACGCCACCACGCAACGACCGCGCCCGGGTCGCTGAACGCGTTCAAATCTGCCTGCCGGTCCGGCGCGAGTTCCTCGATCAGCACGCGGATCGCATCTCGATACCGGTCTGTCACGTGCTGTTCACGAAGCACCCGTGGCACGCGCCCGAAGCGACTCGTCGGATTCGACTGTCGGCCGTTCGGGACCTGATCCCGGTCGATCTCGTCACCGTCCCGGTTGAACAGGTACTGATAAAAGTAGTACTTCAACTCACACTGCGCGTACAGATCGACTTCAAACGATCGTGCCGGGCCACCCGTCACTGCCTCCCGGTCGATTTCCGGCGAGAACGCCGCATCCGCCTCGTCAACGCCAACGCGGAACGTCGGCGTGGTTAACCTGTCAACCCGCGGGCGGATCGTCCCATGGAACGCCTCGCCGTCCGTCCACAACGCCAGCCGCGTGAACGCGACCGGTGAGATAGCCGGGCCGGACACGTGACCCGCGTCCGCTGCATGGAACGCGTACGCGCGCAGCCGATCCCGTCCCGCTAACTCACCCCACGCCGACACCGCACCGTGTTTCGCTACCGAATCATCCGGGGCGGTCGTCCCTGCGGTACCGCCGGCATCTCCACGGACCGTCGGTAACCAGTCATCAACCGCGATCCGGGAGACGTACGCGTCTTCCGTTGCGTCCGGATCGAGGTAATCGACGAACGACGACCACGCAACTGGGTCCGACGCCGAATCGAGATAATTGTGCAGTAACGTCACCGACTCAGCACTCACACCCGCCGCTGCCTCGTACAGATCGAGGTCCTGACCGTACTGGCTCTGCCGACTCTCATAAAACACGTACGGATCCACGTCTTCCGTCGTTTCGCCGTCACCTCCGTGTGCAACGTCGTACACCGCGTCGAACAAGTCTTCATGCAGGAACGTCGGTGGTGTGAACGATTGCGGGAACGTCTCCGCGGACAACCCGAGCACGAACACGTGCGTTGCATCACGGAAGTACGTGTTACCGGCGTCCACCACTCGTACCGCGCTCGCGTCCGCGTTCCGCGTCCCGATCGACTCGCTACCCATCACGTCACCGACCGCCCGCGCAGCAAGCTCCCACCCGCTCCCAGCGTCAGTAGGGGTCAACTGCCCTGCCCGATCCACGTACGCCCTGACTCGCCCAGCCTGATCCTGCACGCGTTCCGCGTAATGACTCTCGTGTTTCGATGACAGGTCCGAGCGGCTCGGATCCACCATCGGCCCAACCGGGCTCTGCACGTCGGCCCCCACCGTCTGCTATATGTGCCGCCCTAACAGTCGCTGAATCCATTCACTCAGCCACGCTCCGTCAGGCACCGACCGGTCAGCTTGCTCCTGAATCCACGCTAGGTACACCGACGCGATCTCCCACTCACGCCCCGACCGGTCACCCGCGAACTCAGACCACTCCGACACGCTTTGCGGCCCAGACGTCTCTTCCGCCGCCGCGAACTCCTCTTCGAGCCGTAGAAACTCCGCCCTGCGGCACCGGCCACGACCCCACGTCCGTGCCCGGGACACACAACCCGAGCCGTAACGGATCGATCACCGCCTCATATCCGACTGACGCGTCCGGCCTTTCCGACACCGACGCGATCAGATCGATCGTCGCCTTCACGAACCGGTACGCCGGCACGTTCCCCATCGGCACCCGCGTCTCGACGTGATACGGGAACTCGTTCGTCGTGAACACGTCCTCGACCACCGACCGGTACGCGCCAGCATCCCGTGCCACGACGACGACGTCTTCCGGCACCACACCGTCAGCGAACAACTCCCGGAGCCGCGCCGCCACCGCCTCCACTTCACGCCGATGATCCGGTGCCTCGACTAACTCCACACCGGCCGCCGGCTCCTCACCCCCGAACTCGTTTTGCGCCACGGCCAACACGTCGTCAACGACCTCGCTCACCGCCGACCGATCCGCCGTCACCTCGGTGACGCCCACGCCGACGGCCCGCAACCGTGATTCCAAATCCGTCCGCGTCCCCGACCGGCCGAACACGTTCACCGTCGGCCCACCCGTAAGGCCGTCTAGCGCCGCGAGCAACCGCGTCGTCGGGTTGTCAAACACGTTCACCGTCGCCACACCGACCCACTCAACCGTCGGAAACACCGCCTCCCATTCACCAGCAAGCTGCTCGCTCGCAGCCGCAACCAAGTGACTCCGCGACAAATACAGGTGTGCCGGCACTTCCTGCATCCGCTCACGTAACGCCGTGTGAATCTTCGCAAACGCCGCCAACCCCTGTGACGATTTCCACGCCGCAAACGGGTCCGACAGTCTCGCAGCGACCGCCTTCAACGACTCGTGATTCCGGTGCGCTTCAGTTGGCGCTCCGACGTTCGATGCCCGTAAATACGCTTCAAGCTCCGATGACAAGCGCGCATACGCGTCCTCATCCCATTCGACCCGATCGACGAACCGCTCAAGCGGCGTTGCCGGCTCCTCACACGCAGCCTCCGACACGATCTCAACGATCGCCCGCCGCCGCAACGACGGATCCAGCACTGCCGCCCGCGACCCGTGGTGAGCGGAGAGGACCGCCCGCGCAATATCCTCGATAGACGAGTACGACGCCGCCTGCGACGCCGGCACTCCCTCTGATACGAGCGACCGCTTCAGATTCCGCTCCGCGATCGACCCGGCCGTCACACACAACCGACCGGACCGCTCTCCAAGCCCATGCGGCACCCCGCTCTCCCACTGCCGCAGCAAGAACTGATCTAACCGCTCACCGCGAACCACAACCATACCCACCCCCGACACGCCCGCCCCGAATGATACTTTGGATCGCTTGAACCCACCTGAACACGAAACGAGGAGCAATGGAACAAAAGAGTTCACGAACACAAAGACCGAACCTAATACCTGACAGATCCACTTGAGAACATGTATC
>PUNE01000153.1 GCA_003551665.1 Halobacteroidaceae bacterium
ACCCCGGTATCAATAATTGCTACGACCACTTCATCACTGCCGGTGGTAATTTCCCAGGCTCCGGGCGCATTAATGCTTTCCATACCCCACAGGTACTTATCATAATCATCGGCCCCGATATTCGAGATCTCCAGGTCCTGCTCAGTATACTCCAGGACCTCCTGATCTGTCCTCTCTTGATATTCGGGCAATTCCTGGGGTAAATTAGGCTGGGCCAGGACAACCTGTTCCATCTTGCGGGCCTCCTGGAGAAATTCCGGCATTTCCTGCCCGGTGGGCACCGCAATCTGAGCCCAATCAATCTGGGGATATTCATTTAACACCTTGCTGTCCAGTTCCTCAAGGAGAGGTTCCAGGCCGGACAGGTCATCACTTTTTACCAGGATGCTGGCCTGGTCGGCCTCATCATAAAGGTGTTCATTGGAAATCATATCGGCAAATTCCGCAGGATCCGACTTTTCATCTTCACCCGGGGGAATATCCTGTTCAGAAAGCATGGTATTACAGCCAGCCAGGGCCATAACCATGATCAAAGCCAGTACTATTTTAAAACCCTTTAACACTTAGCTCACTCCTTTCTTCCCGCTTAATTACTCTCCATCCCCGGTGGTGAACATGAATTCACCCATCAGGGATCCGGCCATTTCCCCGGCCATGCTGACTGCATCAGTGAAACCTTCAGCATCCTCTTCATAAACATAGGCCTCGCTGTAGAAAATATCCCAGCTGTAGACGGTCAGGGGATCCAGCTCAAAAGGCAGGGGGTACTTATCAGCATTGACCACCACATCTTCAGCCACCAGCCAATCGGTGGCATCAAAAATTGAAATACCGTGAATCAGCACAACCTCTGCCGGCCATTCTCCCTCTATATCCAGGTCCCAGCTGAAGGTAGGCATCAACTCCACGTCAGTTGCTTCATGGTCGGGATTTTCCAGCACCACATTATAGGGGGCCAGGGGCTCAATGGAACGGGTCAGGGGCTGCCCCTCACCGTAAGCATTATAGGGGTCTACTTTATAATATGTTTCTTCAAGCCCCAGCTGCGGGCTGAAATCATTGTACTGCCCCACCAGGATCGGATCTTCATCATCAGCACTGATATCCACATACTGGGTTATATTACCAATATGCTCATAGCTGTTGCCGTCAAAGCTGCGGTACACAGCATAACCATCGGCATCGGGAACCGGGCTCCACTGCACTTCGATGGACAGGCTGGAATCGTCGGGTATCGAGGAAATGTCCACCTGTTGACCTTCAGGGGTTTCATAGATATCCGGGTCGATATCCAGGTCCATCTCTTTGGCCATCATTTCCCGCTGATCGGAATAATAGCCAAAATTCTTACCCAGGGTCATGGAAATAAGGCCGACCCAGCCCATATCCGCGGGAGGATCACCTTCGTCAATGTCGTTATCCACCACTACCGGGATAAATTTAACTACTGCATTATCATTATCATCATAGGCCAGGATCCGAATAAAGGAATCCCCGTTGGGATGGCGGGTGGTATCAATTACCGCCTCTCCATCATCGGTATCCACAGCAAAGGCCTCCCGGGGTCCTCTCTGGACTCCACCAAAGTTTACATAATATACGAAGGTGGGGCGATCTCCTTCTACAGCAAATTCAATTTCCAGGTCTCCCGATACTACCTCTCCCCTTTGCACACCATCCACTTCAATATTGGGAGGTGTTCTGGACCAGTCGGGATTGAAAGCCCGGCGGGAGGGCAGTTCCAGCACCTTAGTTTGATCCTCTTCCAGGCGGAGGTCCTGAACCCGAACCTGACCCCGCTCGTCCTTGGTAACTATCAGGTCAAAGGACTGATCAGCCCAGGCTTCCATCTTAAAGAACCCATCTTCATCAGTTTTTACCTTGCGCCCGAGGGCTTTTACTTCAGCTCCTTCCACTCCCGGTCCTCCCCGGCCGTCAGTAACATAGCCTTCAAGATTTCCTGTTGGCCGGAAATCAAAAACCTGCTCGCAGCCGGTAAAGACCAGCATCAGAAGCAAAACTAGCAGCAGAGCAGAATATTTCTTCATTTTCAACCTCCTCTATAAAAATCTAAAGCCCCAAAAATTGTGTAAAAGGGTCACCTCCTTTTTCCATTTTCAGGGCTTAATTACCTATTCGACGGGGGAAAAACCGCTCCTCTTTAATTCCGTTCAGTCCAGGGTTCCGAAAAAAAAGCACCGACCCCTGCAAATAATTTATTGTTAACTGCTGCAGGATAGAGCTTAACAAAATATGCCTGCGGATTTTTTCCGTTTTCACTTGAAAAAAGTTATAAAAAAAAGAGCCCCGGATCAGGGGCTCCCCCGTAGTTCAAATTCACTTTCCATTTTGTAGGCAACCAGGGTTCCGTCCTCCAGGTTATATTCAACCTTTTCCGCCCGGAACCAGGACCCGTCATCCCGCAGCACATAAACATTACCCGTGGCGGTAAGAAGGTCTTTTTCTTCTTCTATTAAAACTTCATCTGCCTCCATTTCCATGTCATCATAGAAGGCCTCCACATCGCCTTTAGCCAGAATGTCCCCTGTCTGTTCCCACATTTCCAGGGTATCAGACCACATTTCCACCGGCATTTCTTCTCCGCCTTCTTCCTGCTCAAAATAGAACAGGGTTTCTACCCGGCCGCCACTAAAAATTATATATTCTTCCGCCAGGTCCATCCACATTTTCTGACTCTTAACCTGATTTTTGTCCTGAACAGCAACTACATCTATTTCCAGGGTCAATTCTTCTTCTTCCTCCAGGTACTCACCTTCCAGAGCATTAATAATCATTTCCTCGTAGCGGATTTCCACCCCGCCCTCAAAAAGAATAACTCCGTCTTCCAGGTAGCGGGTGGTTTCCGCGGTAACAAAAACCCGCCGGTCTGCTGCTGCTGAGCCGGCAATAAGAAGTAACAGTAATATCAGGCAAATAACTTTTCTGGGCATTTTATTCAACCTCCAGTTGATGGATCATCTTGACCCCACCATCAAAAATTATTTCTTCCCGGTCCAGTAAAGCGGTCATTTGCTCCGCTTCAATATCGGTCCTGCCCATTTTCCCAATCACTTTTACCGGTGAGTGCAGGGTTTCATCTGCCTTGGAATAGGTCATTTCATCACTTTTCAGCCAGTCCCCTCCTGGTCTTTCCAGGCGAACCCCGAAAAGCTGTAGATCCTCAGTCCGGGTAAAGTAATGGGCTTCATCTACCGTAAAAGTTATATACACCTCCCCCTCCCGGTAAAAGTAACCTTCCTCAATATCCTGGAGAATTAATTTCTCTCCGTTGGCCCTATCTCTTTCCTCTTCGGGATCAATAATGGTCTGAACCTTAATTCGCCACAGCATTTCCCCTCGACTCCAGCCCACCACTTCGTTTCCACCCAGCCGGAAATGGAAGTGGATTTCTTCATCTTCGCCCACGGGCAGGACAAAATCCCGGGACTGAAAGTACCAGTAAGCCCCTGCTCCCAGGGCCAGTACAATCCCGGCCACCAGAATTATTAACCACTTCCTTTTAAAATAAGTCATCAAAAAGATCCCCCAGTTCCAGGTCAAAAATCATGGGGTCGTCGGGTGTGCTGAGCACCTGGACTTTCTGTCCGGGGAAAGCCAGGATCTGGTACTGGACCAGAAACTCCTCCCGCACATGATCATAGTGGAAAACCAGCTGGCGGCAGTGCAGGTCCCAGGCCAGCCGGATGGCCGCCGTATCCAGGTCCTGATCTTCGATATCGTAGGACAGAACTCCCTCCAGCTTGATATCCTCTGTGGCCTGCCAGGCCACCTTGCTTTCCAGCTTGATGTGGGTAAAAGGAGAGGGGTTAAAGCGATAGCCCAGGTCCAGGTCCAGGTGTTCAAAATTAAAACCTGCGGTGAAAACAACGTCTTTCCATTCCCGGTCCTCTATTTTGTAGCCCGAAGCCAGGCGAAGATTAACTTGAGGAGTCCGGTAACGGATCTGGCCGGAAACATCGTCAAAGGTCTGGTCCACGAAATCCCGGCCGGAACTGAACCGGGCCTCCCAGGGTCCATAACTAAACCTTAAGTCTGACTCTAATTCTGATTCCCGTTCCCGGAAATCAAAACCAAAGGGGCTTTCTCCAAAGGGTGCCCGGTGGGTATAGGTCCAGGTAGAGCGCACCCAGTCCAGAGGCTGCAGTATTAAGCGATTCTCACTGAAAATCTGGGCAAAGAGATCCCCGGTGGAATACCCATAAGCGCTGGCCCTCTGATTCAGGCGCAAATTAAGCCAGTTTAAAGGGCGGAAATAGCGGTTATAATC
>PUNE01000105.1 GCA_003551665.1 Halobacteroidaceae bacterium
TTCCTCAACCTGCTTCCCAATTATGTAGGTACCAAAAAGGTTTATCTCACACATCCCTTATTTGGGTCCCGCGGCAATCAAGGGCACCTCCTTTCTCCGCAGTATAACCCGGGATGGTAAGCTCTATCCGACAATAACCATTCTACACTATTAATCATATTCCTGCAACGAAAATGCAGGTATAAACTGAATCTTTTCGATATAAAAATTATAAAAGTTTTACACCCTCTACCTATATTCTCTAAAACTCCCTAAATACCTTCTTTCTCAACATAATTTTTTAAAAACCTTAAAAGGAGAACCTCGGCGGCAAAGTCATCTATGTCCCTTGAGGGGCTTAAAAGTCCCTTGGGAACAAGTTTTTTCAAACCCCTGGGAGGGTTTTCGGCCAAATAAAGCCGCCTTGCCTCTTCGGTACTTTTTCCCTCAGGGATTAGTTTAAAGCGCTTTTCTTTTTTTTCAACCAGGTCTTTAATATAGTCCGAACCGGTTCCATTCCCGATTAAAACCAGGTCAATTTCAAAACGCCCCTCCAAAAAGCTTAAGTACCCGGGAAAATCTCCAAGGGAAAGGACTTTTCTCTCCACAATTCCTTCTCCAACCCGGTAGAGAACGGTCCCTACCTTTTCTCGGCCCGGATCTATAGCAAGAATCAATTTTCTCCACCAACCTCTAAAACCTTAAACCCAATATTATCATTCAGGTTATCGCTTCTCCAAATATTTTCCGAAGCAACAACGGAAACCTCAAGGGCACCCTCTCTTTCCTTGAGTTCGTCAAGAAGTTCGTAAAAAACAATAAAATCTATAGTTCCCAGGTAACCATGGGCATCGGGCAGGACCCCGCTTTCAAGGGCCTTTGTCCGGAGATCGTTAAATATCCCTTCCAGTTCTCTTTCCAGCTCATGAGGAGCAAGCCGGGTTTCGATCTCTTTAACCAGGATGGTTTCTCCTGCTTCAAAAACAATATAATCAGGGATCAACTGGAAACGGGCCCGCAAATGTTCTCCAGGGGTTGCGTTGTTTTCTGCAACAAGCCGCATTATGAAACGTCCCTCTCTCTGTCTCAATTCCCGGGCTACAGCAAGGAACTCATTGGCATAGAAAACTATACTCCTTCCCGTTTCGGGGTCATGGAGTTCCACTCCCCTGGCCTGGGCAATATCATTGGCTTCCTGGACAAAACCCTCCATCTTTTCCCAGATAACCATTTCTTCCTGTCCGCCTTCAATTAAAGCCCAGTGAATCTCGTCCCCACGGAGGTAGATTATGTCTCCCTCTGCATATTCCTGGTAACGTTCCCCCAGGGCCTGGTAAAGGCGGCCCAGTTCCTGGAACCTGGCTTCATATTCTTCCTCCATCATCATATAGGCGCTTTCCAGGCTCTGGGTTTTTTCTTCTAAAGAATCCACTTTCCCCTCCAGTTCCCGGCGCTGGGTTAGCAGGTTTTCAAGCTCTTTTGTTTGTTCATCAAAAATTCTTGTAAGGTAGGCTTTATCTTCCTCAAGTTCGAAAATTTCTTCTTTAGCTGTTTCAAGCTCTTCCGAAACCGAAGCAAGTTCAAGGGCAACTTCTTCCAATTCCCCTGAAACCTTATTATATTCTCCCGTTACTTCCTCCAGTTGTTCTGTAATCTCCTCCAGTTCCCTGGTTACCTGTAAATATTCCCGGGTGGTTTCATCGAGCTCGGATTCCAGTTGTGTCCTATCCTGGCGAATCCTTCCCAGTTCTTCTTCTGTCCGCTGAATTTCCTCCTCCATTTCTCTTAACTGGGTATCCCGCTCCTGGAGCTGGGCATCCCTCTGCTGGACCTGAAGTGAAAGAGCGGCCAGGTCTGATAAAACTCCCTGCAGGTTAAAAATTGCGGTCCGAACATTGCGGGAAGTTGCCAGGAGAATGGTAATAGAAAGTGAAGCAATCAAAGCCCCTGTCACAATTGTTATAATAACCGAGGTATGGCGGGGGCGAAGCCCGAAAAGGGATAACCTTTTCTTGCCGACCTTGCGTCCAACCCGATCACCGAGAAAAGCAACCAAACCACTGATGATAATCAAAAAAGCTATTAATATTCCCGGGTAAAGCATCCCCGCCGCACCTCCTTTCCTTAACGATCAGTAAAAAACAACATCAAAAATCCTATAGATCCAAAAACAATATTTTGCAGCCACCCGCCAATAACCGGGGCAAGGTGTCCTGCTTCAGCAAGAGCAGAACCCACCGTCATCAGCATGTAATAGGCAAAAATTAAACAAACGCTTACTCCCATTCCAATTGAAGTCCCAGATCGAGTAGGTTGAATTCCCAAAGGAGCAGCAAGGAGCACAATAATAAAGGAAGCAAGGGGAACCGCCCAGCGCTGATGGTAAAAAACTTCATATTCAAGGGCTTCTCTGTTTTCTTCCCTGCGGGAAAGTATAATTTCCCGCAGTTCAGACATGCTCATTTCTCTGGTAGGTTTTCGGCCCAAAGAAATCTGGGCAGGGGTCCTCTGCAGTTCAGGTATTCTGTACTGAGAAAAAGTTCCCAGTAAAACCCTTTCCCCCGCAACAAATTGGTAGGTTCGGCCGTTTACAAAAATCCACTGCTGTTCTCTCCAGATAGCTCTTTCGGCTTCAATAACTGAAACCAGTCGCCCTTCTTCATAATCCTGGAAAATTACATCCTGTAAAAGCTCATGCCCGTCAAAATAATGGGCGTAAAACATATAATCAATCTTTCCGCTGGCCCTGTCTACTGGAGCCAGGTAAATATTTTCCTGGGAAAGGGGCATTTCCCTGTTATGGCGGGCATAGTACCTTAATTCCCGAACTCTTTCCTGGGCCAGGGGAGTCACGGTCTCATTAAACAAAATATTTATCCCTCCCAGGACCAGGGCGGCAAGTAAAACAGGGTAGGTAAGACGCTTGATACTTACCCCTCCCGCCCGAAAAGCGGTAATTTCCCCCTCCCGGCTCAAGCGACCAAAGGTCATAACTACACTAATCAGGACACCCATGGGCAGTGTTAAAACCAGGATCTCCGGCAGGCTGAGGAAAAAAATCCTTACCACAAGGTGTAGGGGGGCATTGTGGTCAACCATCAGGTTGGCCAGGGAATAAAGGACGTCGGTCCCCACAAAAATTGCAGTAAAAGTAGCTATACCAAAAAGAAACGAAGGGAGGTGCTGGCGCAAAATGTAGCGATCAAAAATGGTCATGCCCCACACCTCACATCCTAAACCTTTCACCCAGGTAAATTTTCCGGGCAATGTCGCTGGTGGCAATCTCCTCGGAGGACCCTGCGGTTAAAATCTGGCCCTCATGGATAATATAGGCTCTATCAGTTACGGAAAGAGTATCCCGAACACTGTGGTCGGTAATCAAAATACCAAACCCTTTCTCCCGGAGGTAGGTCAACATTTCCTGGACATCGCCTACACCGATGGGATCAACCCCGGAGAAGGGCTCGTCTAAAAGAAGAAAAGAAGGTTCTGTAGCAAGGGCCCTAACTATCTCAACCCGGCGCCTTTCTCCTCCCGAGAGGGACGAACCATTTTGATTTCTTATATTGATAACCCCGAATTCCTTCATTAACTGCTCGCTCCGTTCCCTGGCTTTGGCCTGGGGATAGTTATTTGCTTCAAAAATTGCCAGGAGATTCTGCTCAACAGTTAACCCCCGGAAAATTGAAGCTTCCTGGGCAAGATACCCAATACCACGGCGGGCGCGCAGGTGCATTGGCAGGGTAGTTATATTATTACCATTGAGAAAAACCCGGCCCTGTTCAGCCCGAATTAAACCAACCACCATATAAAAAGATGTAGTCTTGCCGGCCCCATTGGGGCCCAAAAGACCCACTATTTCTCCAGGAGAAACTTCAAAGCTGACCCCATCCACAACTCTTTTCCCCCGGTAGCTTTTTACAAGGTTTTCAGCAACAATCGACATTTAATCCTCTCCTGCCGGAAGAAAAATTCGTCCTTTATCCACTAAAACCCTTCCTTCTTCAGCGGGGAGCATATAGCGAACCTGCTCCCCTTCAATCCTCATCCTATTATAGTTTCCGTGGACATTCCCCACGAAAAGGACAAAATCATCTTCTTTAAAATCAATTCTATCAGCCCAGATATTCAGCTCTTCAAACTCCAGATAGGCTTCTTCTCGGGCTACAAGGGTATCTCCTTCCAGGTCAAGGGAAAAATGGTTTGCCTCAAGGTAAA
>PUNE01000130.1 GCA_003551665.1 Halobacteroidaceae bacterium
ATCAATGAAACCCGCTTACCCCGGCAAGTTATAATAAAGCATACACTTCATGATAACCTTATGCAACGTGAAAATTTCTATGACGTTCTGCTACATCCGCCATAATGTTATAATAGATTTTGATCATAAAAGCAAAGAAAGGATTTTTTAAGATATGGGCAAAACCCTGGTCCTGGCAGAAAAACCTTCGGTGGGCAAAGATTTAGCAAGAATTTTAGGGTGCCGAAACAAGCAAAACGGATCCTTTGAAAATGAAAAATATATCGTGACCTGGGCCATGGGCCACCTGGTAACTCTGGCCGATCCCGAGGCTTATGACGAAAAGTATAAAGCCTGGCGCTTAGAGGAACTGCCCATACTGCCTGACCCTTTTAGGCTGACAGTAATCAAGGGGACGGGAAAGCAGTTTGGCCTGGTTAAAAAGCTAATGCAAAGCAAGGCGGTAAAAGAAATCGTCATCGCTACAGATGCAGGCCGCGAAGGTGAACTGGTTGCCAGGTGGATTATTGATAAAGCGGGAGTGAAAAAACCTTTAAAGCGGCTGTGGATCTCTTCTGTAACTGATAAGGCAATCAAGGAAGGCTTTGCCAGGTTAAAAGATGGCAAAAATTATGAAAACCTCTACGCCTCCGCGGAAGCCCGCTCCGAGGCAGACTGGGTCGTGGGCATTAACGCTACAAGAGCCCTGACCTGTAAATTCAACGCCCAGCTGTCCTGCGGCAGGGTGCAAACCCCGACGGTAGCAATCATTGCAGCCAGGGAAGATGAAATAAAAAACTTTAAACCAAAGCCTTATTTTGGAATTATTGCTAAAACAAAAGACTTTGAGCTTCTTTGGCTGGATAAAAAGTCCGGTCAGAACAGGACTTTTAATCAGAACAAGCGCGATCAGATCCTGGCCTCACTTTCCGGTAAAGCGGCCCAGGTGGTGGAGATAACCAAAGCTTACAAGAAAAAACACGCCCCCCGGCTTTATGACCTGACAGAACTGCAGCGCGACGCAAACAGGCTTTTTGATTTTTCCGCCCGGGAAACTTTAGCTATCATGCAGGGGCTCTATGAAAACCATAAGGTTCTAACTTACCCCCGCACCGATTCCCGCTATATATCAAGCGACATGGTCGACACCTTAAAAGACAGGATCCGGGCCTGCGCCGTGGGTCCATACCGCTCTATAAGCGGGCCTCTTTTAAAAGCGCCGCTCACAGCAAACAAAGGCTTTGTTGATGACAGCAAGGTATCAGACCACCATGCTATCATCCCCACCGAAGAGCCTGTTTCCCTGAATTCATTAAGTGCCCGGGAAAAGAAAATATTCGATTTGGTGGTAAAACGATTCCTGGCCGTTTTATCTCCTCCCTTCGAATATGAACAGACCACGATCAAAGCTGTAATCGAAGGTGAAACCTTCATGGCCCGGGGCAAGATTATCCGCAAAGAGGGCTGGAAAAAGGTTTACAGCAGTGATTACGAAGACGATGAAGAAGAACAGGGTGAAGAAGAGCGCCTGGCAGATCAGGCCTTGCCCGAGGTGAACGAAGGGGACCGGCTAAAGATTACCGCTCTAAAAGAAACCCATGGCGAAACCAAGCCCCCTCCCCGCTTTAATGAAGGGAGCCTGCTCAAAGCTATGGAAAATCCGGCTAAATACATGGCCGGTGAAGATGAAAAGCTAATTAAAAGCATCGGCAAATCCGGAGGGCTCGGCACCGTGGCTACCAGGGCTGAGGTCATTGAGAAACTTTTTAACAACTTCCTGATCGAGCAGAAGGGCAAAGAAATCTTTATTACCGCGAAAGGCAAACAGCTGCTCGAACTGGTACCAGCAGATCTAAAATCTCCAGCCTTAACGGCAGCATGGGAACTGAAACTCGAAGCAATCGCCAGGGGTGAGCTGTCTAAAAATAGCTATGTGGCGGAGATGAAAGACTACGCCAGGGTTGTGGTTAATGAAATAAAAAACAGCGCTAAGACTTTCAAGCATGATAACCTTACCGGGAACAGGTGCCCGCAGTGCAACCAGTACCTGCTTGAGGTAAAAAATAAGAAGGGGAAAATGCTGGTCTGCCCGGACCGAAAATGCGGCCACCGTGATATGATCGCCAGGTCAACAAACGCCCGCTGCCCCCAGTGCCGCAAGAAACTGGAGCTCAGGGGTTCGGGTGACAAACAGCTATTTGCCTGCCAGTGCGGTTACCGCGAGAAACTGTCCGCCTTTGAAGCCAGAAAGAAAAAGGAAGGACAAAAAGTCTCCAAAAAGGAAGTCTCCAGGTACATGAAGGAACAAAAAAAGGACGACGACCAGCCAATAAACACTGCCCTGGCCGATGCCTTAAAAGGACTAAAGCCCGATCAGAATTAACTCGAATTAAAGTGTCAGATCATCTATAGCAATTTTGCCCTTTAGCTCCATGTATGTCCTCATCATTACCTATTGAGTTATAGAATTAGAACTCAGGGCTTACAATTGAAGTTGAAAACTGTCCTTGCCAAAAAGGCACCATTTGCAAAAATAAAGAGGAAATCTTGACTTCACCGGCGAATATATAAATACTACAAACCGAAAACACAGGCTCTTAAATACCACTCACAACATGTCAAATATTTATTGACATTACTTTGGGATCGTTTTTATTTTTATAATTGATTTAACCGGGTTAAACTAAAGGCTTATATAATAACCAGGGATAAGGACAAAGAGGTGACCAGATCATCCACTTTCTAGCTGATAGTTTTTTGTCACTTTGCTTGGCACCGTTGAATGTTGGAGTTTTTCTTTCGACTCAAGCTAAGAACCCTTCGCTTTTCATGAACGTTATTAATTACCTTGACCGCCGCAGTGAAATAGTTTGGAATCTTTTGTTGGAACACCTTTGGCTGGTTTTTGTTTCCGTCGGTATTGCCATTATTGTATCTGTAATAGTAGGAATCATCATTAGTTATTATACTAAAGCAGCAGATACAGTGCTTGCGGTATGCCAGGTACTTATGACCATTCCAAGTATTGCAATGCTTGGGATGATGGTCCCTTTTTTCGGAATTGGTTTTACTACCGGGGTTGTTGCCCTGATCCTTTACAGCCTCCTGCCGATTGTTCGCAACACCTACACAGGCATTATCGAGATTGACCCGGTCATCATTGAATCAGCTACTGGCATGGGCATGACTGAATGGCGGGTGCTGACCAAGATCAAAATCCCTCTTGCCATGCCCGTAATTATGGCCGGCATACGAACCGCTACAGTCATGATCGTAGGTATCGCTGCAATTACAGCATACGTCGGTGCGGGCGGCCTGGGAGAACTCATTTTCCAGGGAATTTCTCGATCAAGTGAAGAGATGATTATAGTAGGTGCAATAGGTGTATCAATCATTGCCCTCATATTTGATTATATTTTATCCAGGCTCGAACTCATGTTTGTCCGTAAGAGCACGGGCAGGGAAGACAAGCAATTATCAAGCTGAAAGCACAAAATAATTTCAGGAACATTGAGTTCCCGTCAGTAAAAAGATTTTTGAACCAATAATAATCGTTTGCCAGGTTTTCCCAGGAAGGATAGAGTTGGTTATGCGCCAAGTAAGCTGGAAAGATTATATTTACCCTCTGTTTTTAATTATAGCAGGCATTGCTATTGTAATCTACGTGGTTAATAATCCTACAGATCGTTTGGTAGCACGGGTCCTTAGTTATGAAAACATGATGAGGGCGCTGCAACAACATTTACTGTTAATGTTTGTCTCGATGATCGGAGCTATTACTGTTGGAGTTTTAGGTGGAGTTTTGCTTTCCCGCCCAAAATTTTATTACATTGGTAGATTTGTCGAAAGTATAGTGAACATAGGGCAAACTGTCCCGCCGCTGGCCATTCTCGCCTTGTTTTTCGTCATTATGGGAATTGGTTTTAGAATGGCGGTTTTTGCTCTTTTTATTTACTCTATTCTTCCTATTTTGCGCAATACTTTTGCCGGCATTGTCCAGGTTCCCTCAAGCATCATAGAGGCGGCAAAGGGTATGGGCATGACCCAGTTTCGCATTTTGACCCGCATAGAATTACCTCTTGCTTTTCCCATAACCGTCGCAGGTATCCGGACAGCAATCGTTATTA
>PUNE01000039.1 GCA_003551665.1 Halobacteroidaceae bacterium
GGATTTAACAGCCTCCATCATCATCCTTGCTCCAATATTAACACCAGTTGCCATGCATTTGGGCATTGACCCTTTCCGCTTTGGTATAACTTTCATTCTCAGTCTCAATATAGGTCTTGGTACGCCGCCCGTAGGAGCTATGCTGTTTATTGCTTCCTCCGTGGCCAAAGAAAAAATAGAAAATATCGTTGTTGAGATCCTGCCCTTCTATCTTGCCCAACTTGCTACTCTCATCTTGGTTATTTTTGTTCCCGAAATCACGAAATTTGTCCCCAGAATACTAGGGCTATCCTAAATAAAAAATGAAGGATAATAAAAGTTTTTTGCTTTTTTTCGTTATTTTAAAATTCAGGTACCTTCATGAGGAAATTTTGAAATTCCTCAAAAAAAACAAATAATTAAGTGGGGGGTTTTTTTTGATAGGGAAAAAAATTAGGTTCTACAGAAAACAAAACGGGATGAGCATCAAAGATCTAGCTGAAAAAGTAACTGTTTCCAACAGTTACGTTAGTCAGGTAGAAATGGGGAAAATAACCCCATCTGTTGACAACCTACGCAGCTTCGCCAAATCATTGAAAATCCCAGTATTTGTCCTTCTTTCGGAAACCGAGGATAATAAACAACTAATCCGGGGAAACGAAAGGCAGATTATCGAGTTCCCCAAAATTGATCTGAAATATGAAATCATCTCATCTGATCCCAATAATCAAATTGGGGTCATGATTGGAAAACTTGGTGTAGGCCAGGAATCAAGTAAGGAAGCGCAAGCTCATAATGGGGAAGAGTGTATAACCATCCTCAACGGAAGAATGGAGATTGAGTTGGGGAATACCAAATATATTTTAGAAAAAGATGACTCCATCTATTTAAGTAGTTTGATCCCCCACCGTTTTGTCAATATAGGTGATAAAAGTTGTGTCTTCCTTTTGGTAGTAACACCTCCTCGTTTTTAAGCACCAAAAAACCAACGAGTTAAAAGCTTCTAAGAGTTATTTCATACCAAACATCTCAATTTATTATTAAAAGCCCTTGTTCCTGAGAACAAGGGCTTTTAATTCATGAAGAAAACGGTTCCTTAACGCAATACTTTACCGGGACGCTTACCGGTATGTTTTCCTTCCCGGACAACAAATTCTCCATTGACCAAAACATGAAAAACCCCTTCCCCGTACTGGTGGGGATTAGAAAATGTTGCCCGATCAATTATTTTTTCCGGATCAAATATAACCAGGTCGGCAACCATCCCTTCTTTGATCTGGCCGCGATCCTGCAGACCAAGCCTTCGCCCCGGGAAAGAAGTCATATGGAAAACAGCCTCCTCCAGGGAAAAGAGTTTTTCCTCTCGACAATATTTTCCTAAAACGCGAGGGAAAGTGCCATAAAGCCGGGGGTGAGGTTTGCCTCCCAGCAACCCGTCTGTACCCGTCATATAAAAAGGATGCTGCATTACCCTGCCTATTCCTTCTTCACTCCCCCAGATCTGACCCATGGAAACAGCAGTATTTTCCTCAATAAGAAGTTTAAAAATAACGTCTCCTGGCTCAATATTGAGCATAGAAGCAATTTCTGCAAGAGATTTACCCTCGAAATTCTTGTTAGTTTCGGATTTCACGGAGGTAATAATTATCCCTTCCCAACCACAATTCTTTATCCAATTTTCCCAGGTTGATATACCTTTGTAATTTAACTCTTCTTTGATCTTTTCCCTTAAAGCTTGATCATGAAGCCGTTCCAGCAATGCGTTAACTCCACCATTGTGCATCCAGGGAGGCAGGAGAGCACTCAGGAGGGTACTGCCAACTGGATAAGGGTATTGGTCAAATGAAATTTCAGTCTTCCCCTCCTGGTTTGCCTCCTCAAGCCTTTTCAGGACTATCTCCATTTTATGCCAGTTCTCTTTTCCCGCAGCTTTTAAATGAGAAATGTGTAGGGGAATACCTGCTTTTTCAGCAATCCAGATAATTTCTTCAATGGATTCAAAAAACATATCCCCTTCATTGCGAATATGACAGACAAGAAAACCACCTTCCTCTTCTGCTACCTTGCAAACCTCAGCAATCTCTTCTCTATCAGCATAAATACATGGGGGATAAATTAGGCCCAGAGAAATACCCCGCACCCCATGTTTACATGCCTCCTTACACAAACTCTTCATCAACTCTATTTCGTCATTACTTGGTTTTCTGTCATCCATCCCTACTGCCCACTGCCGCAATTGACCATAAGGAACCAGGGTGCAGATATTAATACTGGTCCTTAAATTTTCCAGTCGCTTCAGATAATCATCATAGGTAATCCAATCCCATTCAATATCTGGATCTCCTAATAAACCAGAAACCTGTCTGCGTAATATATCTTTCTCTTCTGGTTTGACCGGGGCAATGGAAGTACCATCTTGGCCCAGCAATTCTGTTGTTACACCCTGCATAAT
Organism: Halobacteroidaceae bacterium; assembly: GCA_003551665.1. Classification (GTDB taxonomy): domain Bacteria; phylum Bacillota; class Halanaerobiia; order B1SED10-174; family B1SED10-174; genus T1SED10-26. The sequence goes on from PUNE01000039.1 coordinate 2,432, forward strand.
TTTTTGTTTGGCCTCTGGGTGGACCAGAAGATCAAGATCAGAATGGCTATGCATATCAATAAAGCCAGGTGCAATTGCCAACCCTTCCAGGTTAATAATTTCAGCATTTTCGGGGCTGAAAAAATTCCCTACCCTAGCAATTTTTCCGTTTTCAATAAGGATATCTCCCATGTAACCGGGATTACCGCTTCCATCAATAATTCGACAATTTTTAAATATAGTTTTCAATTAATTTCCCCCTCTCCCTTCAACATCAATGCTTACTTTGCTAAAATTATTCCCTAATAAATCAATTGAATAGTGTTTACGGAGTATAAAGACAGCAAATTTTTAAGGCGCAGAAAGTCAAAAATCCTCTCTCTTTTTAAGGGAGAGCTTAGTGCCAGTCTGAAAAACTTTATAAGACTTATATTTTTCCTTTAACTTTTCAAGGGCAAAAAGTTTATATCCTTCTTTTTCAAAAACCATCAATAACAAATAAAGAAGACTATTTTCCTTCAAAAAGATGGCGGTAATAACTCTCTGAGTTATAAATAGCAGCTAAAGGATTATGACCTAATACTCTATCTTTTACAGCAAGAACAGTAGTTGGAACTTCTGAATATTTAATAAAGAGGCTGTCATGCCCTACACAAAGGCCCAAAACAACATTAAAGTCGGTCCCGCATTCAGATAGTAATTTTGCCTGCCCAATAGGATTGCAACCCGCTTCAAAACCTTCCTTAGAGAATCTATCTTCCGGAGGCACCCCGACCTTGCTTTTATCAATACTCCCACAACAACATACAGCTGAATTTACTTCCAATCCTCTACTTTCAAAGTATTCTACAGCTTTTTTTGCTTCTTTTTCCAGGCCAATACAATAAGCTAAACCGATATTCTTAAAATTAGCCGAAAGGGCATATTCAGCTATTTCAACAAGGCGAGGCCATTTCTTGTAACCCGTGGATTCAATATGGGCTGCTGTTTTATATAATTTTTTGTTTTCAGCTTTATTATATTCCTCCAAAGTTTCCGATAGCCAGGTACCCTCGTATTGCATACACCAATTTGGGAAATTATTTTTTTCCTTTTGGCAACCTTTATCTTTGCATTTAGCACAGATAGAAAATAGCCTCTCATTTTCTTTATTGTTTTTTGTCATAATAAAATCACCCCATTTTTAAAATTAAATTTCTTCTGAGCTCCTTAATCTGGACAAAATGCATTAACTTTTTTCTCATGTTTTATCATGTAAGCTTAATTAAACAAGATAGGAACGCCATTAATTAATCCCACAAGACAAGTGATTTATAGAGAAACATCTTTTATCCAATGGCTTTTCCATAAAACCTTGAAACTCATTGCAGCTGTGCCCTTTTTTTTACCAGGAGAGCGTGAAATTCCTTTGTATAGGAAATCATTTTAGCTATCAAACGGGAACACTTTTGCCTTATCTTCTTTATTTTTAACACATAATCAAATACCCCTGCAATTTGCAAAAAAAATTTTATTTTCTCCGTAAGCGTCAATTACTCCCCACCTTGATTTTTAGCCGGCCTTCTGCATCTATCCGGCAGGGAATCTGACCAGGGAAGTAATTGGTCTAATTGCTCCTGGTCCTTTAAATCGATATTGGGTAGTTTTTCAAAAAGAAA
>PUNE01000112.1 GCA_003551665.1 Halobacteroidaceae bacterium
ACCAGGACTGGACCCTGGAGGACGTGAAGGCGATACGACCGGCCGGCGCCGTGGCCGAAATTGCCGCCCATATTTACGAGGTTTCGGGCGTGTCGAAGGGGCAAGGTGACGCCCTGCAATCCTTTCGCGGCCAGCGCCGAGGGGCAAAGACTGGCAATGCTTAACCTTGCGGGTTATCCTTTGGCTGGCAACCAGGCCGACCTGACGCCGGCCCAGGTCGTTTTTCTGGAGGCCGCCCTGCCGATCGCCCTACGCAAAACCCAGGGCGCCGGCCAGGGCCAGGCCGACGGCCAGGAGGGGACCGACCCGCAATTAAAGCGCCTGGCCCGGGCGCGGTTTAGGGGGCGATAGGTTTGGCGGTTATGGACATACTCATTCGGGCCGAGGACCAGGCATCCCAGGTCCTGGAAAACGTGGGCCAGTCCGGCCAACAGGCGGCAAGTTGGATCGACCGCAACTGGCAAAAGGCGACTCTGGCCCTGGGGGCCGCCGGCGCCGGCGCTGAAACCCTGGCCCGCCGCCAGGCGCCGTTGACCGAGGCGACCGAACGCCTGGCCGGGTCCCTGGGGACGTCGAGCGGCGCGGTCCGGGACCTGGCCGCGGACATGAGCGACGTTACGTTTCCAGTCGAGGACGTCCTGGACCTGATGGAAATAGGCCGGCAACGCGGCCTGGAAACCGAAGAACAGATGCGCGAGTTTGCGGAGTCTATGGACTACGTCGGGGACGCGACCGGCCTGTCGGCCCAACAGATCGCCGAATCGACCGTGTACCTGGAAAGGGCCGGGATCAGCGCCGACAACGTGTCGGAGGCATACGACGCTTTTGGGTATATTACCGAGCAAACAACGGCCGACGTGGATGAGTTTAATAAATTCGTCGGCCGGGCCGGCGAAGAACTGGGCGAGAACACGCCCCACGTCAACGATATGGCCGCCGCCCTGGGCGCCCTGGAGGACACCGGGATGGACGCCCAGAGAGCGCAACGGCAACTGCAACAGGCCCTGCGTGAAACCGACGGCGACCTGGACGCCGCCCTGGAAAGTCTGGGCGTCACGAATGAAGCATACAGAGAAGAGCAGGAGGCGGTGGACGGGTCCAGCGAGGTGTTAGAGCGCAACGCCGAGGCCCACGAGGAAAGTTATACCACGATGGAGCGCCTGCAACACGCCGCCGAAGAAATGACGTACAGATACGGCGACCTGGTGGGCGTGGTCGGGGACCTGGCGCCAGCGATGATGGCCCTGGGGCCTTTAATGAAGGGCTTGTCGTTGGGCAAGGCCGCCTTGGCGAAGGTGAGTGTTGCGTCGCTCATACCGGCCCTGTCCGGGGCCATTGCGTCGACCTGGGCCTGGACCGCCGCCCTGTTAGCAAATCCGATAACCTGGGTCGTCGGGTTGATCGTCGGCCTGGTCGCGGCGATCGTCCTGTTATGGCGAAACTGGGATGACGTTTCGGCCTGGTTGACGGAGAGTTGGCAGAGTTTGCGCGAACGCGCCGGCGAATTCGTGGAGGGCGTGATTTCCTGGTTGGCGACCCTGCCTGAACGCGCCTGGGAATTCCTGGTTAATATGATAACCCGGTTTTTGGAGTGGCGGGCGAATATGCGCGACGCCGCCCTGAAGGCGGGCCAGCAAATCGTGGCCGCCGTGATCGAATTCCTGGCAAACCTGCCGGGCCGGGCCTGGGAAATCCTTACCGACGCCCTGGGCCGGTTTGGCGAGTTTGCGGCCAACGCCCTGACCCGCGCCCGCGAGGCCGGCCAAAACGTCCTGGACGGGGTTATCGATACCATATCTGACTTGCCGTCCCGGGTTTGGGGCGTATTCCAGGACGTGGTCGGCCGAATTACCGACGCCGGCGGGATGCTGTGGGACGCCGCCCGGGGGGCGGCCAGCAATATCTGGGAAGGATTTAAGGGCGCCCTGGGAATTCGGTCGCCGTCGCACCTGGAGAGAGCAATGGACCAGATCATGGACAAAGGCAAAGAAATGGACAAGGAACTTCGCGGCGACTTCGGCCGGGTTAGCCAACTGGACCCGGACCTGGGCCTGGAGGCCCCGGGCCGCCGGCGCGAGCCAGGCGCCCGGGACGTGGTCCAGCGCCTGGACACGTTGATCGCCCTTATAGGCGGCGCCCTGGAACAAGGGGTCAAGGTGGACCTGGGCGCCCTGGCCCGGGCGACCCGGGGCGACGAGGGCGCCCTGGAGGAAATCCTGGACCAACTGGGGTCGGACCGGCAACCAACCCGGCCGCGCCTGGTCCCGTTCGACTGAATGTTTCACGTGAAACACGAAAGGAGGCCCCGCCGTGAATCACTTCACCTGGGGCGAACTGGAGTTAATGCCCGCCTGGGAAGGGTTCCAGCCCGCCCACGTCCCGGCGGCCAACGTGGAGGAAATAGAGGTTCTGCCGGCCCCGGGGGACGTCGGCCCGGACACGGTTTTGCAGGCCGGCCCACGTCACCGCGAGCGAATAATGGTGGAGGTTATAGCGACGAGCATGGCCCTATACCGGGATTTGCAAGCCGCCTGGCGGGCTAACGAGGTCCGGGACTTGACCACGTTTGACGAGGTCCGGCCGGCGATGATTTTTGAACTGGGGCCGCCCCGGTGGGTCTACAATAACCTGGTTAAGTTTGACGTCACCTTTATCGAGGCGGCATCCGACGAGGGGGGCGAATAATGGCCCACGAGTATATTAAGGACTTGCTGGCCCGCAAGCAACAGATCGGCCCGGACCGACCGGCCTACCAGTTTGAGGTCGAGGGGGCGCCCGGGGGCGGCGGCCAGGATATCACCGACTTTTACGATCGGGTACACCCCCGGCTATATTCAACTACTTCTTTTGATGTAATTGAGCGCTCTTCTGATGAGAAGATCCTGGCTTGCTATGCTCACAAAGCAGAAGGAACTGACGATCCCCGGGAAATAAAGCTGTCAGTTGTTGACGATATGGATCAGCTGTTTGAGGAAGATAGCCTGGCAGCAAATGAGTGGAGCGTTCACACACAGAAGCACGATTGGGGCACGAGTAACATGTGGATCTGCACTCTTTGCAAGGCCCCAAACGGGAAAATATTGCTGTTTATAATGGATCCTGGTGATGAAGATGCAGAAGAAGCGGAGGATCGAATTCAGGAGTGGCTGGTATATGAATCAGAGGACAGCCCGGAAATGGATTTTCAGCACTTATCAACTATTTACAGCGTGGACAAAACGGGCTGGAGCGGTCACAATAACGCTGACCGCTCTTATATCGGGAAAGCCTCTATTTTTGACGGGAAAATCATTGTGCCATTCAACAAGGTGCTGCACTGGAGCAGTGATCATTATATGAACCGCCACAGCGTTGCTATTAGTGACGATAGTGGAGAAACCTGGGAGATTTACGAAATGACTCCAGGCTGGACAGGGAGCCATGCCAGGGCAGTGCATGCCCTGACTGGTATTGGGATTTTTGAGGAAGGCGAAGAGCGGCAAATGTTAGCATATTTTGGGGGAAGTTATGCAGGAGGACGGTGCTTTTGTTATGAAAGCAGAGATGATGGAAAAACCTGGGAACAAGTATCAGTGTTAGATGACAGCCTTACGTTTATACGGAGCAGAATACACAGGGCAGCAGATGGCTGGAATTATTTTGCTGGCAATTGGTATAGCCTTTTGGACCCTTTAACAGGATCGTCAGAAGCGCTCTGGGCCTGGCGCTATCCTGGTGATCAATTATATCCCACAGATCCGCCTGAAAAAGTATGGGAAATGACTAAGCCTGATGTTTTTGCAGTGGATTTGGGGGGGGCCACAGGAGGCTCCTACACTTTCCACAGCCCGCACGGGTCAAAAACATTTGCTTATGATACACACAGGGATCAGGTGCAGGAAGGGCTTGAAGAGCTATATGGCTGGAGCAAAATCAGAACTCACCACACA
>PUNE01000079.1 GCA_003551665.1 Halobacteroidaceae bacterium
AAAAAAATGGGGTGAGTGATGGGATTTGAACCCACGACCTCAGGAGCCACAATCCTGCGCTCTAACCACCTGAGCTACACCCACCGTATAATAATGGTGGAGGGAGAAGGATTTGAACCTTCGTAGGCGTGCGCCGGCAGATTTACAGTCTGCTCCCTTTGGCCACTCGGGCATCCCTCCAAGCAATCCGTACTCTATTATATACACTGCAACCACTTTTGACAAGTATAACCCCTATTTGTTTTTAAACCTGGGTTTTCGTTTCTCCAGGAAGGCAGTCATTCCTTCCGTCTGGTCCTGGGTAGTAAATAGTTCTGCAAAAAAGGTCCTTTCCTTTTCCAGACCACTTTTTACATCTTCATGGTTATCATTTAAAACCATTTTTGCGGCCCGAAGAGCTTTGCTTCCTCTTGATCCCAGTTCTTGAACCTGTTTAAAGGCCTCTTCATTAAAGTTCTCATCTGGCAGCACGGTTTGAACAAGACCTATTTTTTCGGCTTCCCGGGCTTTAAGGGTTTTTCCTGTCATTATCAATTCCTTGGCCCGGGCTTCACCAATTATTTTTTTCAGGAAATGTGTCCCTCCAAAACCCGGAATAATACCCAGGGTAATTTCTGGCTGGCCGATCAACGCCCCCTCTTTAATTACCCTTAAATCGCAGGCCAGGGCAAGTTCACAACCACCACCCAGAGCATAACCATTAATCAGGGCAACTGTAGGCAGGGGCCACTGGTAAATTTTATGGAACACTACCTGTCCCGCCTGGGATAATTTTTCGGCTTCCAGGGGGGTCATATCCTTCATTGCAGCAATGTCAGCTCCAGCCACGAATGCCTTTTCTCCTTCTCCGGTAAAAACCAGAATGGAAGGATCTTTACCCTCTTCCTCCAGAACCCTGTTCAACTCTTCCAGGACTTCCAGGTTCAGCGCATTTAACTGCCCGGGTCGATTGATAGTGATAACAGTAAAAAGGTCCTCTTTTTCTACCTTCAGATGCTCATACATTCCGTTTCCCCTCCTTGCAGAACTCTAATTTGAAACACGGTGGGGGATTTCCTGAAATCCCCCATTAAGCATCTAAGCTACACTACAGAAGGCTCTAAAACCAGTTCGCCCCGGTCAAACCGTCCCAGATCCAGTTTATGAACCGGCATGGACAGGTCCTTGCCCAGAATTAGTTCGGCCATTACAACACCGGTCATAGGAGCAATCATGAAACCGTGTCCGCTGAAGCCAATTGCCATGTAAAAACCCGGTACCTCAGGGGCCTCACACAAAATAGGCTGGGAATCGGGAGTAATGTTATAGAGTCCCGACCACTGGCGAACAACTCTCAACTTTTTCAATGCCGGGAAGGTTCCGGTTATCTTTCCCGATAACTCCTGGAGAAATTGCCAGCTGTGTCCTATATTGTGCCCTTTGGGTTCATTGGGATCACCCTGTCCCATTATAAAAGCACCGTGGGGAACCTGCTGGCAATAAAAATGATGGTAAAAAGAAATAACCATTGGTCCCTGCAGGGGATTAACCGGCTCGGTAACCATGATCTGATGGCGCTCGGAATAAACAGGGAGATCCAGACCAACCATGGCCCCGATAAGATCAGAATATCCTCCAGCGGCGTTAACCACCTTCTCAGTTTTTATTTTCCCCCTGTCTGTTACAACTGCCGTTATCCGATCCCCTTCCCTTTCTATATCCCTGCATTCAGTATAGGTGTAAATCTCAACACCCATCCTTTTAGCCGCTTCGGCATAAGCCTGGGTTACATGAAACGGATTGGCGTGGCCATCCCGGCCACAAAAAGCAGCGCCAAGTAATCCTTCAGTGTTCAGGTGAGGAACAATCTTCCTGGCTTCCCCGGGGTCGATTAACCTGGATTCAATTCCCAGACTGTTCTGCAGGGCAATATTTTTCTTGAACTGCTCAATTTCTTTTTCCTCGTAGGCAAGGATAAGGTAGCCATCCTGTTTTAATTCAATATCTTCAGGATAACCCAGCATTTCGTTTAAGACCTCAAAAGTATCCATGCTGGCCTTTGACAGTTTGCAGTTCATTTCCGTTCCCCACTGCTGGCGAATCCCAGCGCCGCAGCGTCCTGTTGCCCCCGCAGTAAGGTATTCCTTTTCCAGGACAACTACATCTTGGCATCCCATTTTAGCCAGGTTATAGGCAATTGCACACCCGACAACTCCTCCACCAATGATAACAACTTCTGCACTATTTTTCATCATCATCACCCCTGGCTGCATCCTCAAGATAGATTCCCACTGATGGGGGCCTTTGCCTGGGCAGTGGTAACTCTTCCCTTTTCCTGCCCGTAATTGTCATTATCTCTCGCTGAATATTTTCCTCACAGGTTTTACCCTGACAGGCGCCCATCCCGCACCTGATCAGTCTTTTTAATTCATCAAAAGAGGTTGCACCTTTTTTTATGGCTTCCCGGATTTCATCACGGGTTAGATCCTCACAAAAACAAAGGATTACATCATCCTTCATCAGTACCCCTCCTTAACCTGATATGCCGGGCATCCATTAAAATATCCTTAGGTACTGCCACAGAAACAATTGCTGTTCGATCCTGTTTTTTTGTGTTGAGAACATGAACTACGCGTCCCCTGCCTATTTCCTCCCCTGCCCGGTTTAAAACAGTAACTTCTTCTTCCTTCTCAGGCAGCGGTTTGAGTTCATAGGGTATTTTTAAAAGCCCTTCATTTTCGGAGTAGGGGTAATCAAGAACAAAAATAGCCAGGCCGGGACAGTGGGCAATGCAAATGGAACATCCGTTACACTTTTTATAATCAATCTCGGGTTTCTGGTTGATATCATCAAATGGCCGAAATGCCTCCCGAGGGCAGGCATAATAACAGGGATCACAGGGGATCTCCTGCATGCACTCTACAATCACCACAGGGCCTTCCTGCAGTCGTTCGAATGAAGGCTTAACTTCCTGCAGTTCTTCTGGAGAAGGTACTCCGTCTTTTTTTAGCATGGTTTCACCTCTCAACATTGGCCAGTCCCTGGCGGATATGTTCTCCCACAGGTCCCGCCCGTAAAGTTTCCAGATTGGCTTTTATTTCTTCCACCTTCTCTTCCTCAATCCGATAGTCCATTTTCCGAGCAGCAGAAATTCCAGCGAGCTGCCCCTCAAGTATAGCACTTGTTGCTTCTTCAATCCCGGCTACATCTCCGGCAATATAAATCCCTTCTTCGGTGGTTTCCAGATTACTGTCTCTAATGGGAACATATCCTCCCAGTTGGGGAGAAAACTCCATTTCGCATCCGGCCTGCCAGAGTAATTCTGCAAGAGGGGATAGCCCCACTGCCAGGCAAACCGTATCCACGCTTACCTCACGTTCTTCTCCTGGTACGGGTTGCCAGTTTTCATCAATCCGGGTAATTAATGCCCCTTCAACTTTTTCCTGCCCCCTGGCTTTTAAAATTGTGTGATTGGTAAGGATAGGGACTCCCATCCGCCGGATTTTGGAAGCGTGAACCCAGTAACCTCCCACGTGGGAAGCTCCCTCTATTATGGCTTCGACCTCTATTCCTGCCTGTATTAACTGATAGGAGACAATCAGACCAATGTTACCCGCTCCAACCATTAAAACCTTTTTCCCTGGAGCAACTCCATAAACATTCATCAGGGTCTGAACTGCTCCCGCTCCATAAACACCTGGGAGGTCATTGTTTTCAAAAGGGATCATTTTCTCCATAGCCCCAGAAGCAACCAGCAGGGTTCGGGGTTTGATTTTTATCATTCTGCCTGCGCAGGCGGCTGTTAAAACTCCGTCTTCGTAAAAGCCCAGAGCAGTTGCTCCAGTGAAAACCTGAATGTTTTCATCCTTTTCTATCTGTTCAGAAAAATGCGTGGCAATATCAACTCCCCGCATCCCCGCAAATTCATTTTTTGAGCCGAAAAACTGGTGGGTCTGTTTAACCAGCTGACCTCCAAGCCAGTCATCGCGTTCTAAAAGAATCACCCTGGCACCTGCCCTTGAAGCCTCCAGGGCCGCTGCCAGGCCAGCCGGGCCAGCACCTATTATTGCCAGATCAGTCTGCCGCATTGATATCCCCCTTGCCCTTTTGGTATTCTACCTTCATTCCCTGCCGTAGGGGAGTTACACAAACCTTAACATTGGGCTCCCCGTTAACAACCATAAGACACGAAGAACAATTTCCTATGGCACAAAAGAAACCGCGGGGTCTGTTATGCCGCGGGCTATGCCTTAAAACCCTGATACCCGCATCGTGGAGAGCAGCGGCTATGGGTTCTCCCTCTTTCCCGATGAAAGTCTTTCCTTCAAAGGAAAACTCAACTGTTTTTCCTTCTGGGAAAGAAAGAATGGGGTGATCTTTAATCCGCATTGTAAAGCCTCCTATCTCGTATAAAAAAATTAAAAGATTATACTTTAGTTAATCCACCGTCATAATAGTTCTTCTCTTTTTTCTCAACTTCCTGCCTTTTAATTTCATTTTTCTTCCTGCAACCCTCAGTTTTTATTAATCCGAACTATTTGAAGGACCATCAGGAGTTTTCTGGAAGTTAAAGTTTAGAAGGGTTCTGTTATTATAAGGAAGTTTTTCCTTAAGAAGGGGGGTGCCAATTATTATGAGGAAGAGAAAATTATTGTTTGCCCTGCTCAGCAGTTTGCTCTTCTTTTTGCTCCTGTCTCCCGGGGCTATTGCGGTAATTGAAGAAGAAGATTGGTTTAACCCCGGTGAACTGGGTGAATTTGTTAAATTCTTCCAGGAAATCAACTATGAGTTTTCCACAGAGCATGCCGATACCGATGAAAAATATCATACCACTGTAAGTTTCGTTGTGGAAGGAACAGAGACAATAAATGGAGATGAACTTAACCGCATTTCGATCAATTCCGTTTCAGACGAAGATGAATTTACTTTTCTTCTTTGGGCAGACGAAGAGGGGGAAGTAAAACGGGTTGTTGATAAGCAATCTGACGAAGAAATCCCCGCCATGTTTGCCAATTTGATGGCCCAGGCAGTTCTCCTGCCATTTATCTCAATTGACGCAATGGATACCAAAACAGCAATTGCAGGGGAATACGAGGGGTATGTTGTTGAGCATCAGGAAACCAAACAGGAAACAATTGGTGAATTAAATACAACTGTTCATGTTTTTTCACTGGAACACCATGATGATGAAGTATTTCCTGGAACTGCAACCTACTGGGTTGCTGATTTTGATGAGTTCCAGATGGTAGTTTATTTCAATCTTCCTGAACACCCTGAACCGGAGATTGATTCTGTTAAATTCAAAATAACTGACCTGTCTCTATTCTAATATAAATAAAAAAACGGGGTAAATTGATTCCCTCTTTTAGTATTATGCTAATTGCTATTATCTAATGCTTAAGGGGGATTTTTCTATTTTCGACCATTCAATCAAAACTTAGAGACGGTTGCCATCAGTTAAAACCCGGAAAAATTTCTTAAGTTGACAAAACTAATACCCAAAAGTATACACAGGGGAAACAAAAAACCCGCCATTCCACTCCCCCTAAAAAACCAAACAATTGTTTTTATACTGCTTAACCCGAAAAACCCTTACTATATTGAAGGTTTTTATCTCAACCTTGGTCAGGGTTTTTGTATTTCTTTTTCTGCAACTAAAAACTGACATTTTAATAGGTTGCAGAGAAGGAAAAAACTTGCGGACAGGGAATATTATAGTTACAATACTTCAAAAAAATAACTTATTAAACTACAAAAGCGAGAAAGGAGGTTCGTTAATTTGTTTAATAAAAAAATTACCCGCTTAATTGCAATTATTACCTTGGTTCTTCTTCCCTTTTGTAGTCCGGTTATTAAAGCCGATGAACCGGACCTCAGCTCCATTCTGGAAAACTGGTATGAAATTACGGATATAAGTGATTTTGTAGCCAAATTTTCCAAGTTTGTTTATTACATGAAGGGAGAAGAAGGCGAAATCACTGAATTTATCTACGAACACATGGGCAAGGAAACAGTGGACGGGGTTGAACTGGAAAAAGTATCAATGCGAGGCTCCTCCCCCGACGATGAACAGGAAATGTTTTTCTGGTATGACCAGGATGGAAAAATGACCAGGGCTTTGGATAATAAATCCGGACAGCAAATTCCCATGTTCCTGGCCGGTTTTGTTACCAGCGTATTTTTGCTTCCTTTCTTTATGTCCGGCGTGATTGATTTTCAAGAATTAATGGAAGCAGAAGATCAGGATGTTATGGTTTTAACTGAAGTTTCTGAGAGAGATGTGGGTGGCCTCCCTGCAACAATTTATACCTACACCATTACAGGATACGATGATGATGGCCAGGAAGTCAAAAGCGTGTATGAAATAGGAGATTTCGGTGATTTTCAGATTGTTGTTGGTGTGGACATGGATATTGAAAATGAAGAGTACCCCTTTGGTTTCTGGGTTGAGGAAATAGTTCTACATTAAAAACCCAACCTCATTGCCCCATCAAGCAGATGGGGCTTTTTAATTTTCGAAAACAAAAAAGCCCCTGCAAAAAGCAGAGGCTTAATATTCTGGTCGGGATGGGGAGATTTGAACTCCCGACCTCACGCCCCCCAGACGTGCGCGCTTACCAGGCTGCGCTACATCCCGAATATCTATGCGTATTTTACCACAGGGGGTGGGCAAAGTCAACGCCTTCAACCCTTAATAATTCCCTGTTTTTTAAGTTTTCGAAGCACCTGGTCGGGGAAATTGGTAACCACGAATACTTCCTGCAGAGAGGAGCTGGTTTTTCCCAGCAACTTAAAGCCTGTTTCGGTAATATACTGGAGCTGAAGATAGGGCTGGTGTCCGCTTCCTGTCCGCTGGTTGATGCGGCCGGGAAGAACACTTTTCACCTCTGTAAACTGGGCTACTTCCTGTAACAGAGGGCCAATTTCTTTTATTACTGTATGTTCTCTCTTGATTTTATCAGACCGGTATTTAGGACTCACTCAGGGTTTCCTCGATTCCAGGAAAGACCCCCATCTCCAGTAATTTCCGCCCCCGAAAGTAATAATTCCGGCTTTCTGGGGATCAATTTTCCCCTCCTCATTTAAAACCTTTTCATCTGCAACAAGGTTGACTATTTCTCCGATAAAAAGGTGGTGGCTACCGTCCATCTCTACGATTCGATCAAGCTTGCACTCCAGAGTAACCGGAGCTTCTCCTATGAGGGGTGCCGTTATTTCTTTGCCCCGAATGGGTGTAAGCCCTAGTTCCTTAAATTTATCCATTTCCCGCCCTGATTTACTCCCGCATACATGAACTGCTTCCAGGAGATTTTCATCCGGAAGACTAACGGCAAATTCCCCGCTTGCTGCAATCAAGTTGTAGGAAAACCGCTGGGGCCTGATCCCCAGGCCAATCCGGGGAGGCATTGAAGACACAATCCCTGCCCAGGCCAGGGTAATTATGCTCCTCTGGTCTTCGTGGGCACAGGAAGCAAGGACTGCTGGAAGGGGCAACAAAATGGGCTGGGGATCCATATTAATTTTACCCATATTAACCCTCCTCGCCCGTTATTCCAAGATAATCACCAATATTGGCCCGATCCTTTTTAACCGGGTTGATTTTTCCTTCTGCGGATGTAAAAATAGTTGTTATTCCAGGGCCATGTCCGGAAATTACACAATCACTGTGAACTACAACTCCGATTGTTACAGCCCCTCTTTTAAAACAACGCCCAAAGGAATTATCGGTATTTTCAAGGGCAACAAGATCTCCAAAACGCAATTTATCAAGACCAAGCTCATTAATAAACTCCCGGTCCTGGGTTGTTAGATCATAATCTCCGGTATAACTGGAGGCAGCACCCAGGCCAGATCCCATTAATTCCGGAGGAATAACCCCAGCGACGGGAACCTCCAGTTTTCCATCTTTTATTTCCAGATTCATTTTATCCAAAAGATTGGGGTCCATATTCATTACCTTAACATCCGGCAGATCTTCTATCTTCAGGCCTACTCCAAAACCCTGGATGAGAATTTTGTCCTCAAGAGTCATTTTTTCAAGAGTTTCCTGGTCGAAGTAAACCAGTACATGCTCAATACCTCCGTGCTTGCCGGTAACGTACCCTTCAGCACCCTTGGCATCCCCGCTAACAATCTTTGCTTTGTTACCAATACAGGCAAGGGTATTAAGGCCAGCATTGGCTGCAGTTTGCTGGCGATCACTTCCGGTAATTTTCATGCTTACACCGGGTTCAACATGATCTGCAACCCAGTCCATCACAGGATCTCCGATCTTAATATTGTAGGTGATCCCCCCAACACCGGGCAAAACCTTGGGTTGCCCATCGTGTTGAATGTTATAATCCCGTCCCTTTACGGGTGGTGAAACCTGTCCCTGCACCGACATCTTAACCAGTTTTCCAACATTAGTTTTCATTGTTTAACCTCCTTGCAAAATTTCTGTTATTTTTCCTGCGGGCAGGGCTTCAACCCGGCGGTTATCCCGCCCGACCATTGTTTCGGCCCGCAGGAGAGCATCATAAACTGCTGCAGCCACAGCCTCAACCACAGCCTGGAATACCCTGTTTAAAAAATCTCCTTTTTCCCTTACATTCTTTGACGAGTATATGAGGTTTCCCTTCCTGGACTGGATATTTGTTGTGGAAAAAGAAAGAACGAAGTCCCCGCTTCCGTGCCCCAGGACCGAACCTGTCAGGGCTAGACCCAGTGGGGCCCTCCGGCAAATTCTATCCAGCTGGCGATTGTCCAGGGGAATATCTGTACCCAGGATAATCATAATCGATCCATCGTTTTTTTCTTTTTTGGTTTGAGGAAGCCTGTGCCCCACGGGCACCCCGTTTATCCTGAGGTGTTTCCTTTCTCCGTAATTGGCAAGAACCAAACATCCAACAATAAATTTTTGTTCATTATATTCAACTATGCGGGAAGAATGACCCAGACCCCCTTTATAGCCAAAAGAAACCATACCTGTCCCCGCACCCACATTACCCCCTTCAGTATTATCCTGGGAAAGATTCTTGCTTGCTTCCAAAACATGCTCCGGGCGAATATGTCTTCCATATATATCATTCAGGTACCCATCATTGCATTCTCCAACCACAGGGTTAACAGTCTGGCCTTTTTCAGCAAGCTGGGGGTTTTGTTCCAGCATATATTCTGCAGCTCCCGCCCAGACATCACCGACTGACATTGTGTTTGTCAGGAATATGGGAGTTTCCAAAACCCCCAGTTCTTTTATTTGTGCCAGTCCAGTAGTCTTCCCATAACCATTGGCAACAAAAGTACTGCAAACAGGAGAATGTTCCCACACATTTTCGGAAACCGGGTAAAGCATGGTCAAACCTGTTCTTACAGGTCCTTTCCCTATTTCCATTTTACCTTTTCCCCGATTCATGGTAAAATTACTAATGGACACACCTTTTAAATCGAGAATTGAGGACTTTTTTCCTTCCTCAAGTGTGCCAACCTTAAAATTCTGTTTTATCTTTTCCGCTTCCAATTTTACCACCTTTTCTTTTAAAATTTTATTATTACTCCTTCTACCTTTAAAATCCTATTCCCTTTATTTTCACACCGTTCGTTTTATCAACCCGGAAATTTAAGATATTTGCAGGAGTTTTAATTAAAACCCAGAATATAAATTGTGGAAAGACCTCATATTGTTTTCTTTTTTGCCCTAAAACGTTTTCTTTTATTCAAAGGAGGTGATGGTCAGCAGAATAGGGGGATTTTTCAAAAAAAATCACGACCTATGATTTAAGAAAAACAAGGAGGGAATTTAATGCAACGAAAGCTTATTTTGTTGGTCCTGGTTCTGGCTTTAGCTTTAACCGCTGGTGTAGTTGGAGCCCAGGAAAAAGTTCTTGAAATGGCAATGCAGCAGGAGCCTGATGCATTTGGATCCATGTTTTCCATGGTGGCTGCAACCCAGGTTGAAGCCATGATTAAGCCTGGTCTGCTTTACAGGGATAATGATTGGGAGATGCATCCCAATATTGCCGTCTATCGACCCAACGTTGATGACGGAACCTGGATAGTTAACGAAGAAGAAGAAACCATGATTGTCCACTGGCAGATTCGGGATGACGTTTACTGGCACGATGGCGAGCAAGTAACCGTTCATGATTATGTCCTAGGCTATAATGTTCACATGCACCCCGACTATCCTGCCGTTACCAAAACCGTAGCTGGTTATATCGAAGAAATTGAAGTAATCAATGACTTTGAAATGAAAATCCACTTCAATGAACTTTATCCTTTTGCAGATATAGTAACCGGTTTTGATCCTCTACCATCCCACCTTTTCCAGGATTATTATGACAACGATAATATTGAAGGGCTTATCGAGCATGATTACTGGAGAGCCGGGTTCTTTGGGGCCGGCCCCTATATCCTCGAAGAATGGGTAGCAGGAAGTCACATCGAACTGGTAGCAAACGAAAACTACCACCTGGGCAAGCCTAAAATCGATGTAATCGTTGTCCGCTTTGTTGAAGATACAGAAACTCTTCGCTTCATGATCGAGGGTGGAGAAGTTCAGGCAAGTATTGGCCCCACCCTGCCATTCGACACTGCTATGGCACTGCAGCGTTCTGTAGATCCGGAAGAGGTTCACGTTGAGTTCTACCAGGCAACCACCTGGGAACACATTGACCTTAATAACCGTGACTTTGCTCCATTTGATGATGATCGGGTCCGCCGCGCACTGATGCACGCCACTGACAGAGAAGAAATCATGGAAACTGTTTTTGAAGGGGTAATGGAACCAGCTCATACCTTCCAGACCGAAGTACACCCCCTCTTCAGTGAAGAAGCCGCTGACATTATTACCACTTATGAATACAACCCTGAAAGAGCTGAAGCTCTCCTGGCTGCCGCCGGTTTTGTTCGGGACTCTGATGGAATTATGACCCATCAGGAAACCGGGGACAAAATGATCCTCGACTTCCGTACAACTGCCGGTGACGCAACCAGAGAAATGGTTCAGCAGATCATCGCCCAGCAGTGGGCAGAGGTTGGAATTCAGGTAGATATTAACAACATGACTGCAGGCGCTCTCTTCGACCCCGAACACTTCTATAGAAGAGAATGGCCCCACATGGTTATGTTTGCCTGGTCCAGTTTCCCCACCTCTCTACCCAACACCCTGTGGCACAAGGATAACATCCCGCGCCCAGAAAATAACTGGGAAGGGCAGAACGTAGCCGGTTGGTATAACGAAGAAGCCAGCGAAATAATCGACGAGATGATGAATGAAATGGATCCCCAGCGCCGGCAGGAACTGAATACCCGTCTCCTGCAGCTCTGGACCTACGAAATTCCGTCTCTGCCGCTGTTCTTCCGCGTTGATGCCGCATTCTGGCAAACCAATGTAACAGGTATTAAACCTACCGGGTCTGCTGATCCCGATACCTGGAACGTCCACGAATGGGACATCCAGTAAGATAACCTAGGGTGAAAAAAAGGCCGCCCCCCGGGGCGGCCTTTTCACCAATTAGCAGTATGCAGGGAGGTATAATTGATGTGGGTTTATATAGTTCGTAGAATAATCCAGGTTATCCCCGTTCTAATATTGATTTCCATTGCAGCCTTTGCCTTGCTCAATGCCATGCCCGGGGATCCCCTCGCCGATCTTATGATGGCAGATCCCGAAATGTCACAGGAAGATCTGGCTAATCTGCGCAGGATTTACGGCCTTGACCAGCCCTTCCACATGCGTTATTTGCGCTGGATGGGCAATATTTTAACTCAAGGCGATCTGGGTATGTCCCAGCAATATAAGGTTCCGGTTACTGCCCTGATCGCCCGCAATATTGAAAATACAGTCTACCTTATTGGTTCTTCTTTTATTCTATCAATTCTGGTTGCCATCCCCATTGGAATCTATTCTGCCCTGCGCCAGTACTCTCTTGGCGATTATTTCTGGACCGGTTTTGCCTTTTTTGGTTTTTCGGTCCCCAACCACTGGCTCGGGCTTCTTTTGCTTTTTGTTTTCTCATTCCACCTTGGGTGGTTACCAATAGGTGGTTTCCGAAGTGTCCGGGTTCCACCTGGTTTCTGGAATGAATTTGCCGATAGAATACAGTACCTGATCCTTCCGATGATTACCCTGGGGATCAGTTCAATGGCGGGGTGGATGCGTTACATGCGCTCCACAATGCTGGAGGTCATCCGTGAGGACTATGTTCGCACCGCCAGAGCCAAAGGGGTTGCCGAGCGGGTAATCATTTACAAACACGCCCTTCGCAACGCGGTATTACCTGTAATAACCCTGATTATGCTGGCCATTCCCGTTATGTTTGGCGGAGCAGTAATTACGGAAGCCGTATTTGTCTATCCAGGTATGGGACGACTATTCTGGCACTCTCTAATCAACCATGATCAATTTGTTGCCATGTCCATCATTATGATCATCGCAGTCCTGGTAGTTGTTTTCAACCTTCTGGCTGATATCCTTTACGCCTGGATTGACCCGCGGATCCGCTATGACTAATCTCAAAAGGGAAAGGTGAATGGAAATGGCTAATAATAATGATATCAAAAAGAAAGATCAATCGGAATTAAGTACAAGCGAACAGAAGCGAATTTTCGAAGAAGGTATTATCGAGCATAAACCAACCAGTTTCTTTAAAATTGCCATCAATCGCTTCTTAAGGCACAAATTGGGGATAATTGGGTTGATTATTTTCCTGATTTTTGCCCTTTCCGCAATTTTTGCCAATCAGATTGCTCCTCATTCCATTACTGAACAAAACCTACGGAACCGTTTTTCACCCCCCACTCTTACCAGAGTTGTCCCAACAGGAAGTGCTGCTTCGGCTAATATTTCTGTAAACACCATGAATAACGGGGAAATATTTACCAGGGATTTAACCTTTGGAATTCCCTCCTGGTACCAAAACCTTGAAGAAGCTATAACTACTCCTCCCGTAATTGCCCACGACAACCTCTTTCTGGGAACAGGAGAAAACCAGCTCAAGGCTTTAAGCCTTTCCAATGGGAGCACTGAATGGACTGTTGAGTTTGATCACGCAGTTGAAATGGTTTGGGGAACCGCTGATGGTGTTCTGGTAAAAGGAGGAAACAATTTTTACCACTTGGGGCCTGATGGACAGAAGTTCTGGGAAGAAAACATCCCAGGGACCCTGGATAAATTTTCTGGAACCATGGAGCGCCCCTTGATACTGACCACCGATGGCGACCTTTTAACTTTTACCATTGAAGGAGAAGAGCAAGTTCTTGCCTCTTTTAGTGACGCTATCCCGGAAGTTGCATACTTTAAAGAGGGAGTACTTTACTTTTTTAGTGGGGGTAACGTTTTCAATTATGATTTGAATCAGGATGAATTGACAGAACTCGGTTTTCTAACTGATATTAACAATGAACCCCAATTAATGCACTTTCATCAAGGCAAACTTTTTGTCGCCTTTGCAGGGGGTTTAAATAAAGGCTTTGACCCTGATAAAGGGGAAAAAATCTGGGATAGAGAAGATTCTGGAGAAATTATTTCTTCTCGCGAGGGTGAAGAGGCCCGACTTGTAACCTACTGGAATAACGGTCGGGAAAGAATTATCAACCTTGAAACTGGTGGAACAACCTCCGCCCGGATGGTCCAGGGCTTTTCCGATATTCATTTACTTGGAACTGACGAACTGGGAAGAGATGTTTTTTCCCGCATCCTCGCTGGAGGACGTATTTCGCTTTCCCTGGGATTAATTGTGTCTGCCATCTGTGTTTCAGTGGGAACTCTGATTGGAGCAACTTCAGGTTTCTTTGGTGGTGTGGTCGACAGTTTGATAATGAGGTTTGTTGACTTCATGCTGTCTATACCAGCCCTGCCTCTGCTCATGATCATGACCTATATACTGGGGCCCAGTTTTGAAACCATGATAATCGCCCTTTCAATACTGGGGTGGATGTCTGTTTCCCGGGTTGTGCGAAGTCAGACCCTTTCTTTAAAGGAACAGGACTTCTCCCAGGCCGCAAGGGCTCTCGGAGCTAACAATCGGAGAATTATCATCAGGCACATTATTCCCAATACCCTTGCTCCAGTTCTTGTAGCCATGACCCTGATGGTAGCTACCGCTATTCTTTCCGAGGCCCAGCTTAGTTACCTTGGCCTGGGAATTCAACCACCTACCCCTTCCTGGGGTAACATGTTGATGAATGCTCGTCAGTATCTTACTACCGCTCCCTGGCTGGCTGTATGGCCTGGGGTCTGCATTTTCCTTACTCTTCTTTCCATTAACTTCCTCGGAGATGCCATGCGTGACGCCCTTGACCCCAAGTTGAAGGGGCGAGATTAATAGAGGGGTGTGGTTTAAATCAGCCGGACAAATATTCACTGGGCTTTATTATTGTTGCTTGTTGTAATTCTGGGGGCGGCCGGATACGTTTATTATTCGGCCACCGCCGCCCAGGGTGTTCTGGATGTAACCACCTATCCAGAAGGTGCAAAAATATATATTGACGGGGGAGAAGTTGGAACTTCTCCCGACCGAATCACTGGGATCCAACTCGGTTTAAGAGAAGTTAGCGTAGGGAAAGAAGGATATGAATCCTACAGTCGCCTATTTCAATTCAATCCCGGTAGCAGGCGCCAAATGGTTGTTTACCTTTCGGACAAAGACATTGAAAGAGGGCCAACTTTTGAGCGCATTGCAACTACTTCAGGCGGAAGCTTATCCCACGATGATAAACTCTATCTTCCCACAACTGATGGGCGGCTTTATGCTGTTGATAAACAAAGCAAAGAAAAGGTCTGGGAAGCAGATATTGAAAATGAAACATTCCTCTATCAACCCGTGACCAAGAATGACCTTCTCTTTATTCCTTCTTTTTATGGGTCACTGTATTCTCTTGACCAGGAAACTGGAGAAGTAATGTGGGAAATGTCACTCCCTGAGCGCCTGGTAAGAATCCAGAAAACTGAAAGTGGTCTGCTTGGTATGTCTTTCCGCAGTCAGCTAACATTCATCGACTTTGATGGAAATATTATCTGGGAAAGCGATCCCGGCAGAATACTGGTTTCTGCAAGCTTGTATGTTCAGGGCGATCAGGCATTTTCCCTATCTGAACGAGGCCATCTGGTATCTATCGATCTGGCAAACGGAAATGTGGAGGTTGTTGAAGAGTTTGAAATAGGAGAAATAATCCAGGTAACCCAGAATGATTCTTTTCTGGCTGCAGCGGGAAAAGAGAGAATGGTTCTTCTCTGGGATAAGGAAAATTTCACTGCTGATAAAAAAAGGCTTGAATTCCCTGGTTTACACAGAATCTATTTAAGCACTGATTATCTTCTTTTTGCAGATAACCAGGGAGAAATTAAGGCAATTGATTTTGATACCGGTGAAGATATATGGAGACGGAATTTATACACTCCAACCTCCTCTTACGCCTTTTTTGAAGACCACCTTTATTTTGGAACTCACGATGGTAGCATATTTATCCTGGACAAAGATACCGGAGAAGTTCTTGGTAAAAGGTCTCTCCCCGTTCAGAGCCGGATTACAAGCATCTCAACTGACGATGACCCCAATATTCTACACGTTACCAATAGAGGGGGGCTTATTACCACCCTCTTCCTCCCTGATTATTAAGCTTACAGTCACCTAAAATCAATCTTAGCAAATTCCGCGTTATATCTTGACCACTTCCTTTTTTTACGTTATAATATCTCAGGCAGGCTGGCGTAGCTCAGTCGGTAGAGCAGGTGACTTGTAATCACCAGGTAACCGGTTCGAATCCGGTCGCCAGCTCCAGTAAATAAGCGGGGTTGCGGGGGTTAAGGGTAACTCTGGAACCCTGATTAAAACAAATAGAAAAACAGTTTTTCCGCAAAGAAAAAACCGGGGCTGCAACCCCCGGCGTATAAAAGGGTATACCGTTCGTTTTTTCCTGGCCCGCTAAGGGCCTTTTTTTCTGCCATTTTTCATCAACCTAGCATTTATCTTAGCCCTTTCTTTTTTCCTGCCTGAATAAGGGGTGGGAATGTTTTTCCAGCGTCATTGTCATAATGGTGATACCTCCTTCAATAGTTAAAGTTACAAAGGTGGCCTTATATATCGAAACGAATATCCGTCACCCTCCCTCCCCTCATTAAAATCAGCTAAACTTTCCTTTAATAATTTGGGTTTAAGAAGAATTCCCAAGAAAAAAAGAAGGAGAAAAGGATTGGCCCGCTAATTGCCTATAACCAGGTAAGCCCTGTCTTTTAGGCAAGCCGAAAACTCGGGTAAAGAAAAGCAAATCAGTTCCAGGTGTTTGGAATTATAATTTTTTTCATCCATAATCAAACTACTTCTTTAAATGGTTTTTAATTCAAAACCCCCAGAAGGAAGATTTTGAATATTTCTTGGGACAAATATTTAGATCTGATTTAACCTGTAGAAAAAAATTGCAGGTGAGGAACATAAAACTTCCCCACTTTTTAGCCTGAAATCCCTCCAATCCCTTCCAAATGTAAAAAGGAGAAAAGAAATTTGGCCTCTCTCACTTTTTATAAACTACCATTAATATTTCGCAGCACTCCAAAGTTGTTCTGTTATAGAAATTTTGTTAATGGTTCAGCGGATAAGTTGCTTGAGAGCCTCCGGAAAACAAATCTCCAACTCCTCTACCGTTAAAAACACCCTCGACAAAGCAAGAATAAAGATGCTATACTTATTCAGGATAGCTTCTTAAATTTAATCTGTTACTTTAAGTTTTCTCAGAGGATCATGAAAGTATTTTCATTTTCAGTTTTTCCCTACAAAATAAAGGAGAACCTATTATGAAGACAAAATTTGTTCTGTTTGGATTTTTGGCCATTATGGCCGGAATGATAGGCTTTGCTATTTTTTTTCAAGAAGCCTTTATTG
This sequence comes from Halobacteroidaceae bacterium, assembly GCA_003551665.1. GTDB lineage: Bacteria > Bacillota > Halanaerobiia > B1SED10-174 > B1SED10-174 > T1SED10-26. The sequence goes on from PUNE01000079.1 coordinate 16,839, forward strand.
ATCTCATGAAACACCCGGCCCTATCCGGGCACGCTCGCTTTTTACACATTACAGCGGTTACTCTTTTCTTTGCCAATGCCGTTGTCGGTATATTATGGGAAAAGCTTAGCCTTGCCTCTGGCAGTAAAGAAGTAATCCTGCATACCTATAACACCGTAGCTTTTTTGGACTCCCGTTTTTCATCTCCCCTTATCATACTTTCGTTGCTCGGGGGGCTTTCCCTGAGTTTTAGAATGGGAGAACTCTGGCAGATTGGCTGGCTTTCGGTAAGTTTTCTTCTCTTTTTATTGTCCGGTATCTTCTGGATAGCCACTGATATTCCAACCCAGTACAGGATCAAAAAGCTCATATCCAGCCTTAAACCAGAAGATCAGACAATTCCTGATGAATTGACCCGCCTCTTAAAATTGCGTTTGTGGATTAGCATTGTTGGCGTTGTTCCCCTGGTAATTGTCTTTATATTGATGGTTTACAAACCCGAAATCACTCCTGTAGCAGACTGGCTGCGATAACTGAACGGATTGAACCAAACTGGTGTCCCAAAATATTATCCGGTCTTTTTGGGTTTTTTAGCCACTCAGGAAATACCATGGGGAAATAGGTCTTTCTTTTTTGTTTTCATCCTGGTTTAACCACTTTTTCAGAAATAATCACCCCTAACTTCGCCCCCTTTTTAGGTCCCCAAATATTAAGCAATTTTAATATATTTTACATGCTGGAGAAAAAAAATTAGTCAAATAGTATTCCCCGTAAATCTTAATTAATCAGGTGGAATACAAAAGCTGGAAATAATAAAAGTCCACTATTAAAGGGTTTTTGGTGAACTCCTTTAATTTTCATTAATGCAAGAAACCCCTCTTTTTTTCCTGTCAACACCAGTTACATGTTTTGAGGCTTATCGGGAGCTCGGGGAAATATAAGCGTGGTTTTTCCCCCGCTTTTGGGTTTTCTTCCGCAAAAAAATTTTCTCCCTGGCACCTTTTCAGATCCTGCCAGAAAAACTCTCCGAAAGGAAAAAAATAATGAAAAACAAAATTGGGTATGGGTTAATTGGATTGGGAAATATTGGACGTCTTCATCTAATGGTTTTAAAGAACCTACCCATCTGGAATCTCTTCCCGGAAGGAGAAGTGGGTTTGTCGGGATTGTTGTCAACTCATCCCGAGAAAAATTTCCCCCTTGCTCACCAAATTGGCTTCAGAAAAATTGTTTCTGATTTGGATGATTTCCTATTACTCCAAGATCTTAACCTTGTTGACATTTGCACACCCAATTATCTTCACAGGGAACAGGTTCTTGCCTCAGCCCAAAAAGGTAAACACATATACTGCGAAAAACCCCTGGGCATTAACACCCGGGAAGCTGAAGAAATGCTTGTAGCTGTAGAGGAAAACAACGTTCACCACCAGCTTCCTTTTGTGCTTCGCTTTCTTCCCGCAGTTGCCCATACACGTAGAATTCTTAATGAAAATTTGCTGGGCAGAGTTTACCGCATTCAGGCCGAGTTATTGCACTCCAGTTACCTGGATCCTTCACGTCCCATGGCCTGGAGGCTTGACCAAAAGATGGCTGGAGGAGGAGCTCTCGCTGACTTAGGTAGCCACCTGATTGACCTTCTCCTTTTTTTGTTCGGAGAAATCGAACCGGTTCATGCCCGAATGAAAACAGTAATAAAAAGCCGGACTAATTCAAATGGAAAGGTTGAAAAGGTTACTGTTGACGACTGGTCTTTTTTAGAACTTAAAATCGGGGGAGATATTCATTCAACCATTGAAGTATCTCGCCTGGCAGCAGGAAAAGAAGGCCTCAGGGTTTCAATTTACGGTGAAAGAGGAACCCTATACCTGCAGGAAAAAAACCCACATAAACCCCTGGTTTACAATCACAGGGGGAAAGTTACAGACCCTGCAGAATCCCATTCCGACGAATACCTGGAACTCCTGAAAAAATGTTACCCTCCGGAAAGGTTATCTGGCGGTTGGCTTATGGACACTCACGCGGCAAGCCTTGTCTGGTTTTTGCAGAGGATTATCCAGGATTCAAAAAAGGCCGAAACCCCTGATTTTTTCAGCGGAGTTGCGGTCCAGAAAATTCTTGACCAGGCCTACCACCTGGCTAACCCCAGTCCCAATTAAATGCCTTTGGAAAAAGGAGTTATCAATATGCCTCTTTGGGAAGCATGTGTTGAAAATTACAGGGAAGCAGTCCAAAAAGAAAAATTGGGAGCCCACAGAATTGAACTCTGCTCCAACCTGCACCAGGGGGGAACAACACCCAGTTACGGGACAATCAAAACCGTTCTTCGAGACATTCAGATTCCCGTTATGGTAATGATCCGACCTAGGGGTGGCGATTTCCACTTTTCTCGTGCTGAAGTTGATATTATGAAGGAAGATATCCAGATTGCCAAAAGGCTAAATGCCAGGGGCGTCGTGCTGGGGGCAATAAAAAATGGAGAAATCGATATGGAGGTTACAGAAGAGCTTGTGGCCCAGGCCAGCCCTCTGGAAATAACCTTCCATATGGCTTTTGAAGAAGTTGAGAATAAATATCGGGCCATTGACAAGATGATTGACTTACAAATTAACCGGATCCTGACTCGGGGAGGAGCAGAAAGTGCGCTTAAGGGAATTGATTCCCTAAGGGATTTCATTGCTTATGCCCAGGAAAGGATTATCATCATGCCCGGAAAAGGAATTACCAGAAAAAACCGCGATCATATCGCCCGGGAAACGGGAGCAAGGGAATTGCACGGAACAAAAATAGTGTAACCTGTCCCCAATTCTTAATATCTTTTTTGGGGGGCAGTTTTTAAGGGTAACCTGTTATTTTCTTCTGACTACAGATTCTTTTACCTTATTTGGAAGCCTTCCCCACTATTTCCCTTGATTAAAAAGACAAAAAAAAGGTTCCCCGGGGGGAACCATTTTTTTACTTTTCTTCCAGCCAGACCAACCCAATCATATTCGGCCCTCCGTGAACCGCCAAACCTGGCCCCATTTCGGAAATAAATGACTGGCTACAGTTAAATCGGTCTTTTACTTTATCCAGGAATTCACCGGCCTTTTCAACGGCATTGGAATGGATTACGGCAACCTGCAGGCGAGATTTTCCCAGTCTTCCCTGGGCCAGTTCCAGCATTCGGTTTAAAGAACTACCAACAGATCGGGTTTTATCAATTACTTTAACCTCTCCACTGTTAATTACGAGAATGGGTTTTATCGAAAGAATATTACCCAATAAGGCCTGGACCTGTGAAACCCTGCCACTTTTGGCCAGGTATTTTAGGGTTGGCAATACAACCATACCTCCAACCCGATCTTTAATTTTATCCAGAAGTGGAACTATGTCATCAACAGTCCAGCCTTCAATAACCTTGCGGGCTGCAGTTAAAACCATAAATCCTGTTGCCATGGAAATATTGTTAGAATCAATGACATGGATATCTTTCTCGGGAAGCATTTCTCGGGCCAGACAGGCTGATTGGTAGGTTGCACTTACCTTTCCGCTTATATGGATTGATATGATGGTGTCGTAATCTTTTAGAACCTCACGAAACTTTTCCAGAAAATCCCCAGGAGCAGGGGCCGAGGTTTTGGGCAGTTTCCCTACCTGCAATATTTGATAGAATTCATCAAGTGTATCAGTTGGAATATCCTCGCCCTCGCAACTTACAGGTATTTTTACAACTTCAATATTCAGTTTTTCAACCAGGAAGTCAGGCAGGCTTGAAGCACTGTCAGTCATAATTTTAATTTTCCCCAAGTTCAGGCCTCCTTAAAAGGTCTTTTTTTGATTATATCATAACTAGCGCACAAGAAAAATAGCAGAGGTTACTTCTGCCTTGAAATCCTCCTTTTTTAAAAGCCCCATTCCAGCCCCTTAAGCCGGGGGATATTATCATGATCTGTGAGGTCTACACAGAGCGGTGTTATCGAGATACAACCCTCTCTTATAGCATGGGTGTCAGTTCCCTTTTCTTCTTCTTCCTCAATACTACCCGTCATCCAGTAATATTTCTGCCCCCTGGGATCAACCCGTTGAACAAAGATATTGGAGTAATTCCTTCGGCTGAGCCTGGTAATTTTTGCTCCTTTTACCTTCTCAGCAGGCAGGGGGGGAAAGTTTATATTCAATAAATATTTTCTCTGAATTATTTCTGGTCCGTTCTCCTCCAGCATCTGGTTAATAAAAAATGCTGCAAAAGAAAAATCCTGGAAGTCTTCACTGGCAGCGAGGGATACTGCCAGAGCAGGGTACCCAAGGAAAAACCCTTCAACGGCAGCAGAAACTGTTCCAGAATAAAAAACGTCATTCCCGAGATTTGGCCCACTATTTATTCCCGAAATTACCAGGTCAGGAGGTGAGGGCAAAATCGCTTCTACAGCCAGTTTGACACAGTCTGATGGAGTCCCATTTACAGCCTGAGCTATTCCAGCTTTCAGTTCTACCTCTTTAGCCCTAAGGGGTTTATGCAAGGTAATAGCATGTCCGGTTGCACTCATTTCTTTCTCGGGGGCAACAGTATAAACCGTGTGATCCTTTTTTAATTGCCGGTAAAGCTCATTAATCCCGGGTGCATGTAAGCCATCATCATTTGTCAAAAGAATCTTCATCTTCTTCTCCCCCTAGTAAATTCCAAACCTCATGGCAACAAAAACAATAATCAGTCCCATCCCATTCCAGATAATATGGCCAATAACCGGTGCCCAGAGACTGCGGACCTTTTCAAAAAGAATAGTGAAGCCCAGACCAGCCAGGAAGGTGGGGAAAAAAGCCCAAACCTCTCCGTGGGCAAGGGCAAAAAGTCCACTGCTAATGGCTGCAGCTCCCTTTAAGTTAATCCACCTCCGCAGGTAGGTATAAAGCAAACCCCGGAAAAAAATTTCCTCAGCCAGAGGAGCAATAATAACAATTAGCAAACCGTAGAGAACAAAATGAACTCCTTCAACACGGGTAATGATGTAGGAAATAACTTCCTGCGGTTGCGGAGATAAGCCAAAAACCTGGGCCATAAATATCTGAAATAAAAAGTTGAGGCCAGTTGCACCAATCCAGAGCAAAAGACTCCACTTAATTATCCTGCCCCCAAAACCCGAAATATTTAAAAATTTGTTCCCCCAAAAGTCATATTTATAACCCAGGCCAATGAACAACCAGGCAAAAAAGAGCAGGCCCAGAGCCTGGATCAAACCCGAAACAAGTGGAGCCCATACTCCCTCAACAGTGAAAAACATATCCACCAGGATGATTAATAAGAGAGGGCCCAAAAAAATCAAAACCATTTCGGAAAAGCCCCACCTGGAATAAAACGGTTCCTGTATCTCCTTATGCATGGACTATCCTCCCAGGAAAAAATTACGAATTTGTTCAACCAACCAGGGGCGGAAGGGTTCCTCCCAGGCCTGGATATAAGCATACGGATTCAGGTAAACGGGATATTCCAGGATAAAGAAATCAAAAACAGGTTGAACAAGCATCAGGATAAAAATCAAAAAAACAAACATATGCCCTGCAGTCAAAACCCCTCCAAAAATTTTTGACCAGACTGAGGGCCTTTTTGGTTTTCTTATAATGGTGTCAACAATTAATATTACCACCTTTTCACCTAAAAAAGCAACAATAAAGAGAATTAATAAAGCAACATGCAGGGCCAGAACAAAAGCCAGGGTATCACCAAAAAGTTCAATAATCTCGGCTGAACCCAGGCCGGCCTCAGTAAATTCCTCAACTGTTAGAGCCTCCTCAATAATGGAGCCACTTGGCTGAGATATGGAAAGCTGCTCTATGTAAGCGCTTAACTGTTCCCCGAAATTCCCGCTTACTGGATTTATTACCTCCCGCAGAGCGATTTCCATATACCCTGTTAAATCAAGGGTTTCAATTATTGAACGGGCAATCGGAAATGCCCAGAAATAGAATAGAACCGGTGCCGCCAGAAACTTCAGAGTCCTGAGAAACGAAGCCAGAAAACCTCGTTTCCCTCCAACCAGCATTGCCAGAAGGAGAATGGCTACAAAAATCATTTCATACCAGGTCATTTTCTTCTCCTATAAAAGGAAATGCCAGACCAGGAAACCAATAATACCCAGCCCGATCAAGACCACAATAATTATTAGTAATAAAAACTGGTTGTTCTTTTCTTCTTCCTCTTCTTCTTCTGGTATAGCAGGAGGTATTTCCTGGGCGCGTGAGCGATTATAACTTTCAACAAACTCCTGACCTTCCAACCCGAGTGCATCAGCATAGGTTTTCAAAAATCCACGAAGATATACTTCCTCGGGTAAATCCTCCCAGTTTCCACTTTCAATTGCCCTGAGAAAACGGGGTTGGATTTTTGTTTTCTCTGCGATTTCCTCCAGAGAAATTCCCTTTTCTTCTCTCACTTCCTTTAATTCTTTTCCTATTTGCTTCATCGGCACCCACCCTTTAACTTATGTCAAATTGGTTAAACGGAAGCGGTTCTAGCTCTTCTTCGTCCCCTCCATTTTCATCCCGCTTGAGAAAAATTAGGGCGTCAAAATTCCGATACTCGAAATTAAGTTCTTCCACAAAAACACCAGGATGTTCAATTATTTTTGCCTGTGGTTGTTCCATAACCTCTTTCAGGAGCCTGCGGTGTTGAGGTCCAGCTCTGTGCAGCGAAGTCAGGGCATCAATTATTATTACACTTTCTTCGTCCAGTTCAGAAAAATCCAGGGCTTCTCTTGCCAGTTGCCGGATAAAGGTGGTAGAAAAAAGAATCCACTTCTTGTTAGCGTGTACACATGCTGCAATTGCCACCTCGGTTTTCCCTACTCGGGGCGGGCCCTGAATACCAATTGTGGGGTTTCCTTTCTCCCGAATCGTTTCACCCAGGAAATCAACCAGAACAGGGAGTTCCTGGCGTTGAAAATGGAACATCGGAGGATCCCCTTCAGCATAAATCTTTCGTCCATGGCGCATGGTAAGAAAATCAATATAATTAGGAGGGTGCAGTTCAAGTAACTCCAGATGTGGAGAAAGACCAAGTGAACTTTTTACGGGGGTCAGGTACTCAGGACCTGGAACTTCAAGTAAAAAGCACCTTCGGTCGGGGGGGATGCCACCGATCCGTATAATATTAATTCCCAGCATCCCCATCAGTGAAGCTACATCTCCCAGCAACCCCACCCGGTTTTCCAGGATTTTATATTCCAGGTAAAATCTTTCCATTTCAACCCAGCCTATCTACTTTGGATTTCCTCGAGGAATTCGGGCAATTCCTCCTTACTCAAAAGGACCTTGCGGGGTTTACTCCCTGCAAAGGCACCAATAATCCCATCCTGTTCCATGGTATCTATCATCCTGGCTGCCCGGGTATAACCTATATTCATCCGCCTCTGCAAAATTGAAATCGAGGCCTGCTGGCTCTCTACAACCAGTTGAACCGCTTCAGAATACAGGGAGTCTCTCTTTTCATTGGTAAAACTGGTTTCCCCTGTCCCGATTTCTTCCAGGGATAGTTCGTAGTTAGGATCCTGCTGGTCTTTGATAAATTTAACTACCTTTTTCACTTCGGCCGTTGAAACAAAAGGCCCCTGGATCCGAACCGGTTTAATTGCTCCAACGGGAGAATAAAGCATATCCCCATCCCCCATTAATTTTTCTGCCCCACCCATGTCCAAAATGGTCCGGGAATCTGTCTGGGAAGATACATAGAAGGAAATCCTTGTTGGGATATTTACCTTGATCAGCCCCGTAATAATATCCACTGAGGGCCTCTGGGTTGCAATAATCAGGTGTATCCCGGCAGCCCGAGCCATTTGAGCCAATCTGCAGATTGAATCCTCAACATCCTTGGGAGCGGCCATCATCAGATCAGCAAGTTCATCAATTATTATAACGATCAGGGGGAGAACCTTTTCCGGGTCTTCCATTTGCTGGATTTCATTATATTCGCTGATCCCACGAACTCCCAATTCTGCAAAGAGCTCATACCGGTTCTGCATTTCCTGAACCATCTGCTGCAGTACACCTGCCGCCTTATTAACCTGGTTTACAACAGGAACAAGCAGGTGGGGAAGAGCTTTGAAATTGGTGAGCTCAACCTGTTTGGGGTCAATCAGAACAAGCCTTATTTCTTCTGGGGTTGCCCGGTAAAGAAGGCTTAAAATCAGAGTATTAAGGGCAACACTCTTTCCGGTTCCTGTAGCTCCGGCTATCAAAAGGTGAGGCATTTTACTCAGATCCTTGACAACAGGTTGCCCACTGATATCCTTGCCCAGCACAATGGAAAGAATTGCCTGATTATCAGCATAAGCACTGCTGGCAAGTATTTCTCGCAACCCAACAATTTCCTGAGCATTATGAGGAACTTCAATCCCCAGGGCAGCCTTACCCGGAATTGGGGCTTCAATTCTTACGTCCGGTGCAGCCAGGGCAAGGGCCAGATCATCGGCCAGATTGACAATTCTACTGACCTTAACTCCTGGAGCGGGTTGTAATTCATAACGGGAAATTCTAGGACCGTGAGTTACCTTGACGACCTGGGCCTCAATCCCGAAATCACCCAGTGTTTTTTCCAACAGTTGGGACTGGTCATCAGGTTTTTTTTGGGTTGAACTGCTGTGATCTCTTAAAAGGTGAAGGGGAGGAAGTCGGTAACCGGTTCCCGGTTTGGGTGTTATTACTGGGGGTTCTTCCGGTTCTTCCTCTATTTTTGTTTGCACATTGGCCTCTGCTCTTCGAGTTTTGGGCACAGCTCTCTTCTTTTTTCGCGGTGCTTTCTCCTTTTTCCTGAAAGAAAACAGACCAACCAGTTTTGCCCATAGGTCAGCCAGTTCCATCCCTGACCAGAAAAGAAGCCCTATCAAACCGATTACTACCAGCACCAGGTAGGTAAAGGGCTCTGTAAAAAACTGCCTAACAAGCCAGATTAGGCTTCCTCCAAACAGTCCCCCTCCTCTGCCGCTCAACCCTTCGTAAATCTCTTCTCCCACAGGCAAACCGGCATGAAAAAAGGCAAGGAAAACCAGGAATACTATCGTTATCCCCAGTTGGGGCAAACCAATCTGGATTTTTTTCTTTCTGATAAGCTGATACCCCAGGTAAAAAAGCAAAAAGGGGAAAAGAAAAACACCCTGGCCAAGAAAAAGATCGATTAATCGAAACATGGTTTCCCCGAACCTACCGGTATCAAACCAAAAAAGATGCAAAAGGCTGATAAGGCCCAGGACTATGAAAATAATACCCAGTATTTCATTTTTTCTCTTTTCCGTAAGCCTTTTCATGGGTGTTTCACCTCGTGATATATATTCTCCCTGTAAAACCTTTATCCTGCTAATCAACTCCCCTGCAAGGAATTTAATTCCAAAAAAACCCAGAGAGCAGAATACCTAATTCCGGTGTTTTAATACTATCTTGGCAATATTGGAAACGTGGTCTCCAATTCTTTCCAGGTTGCTGAGGACATCAACGAAAACAATCCCCGAACCCGGGTAGCAAAGCCCTTCATTTAAGCGCTGGATATGGTTCTCCCGATATTCATTCTCCAGGTCATCAACTTCATCTTCAAATCGAAGAACCTTGACAGCAGTAGCCAGGTCACCGGTACTAAGGGACTTAATGCCCTCATCGATTGTCTGCATAACGCGGTCAAACATATTGTTCAGTTCATCAACCGCCCTATCGGAAAATGGCAATTTGTGCTCCATTTTATACTCTCCCAGTTCCACAATGTTCTCAGCATGATCCCCTATTCTTTCCAGGTCATTTATAATATGGAAATAGTTATTCAACCGGTTGGAATGAATTTCGTCCATGGGCTGGCGAGATAATTTGGCCAGGTAATCAGTAATGGCAGTTTCCAGGGCATCTATAGCTTCTTCCCGTTCATAGAAGTTGTCCATTAATTTTTCTTCATCATCCATAAAAACCCGCCGGGCATCTCCAACGTTGACATAGGCCAGGTCAGCCATTCGTAAAAGTTCTTTATGGGCCTGCTCCAGGGCGACGACGGGAGTTTTTAGCATCCTTTCATCCAGATATATCGGGCCCTTGTGTAAAATATCCTCCTTGCCGGGCACAATTCTCATAACCAGGTTGGTCAAAAAGGCTACAAAGGGAAACCAGATTAAAGTATTGGTAACATTAAAAGCAGTGTGGGTATTGGCTATAAGCCTCTGCACATTCCAGGTGTACCCGAAATGTTCAGCGATATTCTGGAAAAAACTCTCCAGGTAACCGGAAAAACCGGGAACCAGATAAAAAATGATAATAAAAACACTCGTTCCAAGAACATTAAAAACCATGTGGGCAACAGCAGCACGCCTCGCCGATAGTTTGGTTCCCAGACTGGAAAGGAGGGCAGTAAAAGTCGTCCCGATATTGTCTCCAAGCAAAATGGGAATTGCTACTGCAAAGTCAATGGCACCGACTGAAGCCAGACTGATCAAAATACCAATGGTCGCACTACTGCTCTGGACCAGGGCTGTAGTCATTGCCCCAACCAGTATCCCAAAAATTGGTATAGCGCCGAAAGTGGCAAAGAATTCCCGGAAGGCTTCCGATTCAGCCAGTGGGGCCATGGAAGTCTGCATCACAGTCATGCCCAAAAACAATAAACCAAAACCAAAAACAACCTGTCCCAGCTGTTTAAAGCGTTTTTGTTTGGAAAAAAATAAAAGGAAGGCTCCCAGTGCAATAGCAGGGAGGGAAAAACCTCCCAGGTCAAAAGCAATTAATTGAGCAGTAATGGTGGTCCCAATATTGGCACCCATTATTATCCCTACTGCCTGGCGCAGGGTCATCAGGCCAGCATTTACAAAACCAACTGTCATAATGGTAGTCGCACTACTGCTTTGAATAATTGCAGTGACACCGGCCCCAACCAGAACCCCGGCCAGAGGATTGGAAGTTAAAAGCTCAATAAAACGCTGCAGCTTATCTCCTGCAGTTTTCTGGAGCCCTTCCCCCATCTGTCGCATTCCAAATATAAAGAGGCCGACGCCTCCGAGCATTTCCAATATCATATAATACGACAATCCCTACACCCTCCTCCATCCAGTTCCACCGGAACCGTTACTCTCTTCCTTCTATGGACAATGAGGCAATTCCTCTAAAGATAACAACAAATTGGACCTTGCATGGTTTCAATTTTTCTCACGGGGTTTTTCCAAATATTACTTTCCGCTTTTCAGCTTTAATTGACTAACCCTCCCGCCCTGAAAAAGGATCGGGAGGGAAAGAAGCCTATACCTCCATAATAATTGGTAATATCATCGGGCGCCGCTTGATTTTCTGAAAAACAAAACCACTGAGGGCATCCCGGATTCGATTTTTCATTCGGGACCACTGTTTTACTCCATCAGCAGAACACTTATCCATTGTCCTCTCAACAATATCAGTAGCCTGCTTAATCAATTCTTCCGATTCCCGCATGTAAACAAAACCCCGGGTAACTATATCCGGTCCAGCTTTTAATTCACCCGTTTTGCTATCAATGGACATTACAACAATTAGAATTCCGTCCTGGGAAAGGAGTCTCCGATCCCGTAAAACTACTGTTCCAACATCCCCTATACCCAGTCCATCAACAAGGATCCTGTCTACACCAACATTGCCATTCACCTTGCCTCTTTCATTATTCAAATCCAGCACAGCACCAGGTTCCAGAATGAAGATATTATCCTTTTCAATTCCGATGTTTTCTGCCAGTTGAGCATGGTGGTAGAGGTGGCGATATTCACCGTGAACCGGGATAAAGTAGCGGGGCCGGACCAGATTGCACATCAACTTTAGTTCTTCCCGACTGGCGTGACCTGAAACATGCACACCGGAAATGGCCTGATACACTACGTTAGCGCCCAACCTGTACAGCTTATTTATCGTTTCCCCAACAAGCCTTTCATTGCCAGGAATGGGAGAGGCAGAAACCATGACGGTATCTCCAGCACAAACATTAACCTGCCTGTGTTCTCCATTGGCCATCCGGGTCAGGGCTGCCATTGGTTCTCCCTGGCTTCCGGTTGTCAAGATGGCAATTTTATCATGTTCCAGACTGTGCAGGTCTCTCATTTCCACCATAATTCCTTCTGGAATATTTAAAAATCCAAGTTCCGAGGCGATCTGGCAGTTATGCACCATGCTTCTCCCGGTAATTGCTACCTTCCTTCGGTAGCGATTTGCAGCATCAAAAACCTGCTGAATCCGGTGGATGTTGGAAGCAAAAGTGGCTACAATAATTCGGCCCCGGGCAGTGGAAAACACGTCATCAATTTTTTCTCCTACAACCCTTTCCGAAAGAGTAAAACCCTCCCGTTCAGCATTGGTACTATCAGAAAAAAGTGCCAGAACTCCTGAATCTCCGTATTCACTAAGCTTATGGTAATCAACAACAATTCCATCAACAGGAGTCTGGTCGAATTTAAAATCACTGGCATAAATAATTGGTCCATAGGGAGTATCAATTGCAAGGGCACAGGTGTCGGCTATACTATGATTTACCCTGATCAATTCTACCTGAAAAGACCCGATTTTTGTTTTCTGCCGGGGTGAAACTTCTTTAAATATAACTTCCTTGGAAAGACTAAATTCCTTGAGTTTGGCCTTAACCAATCCCAGGGCCAATCTTGTTCCATATATGGGAACATCCAGCTCCTCTATAATATAGGGAATTGCACCTATGTGGTCTTCGTGGCCATGAGTAAGCACCATTCCATCAATTCGATCTTTGTTTTCAACAAGATAGGAAATATCCGGAATTACAAGATCAATTCCCAGCAGGTCATCCTCGGGGAACATAACTCCAGCATCAATAATCAAAATCCTTCCCTTTTTTTCAATCAACATCATATTCTTCCCTATTTCGCCAACCCCTCCCAGGGGGATGGCCTTTATACTATCCATTTATATGCAAACACCTCCAAATTATTATCGCAAATGAAAATAAACCATATTCATTATACAACAGGGCACCTGAAAAAACAAGGAAGACACCTGTTGGTGGCTATTAACTCAAATTTTTTTGATCCTGGAAAAAACAAAAACCGTTACGGCCCCTGAGCCTATTTTCCGGTCTGTCCAAACCCCTTTTCCTCCCGTTCTGATTGATCCAATTCACTCACTGGTTGCCACTCTACCTGCTCAAAACTGTGGATAATCAACTGCGCAACGCGGTCTCCTCTTTTTATTTCAAAGGGAGCTTTTCCATGGTTAATCAAAAGGACGGCTATTTCCCCCCTGTAACCCGAATCTATTACTCCATCCGCATTTAAGACTGTTACCCCATATTTCCGGGCCAGGCCACTCCGGGGATTAACATAACCAACATAACCCGGGGGAAGGGCTATGGCAATTCCGACTGGAACCTGGGTGAATTCTCCAGGGTTAATTATGCAATCGATTCTGGACTGGAGATCCATACCTGCATCTTCTCCAGGGTGCTGGTAGGCTGGACATTTCCAGTTCTCTTCCAGAAGTTTGATTTTTATTTCCACAAAACCCCTCCTTTATAAGAAAAATGAAAGGAGCCAAAACGGCTCCCAAAATTACCTGGCAAAAACATGATTCCCAATTATTGCTGTAACTTCTCTGCTTTTGAGCCAAGAGGTATTGGTTGCAGTATCGGGATTATAGTAATAAATTGCCCCGCGGGTAGGGTCGTTTCCCCTTAAAGCCTCCCTGGCAGCATCTATAGCCTGCTGGTTGGCAGAGAGATTTATCTGTCCATCCCTGACAACACAGAACTGCCCGGGCTGAAAAATCACCCCCCGGAAGGTATCCGGATAATTCCGACTTAAAACCCGGTTGATTATAACCGCCCCAACAGCCACCTGGCCAATAAATGGTTCTCCCCGGGCTTCAGCATGGATCGCCCTGGCCAGTATATCTTTCTCTTCAGGACTTATTGTCCTCTCAATTGCCTGGCGGGGAGTCAAATTATGGATGGGCAGGTAAATTCTCTGCCCGGCACGGATATTTGAACTATCCAGCTCATTAAGAGCCTGGAGAAAAGCAGTTGTAGTATTGAATTCCCGGGCAAGATCATAAAGACTATCTCCACTTCTAATCTGATAGATAATAACCTTATCCCGGGGCAAATCAACTTCAGGCATTGGGGGCCTTATGTAAACGGGCCTGGGAACTCGCTCTAATTCCAATTTATCTGAACCATTAGGATCCAACCTCTCATTTAAAGAAGGGATTTCCTTTATCGGTTTCTGGGGAATTATGAGTTCATCTCCCAGCCTGATTAAATCGTCCCCCAGCCCATTAGCCCAGCGCAAACCAGCCACACTGGTTCCGAAACGCTGGGCAATTCCGCCCAGGGTATCACCTTCAACCACCTCATAAACAAAATAAAAATCGGGGTAGAATTCGGAAGCCTGAATGGAGAAAGAGAAAAATAAAACGAAAACAATAATTAGAAAAAACAATTTCAGTCTGCTGTTTTTCTCCATAAAACCCCTCCCGAGAACCACAATTCATTTTATTATTTTTCAACCTCGTTCCAAATTTCTCCTGCTCTTTCCCAGAACTTTTTCCCTTCTGATAGTAGTTCGCGAGGCGAGCCTTCCTTTAGAGGGAGTCTGGAAGGAAGAGTTTCAGTAAAGAATCTTCCATAATTTTTTGTCAGGATCCTCCGATCCAGAACAACCAGCACTCCCCTGTCAGAAAAACTCCTGATTAACCTCCCCCAGCCCTGTTTAAACCTGATTACAGCCCGGGGAAGCATCAATTCGACAAAAGAATTCCTTCCCTGTTCTTCAAGTTCTCTTGCTTTGCCTGTAATCCAGGGGTCATCTGGAACCGGAAAGGGAAGCCGAAATAGAATAACTGAAGTTAAGTCCGCCCCGGGCAGGTCGACTCCTTCCCAGAAACTCGCAGTACCCAGCATTACGGCCCTGGTGCTTTTCCGGAAATCCTCCAGGAGCTGGCTTACCGCTCTTCGACCCTGAACAAAAACTTCAACCCCCTTTTCCTGGCAAAAATCCCCAATTTCCTTTTGGAAATCCTGAAGCATCTGATAGGAAGTAAAAAGAAGCAGATTCCTGGGGCCAAGAACCGGAAAGATTTCCCGAAATATTTCTGCACTGGTTTTAACAAAAACTGGACTTCCGGGCACGGGAATATCCCCTGGAATAAGAAGGACTGCCTGCTGGTCAAAATCAAACGGAGACCCGAGAATAATTGTATCCGTTCTATCTGAAGGCAAGCCAAGGTTTTTAGCAAAAAATCGACCTTCATCATTTATAGAAAGCGTGGCTGAGGTAAAAACTATACTGTCAACTCTAGAGTAGAGCGTCTGAATTAAAAAATCGTTCAGGGATAGGGGTAGGGAGCGCAGGGAAAAATATTTCCCATTTTCCTCAATCCAGGAAACAAAATTTTCTGCAGGCAGATCAATAAAATAATCCAGGGAAGATATAAAACTGGACCACCGATTTCTTAACTCCCCCAGGGCAAGAGTCAATTCCTCAGAAAACACCTCTTCCCCCGCAACAAGGCCTCTGTTAACAGCAGCCATGCCTTCATTCAGGTCCAGGGGGGTATTTTCTAATTTATTCCACCAGGAGGGATAAATAAACCGTGGTTTGGTTTTCTCAATCTTTCGATCCACCTCAAAGAAAAAGGCCTGCCCTCTTTCTTCTATTCCCTGCAGAGCATTATATAGGGCGGGATAGTTTAAACCATCTTTTTTTTCTTTCTGTAAACGGGCCAGCATTTCTCTGGTTTCTCCGATAATTTCCAAAAACTCAACCTGAGAAAAATCAGTTCCGAGAAAATCTATACCCGTCTGTTCAAGGTGATGAGCCTCATCAAAAATTATAACCCTGTGCGGGGGTAATAATCCCTGTTCTTCACTTTCCTGCATTTTAAGATCGCTGAAAAAAAGATGGTGGTTGATTACAACAATATCTGCCTGCTGGCAGTTCCTGCGGGCCTTATGCAAAAAACAATCATTCTGATGAGGACAGAACTGCCCCTGGCAGCCATCGGCATTTGCTGCAATTAAAGGCCAGATTTCACGGTGTTCAGCGAATGGCCACTCTTCAAAGGTTCCCTCTTGGGTTTCCTGTGCCCATAAATAAATCTGGGGCAGCAGCTGGGCAGCGAAATTCTCTTTTTTCTGGTGCAAAAACTGGAGCCTGGACCGGCACAAATAATTCCCCCGGCCAAGTAAAACTGCAATTTTTAAATCCAATCCCAGGATCCTGGTTATCTGGGGAATGTCCTTGTTGGCCAGTTGCATCTGCAGATTCTTGGTGTAGGTAGAAATCAAGAGAGGGTTATCTTCTTTTTCTGCATACAACATAGCAGGAACAAGGTAAGAAAAGGTCTTTCCCACCCCGGTTCCTGCTTCGGCAATCAAAAACCTTTTTTCATTTATAACCCTGGAAATTTTCCGGGCCAGCGCCCTTTGGGATTCCCGAACCTCAAAATGGGAAAAACTCTGCTGAAAAAGTCCCTGGGGCGCAAAAAACTGGTCAATTTGTTGGTATTCGATCAATGGCTACTCTCCTTTACAAACCCCGCAAAAAATCCAGGTTGCGCTTTCCTTCTTTCTGGGCTTCCCCCGGAGTTTCGAGTATCAAGGGAATATTTCTCAGCTCAGGTCGCTTCAGCATTGCCTTAAATCCTTCCGCGCCAATTTCCCCCTCCCCTAGGTGAGTATGCCGATCCTTTTTGGAACCCAGAGGGTGAATGGAATCATTCACGTGAACCAATCCAAGTCTCTTATGATCAATATGGGAAAAAAACCGATCAAGGGTTCTTTGCCAGCCCCTTTCGTCCCGGATATCAAAACCCCCGGCAAAAAGGTGACATGTATCAAGGCATATTCCCACCCTATCGGGAGAAAAGGGAGCAACAATCTTGCTCAACTCCAGAAAATCGCTCCCCAGTTCAGTCCCGGAACCAGCCATGCCTTCTAAAAGAAAACATATGGAATGGAATTGTTGTACAAGATGGTCAAGGGTTTTTTGAAGGCGCCCAATTGCCTCCTGGGGGGAACTCTTCTTTCTGTTTCCAGGGTGGAGAACGAAGTATTCTGCCCCCATTGCTTCGGCCCTTGCAACTTCCAATTCCAGTGCCTCGAGAGAACGAGAAAATTGTTCTTCCTCCGGAGAACAGGGGTTAACAAGGTAGGTTACATGGACTACCCAGGGTTCTAGGCCCAGTTCATTTTTGTTTTTCCGGATGAAGTCTGCTCCTTCTTCATCGAATTTGCCCGCTTTCCAGCTGCGGGGGTTTTTGGAAAATATCTGGACTGTATTACAATTAAGGTCCAGGGCCTCCTGAGCGGTTTTTTGGAGGCCCTGACCAATTGAAAGATGGATTCCCAATCGCAATTTCATTACTCCCTGTTAGCGCCGGTTCCGATTTCCTCCTCCTCGGTTCCCGCCGCGTCTTTTATCGTTTCTTCTTTCTGAGCTGTCGGAATCTGATCTTGCTTTGGGTTGAGGATTGCGGCTCTCTTCTTCAGCACATTCTTTTCCCTTTTCCTTGAGGACCGCTTCCCGGGAAAGGTTGATCCGATCCTTGTCATCAATATCTGTTACCTTAACCCAGATTTTATCTCCAACACTTACAACATCTTCAACACTTTTGACCCTATAATCAGCGAGACGGGAAATGTGGACCAGACCTTCTTTTCCAGGTAAAACTTCAACAAAGGCACCGAAGTTCATTAGACGTTTTACCGTTCCCATATAAGTTTCCCCAATCTCAACATCACGGGTCAACTCTTCTATCATGCCAATTGCCCTATCCACATCCTCCCTGCTATAACCGAGGATGAAAATCTTGCCGGAATCCTCAATATCAATTTTTGTTTCGGTTTCTTCAGTGATTTTTCGAATGGTTTTTCCCTGGGGTCCAATAATTTCACGGATCTGTTCGGGATCAATCTGGATGGTTATCATCCGGGGGGCAAAGGGAGATAGTTCACTCCTGGGTTCCGAAATAGCTTCTTCCATGTTATCAAGAATTTCCAGGCGAGCTTTTTTGGCCTGGTTCAGAGCCTGTACCATTATTTCCCGGCTGATCCCGCCTATCTTGATATCCATCTGCAGAGCAGTTATTCCTTCCCTTGTCCCGGCAACTTTGAAATCCATGTCCCCATAAAAATCTTCGAGGCCCTGGATATCCGTTAGGATTGCATATTCATCTCCCTCTTTCATCAACCCCATGGCAATTCCCGCAACATGTCTTTTCAGCGGAACCCCACCATCCATAAGAGCCAGAGAACTGGCACAGATACTGGCCTGGGAAGTGGAGCCGTTGGACTCCAGAATCTCCGAAACAAGGCGGATGGTGTAGGGGAATTCTTCATTATCGGGTAGAACTGCTTCCATGGCCTTTTCCCCAAGGGCACCATGCCCAATTTCCCTGCGTCCTGGAGGCCGCATGGGCCAGGTTTCTCCCACGGAATAGGGAGGGAAGTTGTAGTGGAGCATGAAACGTTTTTGCTCGAACTCACCAAGATCGAACATAATCTGACTGTCTCCAATTGCCCCAAGGGTAAGAACAGAAAGGGCCTGGGTTTGACCACGTGTAAATTCTGCGGACCCGTGAACCCGGGGTAAAATTGAAACAGCACTGTAAAGGTCCCTGATCTCATCAAGTTCCCGTTCATCAGGTCTCTTCTTCTCCTTGATGATCATCTGGCGCACATTTTCCTTGAGCATTGCTTCAAATTCATTCTTTATAATTTTCTCAACCTCTTCTTCTTCTCCATCTTCGGCAAAACGGGGAACAAGAATCTCCAGGATCTGTTCCTTCAAAAGGTCCACGGCTTCCTGGCGGTCAAGTTTATCTTTTACCCGCAGGGCCCGGTTTAAATCTGATGAATAAGTGCGAACCTCATTAACAATTTTTGGGTCCGGTTGGGCTGCTTCAAATTCAGCCTTTTCCCTGCCAACCTCTGACTGCATTTTTTCCTGGATTTCAACAATTTTGCGCAGGTATTCTTTGCTGAAATCCAATGCTTCAATCATCTCTTCTTCGGGCACTTCCTGAGCACAGGCTTCAACCATTGTTATTTCATCTTTTGTCCCGGCAATAATCAGTTCGAGGGAACTGTTTTCCCTTTCTTCTTCAGTAGGGTTACAGATCAATTCACCTTCAACCATTCCCACTTTAATGCCCCCAATGGGCGTAGTAAAAGGTATGTCAGAAATTATTAAGGCTGCAGAAGCACCGATAAAAGCCAACATCTCTGGCTCATAATCAGGATCAAACGAAAGAACGGTAGCAATTATCTGGACATCGTTACGAAAACCTTCCGGGAATAATGGCCGTAGTGGGCGATCGATCAATCGGGCATTCAGAGTTGCCACATCACGGGGCCGTCCTTCTCTACGGTTCCAGCTTCCCGGGATCCTTCCAATAGCATAGACCCTTTCTTCAAAGTTAACCATCAGGGGTAAAAAGTCTACCCCGGGACGGGGCTCGGACATGGTTGCCGTAACCAGAACCACCGAGTCTCCACCTTTAACAACAACTGAGCCATTTGCCTGTTTGGCATAATGTCCTGTTTCCAGGGTAATTTTTCTTGATCCAAGTTCAAGTTCCCAACTCTGTACCATTTTTTTTCCTCCTCACATCTTCTCCGATTAAAATTAAGAGCGGGAAGGGCCCGCTCCTAAAATTAATAATATTATCCCCTTATTCCAAGATCTGTAATCAGGTCGCGATAACGTTCCAGGTCTTTTTTCCTCAGGTAGCGAAGCAGGCTTCTTCTTTTGCCAACCAGTTTTAAAAGACCCCTTCTCGAATGGTGGTCCTTGGGGTGGCGCTTCAAATGGTCGGTTAGCTCAAAGATCCGGTGAGTTAAAATTGCAATCTGAACCTCTGGGGAACCGGTATCATTCTCGCTGGCCTGATACTTACCAATAATTTCATGCTTTTTTTCCCTATCCATGTTGTTGCCTCCTTTTTTTGATTACACCCCAATCCCAGAAAAGAGTCGGAGCCTCTCTGTTCCGAGAAAAGGGAGTAGAATATTTTACAGGATTTATTTTATCACAAACAATCTCCAGTGTAAAGAAACCCGGTCAGTTACCGGATAAAACCAGTCGGGTTTTTTCAATATCCCGGGCAATCTGAACCTGGAGTTGCCCGGGATCGGAAAACTGTTTAATTGGCCGGATGTACTTGTGAAACCAAACAGATATTTCTTCACCATAAATTTCCTCGTCAAGTCCCAGCAGGTGAACCTCAACTCCTTCTCTTTCTTTTCCAAAGGTTGGACAGGTTCCCAGGTTGAGAACACCCGTAAAGCTTTTTCCTTTTACCCGAGAACGAACCGCGTAAACACCCTGCATTGGAACCGTAAGTCCTGCTGGGAAATCAAGATTTGCTGTAGGGTAACCGAGAGAACTCCCCCGCCCTTCACCTTTTTCCACCCGCCCTCTGATCCCATACTCTCGACCAAGAAAGGCTGGAACCTCTTCCACACGCCCTGCTTTAATCAGGCGCCTGATTAAAGTACTGCTAACACTAAAGCCATCTATTGTTACAGGGTCAAGAACAATTGGCTCAAAACCGTATTCATCACCAGCCACAATAATTTTTTTCCTGTCTCCCTCACCCCGGTCTCCGAAGCGAAATCTGGCCCCGACCACGAGTCCTCTTATATCCAGTTTTTCTACCAGGTAATCATTAATAAAGGTCCGGTAATCAAGGTGCCCAAACTCAGGAGTAAACTGCTGAACCAGGCAAACATCTGCCCCGAGGGAACCCATGTAGTAAAGTTTATCTTCCAGAGAAGTCAAAAGAGTAGGGGCCCGGGGTGGATTGAGAACGGATATAGGATGGGGCCAAAATGTAAATATCCCCGCGGGAATACCCAGTTCGTGGGCACGTTTGACAGTGGTTTCAATCACCTTCCTGTGACCAAGGTGGACTCCGTCAAACGTCCCCATCGCCAGAAAAATCCCTCTTACAGAAATCTCTTCCTTTGATGATATCTGATAAACTTCCATGATTGGTATTTCACCTCAGATAAAAACTTTAAAAGGATGGAAGCCTTCATCCTTTTTCTGGACCAGGGCAAGAAACTGTTTTTCCCGGTCATAAAGACGGAAATATCCTTCTTTACTCTCAACCTTTTCCTCTATTTCATTTGGGTCAATAATCTGGCCCAGGGGAACCTTATCCCGGGAACTGTCGGCAACAACCAGGGAGGGCAGATGTTTAAGGGCTAAATCGGGAGCAAGTAAAAATTTTTCCGGTCCCACTTCTTCCATTTCTTCCAGGGTATGGCTGTCCCTGATCTTAAATGGACCCGTACTTGTCCGAATCAAAAACTGAAGGTATCCGCCTACACCCAGAGCCTCACCCAGATCCCGGGCTATTGATCGGATATAGGTCCCCTTGGAACAGTGGACCCAAAACCTGACCCGGGGAAGAGCAACTTCCAGGGGCCGCAGGGAAAAAATCTTTACCTCGCGGGAAGAAAGCTTAAAATTCTCACCTTTTCTGTGACGGCGATAGGCTCTTTCCCCATCAACCTTAATTGCCGAAATCTGAGGTGGAATCTGTGTTATCGTCCCCGTAAATTTTTGCAATTCTCGCAGAACATCTTTTTCAGTGCAGTTCAGCTTCTTCCTTGATGTAACTTCCCCATAGGCATCGTCAGTATCTCTTGTTTCGCCAAGAATAATTTCTGCCCAGTAGGTTTTATCCTCCAGGAGAAGGAAGCTGGCCACCTTGGTAGCCTTCCCAACACAAAGGGGTAGAACTCCCGCAGCAAGGGGATCCAGAGTTCCGGTGTGTCCCACTTTTTTTAAACTCCACTTCCTTTTTATCCGATTTATCACCCGGGCAGAACTGATCCCGGGAGGCTTAAGTAAATTAATTATTCCATTCATCCAGTTTCTCCTCCACTGCAGACAGGATTTCGGGAAAAACTTCTTCAAATTTTTCCTCCCGCGTAACTCCCGCTGCCCGGACATGACCACCTCCACCCCAGAGAGAAGCAATAACGTTTACCGGGAAATTTCTGCTACGAAAACTTACTTTTGTCCTTTCCCCCTGGTCTACAAAAAGGATTGCAACCTCAACACCTTCAATACCTCTGATCTCATCGATCACTTTCTGAGTCACTTCCCGTGGAGAGGGTTTTCCGATTTCCTGCCTGATTACAGTCCAGGCAATCCGCCCTTCCCGAGAAAAATCCAATCCTCTCAGGGCTTCTTGATAAAGGCCAAAGGAAGCACGGGAGTTCCTTCCAAACAACCTTTCCTGAAGCAGGTGCAGTTTCAACCCCTTTCCCATCCAGCAGGCCAGCAATTCAAGGGTCTGGGTTCGGGTATTGGGGTGTCGCAGTCCTCCCGTGTCATAAAGGATTCCTGCACCCCAGGCTTGCATCACACGTGGAGGCAGGTGAATATTATCCTGAAGCAACAATCCAAGGATCTCACAGGCAGAAGAAGCTTTCGCATCAACAAGATTTATATCACCAAAATTTTCGTTATCAGGGTGGTGATCAATGTTAATAATCTCCAGGCCTTCAATCATTTCTCCCACCCGCCCCAGCCTTTTCATATCCCCACTGTCAACTACAATAGCCAGGTCTGCTTCAACCTCTGGAAGTTCTTCCTCGGGATTAATAACCAATATTTCTGAAGGCAGCAGAAAAGAGAGCCGGTCGGGGACCGGCCCTTCTATAATTCCCGTCACCCGACCATGTTTCCCCTGAAGGAGAAAATAAAGGCCTGCAATTGCTCCCAGGCAATCACCATCCGGATCGGAATGACCGGTTAAGATTATTTTTTTGTGACCATGCAGAACGTCCAACAGGGAAGCAGCATCATTCATCCTTATTCCCTCTTATTTCATTTAATAGGTTGTGGATTCTCTGTCCGCGCTCAATAGACTGGTCATAAACAAAACGCAATTCTGGAGTGTGTCTCAGTTCAATTCTCTGTCCAATTTCCTTGCGCAGATAACCAACCGCTTTTTCCAGCCCTTCCATCATTGCTGCAGGATCATTTTTTTCCTGCAGGGTACTGACATATACCTTGGCAACGCTAAGATCTCCACTTACTTCTACGTCAGTTATGGTCAGGAAATTCAAACGGGGGTCTTTAACTTCTTTCTGGAACAAATCACTAAGCTCTTTTTTCAGGACTTCGGCCAAGCGGTTCGCTCTATAATTCATTGCTCAACACTCCTTCTATATTATTCAGGAGCCCCGGGCAAAAGCCAGGTATTAATCAGATAATTTCCTCTTAACTTCTTCCAGGACAAATGCTTCAATTATATCTCCAACTTTTACATCCTGAAACCCCTCAATATTCAGGCCACACTCGTAATTGGAGTCTACTTCCCGAACATCATCCTGGAACCGCTTTAAGGAACCGATGCTCCCCTCGTGGACTACTACTCCATCCCGCAATACTCTGACCTTGGAATTACGAGTAATTTTCCCGTCAGTAACATAGAGCCCGGCTACAGTGCCTGCCTTGGGAACACGGAAGGTGTCTCGAACTTCCGCCCGGCCAAGGACTTTCTCCCTGATCTCCGGTTCTAAAAGACCTTCAAGTGCTTTTTTGACATCGTCAATAACCTGATAAATGATCCGGTAGGTACGGATATCCACACCCTCTTGATCCGCAACCCGCTTGGCCCTTGAATCAGGTCGAACATTAAACCCAATTATTATTGCCTTGGAGGCCGAAGCCAGGATCACATCATTTTCATTTATAGCACCAGCACCGGTGTGGATAATATTGAGGTTCACATCTTCACTTTTTATCTGATTCAGGGAGTCCTTGAGGGCTTCCACCGACCCCTGAACATCTCCCTTGATTATTATTTTCAACTCTTTGACTTCTTCATCCTGCATCCGGGCAAAAAATTGTTCCAGGTTTGCAGGACGATCACTGGTAAGTTCTTTTTCCCTTTTCTCCTCGCGCCTTTCCTCGGCAATCTTTTTGCCTTCCTTTTCTGTTTTTACGCTTTCCAGCATATCTCCTGCAACAGGGACATCGGAAAGACCAAGAACTTCAACGGGAGTGGAAGGCCCGGCTTTTTTCAACCTCTCACCCTTGTCATTAATCATGGCCCGGACCCGACCGTGAGCGCTCCCGGCCATTATAGCATCACCAATCCTCAGGGTTCCGTCTTTAATTAAGACCGTTGCAACCGGCCCCCGCCCTTTGTCCAGCTGGGCTTCAATAATAACTCCCGAAGCCTTTTCTTTGGGGTCCGCCTTAATGTCTTCAACTTCTGCAACCAGGAGTATCATTTCCAGGAGTTCATCGATGTTAATTTTCTGCAGGGCAGAAATCTCAACACAAACCGTCTCTCCACCCCACTCCTCAGGAACAAGGTTGTACTCGGTTAGCTGTTGTTTCACCCTTTCGGGATTGGCATTTTCCTTGTCAATCTTATTTATGGCCACAATAATTGGAATACCGGCATCCTTGGCGTGATTGATGGCTTCAACAGTTTGAGGCATAATCCCATCATCGGCAGCAATTACCAGGACCGCGATATCAGTAACATGGGCCCCCCGGGCCCGCATAGCAGTAAAAGCCTCATGACCGGGTGTATCCAGGAAGGAAATCTTTTTCCCATTAGCTTCGACCTGGTAGGCACCAATATGCTGGGTAATACCACCGGCTTCGGAAGCGACTACATTGGCTTCTCTGATTACGTCAAGCAGCTGGGTTTTCCCGTGATCAACGTGGCCCATAATTGTAACAACGGGGGGGCGAGTAACGAGATCTTTCTTTTTCTTTTGCTTTTCTTCTTTTTTAGGTTTTGCTTCTGTCTTTTTTTTCTCCTCCGTTTTTACCTCAACCTTAATGCCCAGAATCTGTTCTACCTCGGCAAGAGCATCTCCGGTCAGGTTCTGGGTTAAATTGATCATTACCCCCTGTTCAATTAACTGTTTAATTATCTTGTTGGGATTGGTTCCCAGCGCTTCCCCAATGCTTTTTACATTTACCGGAGGAGCAACTTCAATACTCTGGGCCTTTTCCTCTTGTTCCTCTTCTTTTTCCGGGGCTTTTCCTTCTCCCCCGGCCAGCATTTCTTTGACCAGGTTAGCAGTTTCATCTTCTAAAGTACTCATATGCGATTTAGCTTCAATTCCCAGTTCTTTTAACATATCAACCAGTTCAGTAGATTTAAGATCGAGTTCTTTAGCTAACTGGTAGATCCTTATTTTTCCCACATTAACACCCCCATCAATTATTCATTAAGGACCCTCCCTTTCCTGTCTAAGAAAGGTTTCGCAAGATTAATATCCATAATCAAAACTGCCACAGTTTCTTTTGGAAAAATCCGGGTAAAATCCCCCTTCGTTCCCCATTCCAGGTAAGGTATCCTATTATGATTGCAGATTTGGGAAAGTTTCCTCTTAATACTAACTCCACTATCTTCAGCAAGGAGGAGCAGGTGCCCCCGCCTTTTTTTCAGTTTCTCCTCAATATTAGATGAACCTATTTGAACCTGTTTTGCCCTGTAACCAAGTCCCAGAAGACGTAAACCCTTACTCCTCTCCACGGATCCGTTCCTCCAGAAATTCCTTAATATCCGAGGGCAGGCTTACCTGCAGGTTTCTTTCAATTCGTTTGGCCTTAAAGGCCTTTTCCAGGCAGGCCCTGTCGGGGCAAATATAAGCTCCCCGACCTGGTTTTTTCCCTGTTGTATCTATATCTACTTCCCCTTCAGGGTTTCGCACTACCCTGATCAGGTCTCTTTTTTCCCGGCGCTCATCACACCCCACACATTTACGAAGAGGGATTTTCTTCCTCTTCTTCATCATCCCGCATTACCTCCCCTTCAGAAGTGGGTTCAATAAGTTTTGCTTCAGCATCTGTCTGGCTTTCGCTTTTAATATCTATTCTCCAGCCCGTAAGCTTAGCCGCAAGCCGGGCATTCTGCCCCTCCTTACCTATTGCCAGTGAAAGCTGGTAGTCAGGGACAACAACCTTTGCTACCTTTTCTTTTTCTTCAATTTCCACAGAAACCACCTTGGCAGGGCTTAAAGCATTGGCCACATAAACTGTTGGATCCGGGCTCCATTCCACGATATCAATTTTTTCTCCCCCGATTTCATCGACAATTGCCTGGACCCGCATGCCTTTCTGTCCGACACAGGCTCCAACAGGATCTACATTTTCATCCCGGGAAAAAACAGAAAGCTTGGAGCGGTAACCTGCCTCCCGGGTAACAGCTTTTATTTCAACAGTTCCCTCCTGGATTTCGGGAACCTCCAGTTCGAATAATCTCTTCAAAAGACCGGGGTGGGTCCGAGAGACCAGTATTCTGGGGCCCTTGGTAGTCTGTTTGACCTCGACTATGAAAAGCTTAATCCGGTCGCCCGGCTTGAATTTATCAGTTGGCATCTGTTCGGATTGAACAAGAATGGCTTCGGTTTTTCCAAGGTCAATCATAATATTGTTATTAGTATAACGCTGGACAACACCGGTTATAATATCCCCTTCTCTGTTGCTGAACTCATCAAAAATAATCCCCCGCTCGGCTTCGCGAATCCGCTGTACCACTACCTGCTTGGCAGTTTGGGCGGCTATACGGCCGAAGTTAGCCGGGGTAACCTCATATTCAACAACATCTCCTATTTCATAGTTGGGGTCAATTTTTCGGGCTTCTTCCAGAGAAATCTCGAGTGTCTTGTCCTCAACCTCTTCTACAACTTCTTTTCGGGCAATTACTTCTACCTTCCCTGTATTTCTATCAATATTGGCAGTTACATTCTGCGAGGAACCAAAGTTCCTTTTATATGCCGAGATAAGGGCAGCTTCTGCCGCCTCCAGAAGTTGTTCTTTGGGAATATTTTTTTCCTTTTCAATTTCATCCAGTGCCTGAAGAAATTCAAAATTCATTTACACTGCTCCTCCTTTAAAATTCAAAATGGAGTCGGGCTTTAGCCACTTGATCCCGGGGAATATTTACAGTGGAACCGTCCTCGAGTTCCAAGCGAAGATCTTTATCTGCAAGGTCCAGCAGGGTTCCCCGCAGGGTTTTCTTCTTTTCCACAAGGGGGACATAAGTTTTTATTTCAACCCGTTTCCCCAGTGCCCTTTCAAAATCACGATCCCTTTTCAGGGGACGATCCAACCCGGGCGAAGAAACTTCCAGAACAAATCCATGTGGAATAGGATCCTCCTGTTCCAATACCGGTTCCAGGGAGCGGGTAACCCGTACACATTCATCGTGGGAAATCCCTTCGGGTCCATCAATGAAAACCCTTAACACCCACCTTTTTCCTTCTTTATTATATTCAAGATCAACTAGCTCCAGTCCTTCAGCCTGAACAACCGGTTCAACAAGCTTAAAAAGGATTTCCTGTTGGCTCACTTTTTTTCCTCCTGAACATTTGATTAATATAAGCTAAAGAGTGGGCTGGGAACCCACTCTTAAATCCGCAACATGATTATCATATCTACCAAAAAGTATACCACACCCTGGGAGTGAATGCAAGAATTATACCTCTCAGAAAAGGGATAACTGGTTTTTGGCAGGTAAACCTTTTAAAACACTGAATTGAACCATTGCTTCCACAACATTTTTATTAGCCTGGGTTCTGGCAATAAAATCCTCTATAGAGGAAAATTTCTTTTTCTCCCGAGCCTTTACTATCCTCTCCGCGCAGTTCTGACCCAGGTGGGGTATGGAAGTCAGGGGGGGCAAGACTCTTCCATCTTTCAAAAGGAACTTGTGCGAGTGTGATTTGTAAAGGTCAACGTTTAAAAACTCAACTCCCCTGAGCATTGCTTCCTGGAGAATCTCCAGGAGAGTCAATGTGGATTTTTCCTTGGGGGTGGCTTCTCTACCCTTTTCCTTGATTCGTTCCTGATAACGCTTGATATAATCCAGCCCTTCCTGCACATATTTGATCTCGAACTCTCCACCCTTGGTCGAGAGGTAGGTGGCATAAAAGGCAGAGGGATAATGAACCTTGAAAAAGGCAATTCTGTATGACATCAGCACATAAGCTGCTGCGTGAGCCTTGGGAAACATGTACCTGATTTTCTTACAGGATTCGATATACCAGTCGGGGACCCCCTGATCCTTCAGCAATTCTTCTTCATCCGGAGTCATCCCTTTCCCCTTCCGAACCTTTTCCATTATGGGAAAAGCTTTTTCAGGCTCAACTCCCCAGCGGATCAGGTCATTTAAAATATCATCTCGGGTAGAAATAACCTGTTTCAGGGAAACTTCTCCTGAAGAAATTAAATCTTGAGCATTATTCCTCCAGATATTCTCCCCGTGAGACAGGCCACTGATACGGATCAACTCGCTCATGGTTTGGGGTTTTGTTTCCTCCAGCATTCCCCGAACAAAGGGGGTTCCATATTCCGGAACACCAAGAGAACCCACCCCCGTGCTTATTTCCCCTTCTTTAATCTGAAGGGCCTCAATCCCCGAAAAAATACTCATGGTGGGAGGGTCATTAAAGGGAATATCCTTCACTTTAACCCCGGTAAGTTCTTCCAGTTGTTTCAATGCCGTAGGATCATCGTGACCCAGCAGGTCCAGTTTCAAAAGTCTGCTGCTAATAGACCGATAATCAAAGTGGGTGGTTTGAACACCAACTGAACTATCATTGGCCGGGTATTGAATTGGAGTAAATTCATGAATATCCTTGTCCTCCGGTAATACCATTAGGCCACCCGGGTGCTGTCCTGTTGTCCGTCTCACTCCACTGCAACCATTAATCAGGCGCTCAACCTGGGCCCGGTTGGCCTTGATATTGTTTTCTTCCAGGTACCCGCGGACCATTCCATATGCGGTCCGAGAGGCAATTGTGGAAATTGTTCCTGCCCGGAAAACATTATCTTTCCCAAAAATTTCTTCGGTATGAGCGTGAATTTTATTTTGAATCTCCCCGGCAAAATTAAGGTCAATATCGGGAACCTTTTCCCCTCGGAAACCCAGGAAGACCTCAAATGGAATATCAAAACCATCCCTGATAAGACCTTCACCGCATTTCGGGCATTCTTTTTCTGGCAGGTCCAGCCCACAATCTATACCTTCCTCCGGCTCAAACTCCGTGAAAAAACAGCCGGGACAGCGATAATGAGCGGGAAGAGGGTTTATCTCCGTAATATCGCAGAGGAAAGCCACGAATGAAGAACCTACTGAACCCCGTGACCCCACGAGATAGCCGATTTCCAGTGATTTTCCCACAAGGGTCTGGGAAATTGCATAAATCGGGGCAAAACCCTGACCGATAATGCTGTTCAGTTCCTTGTCAATTCTCTTTTTAACCAGGTCTGGTAGTTTTTTCCCGTACAGTTCTTTTGCTTTTTCCAGAGTCCTATTTTTTACCCGGTCCTCTGCTCCAGGGACATGGGGAGGAAAAAGCCCATCGGGAACCGGAGCCAGATCTAAAATTTCCCTTTCCAGGGCACGGGGATTATCAATGACCAGTTCCCGGGCCTTATCTTCCCCAAGGAAAGCAAATTCTTTCATCATTTCCTCGGTTGTTAAAAGATGGGCTGCACCATTCTCCTGGCGGTTTCCTTTCTGATGGAGGAGAACCTCCCGGAAAACCCCTTCTTCTTTTTCCAGGTAATGGGCATCAGAAATTGCAATTGCCCTCTTCCCCATTTTATCGGCAAGCTTAACCAGGTTTTTGGTTATGGTTCGGGCAATTTCCAAATCCTCTACCGGGGAATTTTCCACGAGGTACGTGGGGGAAAGAATTTCAATACAGTCAAACCTTTTGCCGATTTTCTCCAGGTCAGCATTTTCTCCCCCAGCCAGAAGTTGACCATAAAGAGGCCCCTCCAGGCAGCCACTCCCCAGGATAATGCCTTCTCGGTTTTTTTCAATCCACTCCCAGGGAATACAGGGATAGCGGTGAAAATAATCCAGGTGCGATTTGCTTACAAGACGGTAAAGATTGAAAAGGCCTTTTTTATCCTTTGCCCAGAGAGTGTTGTGCTCGGTAAATTTTAAAAACCAGGGAATCTCGCAAGCCAGATCTTTAAGCTGTTTTAACTCCCTGATCTCACGGGCTTCAAGTTTGCTGCAAAAAATCTCCCAGAGTCGATATGTAGCCTGGGCATCAGCAAGTGCACGGTGGTGGTTTTCCAGTCGAACATTAAATTTCTTGGTCAGAGCCCCAAGACTGTGCCCTCGCAGGTCTGGATTGATGGCCTTGGAAAGATTCAGGGTATCTAAATAACCCCTGTCCAGAGGCAAAGGCTTGCCTGTTTTTTCCCCCCAGAACCTGAGAAAACCTATATCAAAACCTGCATTATGGGCCACAAGGATGGCTCCATCAATAAAATCAATAAACTCCGGCCACACTTCATCAAGGGGGCGGGCCTTTTCCAGTTCTTCAGGTTCAATACCCGTCAAATCAATTATTTCCTTAGAGGGAGTTTTCTCGGGCCTGACCAGCTCCTGGAATTCACGGGTAGAACCCTTTTCAACCCGGACAGCCCCGAACTCAATTATTTCATGCTGCCAGGGGCTGAGTCCGGTTGTTTCGATATCCAGAAATACAAGGGGATATTCATTCCAGTAACCTTTTTCATCACCAGAATAAATTACTTCCAATTCTGGGATGGTGTGGGTTTCCAACCCAAGGACCAGTTTCAAACCTTCTCGCTGGAAAATTTCGTGGGCAGTGGGAAAAGCCTGAACTACACCATGATCTGTTATTGCAGCCCCACGATGTCCCCATCTTTTGATGGTTTCTGCAAGTTGCTCAATATCTATTACTGAATCCATATCACTCATTTTGGTATGCAGGTGAAATTCCAATCTTTTTTCTGGAGAGTTATCCTCCCGGTAAATGGGGGTAACCTCCAGGATATCATCTGCAAAAATAACCTTTTCCCCGCTAAAATTATCATACTGCAATTGCCCCCGGAATTTATACCAGGAACCCTTTTTTAATTCATTCTCAAGGTTGAAAACTTTAACAGTCAAAGCGGCAGAGCCATCAGTAATATTTAAAACCTGGATGTTTCCCCCGCGGTTGGACTGGTGGACAGCGTGGGAAAAAACCTGTCCTTCAACAACAAAAACTCCCTCCCCGCTATCTAAAACACTGGTTAAAGGTTGGGGAGCCTCTGGTAATAAGCGTCCTTTTATGACCCGATGGTTTTTTTTCTCTGGCTTTTTCCTGGTTTCTTTTTTCGGAACCCTGGCCGGAACCTTTTTTTTCTGCTTGATTTTTATTTTTTCCGGCAGGCCGTTCTGGGAAAACTTCTGGGAAATTATCTTATCCAGGTTTTTTTCTTTAAGAAAGTCTACCATGGTTTTGCTCGGGAGAGAAAGCTCTATCTCTCCTCCCTGTTCTTCAATTTCCATATTTTCCAGACAGCTCCGAAATTGGGGATAGCGAGATTTAATCTCCCGTAAAACATCCTCCATCCTCTGCCCTGCTATTTTCTCCCACGGTTCATAAAAAAGCTTAAATTCTGCCAGTCCTTTCAGACTGCCCCGCAGGATTTCCTCCAAACCTTCCAGGTCCTTTTCCCTAACATCAGGTGCAATAGAGATAAAAAGGCTGCAGTTTTTTTCTTGGTCAATCTCTACCCGGTTAATTACAATTTTCCCTTTCAGGTCAGAGGAACACTGGCTGTTCAATAACCGCAAAAACTGATTGTTGGCTTTAGGTTTAATTATTACCCGCTCTATACTTTTTGCCATTCGACCTGCCGCACCCCTTTTACTTGAGCAAGTTTTTGAGTCAATTGATTCCGATCAACCCTGGTGGGGATTTCAACCCGCATTATAATTTCCAGTTCTGCGTCAATTCGGTCATATTCCATCCTTACATTGGCAATATTTACACCCATTTCCCCGAATACTGAACCAAGGCTTCCCAGAAGGCCGGGGATATCTTTAACCCGGAATCTTACCTCGCTGAATTTGGACTTGGCAGCGGCAAAAAACTCCAGTTTGGATAAAAACCACAGGCTCAAAAAAACCAGAATTGCGGTTACAATGCTCCCAAAATAGAGCCCTGCACCTATACCCAGTCCAATACCCGCAACAGCCCATAGGGAAGCCGCAGTCGTCAGTCCCTTAACGCTAACCCCTTCACGAATTATTGTACCGGCACCCAAAAAGCCAATTCCACTGACTACCTGGGCGGCTATACGTCCGGGGTCAGAAGCATCTCCAAATACATGGTGCATATTTTGCGAGATTATCATGATCAGGGCTGAACCAACACAAACCAGGATGTGGGTCCGGAAACCTGCAGGACGTTCATGTATCTCTCTCTCCCACCCGATCAGCCCACTTAAAACTGCAGCGATAACAAGCCTTAAGATAATTTCTTCCGGAGTAATCAAATACTTTCCTCCTCTCCCAGGTAATCCTGGACCCAGGTTAGCAGTTGGCTTTTCTCCAGCAGGTAATCTTCATTGTTATAGCGATCTCTGATCTCCAGTTGGCCTGTTTCCAGGTATTTCCTACCAACAGTTATGCGCAAAGGAATTCCTAAAAGGTCAGCTTCATTGAATTTTACCCCAGGCCTTTCAGGGCGGTCATCCCAGATAATTTCCACACCTGCTTTTTTCAATTCCTCATATATTTTCTCAGATTCTTCATTTACTTTTTCGTCTTTTCCCAGGGTCAGGAGAATTACCTGGTAGGGTGCAATTGGTAGGGGCCATTTAATACCATTTTCATCATGGTTCTGCTCAATGGCCGCTGCAACTGTCCTGGTAACGCCAATTCCATAACACCCCATAATCATGGGAAAGGCCTTCCCGTTTTCATCCAGGTAATGGGCATTCATGGATTCACTGTACTTGGTTCCCAGTTTGAAAATGTGCCCAACCTCGATACCCCTTATTTCTTCCAGAGTTCCCTCACACCTAGGACAGCCCTCTCCATGCCTGGCACTGCGAATATCACCTATCATATCAGGGGAAAAATCCTCTCCCGGGATAATTCCCTGGACGTGGTAATCGACCCGGTTGGCTCCTGCAACCCCCCATTCCATCTCCATCACCAGTTCATCCGCAACAACTTTCAGGCCATGGTCTCCCTGAGGACCCAGAAAACCTGCAGGCAAATTTTTATATCCTTCCTCTGCAAGGTGGAGATGGGGATCCCCCAGAAGAGCCATCAGTTTATTTTCATTTAACTGGTCTGAACCCCTGACTATCGCTAGGTAATAATCCTTTTCACCCCGGTATAAGAGGCTTTTGAAAAGGTATTCTCCAGGCAGGTCCATTGTTTTCTCCAGACCCTCAATTGTTGTAACACCAGGTGTATATATTTCCTCTTTCTCCGGAGGGGCAATTTTTTCCTCCTGTTTTGAAACTTTACTCTGGGCTTTTTCCACATTGGCAGCATAACCACATGAATCACAGAATAAAACACTGTCTTCGCCAGTTTCCGCCAGGACCATGAATTCGTGGGAGTCGGTTCCTCCCATGGGCCCCGTATCAGCCTCAACTACACGGTAGTCCAGCCCACAGCGCTGAAAAATGCTGCAGTAGGCTTTATGCATATCCTGATAAGTAGCATCCAGGGATTCCCAGTTTGCATGAAAGCTATAAGCATCCTTCATGGAAAATTCCTTGGCCCGCAGGAGGCCA
This sequence comes from Halobacteroidaceae bacterium, assembly GCA_003551665.1. Classification (GTDB taxonomy): domain Bacteria; phylum Bacillota; class Halanaerobiia; order B1SED10-174; family B1SED10-174; genus T1SED10-26. The sequence continues at coordinate 50,360 of PUNE01000079.1, forward strand.
AATCGGGGCCGAATTTCGTCCCTGACCTTGGTCTGGATCTGGTAAAAATTCTGGGGAAGGTCTTTATAGGATTTCAACTCGTACCGAATTAAATCCGTCATTACCTCCTCGTGGGTTGGGCCAATACAGTATTCCCTGTCCCTGCGGTCTTTCAGCTTAACCATGAGATCACCCATCTCGTCCCACCTCCCCGATTCCTTCCAGAGCTCGGCGGGATGGAGCAGAGGAAGGTGGACCTCCTGAGCACCGGCTTTCTCCAGTTCTTCCCTGATAATCTGTTCAACCCTCCGGACCACACGATAACCAAGGGGTAAAAAGGAATAGATCCCCGCGGCCACCCGGCGGATCATTCCGGCTCGTAATAAAAGTTCGTGGCTCGGAGTTTCCGCTTCCGTCGGTTTTTCCTTTAAAGTAGGGATATAAATTTGAGACATTTTCATGGTTATCTTCCTTTCCTGAATAAAAATAACCTCTCATCCAGCTAGGGACGAGAGGTTTTTTACCACCCGCGGTACCACCCTGATTTCCCATCAAGGGACACTCGTTCACCTGCAATCCCTGGAGACGGGTTCAACCGGGGAAAGACAGCCTCGCACCAACCGACTGTTCTCTGCAACTCTTCCTTCCGACCTAATATTTCTCCTGCAGACACGTGATTTAAATTGTTATAGTATTTTAGCAGGAAAAGTGGCTCCCTGTCAACCGGGGAATTCCCTGATTTTTTCCAGGAAAACCTCAATAAGCTTATCAGCGGGGTAAGTTCCCAGGGGTTTGCCCCGGGCAAAAATTACCCCGTATCCCTTACCTCCTGCCAGGCCAAGGTCTGCTTCTTTTGCCTCTCCGGGGCCATTTACTGGACACCCCATTACGGCAATATTTAGATCTTTCCTTATTCCTTCAGTCGCTTTTTCTATTGCTTTTACCATCTCTTCCAGTTCTATTTCACAGCGACCGCAGGTAGGACAGGAGTAAATGTTAAGGCCCCTGCGGCGAAGGCCAAGGGCTCTTAATAAATCCCAGGCTGCTTTTACCTCCTCCACAGGATCCTCGGTCAGAGAAATCCTGATGGTATCGCCAATTCCCTCCAGTAAAAGGGGAGCAAGTGCGGCAACAGAATTAACAAGACCCCGTCGGAGGGTTCCTGCCTCAGTCAACCCCAGGTGAATGGGATAGGGGAATATACTCGCAATACTCCTGTTGGCAGAAATGGTTTCCAGAACATTAGTTGATTTTAACGACAATTTAATGTTAAAAAAACCTCTTTCTTCGAAAAAACGAACATACTCTTCCATGGTTGCAACCAGTGCCTCTGAACCTGGCGAACCAAATTTTTTAATTTTTTCCTGGGGTAACGACCCGCTGTTAACCCCGATCCGGATGGGGATATCTTTCTCTCCGGCAGCCTTAATAATGGCCTCAACCCTATCCAGGGAACCAATATTGCCGGGGTTAATCCGAACTCCGTGAACTCCCGCCTCAATTGCCCCTAACGCCAGCCGATAATCAAAATGGATGTCGGCGATAATGGGAACCGGACTGTTTTTTAATATTTCCGGCAAAGCCTGCAGGGCTTCTTTATCGGGAACAGCAACACGGACCAGTTCACAACCGTTTTGGGCAAGACGGGAAATCTGGTTGCCGGTTTTTTCTATATCAGTAGTCTTTGTGCTGGTCATGGACTGGACGACAACTGGAGCTCCTCCACCAACCTGAACTCCACCAACAAAAACCGCTCTGGTTTTCTTTTCCAATCAGACCACCTCAAAAAATCTGGGTCAGGTCTCGGATAATAATAACCCCAATCAAAAGAAGTAAAAAGACAAACCCGATAAAATGGACCAGCCCTTCTTTTTCCGGGTCAAGACTCTTGCGTCTGACCATTTCGATAATAATAAAAACCAGTCGACCACCGTCAAGGGCGGGGAAGGGAAACAGGTTAATTATCCCCAGGTTGATGCTGATAAAAGCGACAAAAGTAAGCAGGTAATACATGCCTATGTCCGCCGCCTCTCTAACCATCTGGGCAATAAGAACCGGTCCCCCGATATCTGCAGGAGCCTGTCCTGTGATCATCTCCCGCAGGGCAACGAAAAGGGCACCAATTACTTGAAAGGTCTGCAGGGTTCCCATCCCCAGAGCTCGCAGAGGCGAAAGACGCTCTCGGACAGCATCCTGGTATATTCCAATTGCTCCCCTTCCATCTTCCTGTTCCTGGGGTGTAATTGCAACGGTAAAAACCTCATCCCGTCGTTCGATACTGAATTGCATTTCCTGCCCGGGGGACTGGTTAATCATACTGACCATATTTTCCCATTTTTCGACAGGTTCTCCTTCAATGGCCACTATTCTATCTCCCGCCCTGAGCCCCGCCTCAGCTGCAGGAGTTCCGGGAATTACGTCGCCAATATCCGTTGTTTCTGCTGGGGCCACGGGAAGACCAAAGAACATGAAAACAGAAGCAAAAAGCAGTGCTGCCAGGAAAAAATTCATTATGGGACCCATGGCAACTACTATAAACCTCATCCAGGCAGGTTTCTGGTAAAAACAACGCCCTGCCTCCCTGGCCTTCCTATATTCCTCGCTTTCTTTACCTTCTTCTTCGGGCATTTCACCTGCCATTTTGCAAAAACCACCCAGGGGAAAGGCCCGCAGGGAATATCTGGTTTCTCCCCTTTTCCTTGAAAACAGGGCCGGACCGAATCCCAGGGCAAACTCCTCGACAAGGATGCCGCTTTTTTTGGCAGCCAGAAAATGGCCCATCTCATGGAAAAAGATAAGAACCCCAATTACAATAATAAAAGTAATGACTGTCTGTAAAAATGAAAATGCTCCCAGAAAAGCCAGGATAGCTTCCATCCTAGCCAACCTCCTCTACAAATTTTTTGCGCGCCCACTGATCTGCTGCAAAAACTGCTTCCAGGTCTGTCAGCGGAAAAGGATCATGGGCCGCCATAACTCCCCCCACAGTACTGGCGATCTCCAGAAAGGAGATTCTGCCTTCTAAAAACGCCGCAACTGCGGCCTCATTTGCTCCGTTCAGAACTACAGGCATGCTTTCTCCCCTGCGGCCGGCTTCATAACCGAGCTCAAGGGCCGGGAAATCTGCCCAACGGGGCTGAGAGAAATTAAGCTTTTCTAAAAGGGCCAGTTCAAGTCGACCAAAGTCCCCCTCTACGTGGTGTGGATGCGTAAGGGCATACTGAATAGGCACCCTCATATCAGGTTCCCCCATGTGAGCCAGTAACACTCCATCCTGCAACCTTATGAGAGAATGTATTATGCTTTCGGGGTGGACCAACACTTCAATTTTATCATAATCTACTCCAAATAACCAGTGGGCTTCAATGACTTCCAGGGCTTTATTCATCAGTGTTGCGGAATCAATAGAAATCTTTCCTCCCATGGTCCAGGTGGGATGGCGCAGGGCCCTTTCGGGAGTTACTCTCTGCAGTTCCTCCCGCGGAGTAAAAAGAAAAGGTCCCCCAGAAGCTGTGAGGACCAGGGAGGTAATATCCTGCTTTTGATGACCTCGCAACAGCTGATAGATAGCACTGTGTTCACTGTCCACCGGGATAATTTCCCCTGCCCCGGACTGAGTTAAAAGCCGGTTAATCAGGGCGCCTCCTGTTACCAGGCTTTCTTTGTTGGCCAGTGCCAGTTTTTTCCCGGCTTTAATGGCCACCAGACTTGGCTCCAGACCACTAATGCCTACGAGGCCATTTATAACAATATCAACATCCTCTCGGACCACAAGTTCCAGGAGAGAATCTTTACCCAGTGAAAAACCATCTTCTTTATAATCATTAACACCAGTCAGAACAGCAACTTCTGGCCGGTAAGTTTCTTTTTGTTTTTTTAACTTTTCTTTACTGGTATGGGCTGTTATTCCAATTAACCGGAAATCGTAACCCTTTTTCTGCAGGTTATCCAGGACCTGCAGGCTTTGTTTTCCGATAGACCCTGTCGAACCCAGGATCGCTATCCCTGTCACGGTATCACCCCTTTTCTAATCTCCATTTGGCAACAATTCCAGCCCTGATAAGAGCCTTGGTAACTATCAGGATTGCCGGCCCGATTATAACTCCAGTGGGACCAAATACTCTCAAACCAACATACAGTGCTACAAGTGTGGCAACAGGGTGAACTCCAATGTTTTTACCGATAACTTTTGGCTCCAGAATTGAACGAACCACCGCCATTGTTCCGTATAACAAAATCAATTGAAATCCCAGTAGAACATCTCCCAGAAAAAAGGAAACAATAATCCAGGGAACAAATATAAGTCCGGGCCCCACAATTGGTATCAGGTCCAGAACACCCGAAACAATACCGATAACCAGGGCATAACTCACCCCGAAAATTTCCAGACCCACTATTGTCAGAATGGTTGTTACCGAAATCAGGATAAAAAGGGCCCGCAGATAACCGATAACACTAACAGAAAGTTCGCTTTTAAAGCTAAGGGCTTCCTCTCTCCACCTGTCTGGAACAACTCCAAAAAGAGAGGCTTCCAGGAGTTCTTTATCTTTGCTGATAAAGTATGTTGCCAAAAAGGCCAGGAAAATAACGGTAACAAAATGAACAACCCTCTGTGCACCAGCCTGTAATGCTCCGAAAAGGGCCCGAATACCTCCTTCAATCGTTGCATAAATCTCTTCAACTCCCTCTTCAAGGGAAGCCTGTAATTGGGGAGAAAATTCCCAGTCCTCCAGTAATTCCTGGAGTCTATCATTATCCCATAAAACCTCAAATTGCTGGATGGCCTCGTGATATTCTGGGAGAGAGCGGACAAGGCGATCCATTTCGAAGAATAATCGGGAAGCACCTGTGGTAAGCAATATTAAAAGAACCGCAATAATAACACCCAGACACAGGGCAACACTGAGTCCCCGGCCCAGCCTTAAAAACTTTTGCATCCTTGTTACCAGTGGTTCAATCAGCGCTGCCAGAATTATGGCAAAAACAAAAGGCAAAATATAGGTTAAAACATAAGAAACAAAAAGATAAACCAGCAGGAAAAAAAGAACTATTCCGCCCAGGTAGTACAGATATGGAGGAATCTTTCTGTTCATTGGGTTCGCCCCCTAAAAGAAGTAAACAACAAAATAATAAGCCACGGGAATCGTAAATATCAGGCTGTCCATCCTGTCCATAAAACCTCCATGTCCGGGGAGGCTATTCCCCGAATCCTTAATTCCAGCATTGCGTTTCAGGCAGGATTCAGCAAGGTCTCCAGCCTGCCCAACAACTGTTAACAATAACCCCAGAACCAGGACAGGAACAAAAGGCCAGGAAAAAACCCAGCCCAAACCCAAAGCAACCAGTAAGCCGAGAACACCGCCTCCAAGGGCTCCTTCAACTGATTTTTTAGGGCTGATTGAGGGAGCCAGTTTTTTCTTCCCCAGTTTTGTGCCTACAAAAAAGGCACCGATATCAGTCACCCAGGTAACAAGAAGCGGCAACCAGACAAGGATAAAAGGATCATAACCTGAAAAATTCACACCGCCCCGTAACAAGAGGAGATGGGTCATGCTAAAAGGAATATACAACAAACCAAAATTTATCAGGGCTACCCGGGTAAAATATTCCCTGGGCCCACGGCCGATATTAACAAGCATAACGAGAAAAAACGAAGCCAGAAGCAACGGAGCCAGGTAATTTTCACCCCGGGAAACACTCAAAACTCCACCCAGGGTAACCAGAACCCCCCCGGCAAATAGGGGCCAGAGATCAATATCAGACACCACGCTCCTGATTAGCCTTGTAAATTCACGCAGCCCAAAAAGGATTGCAACCAGCAGTCCCGCAAATAAATAAAAACCACCAAAGTATATTAAAAAAAATACCAGAAAAAACCCAATAAGTCCCGTGATTACGCGCTGGTACAGCAAATCATTCTCCTCCTACTCTGCCAAATCTTCGCTGTCTGCTCTGGAAATCCTCTAGCGCTTTGTACAGATCGTATTCGGCAAAATCAGGCCAGTAAACATCCGTAAAATAGAGTTCAGCATAGGCTATTTGCCAGAGAAGAAAATTGCTGAGCCGCATTTCTCCTCCAGGGCGAATTAAAAGGTCAACAGGTGGGGAATCTGAGGTATAAAAAAACTCTTCCAGATCCGACTCGGAAAAATCTTCTTTGCCTTCCAGGCAAACCGCCCTTGCCGCTTCAACTATTTCCTGTTTGCTCCCGTAATTTAAGGCAATATTCAAATTAATCCCGTCGCAATGGGAAGTATCTTTTTCCAGCCTGGCCATTATTTTCTGCAGGCTCGGGGAAAGGCCGACCCTATCGCCAATAAAAAGGGCCCGAACTCGGTTTTTAATCAGTTCATCAGCCTCTTTTTCAAAAGTCCTCTGGAATAAATCCATCAAAAAATTAACTTCTCTGCGGGGTCTCATCCAGTTCTCCGTGGAAAAAGCATAAACCGTAAGGTATTTAATCCCCAGTTCTCCGCACAGGCGTGTAACTTTTTTCAGGGTTTCAACCCCAACCCGATGCCCCTCCTCCCGAGGTAATCCCTGGCTTTTGGCCCAGCGTCCGTTGCCATCCATTATTATAGCAACATGCAGGGGTAGAGTTCCGGTTTTCAATTTTTCTTTCCACTTTTCCAGAGTTTCTTTTTTGATATAAATTCTCCTCCCCTATCAGCTAACCCCCTCTTCAAGAGGGGGTTTTGCCATCGGGATAACCGGGATTTGCCAGCACGCATTCGATTTTTTCTTCAAAATTTTTTACACGGATTATCCGCATATTGGCCTGGTCTATTCCCTCTTTCCTTTCACCCGAAATCCTGAATACTAACTTCTTTCCAGGATGTCTTTTTTGGGCTTCCCCGGCAGTCAAACCCAGGAGTCCTCTCATTTATACCTCCATTATCTCCGCTTCTTTTTCTTCCAGGAGTTCATCGATTTTTTCAATATAATCATTGGTCATTTCCTGGACGTTTTCCAGGCCTCTGTGGTAATTGTCTTCTGAAATATCGCCGCTATTTTCCATTTCCTTTAAATCCTCATTGGCATCGCGCCGAATATTGCGAATAGCGACCCGCTGGTCTTCTGCTTTATTTCTGACAACCCGGACCAGTTCTTTCCTTCTTTCCTCGGTCAGTTGAGGGATATTAAGGCGAATTACATCCCCATCAACATTGGGATTAAGACCAAGATCGGATTTCAAAATTGCCTTTTCGATTGGTTTTATGGCATTCTTATCCCAGGGTTGGATAACCAGCTGGCGTGATTCCGGAACGGTAATCTTGGCCATCTGATTAATTGGAGTCGGAGTGCCATAATAATCAGCCTTAATGTTCTCCAGAAGTGAAGGAGTAGCCCGGCCAGTCCGGACCATGGCAAACTCCTTTTTTGTTTTCTCAATTACCTTTTTCATCCTGCTTTCGGATTCTTTTACCACCTCATCAAACAAGTCCAAACCCTCCTTTTAAGTGACTGAAGTTCCTATCTTTTCACCAATTACTGCCCGTCTTATATTATCCAGATCCGATAGCCCAAACACAACCAGTGGAATCTTGTTATCCATACAAAGGGAAACTGCAGTAGAATCCATTACCCGGAGAGAATTCTTTATTACATCCATATATTTAAGCTCTTTATATTTCTGGGCATCAGGATTTTCCACCGGATCCGAATCGTAGACCCCATCAACTTTCTTAGCCATCAGGATAGCATCTGCTCCAATTTCTGCAGCCCGCAAAGCAGCTGTGGTATCTGTTGAGAAGAAGGGGTTACCGGTTCCCCCGGAAAAAATTACAATACGACCTTTCTCCAGATGCCTGATTGCTCTCCTGCGGATATAGGGTTCTGCTATCTGCCTCATTTCTACTGCTGTCTGCAGCCTGGTCTGCAGTCCTTCATGTTCCAGGGCATCCTGCAGGGCAAGGCCATTAATAACCGTTGCCAGCATCCCCATATAATCAGCAGTGCTCCGATCCATTCCCTCTGCGCTCCCAGCAAGCCCCCGGAAAATATTACCCCCACCCACTACAATTGCTATTTCAATTTTTGTTTCCTGAACAACCTTTCTAATTGCCCGGGCAATTTTGCTGATATACCTTGCATCAATCCCATACTGCTGATCACCAGCCAGGGCTTCTCCGCTTAATTTTAAAATAACTCTCGAAAAGACCGGTTTGGACATTCAAAGCCCCCCATTTAGAAATTTTTCGCTTTTTATCAGGAAAATCCTGCACAAAAAAGAGAACACCAGAGGTGCTCTCTTTTTGACAACTATTCCTCTTCCCCCACCGCGAAGCGGGCGAAGCGGTTAACAACAATGTTTTCCCCCAACTGAGCTATATTCTCCATGATCAGGTCTTTTATAGTCTGATCATTATCTTTGATATATGGTTGTTCCATAAGGCACTTGGCCTCGAAGAATTTCTCCAGCCGGCCTTCTACCATTTTATCAATTACGTGCTCAGGTTTATTTTCAGCAAGAGCCTGCTGGCGCAGAATCTTCCTTTCCTGTTCTATTTCCTCCTCGGGAACCTCTTCCCGGGAAACGAATTCAGGCTCACTGGCAGCAACCTGCATTGCCAGGTTATGAACAAGTTCTTTAAATTTTTCATTTTTAGCTACAAAATCCGTTTCACAATTAACCTCAATTAGAACACCAATTTTCCCGCCCATGTGAATGTATGAAGAAACAATACCTTCAGCCGCAGTACGGCCTGCTTTTTTGGACGCGGCAGCTATTCCTTTTTCCCGGAGGTATTCTACTGCCTTATCAATATCCCCGCCGGTTTCCTGCAGGGCTTTTTTGCAATCCATGACACCTGCCCCGGTTTTGTGGCGAAGTGTTTTTACTTCTTCCATGGTAATAGACACGTTCTTCCCTCCTTTATTCAGCTTTTCTTTCTTCTTCGCTGGCCTCTTCTTTCAAATCCTCGAGACTTTGTTCTTTTTCAACTGCTTCTGCTTCTTCTGGGGTTTCATCTTCTTCCAGTTCAGGCATTTCAGCTTCCTGCCCCTGGTTACCTTCCAGAACTGCTTCAGCAATTACTCCAGTCAGAAGTTTAACAGCCCGGATAGCATCATCGTTTCCAGGGATAATAAAATCAATTACATCAGGATCACAGTTGGTATCAACAATAGCCACAACTGGAATTCCCAGTTTATTGGCTTCAGCGACAGCAATACTTTCCTTGCGGGGATCCACGACGTAAACTGCGGAGGGCAGCCTCTTCATGTTACGGATACCGCCAAGGAAACGATTCAACCTTTCCTTCTCTTTTTCCAGCTGGATAACTTCTTTTTTAGGAAGAACTTCAAACATCCCATCAGCTTCCAATTTTTCCAGTTCTTCGAGTCTTTTGACCCGGCGATTAATGGTCTGGAAGTTGGTAAGCATCCCTCCCAGCCAGCGCTGGTTTACATAGGGCATACCGCACCTTTCAGCTTCTTTTTTCACTGTTTCCTGGGCCTGCTTTTTCGTTCCAACAAAAAGCACTTCTTTGCCTTCCATTGCCAGGTCCCGGACAAAATTGTACGCAACCTCCACCATTTTAACTGTTTGCTGCAGGTCAACGATGTAAATCCCGTTGCGTTCGGTAAAAATGTAGGGACGCATTTTAGGATTCCACCGCCGTGTTTGATGTCCAAAGTGGACACCTGATTCCAGCAGTTGTTTCATAGTTACCACTGCCATTTTTCTTTTTCCTCCTCTCGGTTTTTCCTCTGATCCGGTCATCCCCATCCCGGGGAACCCTTGCGGGCACCGCCCCTGGAGTTGCGGATCATGTGTTATTAGCCATTAGGTAGTATACCACAGCAGAGCTCATTAATCAATAGGATTAAGAGGGTTTATATAATTTTCTCTCCCTTTTGGAAGGTCTTAATTGCTAATTCCCCTGTTTCCAGGGAAAATTTAATGGTCCGCCCTTCTTTACCTCCACAATCCATGGAGAGCAGGGGTATTTTCAGCTCTTTCAGGATCCTTTCCACTGCTTCCACATTTCGTTCCCCTATCCGCCCTAAATCGTTATCTGTAACAAAGGAAAACATGTGGGCACCGCCTGCCATCTTTGCCCATAATTTTTCGGGTTCTGCTCCGGCCCTCTGCAGATTTTCCACGAGCAGAGGAATTGCGGTATTGGCATATTTACCTGGCTTTTCAACCTCTTTTCCATTTTTTCCTGCCTGGGGAAGAATAATATGGGCCAGACCACCAATTTTCTTTTCGGAATCGTAAAGAACCAGCCCGACACAGGAGCCGAGGCCGGTACAACCCAAAAGATCAGGAGGTCTGGAAATTTTCAGCTCACCCATTCGCACGGGAATCAGACTGTTCATAACTTTCAGCTCCAATTGCCCCGAGAATCTTTTCCAGACTTCCGGGTTCGGGAATAAGAAAAAACTTACTGAAAATTTTGTGGTCACCTTCAAAAAAGGAAGTTTCTAAAAAAAGCGCCTGGTTCCCGAATTGCCCTTCGTGGGCAGCAATAGAACCAAGAACAGCCCCTGCCATATCGAGAACAAAACTGGGCAGGGACTGAACACAATTAAAGCCGGTCATTTTGTTAATGGAGTTCAAAAAAGAACCGGAGAGAATATTGGCAATTTCCTGCATGGCCGATTGTTCCAGTTCCCCCAGGCATTCGCCCGGTTCCCGGCCTAAAACAAGGGTAAGGAGCCTCTGCATACTTTGTTCTTCTACAAGGTAAACAATTTTCCCCGGGGCCTCCCCAAGCATCCGGAGAAGCACACAACCCACAGGGCGCTCTTCTCCCCCCATTATTTCAGGAATCTCTTCAATGGAGAGAATCCTGGCGCTAGGCACCTCCATTTTTATCTCTCGATGCAGGAACTGGGCCAGAGCTGTAGCCGAATTGCCGGCTCCAATATTTCCCAGCTCCCGCAGGGCATCAATCTGAAATGGTGTAAGCCGGTTGATTTGTTCCGTCATTAATCAAACCCCTTCCAATACAATTTAGAGGTCGATTTTGTTGATTTCTTCGAGCAAAAACTCGTTCAGGACTTTGATATAGGTACCCTTCATCCCCAGCGAGCGAGACTCAATTACCCCGGCACTTTCAAATTTACGCAGGGCATTAACAATAACCGAACGAGTGATTCCAGCTCTATCTGCAATTTTGCTGGCCACAATCAGGCCTTCTGCCCCGTCCAGCTCGGAAAAAATGTGTTCAACAGCTTCCAGTTCTGAGAAGGACAGGCTTTCCAGGGCCATGTGAACAGCTGCTTTACGCCTGGATTTTTCTTCCATTTTTTCACTGCGTGAACGAAGAATTTCCATTCCCACGACTGCTGCAGCATATTCTGCCAGGATCAAATCCCCCGGCCCAAATTTTTCTTTAAATCGTGCCATTATCAGCGTTCCCAGGCGAACCCCTCCGCCCTTAACCGGAACAATAGTTGTAACCTTGGTGGAAAAAACGCACTCTCCCTGAAATTCGAAAATACACTCCCTGTTTTTCTGTTCAATATTGGCCATGGTTTCATTGAAAGAAAGGAGTTTATTATTAAAATCCGTGGGGAAGTGTTTTTTCTTCACTACTTCTTCCACCATTACCTCGCATTCAAACTGGTCCAGAAGATTGTGCCCGAGGAGTTTTCCCTTTTTACTAACGACATAAATATTGGCCTGGAGGGCCTCACTGACTACTTCCGCCATTTCAGAAAAATTAACTGGTTTTCCTGCTCCACCTAAAATTAAATTGTTAATTCGCCGTGTTTTTTGCAGCAGATCTTCCAAGGCTTTCGACCTCCCTTATTTATAATATATATCGGCTTAAATCCTTATCCTTTATAATCCCTTCCAGTTGATCCTGGACAAACTTATCATTTATTTCAATTTTCTGTCCACCAAGTTCCGGCCCGGCAAAGGATATTTCTTCCAAAAGTTTTTCCAGTACGGTATGCAGCCGCCGGGCTCCAATGTTTTCCATTTGCTCATTGGCCCTCCGGGCAATCCTTGCCAGTTCTGCTATCCCGGATTCAAGGAATTTCACTTCGACTTCCTCTGCTCCCAGCAGGGCAACATACTGCTTGATGAGAGCATTCTGGGGTTCAGTAAGAATCTGGCGGAAATCCTCTTCACTCAGGCTTTCCAGTTCTACCCTGATGGGAAACCTTCCCTGTAGCTCGGGGATTAAATCCGAGGGTTTGGCCATGTGAAAGGCTCCAGCAGCAATAAAAAGGATATGGTCTGTCTTCACAGGTCCGTGTTTGGTTATTACCGTTGATCCCTCTACAATTGGGAGGATATCTCTCTGCACCCCCTCCCGGGATACATCGGGCCCGTGGCTATCTTCTTTTCCTGCAATTTTATCAATTTCATCCAGAAAAATGATCCCGCTCTGTTCCACTCTCTCCCTGGCCTCTTCAGTTACCTCGTCCATATCTATTAGTTTTTGGGCTTCCTGCTGTTTTAAGATTTCCCTGGCCTGGGCAATTGTAACCCTTCTTTTCTTCTTTTTTTTGGGAAACATCCCACCAAAAAGGTCCTGCATGTTGATTCCCATTTCCTCCACTCCCTGCCCGGAAAATATCTCCAGCATGGGAGAATGGCTGGACTCAACTTCAATCTCAATCATGTGCTCTTCAAGCTCACCAGAACGGAGTTTTTCTCTAATCCTTTCCCGTCGGGAACGAACCCTCTCCTGGGCCTCGCTTTCCTCTTTATCCTCATCTCCATTATCTTCTTGAGAAGGAGAACTCAGAAACAGGTTAAAGGGACTTGTGGATCTCTTCCTCGTGGGCATCAAATACTCCATAAGCCTGTCTTCAACCATTTCACCCGCTTTGTCTTCTACTTCCTTCATTTTTTCCTGTTTTTCCATCTGAATGGCCGTTTCCACAAGGTCCCGAATCATGGATTCCACGTCACGGCCCACATAGCCAACTTCAGTAAACTTGCTCACCTCTACCTTGATAAAAGGGGCTTTTACCAGGCGGGCAAGTCGCCGGGCAATCTCAGTTTTCCCTACCCCTGTTGGTCCAATCATTAAAATATTTTTGGGGAGGATTTCCTCCCGCAATTCATCCTCCAGAAGACGGCGCCGGTACCGATTGCGCAAAGCAATAGCCACCGCTTTTTTGGCCTGTTCCTGGCCAATAATGTATTTATCCAGTTCCCTAACCGTTTGACGGGGAGTCAGATCTTCCAAAGTTAAGCCTCCTTTATTAATCCACAACCTCAACCCGAATCTGTTCATTGGTATAGATACAGATATCGGCGGCAATTTTCATTGCCTCCCGGGCAAGTTCTTCTGCGCCCAACTCAGTATGGCCTATTAAAGCCCTGGCAGCAGCCAGTGCATAGGGACCTCCCGAACCAATGGCAGCAATATCATCGTCGGGCTCAATTACATCGCCAGTTCCAGAAATAATGAACATTTCTTCCCGGTCAGCCACAATCAACAAGGCCTCCAGGCGGCGCAACATTCTGTCGGTCCTCCACTCCTTGGCCAGTTCTACCGCAGCCCGCTTTAGATTACCCTGGTAGCTATCCAGCTTCCCCTCGAATTTTTCAAAAAGAGTAAAGGCATCTGCAGAGGCGCCGGCAAAACCAGCAACTACCTCACCCTGGTAAAACCGTCGGACCTTATTGGCTCCTTTTTTCATTATTGTATTTCCGAGAGAAACCTGGCCATCACCCGCAATAGCAAGACTGCCGTCTTTTCTTACTGCCAGAATTGTTGTCGATCTCATTTAACTGGCCTCCATTGGATTATTTTCTATCAATACTGCTATACAAAATCATCCATCAGCCCGAATTTTTCCAGGAAAGCCTGCAGGGCTTCCCGGGCATTATTAACCTGCTTTTCTCTTCGCTCCTGTTTCTTTTTTATCCTCTTTTTTGGTTGGGGCAAAATTCCGAAATTCATGTTAATGGGCTGAAAATTTTTACTGGGAGTGGTTATATAATCAATTAAACTCCCCAGAGCCATTTCTCGAGGGGCAACTAACGGACTCTCTCCCCGGGATAAAAAAAGGGCATTAATTCCTGCCCATAGTCCCGTCAGGGCGGATTCCAGGTAACCTTCAACTCCAATCAACTGCCCGGCACAAAACACTTCTGGACGGGAATTTAGCTGCAGGGTGGGTTTTAATGTTTTTGGTGAGTCAATATAAAGATTCCGGTGCATAACCCCGTACCTGGCAAGTTCGGCATTTTCCAGCCCGGGGATCATTCGAAAAACCCTTTTTTGTTCCGGCCACTTCAACCGGGTTTGAAAGCCCACCAGGTTATAAAGGGTTCCTTCCCTGTTGTCCCGCCGGAGTTGAACAACGGCAAAGGGCCTTTTCCCCTCACGATCTCGAAGCCCAACTGGCTTCAGGGGACCAAAAGCCAGGGTTTTATAACCTTTTTTTGCCAGGTTTTCTATGGGCATGCATCCTGCGAATAGTTTCTGTTCTTCAAACCCATGCAGGGGAACAACCTCTGCTTTAACCAGGGCGCTGTAAAAATCCTGGTATTCTTCTTCAGTCAGGGGGCAGTTGATATAGTCTCCTCCCTGTTCTTCATAACGGGATCCAAAAAAAGCAATATTCATATCGATGGAATCCCGGTATACAAGAGGAGCAGCAGCATCAAAAAAATAAAGACTTTCCTGGCCAGTAAGTTTTTGCAGTTCCTGGATTAAAGGCTCTGAGGTAAGAGGTCCTGTTGCAATAATGGTTATGTTGTTTTTGGGAATCTCCCTTATTTCCTCTCTTTTAATCTCAATAAGGGGATGTTCTTCCAGTTGGCGGGTAACTTCGGCCGGGAACTTTTCCCGGTCAACAGCAAGAGCATTTCCCGCAGGGACCCGGGTTTTTTTCGCTGCCCTTAAAAGAAGTGAATTAAGCCTTTCCAACTCCAGTTTTAACAACCCACCCCCGGTGCTTTCCTTTTCTGAGCCAAGAGAATTGCTGCAGACAAGTTCTGCCAGGTAACCGGTTTTATGGGCAGGAGTGTTTTTTCCCGGGCGCATTTCATAAAGGCGGACCGGTTCCCCCCGGCAGGCAATTTGCCAGGCGGCTTCAGATCCCGCTAGACCCCCTCCAATAACTTCAATCCTTGCCACCCTTATCCTCTCCCTGAACAAAATCGCATTCTTTTCTGGCGCAAACCTTCTTCTTTCCTTTCTTGCTCCTCTTTTCAAGCAAAAAAGCTCCACACTCCGGGCAATCTTCGGATAGGGGACGGGACCACGTTACATAATCACAATCGGGATAACGATCACACCCATAAAAGGTTCTTCCCTTTTTGCTCTTGCGCTGAACAATCTTCCCTTTTCCACAATTGAAACAGTCAATATCCTCAAGAATCATGAAGGGCTTGGTATTCCGGCATTCAGGAAAACGCGGACAGGCAAGAAATTTTCCAAATCTTCCATGTTTTATGACCATTTGTGCTCCACATTTATCACATTTCACATCTGTTTTTTGATCTTCAATTTCCACTTCCTGCATTTGTTCCTGGGCTTTTTCCAGTTTTTTCTGAAAATCCCCGTAGAAATCGTGCAGCAGCTGGACCCAATCCCCCTGGTTTTCCTCAACCTTATCCAGTTTTTCCTCCATTTGGGCCGTGAACTGAACTTCGGTTATTTCCGGGAAAAAGGAAACCAGAAGGTCGTTTACCTTAAAACCCAGTTCCGTGGGCTTAAAACGGCGATCTTCGATGACAATATAGCCCCTCTGCTGAATGGTGCTGACAATTGGGGCGTAAGTTGAAGGTCGTCCAATCCCCTTGGCCTCCAGTTCCTTAACCAGAGTCCCTTCGGTAAACCGTGGGGGAGGCTGGGTAAAGTGCTGTTCATCTTTCAAACCGGTTAACTCTACCTTTTCCCCTTCTTCCAGTTCGGGAAGAATATTTTCTTCAATATTTTCCGCTCCCAGGAGCTTTAAAAATCCTGGAAAAATAACCTGGGAACCATTGGCCCGGAAAATAAACTTGCCTCCTCCCACATCCACATTGAGCCCAAAAAATTCTGCAGGGTTCATCTGGCTGGCAATAAATCTTTCCCAGATAAGCCTGTATAACCTGAACTGGTCATGGTTCAGGTGGGGCTTGGCCTTTTCCGGGGTCAGGGCGGGATCAGTGGGCCGTATTGCTTCGTGGGCATCCTGGCTCCCTTTCTTTCCCTGATATTGCTGGGCTTTCTGGGGAAGATACTTTTTCCCAAATTTTTCTTCAATTATCTTACGAGCAACATTCTGGGCAACGGGGGAAGTTCTAACCGAATCTGTCCGCATATAGGTAATCAGACCTGTATGACCCCGGCCACCAATCTGCAGTCCCTCGTAAAGCTGCTGGGCAACGGTCATGGTCTTGCGAGCAGAAAAATTAAGCCGCTTTATTGCTTCCTGTTGTAGAGTGCTGGTAATAAAAGGAGGTAAGGGACGCCTTTTCCTTCTCCTTTCAGAAATTTTTTCTATTTTATAGTTTTCTTTTTCCAGCTCAGTAACGATACCCCTGACCTGGTCTTCATTTTCGATTCTAATTCTTTCTCCATCAACGCGGAAAAGCCGGGCCTTGAACTCCCCTCTGGGGGCCTTAAAATTCCCGGTTATGGTCCAGTATTCTTCTGATTGAAAATCATTAATCTCCCGCTCTCTTTCCACAACCAGGCGAACGGCAACGGTTTGAACACGACCAGCGCTCAGGCCTTTTTTTACCTTTTTCCAGAGCAGCGGACTGAGCTTGTATCCCACCAGGCGGTCTAAAATCCGCCTGGCCTGCTGGGCATCAACCAGCTTCTGGTCAATATTCCTGGGAGCCTGCATGGCTTCTTTCACAGCATCCCGAGTGATTTCGTTAAATACCACCCGGCAATTTTTATTGGGAATGGTCAGGGCTCGCTTTAAGTGCCAGGAAATGGCCTCCCCTTCCCGGTCCGGGTCAGTTGCAAGATAAACTTCTTTCGCCTTTTCCGCCTTTTTTTTCAATTTGGCAAGAGTCTTTCCTTTGCCCCGTATGGTTATATAGTGGGGACGGAAATCCTTTTCAACATCTACCCCCAGTTTGCTTTTTGGCAGGTCAATCAGGTGACCCATTGAAGCTTCAATGGAGTAGTTCCTCCCCAAAAACCTCTTGAGAGTTCGGGCCTTGGCTGGAGATTCAACTATAACCAGTTTGTTTGCCATAATCTATCGTCCCTTCAGTTAATAAAAAATTTGGCATCCCCCATAAAGGGTTTGAACTCAGGAATCAACCGCGCCAGCAACGCCAGGTCTTCTTCCGGTAATATTTTCTGCAAACCCTCCCACAGGTCAGGAGAATCAACTGGTGGTTCCTGTTCATTGAAAAGGGTCAACAACAGATATTCCCATTTCTGCAAATCAAGCAAACCTGACGCCTGGATTCTTAGAAGAACTCCCAATGCTTCCCTGGTCAACTGCATCTTTTCATCAACTGTCAATAATCGCAGGCGAGAAGTTGATAGCTCCACACCTGCCAGCGGAGTGAGGTCAATTACATTCTGCTGATGCTGGGAAAAAATTAGCTGAAATGCGGCATCAATATCTTCAAGGGGGTATCCTTTATCCAGAAGATATTGAATCAGTTCTTCTTTTTTTACAGAGATCTCTTCCTCTGAAATTTTTTCCATCAAAATATTTAAAATCTGAGCAACGTTATCATTCAAGAATACCCCTCCTTCCATACTAATTTAATATTATAGAGGTAAAGGACTGGTTTGTAAAGGAAACTCCATTATCGCAAAAAATCTATTTCATTTTTGACCTTCTTCAGGTACCTTATCAGGGGATACCCCAATCCGAGAATAACAATAGCCTGGCTTATGGTTATGCTCAGGGCTACTTCCCAGTAGGGCAGGTCAAAAAGGAGATGCAAATAGGCGCTGACAAGAAAACCGTTAAGCAGGATAGGACTTAAATAGGCCAGAAAACTGTTCCGAAAAAGGTAAGTCAAAAATGCTGCCAGGAGTGAAACCAAACTCCCCAGAGCAATATCAACCAGCCCCAAACCGCCAAAAATATTGGCAATTAAAACCCCGGCGAAAATCCCGGGGACGGCTTCCAGGTAGAGGATGGGTAGAACGGTTAAGGCTTCAGCAACTCTCAGCTGAACAGGGCCAAAACTAATGGCCTGTAATAAAAAAGTTACAACAATATAAAGAGCGGCAATTATCCCCGCCCTTGCCAGAACTCTAGTCAAAAAGGGTCCCTCCTTTTTGCCTTTTTATCTCCCGGACGGGAGAAAAGGAAAAACGGTGGATGGGACTGGGTCCAATTTTTTTTATAGCCTCCAGGTGGTCCGGGCTCCCATAACCCTTGTTGTGAGAAAACCCATAGCCCGGGTAAACCGAATCCATGCAATCCATCAGCCAGTCCCTTAAAACCTTGGCTACAATTGATGCTGCAGCAATTGAAAGAGATTTCCCATCTCCCCCAATAACCGTTGTTTGTTTAAACTCAAGATCGTTTATCCTCTGGTTGCCATCAACAAGAACCTGGTCGATTTTTTCCTTATCAATTGCTTCTATGGCCTTATGCATTGCCTTAAGCGAGGCCCTGCCTATATTAAGACTGTCAATTTCCTCTGGCTCAACCAGGCCCACCCCTATTGAAGTGCTGAATTTATGAATAAGGCAGAATAATTCTTCTCTCCCGGCAGGAGATAGTTCCTTGGAATCCTGAATTCCGAATAATGGCACCCGGCGGGGAAGAATTACTGCGGCAGCAACAACCGGTCCAGCAAGAGGACCCCGTCCAACTTCATCCACGCCCAAAAGGCAGGTATCTTCTGTGGACAAAAACTCCCGGTCAAAGGCTTCCATTGCTCTGAATCTCCTGATTCGGTTCTGCCGCCGGTCCATTTCTTTTTGCAGTTTTCGGCCAAGCTTACGGACTCCCGTCCTTTCATCTTCCAGGAGTGCCTCCAGCAGGTCAAGGGAATAAACCCTTTTTTCCAGAACTACCTTTCTTATCTGAGAAATGGTCAGGTCCTTCAGCACTATTCTTCACCCTCTTCGGGAGGGTCTTCCAGGGTTACCCGACCCAGAAACCCCTTTCTAAAATCCTGCAACAGCAGGGAAGCAGCTTTTTCCAGGTAAATTGCTCCCCCGGGTTTTAAACAACCCCTGGCTCTGCCCACACCTTCAAGAGCTTCCCAGGGTTTCTTCCCTTCCAGGGAAAACCCATACCGTTCTTCAAAACCAGGCACAGGTTTTTTAACAAAATAATTTAAAAGTTCGGAAGCAACCTCCAGATTATCAAAAATGCCCTCGCGAAGAGCACCAACTGCAGCCAGGATCAGTCCTGTTTCCCGATCCTGGTCCGGCCCCGTTATTCCAGGAGTATCAAGTAAAGAAAGTTCTTCGCTTACCTTGAGCCATTGCTTGCCCCTTGTGGTTCCCGCAACATTTCCTGTTTTGGCCATCTTCCTTCCGGCCAGGGCATTCAAAAGGGTTGATTTTCCTACATTCGGAATCCCCGCAACAAGGATTCGCAGGGGGCGGCGTCCTTTCTGCCTTTCTTCCCTGCCCCTTTCAATGGCTTCGGCTCTCTTTTCCATATAAGTTTTGAGTTCCCCCAGCCCTTCTTTCCGGGGGATGTCGAGGGCAAAAACCGGGATCCCATTTTCCTGGAAATAATTGCACCAATGTTTTGTTTTTTCTTCCTCAGCCAGGTCACTTTTGGAGAGGATAACAATCTTTTCCTGGTCTTTTAAATAACGGTCAAGATCTGCAGGCCTGCTTGTATAGGGAATCCTGGCATCTCTGACCTCCAGCAATAAATCAACCAGGGCTATATTTTCTCGTAAATCTTTTTTGGTTTTTACCATCAGGCCTGGATACCAGTTGTTCATTCATCTACCCCCATAAACAAAGAGGGACAGAAGTCCCCCTTTGGATTAAAACCTTTTTTCTTTAACCCGGGCAGCACGCCCGACCTTTTTCCGCAGATAGTAAAGTTTTGCCCGGTTAACATCGCCCCGCCTGACCACCTCTATCCTGGCAACACTTGGCGAATGAAGGGGGAAGGTTCTTTCTACTCCGATCCCGTGGGATACTTTCCTGACGGTAAATGTCTCCCGCATTCCGCCTCCCCGGCGTCGAAGAATTATTCCCTGGAAGACCTGAATTCTTTCCTTGCCTCCTTCGACGACACGGACATGAACTTTAACTGTATCCCCCGGATTAAACTGGGGTACGTTTTCTTTCATTTGCTTTCCTTCTACGCGATCAATACTTTTCATTTATGTCCTCCTTTCCGCCCAGACTCTCCTCAATTTCCTTTTTAATTTCAGCCAGTAAACTCCTCTATTCGGAGTCAAGATTGGCTTTTTTTAAAAGATCTGGACGCTTAAGCAAAGTCTGGCGCAGTCTTTCCTTTTTTCTCCAGTTAGCAATTTTCTTATGGTCTCCGCTTAAAAGAACCTGCGGGACCCTCTGTCCCTTAAATTCTTCAGGCCTTGTATAATGGGGATGGTCTAAAAGCCCCTGGTAAAAAGAATCTCCGACAACCGAGTCTTCATCTCCCAGAACATCGGGCAGAAGACGAATTACCGCTTCCATTATTACCATTGCCGGTACCTCACCGCCATTTAAAACATAATCCCCGATGGAAATTTCTTCGTCAACAAGTTTTTCGCGAACCCTTTCATCGATACCTTCATAACGACCACAGATCAGAGCAAGATTTTTTTCCTGGGACAGTTCCCATGCTTTTTCCTGGTCAAAAGTTTGTCCCTGGGGAGTTAGGAAAACTACCCGGCGCGGATGGGGGAGTTCGTCTAAAGCCCTCCAGATAGGTTCAGGTTTTAAAACCATTCCCGGACCCCCACCATATGGATAATCATCCACCATCTGGTGTTTATCTGTAGCATAATTGCGCAGATCAAAGGTTTGAATGTCAACTGCATTTTTTTCGCAGGCTTTTTTGATTATTCCAAACTGCAGGAAGGGCTTAAAAAGCTCGGGAAAGATTGTTATTATATCAATTCTCATTTGCTCCCGCCTCCCGCAAACCAGGCAGAAGTTCAACTTCCATCTGCCCTCGGTCAAGATCCACCTTTTTAACTACCTTTTTCAGGGCAGGAATGAGAATTTCCTCGTCCTCTTTTTCCACAAGAAAAACATCATTCCCCGGAAGAGACATTACCTCTTTAAGGGTTCCTAGGCGCTCCCCGTTACCTGTAAAGACCTCTATCCCGATCAGTTCGTAGATATAATACTCTCCCCTGGGGAGTTCCTTTCTCCAGGACGCGGGAATGAAAAGAAGTTTATTCCGCAGTTGTTCTGCCCCTTCTATGGAATCAATCCCTTCGATTTTCAGGAAAACCAGGTTCTTCTGGAAGCGAACTCCACAAATTTTCAGTTCTTTATTCCCCCGGGCATCAGAAAAGACTTTTTCCAATTCCAAAAACCTCTCGGGAGAGCGGGTAAGGGGTTCAACCTTAAGTTCACCCTTAACACCCTGGGGTTTGAGTACTTTTCCAACCGCAAGAAAATCCATAACTCCACCTCACCGGGAAAAGTTATTATTCCAGGATATCAACCTGGCTCCTTTTCCCCTCTCGGGCAGCCGAGGCCTTGGCAAGAGTTCTGATTGCCTTTGCAATGCGACCCTGTTTGCCAATAACTTTACCCATATCTTCCTCGGCGACCTTTATTCCAACCCGGACCAGTTTATCTTCTTCTTGCACATTAATCTCAACCTGTTCCGGATTATCTACAAGTGCACAGGTAATGTACCTGATCAGTTCTTGCAAAGGAAGCCCCCCTTACTATTTCTGCTGTTGAAATTTTTCCATAATACCGGCTTTGCGGAAAAGGGTCCGGACGGTATCCGAAGGACGGGCCCCTTTGGCAAGCCATTCCAGGGCTTTTTCTTCTTCAATCTTCACCTCAGCCGGATCCCCTGTGGGATTGTAATAACCAAGTTCATCAATAAAACGTCCATCAGGAGCCCTGCGAGAATCCGCTACCACAAACCGATAAAATGCATTTCTTTTTGCACCCATTCTTTTCAATCTGATTTTTACTGCCAAATCTTTCACCTCCGCTTTTTTTCTAGAAGGGGAAGGGGTTTTTCATCATTGAACTCTTCCCCGATTTTTGGAATCTCTTCATCATTTTTTTCATTTCCTTAAACTGTTTGAGCAATCTGTTTACCTCCTGGGAAGAAGTGCCGCTCCCAAGGGCTATCCTGCGCCGCCGACTACCATCAATTATATCGGGATTCTGCCGCTCTTTCCTGGTCATGGAGTTGATAATTGCCTCCGTATAAACCAGTTGTTTCTCATCTACCTGGAGATTTTTAAGCATTTTCTTGTTACCCATTCCTGGTAGCATGCCAATGATATCTTCCAGGGGTCCCATTTCCCGAACCTGATGGAGCTGTTCCAGAAAGTCGTCAAAGGTGAAGCTGGCTTCCCGGAGTTTTTGCTCCATTTTTTTGGCCTGCTCCCTGTCATAGCTGGCTTCAGACTTTTCAATTAAACCAAGGACATCTCCCATTCCCAGTATTCTGGAAGCGAGGCGATCGGGATGGAAGGGTTCCAGAGCATCAGCCTTTTCCCCTACTCCAACAAATTTTATAGGAGCTGAGGTAACTGCTTTTATTGATAGAGCAGCTCCCCCGCGGGCGTCGCCATCCATTTTGGTTAAAACCACACCGGTTAACCCCAGATCCCGGTTAAAACTCTCTGCGAGATTAACCGCATCCTGTCCTGTCATGGAATCCGCAACCAGGAGAATTTCGCCAGGGTTAATAGCCTGCTTGAGATCCTTAAGTTCTTCCATCATTTCCTCGTTAATATGGAGGCGTCCTGCGGTATCAATTATTACTGGCTCAAAGCCTTCCCGGCGGGCCTTGGAAAGGGCTCCCCGGCAGATATCCCGGGGGGTTGTTTTTGTCCCCAGAGAAAAAACCTCGATCCCGGTCTGTTTCCCCAGGGTTTCCAGCTGGTCAATGGCCGCAGGACGATAAACATCAGCCGCAACCAGCAGGGGTTTTTTCCCGTTTTTCCGCAGGTAATTGCCCAGCTTGGCAGTGGCAGTCGTCTTCCCTGCACCCTGGAGGCCAACCAGCATGACTACCGGAATTTCTCCAGTCAGGTTCAGATCCTCCCGTTCGCTACCCATGAGTGCCGTTAATTCCTGCTGAACAATTTTCACTACCTGCTGGCCGGGAGTTAAGCTGGAAAGAACTTCTTCTCCCACAGCTTTTTCTTCAACCCTCTTAACAAAATCCTTAACCACCTTAAAGTTAACATCCGCTTCCAGCAGGGCCATTTTGACCTCCCGCATGACCTCTTTTACATCACGCTGGGAGACCTTCCCCTTGCCGCGCAGTTTTTTCATTGCTCCCTGCAGTTTTTCGGAAAGGTTGGCAAAAACCAATGTTACCAATCCCCTCTCAAAGTTTTTCCATTCTCTTCACCATTTCCAGTAAATCTCCTTGGGTCGGACATGAACAATTTTCCAGGCCTTTTCTCAATTTTTCCAGGCCCTTTTTCAATTTCCGGTCCCTTTTGACCAGGCCCATTCTTTCTTCGTACTCCTGCAAAACCTTCTCTGCCCTGTGCAGGTGATCGTAGACTGCCTGCCTGCTGATAGAAAGGCCCTCTCCGATCTCTCCCAGGGAAAGATTTTCAAAATAATAGAGGTTAACAATTTTCCTCTGTTTTGAGGTAAGAAGTTGTCCATAAAAATCATATAGGTGGCCGATCAGGACCGTCTTTTCCAACATAAAACCACCTGCACTCTGTTAAGGATAACAGCTTTACAGGTGATAGTATATTAGACCTGAATCCTTTTGTCAATAGTCACAGGGGAAAAAATTCACGGTTATTATTAATCTTCTCCCAGAAGTTGTTCAACGAAAAGCGTGGGATCAAAGGGTTTTAAGTCTTCCATCCCTTCCCCCAGCCCAAGTTTATAAACTGGAAGGTTCAGTTCCCGGGCCAGAGGAAAGACAATGCCTCCCTTGGCTGTCCCGTCAAGTTTGGTTAAGATGATCCCATCGATGGTCAGGGATTCGTTAAAAATCCGGGCCTGCTCCAGGGCATTTTGCCCATTGGTTGCGTCGAGAACCAAAAGGGTTTTAAGGTTGGATTCCTCTTTACTCAGGACTCTCTTTATTTTTTT
This sequence comes from Halobacteroidaceae bacterium, assembly GCA_003551665.1. Taxonomy (GTDB): domain Bacteria; phylum Bacillota; class Halanaerobiia; order B1SED10-174; family B1SED10-174; genus T1SED10-26. The sequence continues at coordinate 74,434 of PUNE01000079.1, forward strand.
CAATTCTTCCATCAGGTTTTTCTCCGTATGCAACCGTCCTGCGGTATCCACCAGCAACAGGTTTTTTCCCCTTGCAAGGGCAGCTTCCCGGGCATCAAAGCAAACAGCTGCGGGATCAGAACCGGGATCCTGGGCAATAACTGGAAGATTCAACCGTTCTCCCCATACTTTTAGCTGATCAATGGCTGCAGCCCGAAAGGTATCCCCAGCAACTATTAAGGGGGCATATTTTTCTTCATGAAAATAATGGGCAAGCTTGGCCAGTGAGGTGGTCTTACCCGAACCATTTACCCCCACAATCAAGAGGATATTGAGCTGATCTTTTTCCAGTTCAACAGGCGCCGATTGCAAAAAACCCGCGAGAAGGTTTTTGAACTCTGTGAAAAGTTCCTCTCCTTCCAGTTTCTTTTCCCCCTGAATTTCTTTTAATTCCTCAATTAATTCCATTGTAGTTTTTATGCCAACATCCCCCTGGATCAATAGCTCTTCCAGTTCCTCAAAAAAGTCCTCATCCACTTTTCCTTTAAAAAGTCCTACCGTGTTTTTCCATATTCCCTGGCGGGTTTTGGCCAGTCCTGATTTTAATTTGTCCAAAATACTCATATTTACCACTCCTAGAACTGATTGGCCCGGAGGCTTAATTTTAATACTTTCCTGGCCTCTTCCCCTTTTCAGGACCTGGATAAATTGCCTTCCAGATTTACCGGAAATTTTTCCCTTGAAGGGACCTTGAAGTTTCTGGAAAATCTTCCCTTGTAAGGTCCCAAGGCATACCGGGGAAGAGGAAAAATTGCCTTTCTTAATTCTACCCGAAAGAGCCCCGAACAGGCCAGTTCTGCCCGGGGGAATAAATTAGAACTAACAGGGCAGGATCTGTTTTAACCCTCGGGGTAGAGGGGAAATCCTTCCCGGAAAAACCAGATTCCTCTTTAATGTTTCCCAACGGGATCTTTTCCTGAAATGGACTAACTGGCCCTTTCTTTTAAACGGTAAGATATAATTTTGGAAACCCCTTCCTCTTCCATTGTTATTCCATAAATCGTATTGGCTTCAGCAATGGTTCTCTTACGGTGGGTAATTATTATGAACTGGGATAAATCGTTTAAATCTCCCAAAAATGAAATAAAACGGTCAACATTGGCATCATCCAGTGGGGCGTCTATCTCGTCCAGGACGTAGAAGGGACAGGGTTTTACTTTCATCAGAGCAAAAAGAAGGGCAATGGCGGTAAGGGCTTTTTCTCCTCCGGACATTAAGGAAAGCTTCTGCAGCTTTTTCCCGGGAGGCTGGGCTACAACTTCCACTCCTGTTTCCAGCAATTCCTGTTCATTGGAAAGATAGAGGTGAGCCTTGCCACCCTGGAATAGTTTGTTGAAAACATCCTCAAATTCCCTGCTTACTTTTTTAAAGGTAGCCAGAAATTTCTTTTCCATTGTCCTATCAATACCCTCAATTATTCGGTTCAGGGTATCCTGGGCTTCTCTCAGGTCCCGGTGCTGTTCCCGCATGAAATTAAGACGCTTTTCCAGGGCTTCATATTCTTCAATAGCTCCCAGGTTAACAGGCTCCAGGTCTTCTTTTTTGCGCTTTAATTCTTTAATCTCGGTATCTGCACCTCTTAGATCCAGAGAATCATCAGCATGGCTCTGGGCTTTTTTAATATCCAGGCTATACTCCCGGAAAAGCCAATCAACAATTTTATCCCTTTCTCCCTCCAGCCTGGTTTCTTCAAGCTGCAGGGTGTGCAGTTTTTTCTCATTTTTCTCCAGTTCTTCTTTCTTTTTTTCCAGGTCTTTTTGCAACTGGGTTTCTTTTTCTTCCAGTTCTACTTTATTTTCCTCTATTTCTTTTAACTGGCCTTCCTCGAAAGCTTTCTCCTCTCTGCAGGAGGTTTTCTGTTCCTTCCACTCCTCAATATTTTTTTCCAGATCGGAAATTGAGCTTTCCAGTTCCTGCATCTGCTTTTCTTTTTCCTGCTGCTCAAGGTTTAATTCTTCTATTTCCTGTCTGTTTTTCTTCAACTGTTGCTGGAGATGGTTATAGCTCTGGCGCGTCTCAGCCATTGCCACCCGGAGATCCATAACCGAATTTTTATCCTCGCCTCGCTTTAAATCCAGTTCTTCCAGTTCCGCTTCCAGACTATACAGGTTCTTTCTCTTTTCCTGAACTTTATCCTGAATATCTTCAATTTCTTCTTCTTCAGTAGCCAGTTTTCGCTTCACGTCTCCGAACTTATCCTGAAGCCGGGCAGATCTTTTTTCATGTTCTTCGAGCTCAGTTTCTGCTTTGGCATGGTTTTTCTCCTGCAGACTGATATCCTTTTCCAGGGCCTTTACCTCCAACTGCATTTCATAAAAACTGTTCCGGAACTCTTCATTTTCCCGCTGAAGTTGGTCCCGCCTGGTTTCTTTTTCCTTCAGGCTGTTTTCCAGTTTTTTCTGCTTTTCCTTAGCCCGGTCAAGTTGCCGGGCCAGATCCTTTTCCTGGCTGGTTCCGCTGAAAAGGGTTTTTCTCCTCCTGCTGCCACCGGTCATTGCACCACCGGGTTGAATAATATCACCATCAAGGGTTACAAAGCGCAATCTGTTCCCTGTCTCCCGGGAAGCTTTAACCGCATCATCCATTTTCTTGGTTATAATAACTCTGCCCAGGAGATTGGAAAAAACCGGTTCCAGTTCAGGAGCAAATTCTAACATTTCAACTCCTGTTCCCAGGATACCAGGCAGTTTCAGAATTTTTTCTTCTGCCGGACCCAGTCCTCGACCTCTAATTAAATCAAGGGGTAAGAAAGTAGCCCTTCCTGCATTATTATCTTTTAAAAGCCGGATGGCATTTCGTGCTGCCCGGTCAGTTTCAGTTATTATATTTTGTTCTCTGCCTTCTAAAGCAGCAGCAATAGCATCCGAATAACGTGCTTCTACCTGAAAAGACTCCGAAACAGTACCCAAAATACCCCCAAGCCGTTCCTCACTGGCGGCATTAAGGACTGCCCTCACACCACTTTTGTAACCCCGGCCTTTTTCCCGGAAATCACTCAGGACTGTAAGCTGGTTGCGAAGCCTGGCAATTTCTTCTTCCAGGTTCCCTTTCTGATTATGCAGTTCATGGAGTTCTTCTTGAGCTTTCCTGAACCTCTCATCAGTTTCCTGGCTTTTCTTACTCAGGTCAGCCAGTTCTTTTTGTTTCTCCTTCAGGGTTTTCCGGCTTTCCTGGAGACCATCCTCCAGTTCGGTAACATTTTTTCTGGCATTTTCCCTGGTTGAATCCAGTTCCTGCAGCCTGGTTTCCAGTCGAGTTCTTTCCCCTTCCAGCTCCTGGACTGTCTTCCGTTTCTGGCTCATTTTATTTAAATAATCTTTTATTTTACTGCGAAGGTTTTCTTTCTCCTGATGGAGAGTATCGCCCCTTGTTATTTTCCTCTGTTCTTCTTTGGAAAAGGAGTCCAGTTTTTCTTCCAGATCCTTTACTTTTTTCTCCTTTTCCTCCAGTTCTTTTTTGAGTAGCTGGCCTTCTTTTTTCTTACGGGAAAAATTTTCTTCCAGGGCTTCCAGGGCTTTAAGTTTTTCCTGCCTGGATTGCCGATTAACCCTTATTTTCTCCTGGTTTATTTCAATCTTATTACCCAGAACCTCAACTCTATTACCCATCTGGTAGATTTTTTCCCTTGTTTTATCCAGTTCTTCAGTTTTTTCTTTGCGATGGAAGGTAATTGTTTTCAGTTCGTCCCTTAATTCCCCGGTTTCCCTTTCCTTTTGATCATGTTCTTTCCTTTTCTCATCAACCTGGCTAAAAAGATCTTTAAGGCGATCAGAGTAGCGGTTGTATCTGTTTAAAAGAAGGTTTACTTCAAGCAAAAAAAGGCGATCCTGGATATCCCTGTACTTCCTTGCAGTCCGGGCCTGTTTTTTCAAAGGCTGGGCCTGCCGGTTGAGTTCAAAGATGATATCCCTGATCCGCCGCTGTTGCTGGTGAGTATGCTCCAGTTTTCCATATGCTTCTTTTTTGCGGTATTTGTACTTGATAATTCCCGCTGCTTCTTCAAAAAGCTCCCTGCGGTCAGAGGGTTTGCTCATCAGGATTGTTTCGATTTTCCCCTGCCCCAGGATAGAAGAGGAATCTTTCCGGATACCTCCATCAATTAAAAGATTTTCAATATCTTTTAGCCTGCAAACTTCACCATTCAAGAGATAGTTGCTACCACTGGTTAAATTAACCCTGCGGGTTATTCTGACCTCATCCTCTGCCAGGGGCAGTTCTCCCCGGGAGTTGTCCAGGATAAGGGTAACTTCGGCGGCTTTTTTCGGGCCTCTCCTGGTGGTCCCCGAAAAAATCAGGTCCTCCATTTTGCCACCGCGAAGAGTTTTGGCACTCTGTTCTCCAAGCACCCAGCGAATTGCATCAACAATATTACTCTTTCCACTCCCGTTGGGACCCACAACTGCGGTTATTTCTCGGTCAAACCAGATAGTCACCTTGTCCGGGAAAGATTTAAACCCGTTAAGCGTGATACCTTTGATGTGCATTGTCTTCCCCCATTTCTCCACATCATCAACAAATACTAGCGCGATTCAACAATGAACTTGATAGCAGTCCGCTCCTCACCATCAATCTCAATTTCTGCAAAAGAAGGATACATCACCAGATTAATCCCGTTTGGCGCCACATATCCGCGGCAGATTGCAATGGCCTTGACTGCTTGGTTAATGGCTCCCGCTCCAATTGCTTGCATTTCCACTCTTTTTTCATTCCTTAAAATTGCTGCCAGAGCTCCTGCCACTGCTTTTGGCTTTGATTTTGCTGATACCTTTAGAAGTTCCACCGTCTTACCCCCTTTTTTTGTGTTCAGCTATGATTAAGGCAACTTCGGGAAGGAAAATATTGTTTTGATTATATAATTCTACACCAGCCCGTATTAACCTTTATTAATCACCCTTGAGTCCTTTTAGAACCTTAATTTCTCCTGGGGTTAAATGCCTGTATTTTCCAGCAGGTAATTCCATTAGTTTTATCGGACCCACGGAGATTCGCTGGAGTCTTTTGACTGGAAGATTAAGCGCCCCCATCATGCGCCTGACCTGGCGATTTCTTCCCTCATGGATTTTTAATTCAATCAGTCCCGGTTCAAGGAGCCTGGCTTTGGCAGGGTGGGTTGGGCCATCCTCCAGCCTTATTCCCCCGGTAAGCCTTTTTATTTCCTTTTGTCCCACGGAAGATTCGGTCCAGACCAGGTAGGTTTTTTCAATTTCCTGGCTGGGGTGGCTCAGCTTAAAAGTAAGGGCTCCATCATTGGTAAGAAGCAAAAGACCCTCGGTATCCCAGTCAAGCCTTCCCACAGGATGCAAATCTTTATACTCCTGGGGCAGGAAATCCATTACCGTAGGCCTTCCCTGTGGATCTGTTTTACTGGTAATACAGTAAAGAGGTTTATGGAAGACAAGGTAAACCTTTTCCTTCTTTTTGATTACTTCCCCATCAACGGTAATTTCGTCCCGATCAGGATCAACTTTTGTTCCCAGCTCACGAACAACTATTCCATTCACTGCCACTCTCCCCGAAGAAATCAATTCTTCGGATTTCCTTCGGGAAGCAACTCCACGTCGGGCCAGAACTTTTTGCAACCTTTCCACGCCAGGACCCTCCCTCCAGCCGGACCGCTGTTCAATCGCAGGCCCGAATAGTACCTGCAGATAAAGGGAGCATAAAATATTTCTCCTCCTCAATCAGCTTAAATCCTTAAGAACACAATGTCAACTATTCTTAGGAGTTTTTCGGGCCAACCAAAAAAGAGGATCAGTTGCCCTCTTTTTGGAGCCCTTCTTCAACTTCCCCTTTACGCAGATCCGGGGCACCCTCGCCCCTTAAACCATCTGGATCCGGTAGTTGATCAATATCCGCCAGTCCAAAATGTTTTAAAAATGCATCCGTTGTACCATATAGAATTGGAGTCCCCGTTTTCTCCAGGCGTCCCACCTCTTTAATCAAACCCTTTTTGACCAGAGTAAACAGGGCTTTTTCTGCCTTTACTCCCCGAATATCTTCGATTTCCGCCCTGGTAATAGGTTGCCGGTAGGCAATAATGGCAAGTGTCTCCAGGGAAGCCTGGGTAATTCTCTGCTTGAGTTTTGGTTTGTGCAAACGCCTGATATATTCTCCAAATTCCAGGCGGGTGGAAAAAATATATCCCCCGGCCAGTTCATCCAGCTGAATTCCCCGCCACTCATCTCCATTATATTCCTGCTTTAATTCTTCGATGGCCCCTTCCACCTCGCGGGAATCAACCTCCAGGGCCTGGGCCATTTCTTCAATATTTACAGGCTCTGATGCCAGAAATACCAGTGCTTCAACTGCACCTTTTAAATTACTAGGAGAGGACACTCAAACACTACCTCCCTTGATAATTAGTCTTTTCACATTGGTTCCTCTTTCAATCATGACCTTTTTACTCTTAATCAGCTCCAGAAGGGCCAGGAAGGAAACCACTTTTTCCTGGGGATTATCCAGGTTTTTAATTATTTTCCCGAAGGAAAATCCCTGGGAGGAATCTCTGCAGTGTTCCAGGATTTCTTCCATTTTTTCCTTTACCGTATAGGTTTCTCCCTCCAGCTCCTGCCAGCTCCTGGCCCTGGATTTTTCCCATTTTTTACGAGCCCGGGCATCAATTCTGGCCCGGTTAAAGGCCGAAACAACCTGTTTTAACTGGATACCTTCCAGGGGGTTTTCTCTTTGCTTTTCCTGGTCTTCATAACGGCTCAAAAAATATATCAGATGGTCGTAATTGCGTTCATAAACGGATAATCTCTTTTCTTCCATCTGCTTTAGTAGTTCCGTTACCCGCTTCACCCTGCGGTAGAAAAACAACCTTTTCACAAGATCTGGTTCGGGAGGAGGCCCTGCTTTCTTCTTTTTGGCCCCCGGAAGGAGGGTTTTGGTTTTTAATTGCACAAGCTCCGCAGCAAGCATCAAAAACTCGCTGGCAACATCAAGGTCCATTTCTTCCATCTGGTTTAAATAATCTAAATACTGCTGGGTTACTTTCCTCAGTGAAATTTCGCTTATATCCATCTGGTTTTTTTCAATCAGGTGAACCAGCAGATCCAGGGGGCCCTCGAATGAATCCAGCCTGAGGTTGTACTCCACTTTAAAGCCTCCCAACACCCATCTTTTGCCTGACCATCTTCATTGTTGCTTCAGCCTCTTCCCTTGCTTTTTCCGAGCCCTGGGCCAGGTAATCTTCTACAAGACCGGGATCCTGTTCGAATTTTACCCTTTCTTTTTGAATAGGCCGCAGGAGATCTACCAGGACCTCTACCAGTTCCTTCTTGCAGGCCGTGCACCCCCGTTCGGCATTTCTGCATTCCCCCGCAACTCTCTCCTTCCTATCAGCAGCAAAAACACCGTAGAAAGAAAATACATTGCAGACATCTGGATTCCCCGGGTCCTTAAGCCTGATTCTCTGGGGATCAGTGACCACGTTCCATACCTTTTTATGGATGGTATCCGGGTCATCAGCCAGAAAAATGGCATTGCCATAACTTTTGCTCATTTTCCGGCCATCAATTCCCGGCAACCTTGCAGTCTTTGTCACTTTAGGTTCAGGGACAGGGAAAACTTCCCCAAAAAGGTAGTTAAAGCGGCGGGCCATTTCCCTGGTAAACTCCAGGTGGGGCAACTGGTCTTCACCTACAGGAACCGAATGGGCCCGGTAAATCAATACGTCTGCTGCCTGCAAAACGGGATAACCCAATAGACCATAGCTGACCTGGTCTCCCAGGTTTAGTTCATTAATCTGTTCCTTATAGGTGGGATTTCTTTCCAGGCGGGATACTGTGGCCAGCATGGAAAATAGGAGGTGAAGTTCGGCATGCTCGGGAACCCTGGACTGGATGAAGACAGTGCTTTTTTCGGGGTCAATTCCCACTGCAAACCAGTCCATGGCCATTTCCCTTGTATTTTCAGAAATAGCTCCGCTATTTTCAATGGAGGTGGTCAGAACATGCCAGTCAGCAACCTCGTAGAAACAATCATATTGCTCCTGCATTTCCACCCAGTTACCGAGTATTCCTACCAGGTGGCCAAGATGAAGGCGTCCAGTGGGACGATTACCGCTTAAAACTCTCTTCTTTTCCATTTTCCCGCTCCTTTCTATTTATGCTCCAATTAAGAGTACTCTATAAAAAAATAAAATAACTGGCGATATTATTCTCCCTATTACTCCGGTAAAAAGAAGTAATACTATTATCATAAACCCATATGGCCCTTCCAAAAAGTTAAGGTACTGGTGGTACCGGAAGGGCAGAAAGCCCCGCAGAATCTTTGATCCATCGAGGGGAGGCACCGGCAGCAGATTAAAAATAGCCAGGGCAAGGTTAATAATTATGCCTAACTGAATCATCTCAATCAGGAAGTAGGTAAAATTACCCACCGCAAAGGTTATTGCCCCCATTTGAAGTAGAAAAAGGAGAAAGCGAAAAACAAGGGAAAACAGGATTGCAAGCCCGATGTTGGACATGGGGCCGGCTAGGCTTACATAAAGGATGTCCCGCTGGGGATTACGAAAATTACGGGGATTAATGGGGACCGGCTTGGCCCAACCAAAACGCCTGGTTAATAGCAAAACCAGGGCCCCTATGGGATCAAGGTGGGCAATGGGATTAAGAGTCAATCTCCCCATGGCCCGAGGAGTTGGATCCCCCAGCAAATCCGCGACCTTTCCATGGGAAAACTCGTGAACTGAGAGGGAAAGAAGGATTACAGGGATGATTAAAAGTAATTCAGCCATTGTTGTTGTTACCTCCTTTGGCAGTCAAAATCTGGTGGGCTAATTCTTTTTCCTGGTTCAGTGTTGATACTTCTCCATTAATCCGGGCAGATTTAATTCTCCGCAAAACCTTTCCCAGTTCCGGTCCCCGGGAAAAACCCATCTCCAGAAGATCCTGACCCGAAAGTTCAACTTCCTCGAAAGTGCTCCGGAAAAGGAAATCTATTATCCTTTCGCGAATATTCTCTTCCTTTACAATGCTACCCAGAATTGCGGAAAAATCCCTGGTATATTGGTTTAAACACCAGAAAAAATCAGCTGGTTTTTCCTTTTCTTTTATCTTCTCCAGGACCGAACCGATTAAATCTATTTCCACGGTAAAAAGGCGCTTGGCTTTTTTATCCATTTGCCACCTTTCGACCAGATCATCCCGATCAGGAAGTTCTTCATTTCTGCAAATATAACCCGTAAATAAAAGCAGGGGGTCCAGCCTTTCATTTTTATCTCTTTTATATATTTTTTCCAGGCAAACCAGGCCTTCTTCATCTGCTTGGATGGACCGGGGCGAAAAGGGCAGAAGAGCAGACCAGATCCCGAATTTTTCAAAAAGTCCTGCCAGCCTGGACCAGTTTCCCAGTCGAAGTAAATCCTTAATATTTTCCTTGATTACAAGGGGAGGCAGTTTCTGGAAAATTCCCGCCTGAATCGCTTCCTGCATGAGGGAATGGGTCTCAGGAGAAAACTCCAAATTATAGCGCATTATCAGGCTTATGCCCCTGAAAACCCGCTGGGGATCATCAACAAAACTCATGGTATGAAGAACCTGTAGCCGCCCATTTATTAAATCCTGATAACCCCCAAAGAGATCTAAAAGCTGACCCCTTTCTCCACCGGATAGAGAAATTACCATTGAGTTTACTGTATAATCACGGCGATACAGGTCCTGCTTAAGGGAGGCAGGTTCTACCTGGGGCAGGGCTGCCGGATATTCATAATATTCCCTCCTGGTCTGGGCAATATCCAGGGCAAGACCATCATCCAGTTCAAGGGTCGCTGTATTAAAATCCTCAAACTGAATGAGCTTCCCCCCCAGCCTTCGGGCGAGCTGCCGGGCAAGAAGAACCCCTTCTTCTTCAACAATAAAATCCAGGTTGTAATTAATTCTTTCCAGCAGAAGATCACGGACAAAACCACCAACAACGTAAACCTTAACCCCCAGCTCCAGACTACATTGAGTTATTTCCCCGAAGATTTTTTCCAACCGGGGCGGCAATTTCTGCAGGCGGTCACTTACATCGTAGGTTTTCAGTTCGGGAAGAACAAGCTGACCCCCATAGCGGTTAACTTCCAGTTGTTCCTGGTGGTGCATTTTCAACAGGTCACTCCGGGTAACAATTCCAAGGAGGTTCTTTTCTTCATCAATAACCGGCAAACGACCCACGTTATTTTTAATCATAATTTCCTGGATTTCGGGAATGGAGGTTTCAGGACCAATAGTCAGCACCCGGCGGCTCATGTATCCCTTAACGGGGGCATGGCTCAAACCATGTTTTTTAACCTTAAGCAGGTCTCTCCTGGAAAATATCCCCTCGATACCCTTTTCTCCAACAATTACCAGGCCATTATGGCCGTAAAACTCCATCAACTCTTCCGCTTTTGCCACAGAAGTATCCGGAGTAACTGTTTTTACCGGACTGGACATAATATCCCGGGCGCTTTTCTCCGCAATAATTTCTTCCTCCAGAAATTCTCGGAGCATCCTGACCAGGCTATCACCGTCCAGGTCTCTCGCGAGAGCAGAACCGGCCCCGCGGTGTCCCCCACCACCGAGTTTTTCCATAATGGGCCCCAGGTTAATCTCGGGAACTATGGCCCTTCCCACTACAAACTGCCTTTTCCCATTTTCCAGGATAAGGAAGACTGCGTCTGCATCCCGGATATCCATCAGGGTCTGGGCAATTTGATTAAGGCCTGCAAGGTATTCTTTATGCCTGTACCGGAAAATATGGATGCTCAACCCTTTTATTTTCCAGACCTCTCCGTGGTCAAGCAGTTCATTTAAAAGGTCCTGCTGCTTTTCATTAAGCGGGAGGTGCAAAAATTCCCTTAAAATAAAAATATTAAAACCCTGTTCCCAGAGATACAATGCGGCCTTGAAATCTTCAATCGAGGTATAATCAGCGGTAAAGGATAGGGTATCGCTGTAAATAGCAATAGCTGCAAGTACCTTTTCCGGTTCCGTAAGTTGTAGCCCTTCCTCCCTTATTTTCTGAAGTAAAATTGTTGTTGTTGAACCAACATTTCTCACTTCTCCTTCTGCACCAGGGGGAAGTTCAAAAGGAGGATGGTGATCATAGATAATTAAACGCAAGTTTTCCGGGCTGGAAAAAGGGATTTTTTGCGTATCAACAAGGATCAGTTCTTCTATCTCTTCTTCAGTTACTTCTTCAGTTACTTCTTCCAGAAAGTCAAATTCGTCGCGGTAAAGAGCAAGAAAATCCATGACTCCTTTTCCCAGTTTTTGGGGGAGAAAAACCCGGAAATCAGGATTCAATTTTTTAGCAAGAATCACCGCAGCAAGGCCATCAAAATCAGTTACCCCGTGAGTTGTTATCACTCTCATAAATCTCTCCCCCAGTTCAAACTAATTATAACACAAGCAATCAATTAAAGTTAATACCGTGCCGCTGCATCTTGTTGTAAAGTGTTGTCCTGGCCACTTTTAGTTGGCGTGCGGCTTCAGTTCGGTTACCACCCGTTTTATGAAGGGCCTGGAGAATTGCTCTTTTTTCAGCTTCCTCCACGGATTTATCCAGAGACATTCCAATTTCCTCGTCTTTCTTCCTATCCCCTTCATCCATTACTGCCTGCAGAGTATGGGGCAGGTAAGAAGAAAGAATAATATTTCCCTCTGCCAGGTTAATCCCCCTTTCGAGGACATTCTCCAGTTCCCGGATATTTCCGGGCCAGTTATAGTTCAACATCAAGCGCAGGGCTTCATCCGATACTCCTGTTACATCTTTTCCAACTTTGGCGGCCAGCCTGGGAAGAAGGAATCGTATTAAATCCAGAATATCATCCTTTCTTCCCCGAAGGGGAGGGATTATCAGGGAAATTATATTCAGGCGATAATACAGATCTTCCCGGAATTCCTTTTTGACCATGGCTTCTTCCAGGTTTTGATTTGTTGCTGCAATAATCCGTATATCCAGCTCAATGGGCTCAATCCCACCAAGTCTCTGGATGGTTTGGTCCTGCAGAACATGGAGCAACTTGGCCTGAAGGGAAAGGCTGAGATCGCCGATTTCATCAAGGAATAGAGTTCCTCCATTGGCCATCTCAAATTTTCCCAGTTTTCCACTTTTCCTGGCTCCCGTAAAAGCCCCATCCTGGTAGCCGAACAATTCACTTTCAAGCAGAGATTCAGGAATTGCAGCACAGTTAACCTGGACAAACGGCCCGTCTTTTCTGTTGCTGGCATCATGTATTGCCCGGGCAAAAATACCTTTCCCGGTTCCACTCTCACCCAGTAATAGGATGGTGGAATTAGAACGTGCAGCCCGATCGGCCATCCGGACAACATTTAAAAACTCGGGGTTGTTCCCCACAATCCTTCCAAATTCCGGTGGTTTCTGATAATCACCAGTCAGACGATCCTCAAGGCTGCGAACTGTTGCCAGAGCCCTGTCCCTTTCCGATGAAAGGTTCTTCAGCTCTGAAATATCTTCAATCAAAAGCAATCCGCCAACGATATCATCTCCCTGCTCCAGAGTCCTGGTCCTGCAGCGTACAGGAACCCCATTCAATTCATACTCCACCTGAGAATTAATCTCCTTTTTCTGGCGCAGGTATTCAATTAACTGGACTATTTCTTCATTCTGGGGATGGATTTCCCGCAGGCTTCTTCCCCTGAGGTGGGGGACTGGAGCTGTAGGGCCTTTGGCTCCAAAGCGTTTACCCTTGAGAATATCAGCCATGTCCTCACCTCTGGCGGTATAGCCTCGGGCCTGGTAAAACTTAACCTCCCGGGTTTCTCCATCAAGGATAACCATATGACCTGCAGCAACCTTGTAATCATAACCGAATTGCTGCCGGTCAATTTTAATATCCATCACCTTCCGGGCCCGATCAAGAAGCAGTTCAATGGAACGTCCCTTCCATTCGGATTTAAAATGGGTTTGCATTTGTTCCCCGGGAGCAAGTTCTACGTAGCCCTCCCCGGTTCGGGCTCCAAATTCCCCCATGGCCAAAAAACCCTGCCCCTCCTTTATATCTCCCGGTGGAATCCCAATTACGTTAAGGCTGTTGGGTTTTAACTGGCCATCATCTTCCCCCAGGGCGTTGTCAATAACCAGCACAAGGTCTCCAGGCATTATCTGCCCGGGGGAATGCCCCGGTCCCACCCGGGGGTCAATACCAAAAATTGAACGGGCCGTATTGTTGTAAACAACAATCTTACCCTGACCATCAACCACAATTACTCCTTCTTCCAGGTGATTGGCAACCAGAGCCAGCAGATTCTTGCTGGTTCCATCCCAGGCTTCACCCATCTTTGTTACCTCCTCGCATGTTCAATAAACATCTGGAAAAGGGCAAGGGTTTTCTCGTCCGCTTCCCAGAGGTGTTCAGGATGCCACTGCACCCCGAGAATAAATTGTCCTTTTTTCTGTTCAATCGCTTCCACTACGCCATCAACAGCTTCTGCTGTGACAACAAAACCCGGTGCAGGTTCCTTAACCGCCTGATGGTGAAAGGAATTTACCAGGGCGGATTTTTGACCAAAGGCCTTTTCCAGGAGGGTTCCGCTTTCAAGAGAAATTGAATGAGTTGAATACCAGCGGGGAGCCTGCTGGGAATGCTTAACCAGTTCCCTATCCAGCTGAGCAGTGATATCCTGATAAATTGTGCCTCCCAACACCAGGTTAATAACCTGGCAACCCCGGCAAATTCCAAAAACTGCCTTGCCCTGGTCCACAAAAAATTCCAGGATTGTTTTTTCGAAAAAATCGCGTTCCGGGTCAATCCGCCCCATTTTTGGGTGGGGCTCTTCCCCAAAAAGTAACGGATCCATGTCAACACCGCCCGAAATCAACAGCCCATCAAGGCTTTCTGCCATTTCTCTTATCTGGTCTTTTTCCTGTAGCAGGGGCAAAATAACTGGAGTTCCTCCTGCCCGGGCAACACCTTTAACATAATGCCTTCCGATCTGGTAGTTGGGCGGATTATCCCCTTTTTCCTGGGTCGCAGTAATTCCGATAAGAGGTTTTTTGTTCATTTTTTAAACTCAACTCCTTAACTGGCCATAATTTTGGACATAATTCTTTAATAAATTCGCCAAAACCATCCTGTTACCTGCCTGCCTGTTTAAAAAACTATACAAAAAATCCCAACAAAAAACTCCTCCTATTCGGAGAAGTTTTCTTCCCTGGCCGGCTTCCCTGTTATCTTTCCCTCTTTCAGAAAAACCGCCGGCTGCAGCCGGCGGTTTAATATCACCCTTAAAGGGCCAGGTATTGGTCTTCTTCTTTCTGAAGGTGAGCTGGAATTTCCTGCCTCTGTAAAAGGTCTTCGAAGGTTTCACCTCTTATCAGTATACTTGCTTTTCCCTTTCCTACCAGGACTACTGCAGGGCGAGGCAAACCGTTGTAATTTGAAGCCATTGGATAGGTGTAGGCACCTGTACAGGTAACGGCCAGAAGGTCACCTGCTTCAGTGCGGGGAAGCATTATATCCCGGATCAGGATATCGCCTGATTCGCATAGGCGCCCGGTAATTGTTACCTTTTCCCTGGAACGGCCATCATAATTTTTATTTACAACAAAAGCGTTATAATCAGCTTCGTAAAGAGCAGGACGAATATTATCAGACATTCCTCCATCAACAGGAATCAGTTTTCCCAAATTCTCTACTTTTTTGGGAGCTCCCAGTGAGTAAAGGGTTATTCCTGCTGGGGCCATAATACTTCGGCCAGGTTCAAATTCCAGTGTTGGTAGGGGTAAATCCCACTCAAAGCTGAGTTCTTTGATCTTTTCGGAAATTCCAGGAAGGAATCTTTCAAAGCTAAAGCTTTCCTCTTGGTCGCTGTGAGCAACCGCAAATCCACCCCCCAGATTAAGAGCAAATTCATCCTGCCACAACTCTCTGAACCCTGCGGCAAGCTGCATTACTTCTTCAGCAGCCCGGAGATAAATTTCCCCATCAGTTATCTGAGAACCAAGGTGACAGTGCAAACCAACTGGTTTCATGGTTTCTTCTTCAGATAGCTTTTTCAGGGCCTTTTTTGCCTGCCCCTGGTGGATTTTAAATCCGAACTTGGAGCCCATGCCCGTTTGCAGGTGGGGATGTGTAACTGCTTCCAGGGCTGGGACAACCCTAAGCATCACAGGAACCCTGCAACCCATGGCCTTTCCAATCCTGCTTATTCTATCCAGTTCATCTTCATTATCAACAACAATTGCTCTGATATTCGCTCTAATAGCCTGGATTATATCCCGGCGGCTCTTGTTATTTCCATGCATTATAATCCTTTCAGGGGGGAAACCAGCGCTCAAGGCTGTATATAGCTCTCCACCGGATACAACGTCCAGTCCCATTCCCTCTTCTTCCATTATTCGGCAAATCCCCATGTTCAAAAACGCCTTTGAGGCATAATATACATTGCTCTGGGGGTAATTTTTTTCCAGGTTATCAAGGTAAAAACGGGCTTTATCCCTAATAGTTTCCTCATCCATAACCAGTAAAGGAGTCCCGTATTCTCTGCTCAACTCTTCGAGCTTACAGCCTCCTAAAAAGTACTCTCCATCACGCTTTTCCAGAGTGCAAGGCAAATCCATTTTTTATTCCTCCCATTTTTAAAAGCAAAGCGGTTGCTTGAACAACCGCTTTTTCCAATCTTTAAATTTTGCTGATGTAAGTTTAACACAATTTACCCCTCTGGTCAAATTGACTTCTGCCAATAATCAAAGGATAATGGCGATTATAAGGGAGAACACGACCCCTTAATCTCTCATCAGAAAAAATAAGCCTGCTCAATCAGGGCAAATGCCTCCATAACCTATTATTTGGGAGGGTTAGTCGTTTTTAACCAATAACATCACCCAAAAGAAGAAGGTCTTCTGGTTTGTTCTCCTGGATTACCCATGCCTTTTTTAAAAACTGCATTGCTTCGGAAAAAACCTTTTCATCACGGGCAAAGACGGTGGCCAAAACCTCATTTTCCTTTACCTGTTCGCCATGTTTTTTGTGCAAAAGTATTCCTACCTGATGGTCTACCTCTTCTTCCTTTGTTTTTCGGCCAGCCCCCAGAATAACGCTGCACCGGCCAATAATCCTGGCATCCAGTTCCCCGACAAACCCCGAGGCATCAGCTTTTAAATAAAATTCCCGGGCCAGAGGGAGTTCCCCGGAAAGATGACCTCCCTGGGCTTCAACAAACTCCTGGAATTTATCCCAGGGCTTCCCTTCCTCCCAGACCCTCTTTATTTTTTCTCTGGCCCTTTCAGCAGTAAGTTCGGGAAATTCCATCTGTAAAGCAGCCTGGGCAAGGGCAATAACTACCTCCTCCAGGTCAGGAGGCCCATTTCCCTGGAGGCAATCAATTGCTTCATTTACCTCAACATTGTTTCCCACTGCCCTGCCCAGTGGTTGCTCCATGCTGGAAAGGACGGCTCTTGTTTTCCGGCCCATTCCCTGGCCAATATTGACCATGGTTTCAGCAAGGGATCGAGCCTTTTCCCTGTCCTGCATAAAAGCACCCCGGCCAAACTTAACATCCAGCACAAGATTTCCTGCTCCACCTGCAATCTTTTTGCTCATGATACTGCTGGCTATAAGAGGGATAGAATCTACAGTCCCCGTAACATCTCGCAAACTATAGAGCATTTTGTCTCCAGGAGCCAGGTTCTTGGTCTGCCCTATTATCGCAGCCCCTACCCGGTTTACCTGGTCTATAAATTCGCTTTTGGAAAGATCGGTGCGAAAACCCGGTATCCCTTGCAGTTTATCAACAGTTCCCCCGGTGTGTCCCAGGCCCCGTCCAGACATTTTGGGCGCTTTAAATCCCAGGGTCGCCAGCAGGGGGATCAGAATAAGGCTGACCTTGTCTCCCACTCCCCCTGTAGAATGCTTGTCAACTTTAGTTCCTTTAATTCCCGAGAGATCTACGGTCTCTCCTGATTGAACCAGGGCCCTGGTAAGGGCAACTGTCTCCTCCCTTCCCATCCCCTGAAAAAATATGGCCATGGCCATTGCGGCCATCTGGTAGTCTGGGATTTCTCCCTGAACATAGCCGTTGATCAAAAACTCTATCTCTTCGGGAGTCAACTCCTGCCCATCCCGCTTTTTAATAATTAAATCGTAGGTCTGCATTTACAAAACCCCTTCAGCTAATATCCCTTTGACCAATTTTTTGAACTGGGGCTTTACCTTTTCTCCAACCTCCATCACTTCTTCATGACTCAAAGGTTCCGGGAGTGTCCCGGCAGCCATATTGGTAATGCATGAAATCCCCAGGACCCTGAGACCCATGTGCCGGGCGGCGATAACTTCTGGAACTGTAGACATTCCCACCGCATCTGCTCCCCACCTGCCGGCCATTTTGATCTCAGCTGGGGTTTCAAAACAGGGCCCACTAAAGGACGCATAAACTCCCTTGCGAGTCATTTTTCCAATACTTTTGGCTACCGTCTCACCTACTTCAATAAGGTTTGGGTCGTAAGCCGTGCTCATATCCGGGAAACGGGGACCCAGTTCATCAAGATTCGCTCCCCGAAGGGGATTGATACCCATAAAGTTAATATGGTCGGAAATAAACATAAAGTCTCCTACATTAAAGTTTGTATTCACTGCTCCTGCAGCGTTCGTAACTATCAGAACCTTTATACCCATCTGGGCCATGATTCGAAGGGGGCGGACCAGCTCTTGGGGTGAATATCCCTCGTAGTAATGGTAACGACCCTGCATCATTGCAACAGGGATATTGTTTAAAAACCCAAAAACAAACTGGCCACTATGGCCGGGGACGGTGGAAGGGGGCAGGTGGGATACCTCTTCATAAGGTATGGTTGTTTTCCGTTCTACTTCGTTTGCCAGTTCCCCAAGTCCTGATCCCAATATCAAACCAACCTCGGGTTTGGTGACCTTCTTTTTTTTCAGACATAAAACACCTTCTCTGATTTTTTTCATTTCTTCAACCATCTTTATTCCTCCTCAATCTTTTATTTCATTCCAGAAGCTTTTTCCATCAATCTGGCATTGCAAATTGAAGAAACTGGCAATAGTTGCTCCGACATCTGCCAGGGTTGACCTCGTTCCCAGGTTTACGTTTTTTTTCAACTTGGGACCCCAGACCAGGAGCGGAACATACTCCCGGGTATGGTCCGTGGTGGGAAATCCTGGATCCGTGCCATGGTCTGCAGTAATCAGGAGGATATCTTCTTTGCCCATTTTTTCCTTAAAGGGCCCAAGGAATTCATCAAAATCTACCAGGGCCCCTGCAAAACCATTAATATCATTGCGGTGTCCATAGAGCATATCAAAATCAACCAGGTTGGAAAAAATCAAATCGCCCTTACCCGATTCCACTTCCTCCATTAACCTTTTCATTCCATCTGCATTATTCTCAGTGGGGATGGAGCGGGTGATTCCCCGGTAGGCAAAAATATTCTCCAGTTTTCCAACAACAGCTACCTCCCGCCCTGCTTCTTCCAGGTAATCAAGGAGCATTTTTCGTGGAGGTTCAAGAGAGAAATCCTTCCGGCGATGGGTCCGGGTATAATTACCAGGAGACCCAATAAAGGGCCTTGCTATTACCCTTCCTACCGCCCAATCTCCTTTTAGAAGGGTCCGGGAAATTTCACATATCCTGTAAAGTTCTTCAACGGGAATGACCTCCTCGTGAGCAGCAATCTGAAACACACTATCAGCAGAAGTATAAACAATTGGTTTCCCGGTTCTTTCGTGTTCAGGGCCCAGCTCCTTGATTATTTCTGTCCCTGAAGCCACAATATTGCCCAGGTAGCCGTAACCTGTCTCGCGGGTAAAGGCTTGCATTAATTCTTCAGGAAAACCTTTTTCAAAAACGGGAAATGGCTTTTCCAGGATCAAACCGCACAATTCCCAGTGTCCTGATGTTGTATCTTTATTTGGGCTGGCCAGGGCCATTTGTCCAAATCCCCCCGCCGGAGATTTCACTCCCCGGGGTGAATCTATGATATTAAAAAGACCGAGTTCCTGCATATTTACCAGGGGAAGCTCGGGATGCTTTTCCAGGATATGACCAAAGGTATTACTTCCCTCGTCCCCAAATTGAGCTGCATCCGGCATTGCTCCCACTCCAAAACCATCAAGCACAATTAAAAAAACCCTTCCCACGGTTCCACCTCCCGTTTTTTTCTTTCTCCTTAAATTATTCCTTGTTAAGCCCTTTTTTCCTCCCATAAAAAAAGCCCCCTGATTAAAAGGGGGCTCTTTAGCCTAGCTCAAGGGGTAGTATTCCAGGTCCAGGGCATCGGCAACCGCTTTGTAGGTTACCTTACCATTAAGGACATTGACACCTTTGGCAAGTCCGGGATCCTGGTGGATGGCTTTTTTGTAACCACTATTTGCAATCCGCAGGACATAAGGCATTGTTTGGTTGGTAAGGGCATAGGTTGAGGTGCGGGGAACAGCACCGGGCATGTTAACAACACAATAGTGGATTACATCGTGAACCGTGTAAACGGGGTCGCTGTGGGAGGTGGGTCTGGCGGTTTCCACGCAACCACCCTGGTCAATAGCCACGTCAACTATTACAGACCCGGGCTCCATATTTTTGACCATTTCTTCAGTAACCAGGCTTGGAGCCTTGGCACCAGGTAACAACACTCCGCCTATTACCAGGTCTGAGTCTTTAACAGCCTCGGCAATATTCAGGCTGTTGGACATAACGGTCTTAACCTGACCGCGGAAAATATCATCGAGGTACTGCATTTGCTTGTGGCTGATATCCATTATGGTAACTTCTCCACCCAGGCCCAGGGCCATCTTGGCTGAATTAATTCCCACGGCACCGCCACCAATGATGGTTACTTTTGCAGGCCCAACCCCGGGAACGCCACCTAGAAGGACTCCTTTCCCTCCGTGGTGCTTTTCCAGGTAGCGGATACCCATCTGGGGGGCAAGACGCCCTGCAACTTCGCTCATGGGATTAAGCAGGGGCAGGCCACCCTGCTTGTCCTCAACTGTTTCGTAGGCAATGGCTACAACCTTTTTCTCCATAAGAGAAAGGGTTAATTCTTTGGGAACCCCTGCCAGGTGGAGGAAGGTAAATAAAATCTGCCCTTCCTTAAAAAACTTGTATTCTTCGGCCTCGGGCTCTTTAACCTTGATAACCATCTCCACATCCCAGGCATCCTCCCGGGAAACCATTTTTGCCCCTGCCTTTTCAAAATCCTCATTGCTGATGCCACTTCCAAGGCCTCCGTTTTTCTCCACGCGAACCTCGTGGCCACTGGAAGTCAATGCCTGGACTCCAGCAGGAGTAATCGCTATCCGATTTTCTTTGTCCTTAATTTCCTTAGGTACACCAATAATCATGCTGTTATTACCTCCTTTTCTTCCTTGCTAGTAATTTAAAAAGCAAAAATTGTACCAAACCTTCTTCAAGCTTCTAACCCTTAACTTTACCATATTGGCCGGCTCCACCACTTTCGATGCCAAGTTCTCCTCTGCGCAAACTTAAAATCAGCTCAACTCCTTTACTATCCAGTATTCGGGCCAGTTTTTCTGGGGGAACCCTGTGGATTATATCCAGTTCGGTTCCCAGTTTTTCGTAAAGCTTTTCTATTGTCTTGGGCCCAAATCCCGGTAGGAGGTGCAGAGGAAGATGAGGGAAATAAGGTGGACGTTCAGGAGGTTGGACTCGAGTTTTAGATAACCTTGCGATCCGGTCGGAAACACCCTGGATTAGACCTTGTTGCAAGCACCTAGGACACACTTTTTCCTCCTTACTCCCGGGATTAAAACCACAATGTCGACACCTGGTCTGGTAATATTTTCCCAGGGCTGGAGGAAAGCCTCTAAACCCTCTAATTCCTTCTCCCGAAGAAACAACCCGGAAAAAATGCCCAAAATCTTTTACAGGGGTGTCTATTTCCAGGTACTCCCTGCCTATATTCTGGAAAGAATGAGCATCGGAACCAACAATGAAGGGAAGAGAATGCAGCTCAGCTATTCCATCGGCAATATTACTATCGGCGCTTAACCCCAGTTCCAAAAATTTGATTTTCGAAGCAAATTCCCCGAGTTCCTCCAGGCTATCCAGTTGACCAAAAAAACCCTTAAAGGGAGTAAAGGCATGAGCAAAACCCAGAAACCCTCCCAGTTGTCCCACCAGAGGAAAAACTTTGTGAATTCTGTCACGTAGAAACTGAGTGCTAAGACCCGGGTTGGAGACTTTTTTCCTTAAATAAGAATTGAATGCCTCCAGGCTTTCAATTCCCGGAAAAAAAGCTATTAAATGAACCCGGGCCCCTTTTATTTCCATTTCCCACTCCGCGCCGGGGATAACCAGGAAACCGCTGGGGGTAGAAAACCCTCCCCCCTGTTTTTCAGAAAGGTTATTCTGGGAAAGCATTAACTTTAATTCCTGAAGTACTCCGCTGCAGGCTGCATCAATAATCCCCATTACCTGCAGCCCTTTAAAATGCTCGGCATAATCCAGCGCCCTGCTCAGGGTTAAACTGGAAGATGCAGTAACTTTAACCGGTTTTCCTGCTGCCTTCCCTAAGTGTACGTGGAGATCGCAAAAGCTAAGCACGACTAAAACTCCTGGAGGAAAAACTGAAGACCAATTATGGTTTTGGCATCAGAAAAACTACCTTTCTGCAAACCTTCCTTTATCTCCTGCTTTTCCATTATTACAATTTCCAGGCCCTCTTCCAGGGAACGAGAAACTAATTCCAGCTCAAGTGCAAGACATAAATACAATTCTTCATTGCTGTACCCTGGAGAGGAGAAAAACCTCTGGATCAACTCAATTTTGTTGCACCTGTATCCTGTTTCTTCAAGCAGTTCTCTCTTCCCCGTTTCTAATGGTTCTTCCCCGGGTTCCATTAATCCTGCCGGCAATTCAAGAATATAATCATTAACTGCCGGCCTGAATTGCCTGACAAAAAGAACCCGCCCATCGGGAAGTACCGGCAAAACTGCTACAGCACCCGGGTGTTGAATGCATTCATATTTACCCCGCAGTTTTACCAGGCGAAGGAGGTTGCCTGAAAAAATTTCTTCCCGGCCTGAATTCAACTGAACCACCCTTTTCATTGTTCTTTTTGTTAGTCACTGAGGATATTGATGATCAACCTGGTCAGGTCAACAAGATCGGAAAAAGGAATATATTCCTCAGTAGAGTGGGCTTTTTCCATACCCGTTGCCAGGTTAAGGGTGGGGATGCCCTTACCATTAAATATATTGGCATCGCTTCCCCCGCCGCTGGCAAGGAGGTTGGCCTCCTTCCCCAGCTTTTCAAGGGCTTTTTGGCACCTTTCCACAGCCTCTTCATCAGGAGAAAATTCAAAAGAAGGGTAAAGATTCTCAGCTTCAAACTCCAGGCCAGCCCCATATTCCTCTGCTGACTTCCGGAAAATATCTTCAATCTTTTCCGTTTCCCGGGCCAGTTTTTCTGGATTATGGCTCCGTACTTCCCCTTCCATCTCTACTTCATCAGGAACAACATTACGGGCTTTTCCTCCTTTAATTGTCCCGATGTTGGAGGTGGTCTCAGAATCCAGCCGCCCTTGAGTTAACTGGGCCAGGGCCACACTTGCGATTTTAATGGCATTGATACCCTCTTCAGGGCTAATACCGGCATGGCTGGCCTTCCCTTTGACCTTAATCTTTATGCTGTTGTGGGTAGGCCCCTTGATAATAACGTTTCCCACCGGCCCATTGGAATCAAAGGCATAACCAAAATCAGCCTTTAAAACACCTTCTTCCAGGTTTTTTGCTCCCAGTAAACCAACTTCCTCTGATACAGTGAAAACCAGCTGTACAGGATAGTGATCCAGGTTTTCCTCCTTTATAGTATAAAGGGCTTCTAATATGGGAGCAATGCCGGAAATATCATCTGCTGCGAGGATGGTATCTCCCTTGGAGCGGAACACACCATTTTCTTTTACAGGCTCAATATTCTCACCAGGTTCAACCCGGTCCAGGTGGGCTGTAAACATAATTGTTGGCCCATCCTTATTTTTTCCCGGAAGGTAGGCAAGGATATTGCCGGTATTTCCTCCAGTCTTTTCTCCTGCGTTATCTTCAGTAACTTCGAGTCCAAGTTTACTCAGGTGATCTCTGACATGGTCAGCAAGTTGTCTTTCCCTGCCGGAAGGACTGTAAATTTTGACCATGTCAACAAAAAGCCGCTCCAGTCTTTTTTCATCTACCATTTGGTCACCTCTGATTAATCCCGGGCCGCCTCCATTCCCCGCTTAAGTGCTTCTTCATTGAGGGGGATCAGTTTATGGTGGCGCTCCGGTAAATTTTCCTTCAGGGATTCAATTATTGAATCTACTTCTACAATTTTCACCTTTTCAATTATAGCTCCCAGGGCAACCATGTTCGCTGCTCTATCACTACCTACTTCTGCAGCAAGTTCATTGGCGGGAATTTTTATCACCCTGATATCTTTGCGCTCAGGCTCGGTATCGATGAGAGAACTATTGATTATCAACAGCCCCCCCTCTTTTAACTGGGGAGCGAACTTATCCATTGAGGGAAGGTTCATTGCCACAACAACATCGGGACTGGACACAAAGGGAGAGCCAATCCTTTCTTCGGAAACAATTACGTGGCAGTTAGCAGTTCCCCCCCGCATTTCAGGACCATAGGAGGGGAGCCAGGAAACTTCCTTTCCTTCAAACATTCCTGCCCCGGCCAGAACCTGTCCCATGAGCATAACGCCCTGGCCACCAAAACCAGCGATAATTAATTCTTTCATCACCTGTCTTCCCCTCCTTCCGGTGTTTTATATTCGCCGAGGGGATAATAAGGCACCATGTTGCTTTCAACCCAATCAAGCGCTTCTGCGGGGTTCATTCCCCAGTTAGTTGGACAGGTTGAGAGAAGTTCCACCAGAGAGAAGCCCTGTCCGGCTTTTTGAGTTTCAAAAGCCTTTCTTATGGCCTTTTTGGCTTTTTTGATTTCCTTGTTATTAAAGAGTCCCACCCGGGCAAGATAGGCAGCCCGGGAGAAGGTGGAGAGCATTTCCACCACACGAATGGGTTCCCCGGCAGATTTGGAATCGCGACCATAAGGGGATGTGGTTGTTTTCTGCCCGATCATGGTCGTAGGGGCCATCTGTCCCCCTGTCATTCCATAGATAG
The DNA here is from genome assembly GCA_003551665.1 of Halobacteroidaceae bacterium. GTDB lineage: Bacteria > Bacillota > Halanaerobiia > B1SED10-174 > B1SED10-174 > T1SED10-26. The sequence goes on from PUNE01000079.1 coordinate 98,551, forward strand.
CGTTATTGATAAAAATGGTGGTAATATTTTCACCACGCATTGCTGCATGGACAATTTCTGCTGTTCCAATTGAAGCCAGGTCTCCATCACCCTGGTAGGTGAAAACGAAATTTTCTGGTAGCACTCGCTTGATCCCCGTTGCAACAGCAGGGGCCCGTCCGTGCGCAGCCTGTTGAAAATCACAATCAAAGTACTCATAAGCCAGTACTGCACAACCAACAGGTGCAACACCAATTGTTTTCTCCCTAATATCCATCTCGTCAATAACTTCTGCCACAAGGCGGTGAGTAATTCCGTGGGTACAACCAGGACAGTAGTGGGTAGGCTTATCCATCAAAGCTCTGGGCCTTTTTGCTACAACTTTCATTACTTTTCACCCCTTACCAGTTCCATTAGTTTTTCATAAATTTCCTGGGAGGTTGGAACTACCCCTCCGGTCCTTCCATAAAAATAAACCGGGCAGCGACCATTGACAGCCAGCCGGACATCTTCCAGCATTTGCCCACAGTTCATCTCAACGGTTAACATGAATTTAGCCTGCTCAGCAACTTTTCCAACAACCTGTTCGGGGTAGGGGAACAGGGAGATGGGGCGGATCAGGCCAACCTTTATTCCTTCTTCCCGGGCCCTTTCCACAGCGCTTAAAGCAATTCGGGCCATGGAACCAAATGCAACAATTACATACTCAGCATCTTCAGTTTTTGTGGTTTCCACCCGTACTTCTTCTTCCTGCATCTGCTTGTATTTCTTTTGTAACCGGAGGTTTAATTCTTCCAGTTTTTCTGCCTGGAGGCTTAAAGAGTTAATTATATTGGCCTTACGTCCCTCATTTCCAACTGTGGCCCATTCCTTTTTGGGCAGTTCCTCGGGAGAGGTTTCTCCAGGGAATTCCACCGGTTCCATCATCTGACCAATCATGCCGTCGCCAAGTATCATTACCGGGTTACGGTATTTGTCAGCAAGGTCAAAGGCTTCCATGGTAAGATCTACTGCTTCCTGCACTGATTGAGGTGCTAAAACCAGCAGCCGGTAATCTCCATGGCCACCACCCTTGGTTGCCTGCAGATAATCCGATTGAGCTGGCTGAATACCCCCCAGTCCCGGTCCCCCCCGGATTATATTCACAATTACTCCCGGGAGTTCCGAACCAGCCATGTAGGAAATTCCTTCCTGCTTGAGGCTGATCCCTGGACTGGAAGAAGAAGTCATAACCCTCGCACCTGCCCCTGCAGCGCCGTATACCATATTAATGGCTGCAACTTCACTTTCTGCCTGGAGAAAAACTCCATCTTCCATGGGTAAACGCCTGGCCATGTAGGCCGGAAGCTCATTCTGGGGCGTTATTGGGTAACCAAAAAAGAAACGGCAACCGGCTTTTATACCGGCCTCGGCAATCGCTTCATTACCTTTCATCAAAATTTTATCGGCCATCATTTACCTCCTTCCTCTTTATATACTTCTACTGCGGTGTCTGGACAGATTTCATAACAGAAGCCACACCCGATACATTTGTCCATTTCTTCCACTTCTGCAGGGTGATAGCCTTTTTTATTGATCCCATCACTCAGCTTTATTATTTTCACCGGACAGACCCGGGGACACAGGTTGCATCCCTTGCACCTTTCCGTATCAAAAACAACTTTGGGCACCACTTATCCTCCTTCCCTGATCATAGTTCAGCTATAAATCTGTGCTTTTTCCTGCCCCTGAAGAACTCGAAGGGCACCCTCCCAGAGGGCTTCCATTTCCTTCTCGCCGGGTTTGATTTTAACAGGAGCAATATATCTTACCCCTTCCTCTATCAACCGGACCAGTGGGGGACAGTGGGCCATTCCCCCTGTAAGAATGATTGCATCAATTTTCCCTGAATTTGCAGGAGCAAGGCTTCCAATTTCTTTGGCAATCTGGTAAGCCATGGCTTCTAAAACCTCTTCTGCTTTTTTATCTCCATTCTCAATATCCTTTTCAACCTTAATCAGGTCGTTAGTTCCCAGGTAGGCGACAAGCCCCCCCTGGCCTTTGATTCTTTTCTTGATAAAACCCTGGTTGTATTCTTCAGAAAAACAGAGTTTAACCAGGTCACCGACAGGCAGACCACCTGAACGCTCGGGAGAAAAAGGGCCTTCTCCGTCCAGGGCGTTATTAACATCTACAACTTTTCCCTCGCGGTGGAGGCCAACAGAAACTCCTCCACCCATATGGGTTACTATTAAGTTTGCTTTTTTATATTCGGTTCCCATCTCTTTTGCAACGTCCCGGGCAACAGCTTTCTGATTTAATGCATGGAAAATACTTCGTCTTTCAATTTCGGGCATTCCTGAATATTTGGCTATTTTATCCATTTCATCCACAATTACCGGATCAACAATAAAAGCCCGGCATCCAATTTGCTGCCCCATTTGATAGGCAAGAATCCCAGCCAGATTACTCGCATGTTCTCCCTGAACCCCGGCTTCCAGGTCTGCCACCATTTTTTCATTAACTTCCCAGGTTCCCCCGGGGATGGGCTTTAAAAGCCCACCCCGGGCGGAAATTGCATCAATATCTTCAACCGCAAAACCCTCTTCTCTCAGGGTTTCCATTATTATTTTGCGCCTGAAGTTCTTCTGGTCAGCAATTTTCTTGTACCCTCTAAGGTCACCAGTTGAATGGCGAACAGTTTTTTCCAGGACACATTCTGCGCCCTGATAAAGGGCGATTTTGGTTGAAGTTGATCCAGGATTGAGAACAAGGATATTATAATCCATATTTCTCACTCCTAGCGTTTAATATAGTTACTGCGGACTTTCCCCATTTTTTCAATCCGCTCTTCAGCCAGACGATCAGCAGCCCTGTAGGTAGGGATGTTATCTCTTTCAGCAATTTCCAGGACCATTTTTACGCTATCATAAATTCCTGCTACTGACTGCAGGGCTCGCTCTTTGTTATATCCCTTTAATTCATCTGCTACATTAATCAATCCACCAGCGTTAATTACATAATCAGGAGCATAAAGTATTCCCTTTTTCTCAATTTCTTCTCCGTGCCGTTCTTCTGCAAGAACGTTATTAGCTCCGCCAGCAACAATCTTGCACTTGAGTTGGGGTAAGGTGTCATCGTTGATAACTGCACCAAGAGCACAGGGTGCAAAAATATCAACATCTGCACTGTAAATTTCATCAGTGCCCACTGCTTTTACTCCAAACTCATCAACCACCTTTTTAATCCTTTCCTCATCGATGTCAGTTACAATAACCTCGGCGCCCTCATCTTCAACGAGATGTTTTACCAGGTAATAGCCTACGCTTCCTACACCCTGGACTGCAACTTTTTTGCCCTTCAGGCTTCTACTTCCATATATTTTTTCAGCACAGGCCTGCATTCCATGCCAGACACCATTAGCGGTGAAAGGAGAAGGATCTCCACTGGTTCCCATCAGGCCTACAACATAGTCGGTTTCCATGGAAACATAGTTCATATCCTGGGGAGAAGTCCCTACATCTTCTGCGGTAATATAGCGACCGTTTAGGCTTTGCACGGCCCGGCCAAAAGCCCTCCACAATTCTTCGCTTTTTTCCTTCTTGGGGTCTCCAATTACAACCCCTTTTCCACCACCAAGGTTCAAACCTGCAACAGCAGCTTTATAGGTCATTCCCCTGGCCAGACGCAATACGTCTTCTATGGCTTCTTCTTCTTTTTCATAAACCCACATTCTGGTTCCACCTAGTGCGGGACCCAGCGTGGTGTCATGAATACAGATCAAAGCTTTTAAACCAGATGTTTCATCGTAATTAAAAACTAACTGTTCAAAATCATACTTTTCCATGTAATCAAATTTTTTCATTTCTTGATTCCCTCCCTAAAAAATTATTATATGGCCAGTTTCCCCAGACCAATTGACAGTAGTTTTGTCCGGGCATCATCGGCCCTTGAAGTCAGCACAACAGGCACCTTGGCACCCACCACAATACTTGCAGCCCGATAACCTCCAAGGTAAAGCATGGCCTTGTAGAAAACATTTCCAGCCTCAATGTCCGGCATCAAAAGGATATCTGCTTTCCCCGCAACCTGGCTTGTTATGCCCTTATGTCTCGCGGCTTCTTCATCAACTGCATTATCCAGGGCAAGGGGACCATCCACCACTGCTCCCTTAATCTGACCTCTTTCTGCCATTTTGGATAAAGCTGCTGCTTCAAGGGTTGCAGGCATATCCGGGTTAACAACCTCCACCGCAGCCAGGGGAGCAACTTTGGGTTTTTCAATACCCAGCTTGTGGGCAACCTCTGCTGCATTGGCAATAATCTGGGCTTTTTTATCCAGATCGGGAGCTATGTTCATGGCTCCATCAGTCATTATTATCAGCCGCTCCAGCCCAACATCCATAACCGAAAGGTGGCTTAAAAGCCTTTCCCGGCGCAATCCGTATTCTTTTGTAAGAAGCGCCCGCAAAAGGGTAGAAGTTCCTATTAAGCCCTTCATTAGAAAGTCTGCTTTGCCAGCCGCGACCAGTTCCATTGTCTTATGAGCAATTTCGTCAGGGTCGGAGCAATCAACAATCCACTCGGAATCAACCTGGAAATCAACCTCCTTCCCCGCTGCAATGATGGCCTCCTTATCCCCTACAAGAACAGGTTCAATCATGCCGCTGGAATGGGCTTCTTTAATGGCCTCTAAAACCTCGCTATCAGCCGCTGCAGCAACAGCCATTGTGGCTTTGGGACTTGTTTGCGCCGCTTCAAGAAGAGCTTCCAAGTTCTTATACATTACTCCACCTCCTATCCATAAACTCTGGCTTTTTCCTCACCAATTAATATCCTGTAAGCACCGAGAGCCAGGGCTTCCATTTCCATTGAGCCCACTACAACTTTAACGGGAGCGATAAATTCAACGCGGCGGGTTATCCCCTCGGCCAGGTATTCGGAATAGGCCATTCCCCCGGTCAGAATTATCTGGTCCACCTCACCTTTAAGAACCGTTGCAGCCATCCCAATTTCCTTGCTGATCTGGTAAATCATACCCTCGTAAATATCTTTTGCTTCGTCGTCTCCCTCAGCAATTCGCTTTTCAACATCTCTGCAGTCATTGGTTCCCAGGTAAGCAAGAAGCCCTCCCCTACGGGTAATCTTATTTCTCAATTCCCTGGCTGTATACTCCCCACTGAAAGCCATTTTTACCAGGTCACCTACTGGCAGGCCCCCTGTTCTCTCCGGAGAATAGGGACCCATTTCATTGGCATTATTAACATCTACAATCCGACCTTTTTCTAAGGCGGCTATGGAAATGCCCCCACCCAGATGGGCCACCACTGCATTAAAGTCCCCGAGTTTTTTTCCTTTTTCTCCTGCTACCATACGAGCAACAGCCTTGATATTCAGGGCATGGCCCAAAGATCTTCTCTCAATTTCCGGAATACCGGAATAGCGGGCCAGAGGAGAAAATTCATCAACAGAAACCGGATCTGTAATATAAACGGGGATTTTTTCTTCTTTTGCCAGTTCATGTCCAATTAAACCTGCCAGGTTAGACGGGTGCTGTCCCTGCACTCCTGCTTTAAGGTCTTTCCGCATTTCCTCGTTTACCTCATAGGTACCTCCGGCCAGGGGCTTGAGCAATCCTCCCCGGGCAGCAACTGCAATAAAATCGGAAGTTTTCCACCCTTGCTGTTGCAGGAAGTCATGGACAACATTTACCCGGTAATCCAGCTGGTCCGGGATTTCCGCAAACCTTTCCATTTCCTCAACAGGATGCTGGATATTTTCATCAAGCACAAGGCCTTTTTCAGAATCCCAAACAGCCAGTTTGGTCGAAGTGGAACCGGGATTTACAACGAGTATTTTTTCACTCATAGCGTCTGCCCCCTGTTATCGTCCTGGAAAAATCCTTCTAATCTGGTACACTCCCTCTATCCGATTTTCAGCCATCATATCAGCAGCTTCGAGGGTTGGAATCCTGTTTTCCCGTGCCAGTCGGAAGACTTCAATGAGCATATCGTAAATTCCGTCAGCCTTTTTAAAGGCCCTTTCTTTGCTGTATTCTTCTTCGGCTGTTTCGTCAGCTACCTGGATTAAACCTCCAGAATTAATCACATAATCGGGAGCGTAAAGGATCCCTTTCTCTTCCAGGATTTTTCCATGTTTATCTTCATCGGCAAGGATATTATTGGCTGCTCCACCAATTATTTCACAATTAAACCGGTCAATGGTCTCATCATTTACAACGCTTCCCAGAGCATTGGGAGAAAAGATGTGGCATTCGACATCGTAAGCTTTTTCCGGGTCAACTACTTCAACATGGGGAAAGTCTCTTTTTACTCTGTCGATGAATTCCTGGTTAACATCACAGACGATAATCTCCGCTTTTTCCTGGGTCAGGTGCCCGACCAGTTTGTGCCCGACCTTACCCACGCCCTGCACAACAACCTTAAGTCCTTCCAGACTGTCAGTTCCGTATTTCTCCTTTGCGCAGGCCTTGAGCCCCTTCCAGGTTCCGTAGGCTGTAATAACGGAAGTATCACCGCTGCCACCATATTCTTCAGGCAGGGCACCAACATAATCGGTTTCTCTTCCCATAACAACAAAATCTTCAAAAACCGTCCCCACGTCGGTTCCCGTGGAAAAACGACCTTTGAGACCCTCAACAAACCTTCCCATGGCTCGGAAAAGGTTCTCCGACTTATCGGTTTTGGGATCAGCATAGATTACTGCCTTGGCTCCTCCAAAATCAACTCCTGCAGCCGCTGATTTGTAAGTCATTCCTTTTGCCAGCCGGAGTGCGTCAATAATTGCTTCGTCTTCATCTCCATAATTCCACATCCGGCAACCCCCCAGTCCGGGGCCCAGAACGGTATTGTGAATGGCTATTATCCCTTTAAGACCCGACTTCTTGTGCTGGCATAGAAATAGCTGTTCATGTCCTTCTTTAGCCATCTCCTTGAATATTTCCATTTAACACCCTCCCTCCTGTTTCTGTACATACATTATTTTGAGCAAAACTTGTACCAAAAAAAGAACCCCTCTCAGAAGCGGGGTTCTCGTCAACCCCGCCTGCAGGTTCCTGCAATTTCTGCAATTTTTTGCAGGAAACTTTTTTCAGTCAAGGTTGTGCTTTTTCATTTTGTAATAAAGGTTGCGCTCGGAAATTCCCATTTTTTCTGCCGCGATTTTTCGATTACCTCTGCTGGTTGATAAAGCCCGGCGCAAAACCTCCCTTTCTTTTTTTTGCAGCGCCTCTTTCAAATCAAGCTGACCATCGGATACCGTTTTTTCCCCTCCAGCATGGCTGTCAGTTAACCGGTAAGCAAGACCGAGAGCCGGGAAATGATTTGGTTCCAGAACTTCGGAATTGTAGTCAACCTCAATCATTGCCCGCCCAACCACATTTTCCAGTTCCCGAACATTACCGGGCCATTCATATTCCTGTAAAAGCTCTAAGGCTTCTGGAGCACATCTCTTTACCATTCTTCCGTATTCCTGGTTAAACCTTCTTATGAGGTGGTTGACCAGCTGGGGAATGTCAGATTTTCGTTCCCGCAAAGGGGGAAGATAAATGGGGAAAACATTGAGCCGATAATAAAGATCTTCCCGGAACCTCCCCTGCCTGACTTCTTCCTCCAGGTTGGCATTGGTGGCTACAATAACCCTTACATTAACATTGACCGGGTCTGTCCCTCCCACGGGGGTAAATTCCTTCTCCTGCAGAACCCTCAATAATTTGGCCTGCATTTGAAAATCCATTTTTGCCACTTCGTCCAAAAATATTGTTCCGTTATTGGCCTCAGAGAATAACCCTTTTTTCCCACCCGGGCGGGCACCAGTAAAAGCTCCTTCCTCATAACCAAAAAGTTCACTTTCAATCAGGGTATCCGGAATTGCAGGGCAGTTAACCCTTATAAACTGGGCTTTTTTTCTCTTGCTTTCATGGTGGATGGCGTGGGCAAAAAATTCCTTCCCAGTGCCGCTCTCTCCCCTGAGCAAAACCGTCACGGGGGTCTGGGAAGCTTTTTTAGCCTGCTCAATAACCTTCTGCATTTCAATGCTGGAGCCAATAATATCTTCAAAAGCATACTTGGCCCGCAAACGCCGGAGCATCCAGTTAGCCCTGTCCAGTTCATCGGATAGCTTTTTTAGTTCGGAAATATCATGGATTACCCCCACGCTACCTCGCAACTTACCGTTTATAACAATAGGGGCCACATTAACAATCACATCTTTTTTTTGAGGACCTACCTTGAGAGGCACTCCTGAAACCGGCTTCCCTGTCTGTAAAACCTTGTAATGCATGCTTTCCCCTTCTGCAATATCAACAGTGGCCGGACGACCAATTACATCTTTCTCCGTAAGCCCGGTTATTCTGGTGTAAGCAGGGTTAATTAGCAATCCACGCCCATTTTCATCAACAACCGAGATAGCATCCTGGGCTGAATCGATTATAGCCTGCAGCATTTGCAGGCTCTCTCCCTGCAGGGGATCGGAATTTAAAACTGCAAGGAACTTCTGAAATGGAGGGGGTAATTCCGCTTCCTTCCCGCTGGAAAGAAGTTTAATAACCAGATCATAATCCTTATTCCTGACCTCTTCCCGGTATACTTCAATCCCTCTGAGCAGTTCAAGTTGCTGAATAAAACTCTGCCATCTCTGAAGGGAATCAGGAATTAAAACTTTCATTATTCTTTTCCTCCTACCGCCCAGGGAGGTTTTAGATGAATATTAACTGGAAGTATTTCTCCCGGAATATCAACCTCATCAATTAAGTCCCTGAGAACTGCGGTAAATTTAATGGGCAACCCTTCCTCGCGGGCAAGGTTTGCCACTCTTTCATAACCCTCTTCTACCTCCCTGGAAGAAGTTTCTGCTCCCAGGTTCCCGTTGGCGACAAAATGGGTAACAGCAAGGCGGGAAGCACTTTCAATAGCCTCTTTAAGTTCAAGCAGGTTCCGCTTATGAGAAGAAAAAGGACGGTAAGGGTTAATTACCATTATAAGTTCATAATTGCCATGATTTAAATATTGGCCCAGGCTCCCCAATACCCTGGCCCCATCATCATCTCCTCCTACATCAATAATGGCCTCTCTTCCTGAATTCTGAAGGGCCCTGTAAATATCAGGGGTAATAATTGGAAGATCAGCCTGGACCATACTCCTGGGAAAGATCAAATCTATCCCGGCTTTATTCAGGGTTTCCTCGGCTTCCCGGAGCCGAAAATAGGGTTTTATAATATCCAGGTCCAGGAGAAAGGGAGGGGTTTTTCTGGATAAAGCATAGTTGATACTTATTTCGGTTTTTCCGCTACCAAAATTTCCAGTAAAAATTTTAATTCTAGCCATGGTTTCTCTCCTTCCCCTTACTTAATTCTATTTTCACAATGATTTCCCTTTTTGTGAAAACCCCGGGGAAAACCCTCAATTAATTAAACCAGAACTCTAATAGAAACGTTCTTTCTTTTTTTCTTTCTTTCCCAGGGAAAAGTTTTTCCAAAGAAAAATTTGGGCTTTTTTCTATAGAGAAAGTTTTGAATTCAAAAGGCCCAATTAACTGTATTTTTTTAATGGATGCACCCAAAGGAAGGAAAATAATTCAAAATACTTCCCTTTTAATTCTTTTTTTCAGAATATCACATAAAAAAAGGATTTCTTTAATTTTATAGCGAATTGTTTAGACACATTAAAATAAAAGGGAGGATCAATATGGTAAAAAGAAAAATGGTAATCATGTTGTGTCTAGTCTTTTTGCTGGCCATGGGCTTATCCTTAAATGCCTCCGCCACACGGGTTCCTGAATTTACAATACTTACAACAACAGAAGGGTACGATCCAATCCGTTATGAAGCGGCTTTTCTGATTCAGGATGCCTGGGCCGCACTGGGAATTAAAGTTGATGTTCAGCCTCTGGAATTCAGCACCCTGATTGATCGGTTCTATAATGAGCAGGACTTTGACATTGCCATTGTTGGCTGGTCCGGCCGGGTCGACCGCCTTGACCCGCAGCACTTTCTTGGAACCCTGCACTCCGAACAAATGGATCTCGGGGGTAATAACCCCGGGGGCTATTACAACGAGGAGTACGATGAGTTGTTCACAAAACAGGCCCGGGAATTTGACCCCGATAAGCGCCGTGAATATGTCCTGGAAATGCAGCAAATTGGGATGGAAGAGCAACCCCTGAGTATTCTCTTCTACAGGGACGAGGTTCTTGCCTACAACAAAAACACTTTTTCCGGTTACGTTCCCATGGCTGGTGAAGGCCTATACACTGAATGGCTTCCTTTCGATGTATACCCCATCGGAGATAGCAACACCCTGACCATCGGAACCAGCCAGGAACCGGACAATATTAACCCCCTGGATTCAACCACTGTCTGGGGCTGGAAATTCATGCGTCTGTACTATGACAAGCTGGTCCGCCTCTCCCCTGACATCGAACCCCTTCCCTGGGCAGCAGAATCTGTAGAAGAATACGACGAGCGCACAATTGAAGTTGTAATCAGGGACGACATGCTTTTCCACGACGGGGAACCGGTAACAGTCGATGACGTGAAGTTCTCCTACGACTATATGGTCGAACAGGACTTTGCTTACTTCCGGCCCTTCTACGAACCTCTGGAAGAAGTAGTCATCATCGATGACCAGACCCTGCACTTCGTGCTCAAAGAGCCTACCTCTTTCTTCATTACCGTTACTTTAAGCCAGATTCCCATCCTTCCCAAGCACCTCTGGGAAGACATCGAACATGCTGACCAGCTTTCCCCCGAGGACATTCCTACTGTCGGTAGCGGACCAATGAAGTTTGACCGCTTTGACAGGGCAGAATACAAGCGGCTGGTCAAGTTCGAAGATTACTTTAAGGCTGATGAAATTGACATCGATGCAATTGAGTATATAATCTACGCCGATGCTGAAGGGACCTACACCGGTATGGTAACAGGTGAAGCCGACATGACTGCATGGAGGCTGGAGCCTGCACAGATTACACTGGCCGAACAGGAAGACCACCTTGAAGTTGTCAGTGTCCCCGATTTCGGTTACTACCACATGACCTATAACCTCCGTTTGCCCGCCCTGGATGATGTTAACTTCCGCCGGGCTATCGCCCATGCTATCCCACATGAGACCTTTATTGATGTTCTGCTGGATGGCCGCGGCGAGCGAGGAACTTCAATTATTGCACCTGTCAATACCTTCTGGCATAACCCCGACGTTCCTGTTTTTGAATACAGTTTGGAAACTGCAATGCACCTTCTTGAAGAAGCTGGCTACTGGTTAGACGACGATGGCCGGCTTAATATGCCGCAGAACTAATCCAATCGGGGGAGGGAGGAAACTCCCTCCCCTCTCTCTTATATCCAAAATTAAAATCTGAACCGGAGGGAGCTTATGGGTAAAAAAGAGTTTATAATCCGTCGGCTTTTGCAAATGATAATAACCTTCCTGATAATACTGACCGGGCTCTTTTTCGTTTTTCGCCTGACTTTACCCGACCCCACCGCTGCCCTTGTTATGGAAGGTTTATCCGCAGAAGCACAGGCCATGGTCCGAGCTCGTTTTGGGCTGGATCGTCCTTTATGGCAACAGTATTTCATTTACCTGGGGAATTTTTTCCAGGGTGAATTCGGCATGTCCTTTCATTACAGGTCAGCCATAGCACCAATTGTGTGGGAAAAGCTTTTGAATACGCTTGTTTTAATGTTCCCGGCAATAATTATTTCTTACTCAATCGGTCCCCTCCTGGGAGTAATTCTTTCCTGGCGCCGGGGAACCAGAGTTGAGTTTGGCGGTATTGTGGGGGGACTTTTTCTCCGCTCAGCACCTGTTTTCTGGACGGGGATGATTTTTATCATGCTTTTTGGAATCTGGCTGGGAGTTTTCCCCACCAGTGGAATGAGAACACTTCCCTATGAAGCAGTGGGGTTCTGGGATAAAATCCTGACCCTTGATTTCCTCTGGCACCTGATATTACCTGCTTTTACCATCGCCATATATTATGTGGGTCTGCCCATGCTTATCATGCGGAATACAATGCTGGAGGTTATGGGCGAGGATTTTATTGAGCTCTGCCAGGCCAAAGGTTTAAGCGAGCGGGCAATAATGTATAAACATGCTGCCCGCAATGCTCTTCTACCCGTGGTAACCCAGGCTGCCATTACGGTTGGTCTTGCAGTGGGGGGACAGGTAGTTGTTGAAGTGGTCTTCTCCTGGCCAGGGCTGGGTCGGGAAATAATTCAATCGGTTCGAACCAGCGATTTTCCCATGGCCCAGGCCTGTTTTATGCTAATGGCCGGGATGGTAATGGTAATGAATTTCTTTGCTGACCTTCTTTATGGTTACCTTGATCCCCGGGTCGTGTACCAGAAAGGAGGCAAATAATATGGCCCAAGAAACCAGTCGCTGGAAACAATACAAACCCTATATTCAATCGATGAAAGCTCCCTTTAAGGCCATCTGGGCCGATCCTCTGGGAAGACCGGGATCAATTCTTTTCCTGGTAATCCTGTTTGTAGCCATTTTTGCCCCTGTTCTGGCCACCCACGATCCTCATGAAATGAACGAGAGAGTTGAAGGTACTGCTGCATCTTTTATTGAAGGACAGTGGGAACGAATGCGGGTAATTGGAGATAAACCGCTAAATGCAACGGCAGTAGTTTCTCCCGGGGAAAGTTTTGCTGTGGGCAGAGAGGGGACCATCCTCCACTATGATGGAACTGCCTGGGTAGAGCAGGAATCACCTGTTGATACTTCTCTGCTTGGCCTTGACTTTTTCTCGCCCGACTTCGGTTTTGCAGTTGGAGAAAAAGGTGTCATTTTAAGTTATGACGGGACCTCCTGGGAAAAGGTTGAGAGTCCGGTGGAAATTAACCTCAATGGGGTTGCCCTTCCAGCAGAAGATAAAGGCCTTGCAGTTGGAGATGATGGAACAATCCTTGCCTGGGATGGGGCCTCCTGGACCATCCTTGATAGTCCTGCCACACGGAATCTCAAGGCCATCAGCATGATAGGTCCTGATTTTGGGGTTATTGTTGGTGACCGGGGAACCATCATCCACTATGAGGATGGTGAATTTGTAGACCCCTCGTACCGGACTTTTATGGACGGCACTTTCCGCCGGCTTAACGCTGTAGCCATTTCTGAAGAAGGTTATGGTTTTGCAACAGGAGAACGAGGAGAAATACTGGGTTATGATGGCGAAGATTGGTACAACATGACCAGCCCGGAAAGCCGTGAATTGACTGGAGTGGGTCTCGTAAGTCCTGATGAAGCTTATATCGTAGGAATCCGGGGCATAGTTCTCCAGTATGACGGTGAAAGCTGGACCCGACTGTCTCTGGGGTATCATCGCAGCTTCCGGGGCCTCGATATTTCTGAAGGCTATGGTTTCGGGGTAGGAACCGACCCTTACATTAACGAGCTGGCCCGACCAAGCCGTGACCACCTCTTTGGGACAACTCACCTGGGCCGCGACATCTGGAGCCAGGTAATGTATGGTTCCAGGACTGCCCTGATGGTCGGAATTATTACGGCCCTGATCGTCAACATTATTGGGGTGGTAATCGGCCTAACCTCCGGATATTTCCGGGGACGGGTGGATAATATCCTGATGCGGATAGTTGACATAATGTATGGACTGCCACTGGAACCGTTCGCGATAATCCTGGTGCTAATATTCCGGCCCAGTTTATGGATAATAATTCTGGCCATAGGACTTTTAACCTGGAGGACTAATGCCCGAATTATCCGTTCACAGGTTCTATCTCTTGTTGAACGCCCCTTTATTAAGGCTGCACGCGTGGCCGGGGCCAGCGACTTAAGGATAATCCTGGTCCACATCGCCCCCAATGTTCTTCCCCTGGCCTTCCTCCAGCTTGCTGTTGCAATAGGTTATGCCATAACAGCAGAAGCAACACTGAGCTTTTTGGGACTTGGCCCACCGAGGCTTTACAGCTGGGGAACCATCCTCCACGCGGCTCGTCTTTCGGGAGCCTGGCGAACAGCCTGGTGGTGGATTATTCCACCTGGAGTATTTATCAGTTTCACTGTTGTTTCAGTATTTTTAATTTCCAGGTCCCTTGAAGTCCTGACCAATCCCCGCCTGAGAGGAGGTAATACCCGTGCTCCTGGAAGTAAAAAATCTTAAAACCTATTACCAGGTTGATGATATCGTTGTCAAGGCACTGGATGGTGTTTCCTTTAAACTGCAAAAAGGAGATAACCTGGGTCTGGTTGGAGAAAGCGGTTGTGGAAAGACCACCGCGGCCAAATCTATCAACCGAATTCTGCCTCCCAATGGGGGAATTGTTGACGGACAGGTTATGTTTAAAGGCCGGGACCTGGTTCCCCTGACCAATAACCAGATGAACAAGGTCCGCTGGAAGGAAATATCCATGGTCACCCAGAGTGCCATGAATGCCCTGGACCCTGTTTATAAAATAGGAGACCAGATAACTGAAGCAATCCACACCCACGAAAATATGAGCAACAAGGCAGCCATGAAAAGGGCCGAAGAGTTATTTGCAATGGTGGGCCTTGAAAAGAAACGCCTCTACGATTTTCCCCATCAGTTATCAGGAGGGATGAAACAGAGAGTTGTAATTGCCATGGCCCTGGCCCTGAGCCCGGACCTGATAATTGCTGATGAGCCAACTACCGCCCTGGACGTGGTGGTCCAGGATGGGATCCTAAAACAATTTGTTGACCTGCAAAGCCAGATACAATCCTCAATTATTCTTGTAACCCACGACATTTCTGTGGTAGCAGAAATCTGCCAGCGGGTGGCTGTTATGTATGCCGGGAAAATTATGGAACAGGGAACCACCAGAGAAATCTTTAAAGGGGCTTACCATCCCTATACTCTGGGTCTCCTCAATGCCTATCCCACCCTGGAGGCGGCAAAGGGAAATATTATCTCCATTCCTGGGTCGCCTCCGGATTTAGCCAAAGATATCACCGGCTGCCGTTTCATGGAGCGCTGCCCCTTCAGAACGGAAAAATGTAACGAAGAGCCGCAGCCGGTTGAAGTAGAACCGGATCACCAGGTTCTCTGCCATTACCCGGAAAAGTTTAAAACCTTCCGGGAAGAGACAAAAAAGCCCTCTACCTGGCAAAACACCGCGGCTGCTAAAACAACCACCAAAAAAGAACGAACAGAGGAAGAAATAGTAGGAGAAAAGGCAGCTTTAGAAATTGAAGGGCTGAAAAAATATTTTCCCATTAAACAGAGTTTTTTTGGTGGTGAAAAGACCATACTCCGGGCAGTTGATGGAGTCAGCTTCTCAGTAAAAGAGCGGGAAATTCTCGGTCTTGCTGGAGAAAGTGGTTCGGGCAAGAGTACAATTGGGGAACTTCTTGCCAACCTTCAGAGCACTACCTCGGGACGGATTCTTTACCTGGGGAAAGAAACAGAACTCCGGAAGAAAAAACACGATAAAGAATTCCGGCGAAATTTCCAGGTTGTTTTCCAGGACCCCTATGAAACCCTGAATCCCCGCTTTACCGTCCTCAATACAATCATGGAACCCCTGGTAATTCACAAAATTGGAGATAGTTACGAGGATCGGCTGGAAAGAGTCAAAAGTGCCCTGAGTCTGGCAGAACTAACTCCACCAGAAAATTTCCTTTCTCGCTTTCCCCACCAGTTATCTGGAGGGCAAAGACAGAGAGTTGCCCTCGCCAGGGCCATTGTTCTGGAGCCCAAATTCATCATCGCCGATGAACCGGTTTCCATGCTCGATGTTTCCATTCGAGCTGGAGTTTTAAACCTCCTAAAACGTATGCGCGATGAGCTCGGTGCTTCCTTAATCTACATTTCCCACGACCTGGCGACCATCCGCTACATCTGCAACCGGACGGCAATTCTTTACCTGGGCCGCATTATGGAAATCGGGGAAACGGAAAAAGTAATCGCAGAAGCCGCCCATCCCTATACTCAAATGCTCCTGGCAGCGGTTCCCATTCCTGATCCTGATACAGACCGGGAGCGGGTTGATCCCCGGGGAGAAATCCCTGATCCCATCGATATGCCCAATGGTTGCCGTTTCCATCCCCGTTGCCCGAAGGCTTTTGCCCGTTGTGGCTGGGAGGGTAAGGACCTCCTTAGCCTCCTGGAAAAACCCGGCAACGAGGAAGTCCTCAGTAACTTCAAAGAGGAAGTTTCCGAATTGAAAATTGAGGGTCTGGACCTGCTGGTCAAAATGGAGTGGAAGGGAGAATCACGCTGGGGAGAACTGCAAAAAACCCTGGAGAATTTCATGAACGACTATAATCCTACCATGGTTGAAGCTTTAAATGAAATCAAGGTGGAAGAAAACAGTCTCAGGCTGTCCTTCCCCCAAAAAGAAGATCCCCAGATTAAAAAAATTGATTCCGAACACGAAGTAGCCTGTTATCTCTTTTAAAAGAAAAAGGCGGCTCTGAGGCCGCCTTTTTTTTATACAATTTGCATTTCTAACCGGAGTTTATCCGCAATTTTGGCAATAAACTGAGAATTTGTTGGTTTACAATTATTTGCTCCCACTGAATTCCCAAATATATCTTTAATTTCATTCCAATTTCCCCGTTCCCAGGAAACCTCAATTGCATGTCTGATCGCCCGTTCCACCCGGGAAGGAGTTGTATCATATTTCCGGGCAACCATTGGGTAAAGTTCTTTTGTAACAGCACTGATCAGTTCAATTTCTTCAATTACCATCATTATTGCCTCCCGGAGATAAATATAACCTTTGATATGGGCGGGAACCCCGAGTTGGTGCATTACACCGGTCACCTTTACCTCCAGGTTCTGGTCATTGTTCTGATTCCTGTTATGGTTCCTGTCCTGGTTTGGTTTTTTCAAAAGGGGTTTATCAAGGCCACTGGAGGAGGCCTTGTTTTTCTGTTGTCTAATCCTTTCTGCCAGAATTTCCAGGTCAAAAGGTTTTAACAGGTAATAATCGGCACCCAGTTGTAAAATCCGCTGGATAACGTCCTGCTGGCCAAATGCAGTTAACATGATAACTTTCAGGTCACCATCTCTCCCCTTTTTATTAAGTTCCTCCAGGACTCCCATTCCGTCCAGGCGAGGCATAATAATATCAAGGACCAGGATATCTGGCTTTTTCTTTTCCAGCAATTCCATACAATGCAAACCATCATTGGCCACACCCACTAGTTCAAAATCTTCCTGAACAGAAAAAAATTCTTCCGCCATCCTGCATAAATCGAGATCGTCATCAGCCAGCAGAACTTTAATTCTTTCCTGCAGCATCGAAAAAAACCACCTCCATTTTTTTGTCAATTAATATTTTCTATATTTTATAAAATTTTCCTTTTTTCTGGAAATTTTTTCTGTATTATTTCCCAAAATTCAGGGCACCCTCTCGGATGCCCTGGAATTTTATTTAACTCAACTTTAATCAAACTTCCTTTTTCCCCGAGCTTTTTCCAGCATTTCCCGGGCGTGAGAAAGGGCTGTTTCCGAAACCTCCCCTTCCAGCATCCGGGCCAGTTCTCCTGCCCTTTCTTGGGAATTGAGTTCAACAACCTGAGTGCGCGTTTTTCCTCCCTTTATTTCCTTGTCGATAAAGAGGTGCTTATCCGCCATGCTGGCTATATGTGGGAGGTGGGTAATGGTAATAACCTGGCGGTTGCGGCTGATCTTGGCAAGCTTTTCAGCAACCTTTTGGGCAGTTTTTCCTCCAATACCGCTATCAATTTCATCAAAAATCATTGTAGGAACCTGTTCCCGGTCGGCAGTCAAGGCTTTTAGCGCAAGCATCAGTCGGGATATCTCGCCTCCTGATGCGATTCTGGTTAGAGGTTTCAAATCTTCCCCCGGATTGGGGGAAAGCATAAATTCTACCTGGTCAACCCCATATTCCCAAAAAGCCATTTCCTTACCCGGTGGGCCAATACCATCCTGATCATAAACCGTTTGGAAGTCAACCCTGAACATGGTCTGGGGCATTGCCAGCCCCTTCAATTCCGCAACCAAAAGTTCTGACATTTTTTCCGCTGCAGCCTTTCTCTCCCTGGAAAGTTCCCTGGCCAGGGAAAGGTACCTCTCCTCGCAGTCAGAAATCACCCGTTCCAGATCATCGGTTTTTTCCTGACTTCCCAGCAGCTTTTTGTATTCAACCCTGGCGGTCTCCAAAAACTGAAGTACTTTCTCAAAAGAGGGCCCGTATTTCCTTTTCAAATCATTAATCTCGCCTATCCTGTTTTCCACTTCCTGCAGGCGGGCTTCATCAAAAACAATCCCCTCGGCATAACTCCTTAATTCCCTGGCCAGTTCCTGAAGCTGGTAATAGGAACTGCGAAGAAGTTCTTCTGCATTTTCCAGCTTGGAATCAATTTTTTTTAATTCTTCCAGCTCTTTTTGCATATACCCTAACTTATCATTAATTCCTGTTTCCATTTCTTCTCCGTTAAGACTGGAAAAGATTTCCTGGCACTTGGTGTAGAGGAATTCGTAATTTGTCAGGACTTTATGTTCTTCCTCCAGTTTTTCCTCTTCGCCTGGTTTTAGGCTGGCTTTTTCCAGTTCCTTGATCTGGAATGACACTAATTCCAGGCGTTGTTTGCGTTCTTTTTCCGAACGTTTTAACTTCTCCAGTTCTCCCCGGGCCGTTTTAATTTCTCTGTATACGCTGTTTACTTCATTTTTTAGCTCTTTCAGTTTTTCGCCCCCGAAATGGTCAAGTAACTGGCGCTGATTATCTCCAGAAAAAAGGGATTGATGTTCATGCTGCCCGTGAATATCAATTAGAAATGGGGAAACTTCCTTAATCACCGAGAGAGTTGAAAGCTGTCCATTTACCCGAACTCTGTTGTTCCCGGAGCGGGAAATTTCACGGCTTAAAAGGAGTTGATCTTCTTCTGTTTCCACCCCTAATTCTAGAAGTTTTTCCTGCAGGCCAGGAAGACCATCAACCACGAAAAGGGCCCGGATTTCTGCTTTTTCCGCGCCCGTCCGTATGTAGTCCAGAGAGGCCCTTGCTCCAAGCAAAAGCTCCAGTGCACCGATAAGAATCGATTTCCCCGCACCGGTTTCTCCGGTTAAAATATTAAGCCCGGGAGAAAATTCAATATTCTGCCTTTCAATCAGGGCAAAATTATTTATCCCCAGTTCAACCAGCACCTTATATTTACCCCCTATTCAACACCTATCAGCTCTCGCAGACGATGCAGAACTTCCTCCTTATTGCAATCTTCTTCCAGTGCCACAAAAATGCAGTCATCTCCTGCAACACAACCCATAACCTCTTTCCAATCCAGGTTATCGATTGCTGAAGCCAATCCTCCTGCAGTACCTGAAAGAGTTTTTACAACAATAATATATCCGGAAATTTCCACACTTAAAACAAAATTTTTAAACATCTTTTCTATCCAGCGAGCCATTTTATATTTATCCGCTTCCGGCGGCATTGCATACTTGTAGCTGCCATCCTCAATGGGAACTTTTATTAGACCAAGGTCTTTAATGTCCCGGGAAACTGTGGCCTGTGTAACCTCGATACCTTCTTCTTCGAGGGCTTTAGCCAGTTCTTCTTGAGTTCGGACCCGCTCATTTTTTACAATGTTAATTATTTTCAGGTGCCTTTTTCCCTTCATGTTTTACCCCCTATCACCTTTATAGTTTAAGCGTTTCTGCAGGATTTGATAAAAATCTTTTTCCGAAAAACGAACCAGAAGGGTTTTCTCTTCCGCTGCGGCAATTTTGACAACATCATCCCTAACCAGGCGCAGTCCCTCCTGCCCGTCAACCGTTAACATAACCCTGCGATCAGCACGCCTTACCTTGATTTCAATTTTTTCTATTTTGCGAACAACCAGCGGTCTGGCATGCAGAGAATGAGGACAAATCGGGGTTATAATAAACCCTTCTACCATGGGGTGAACAATTGGTCCCCCTGCACTTAGAGAATAGGCTGTCGAACCAGTTGGGGTTGAGACAATCAAACCATCTCCGGGAAATGTACTTATATAAATATTCTGCAGGTAAAGATCAAGCTCAATAATCCTCGCGAAGGCTCCTTTGCTGATAACAATATCATTCAACCCAAGCACCCGGGCAATTTCAAGGCCTCTGCGGCAAACCCATCCTTCAATCATTGCTCTTTCTTCAACCCGATATTTCTTTTCCAGGATATTGTCCAAAACAAGGTCCAGATCCTCGGCTTCCATCTCCGTCAAAAAACCCAGTCGCCCAAGATTAAACCCCAGAATGGGAATATTGGAACCAGCAAAAAACCTTGCGGTATGCAAAAAAGTGCCATCTCCACCCAGTATCAGGAGGAGTTCAGCTTCATTGCGAAGCTGGCGCCTGGACATGGGAGTCCCCCTGTCTCCAAACCCGGGAGCATCTTCCTGGGAAATAAAAACAGGTAAATCGCGCTCCTTCATTTTTTCAATAAGAGCTTCACCGACCTGAACAGCCTTTTTTTTCTCCTCGTTAACAACCAATCCTATTTTCAAAAATAACACCCTCTATCTCAGCTTTGCCTGACACTCAACCCAATGGAATTGTGTAAATTCTCCAACCCCACCCTTTTGCATCAGCAGAAAATATTCCTGATTCCCCCTGACTCCGGCTAACCTGGAAGGAGCAATGCCAATAAAGCCAAGCCCATTTTTTAGTTTGGTTTCTACAACTTTTTTGACCGCATAATACTGGTCTTCTTCTCCTGGAACCAGGCCCCTTTTACCTACTTTTTGCGGACCAACCTCAAACTGGGGCTTAACCAGTGTCAGGAAAAATCCTCCCTCTTTTAAAGCCGTTACCAGATTGGGGATAACTTTGGTGGCCGAAATAAAAGAAAGATCGAGGACAATAAGATCGAGCTGTTCACGGGTAAGATCCGAAGAAAAGTAACGAAGGTTATAATTTTCAATTACAACCACCCGGGGATCTTGCCGCAGTTCAGGGACCATCTGGTTGCTACCCACATCAACTGCATAAATTTTTTTGGCTCCCCTTTCCAAAAGGCAGGCTGTAAAACCTCCGGTGGATGCCCCGCCATCAAGAACAATCATACCTTCTGGATCAAAATCCAGGTCTTCGAGGGCCCCGTTAAGTTTTACTCCTCCTCGCCCCGGATAGGGATCCTGGGACTCGACTTTAATTGGGGCCTCAAAACTAATTTTTGCCGCAGGCGTTTTAACTATTTCGCCCTCCACCGTTACTTCTCCTTTACGAATTGCGGCCTGGGCCTTATTTCTTGAAGAAAAAAGCCCTCTTTCTAAGAGTAAAAGGTCCAATCTTTTCTTCATAATCAGAATCCCTTTTTTGATTTTTTAGGGCTGAAATCCAAAAATTTTCTATTCGATCAGCCATATTTTCCACGTCAAGGCCATTATCTCTTAAAAGCAGATCAATACTACCATGGGGGATAAAACGATCCGGTAATCCCAGATTTAAAGTGGGGACCTGCAGGTTTTTTTCAGCCATTAATTCCAGTACTGCTGATCCCATCCCCCCAGCAAGGTAGTTTTCTTCAAGAGTTACAACCAGGGAAACCTTTTTTGCCCATTTTTCCAGGAGTTCGGCATCAAGAGGCTTGATAAATCGGAGGTCGGCTACCCCAACGGAAAACCCCTTCTTTTCCAGTAGTTCTGCAACCCGGTAACCTTCCCAGACCATACTTCCACTACCCAACAGGAGAATATCACTACCCCGTCGAAGCATTTCTCCCTTCCCAGGACTCACAGGGTGATCAGTTTCCAGCGGAATCTCGGGAACGCTACCCCGTGGATAGCGGATAGCCACCGGCCCGTTAAAACCGTGAGCCCAGGCAAACATTTTTTCCATTTCTTTTCTGTCACGAGGAGCCAAAACAGTCATGTTGGGAATATGGCGTAGAAAAGAAAGATCAAAAAGCCCATGGTGGGTCTCTCCATCATCCCCAACCAGTCCCGCCCTGTCAATGGCAAAAGTAACCGGCAGGCCGGGCAGGCACACATCGTGAACTATTTGATCATAAGCCCGCTGCAGAAAAGTGGAATAAATAGCAACTACAGGCTTCAGTCCACCCCTGGCCATGCCTGCGGCCAGTGTTACTCCGTGCTGCTCCGCAATACCCACGTCAAAAAAACGCTCGGGAAATTTTTTGGCAAATTTATTGAGTCCTGTTCCGTCGGGCATTGCCGCTGTAATCGCGGTAATATTCTCATCTTTTTCTGCCATATCACAAATTATTTCACTGAAACAACTGGTAAAGCTCTTACCACTGGATCGAACCTTCCCTTCTCCGTTTTCCAGTATAAAAGGTCCTGTGCCGTGAAAACGGGAGGGACTTTTTTCCGCTGGATGGTACCCTTTACCTTTTTCAGTTACAGCATGAATCAAGAGAGGACCCTCCAGCCTTTTGCTGCGCTGAAAATACTGGCGAAGAGCAGAAATATCGTGCCCCGGAACAGGTCCTAAATAGGTAAAGCCAAGTTCCTCAAAAAACACCCCGGGAACAACCAGGTATTTCAAGCTATCTTTTATTCGGTCTGCAGCAAAAGCCATTCTACCGCCTATTGCGGGAATTCTTTTCATTAAAAATTCGGCATCACTTCTCAGTTTCTGGTAAATGGGTTCTGTGCGAATCCTAGCAAGGTAATTGGCCAGAGCCCCAACATTTTGAGAAATGGACATTTCATTATCATTAAGCACAACAATTATTTTTTTCTTTAAATGCCCGATATGGTTTAAAGCCTCCAGGGCCATGCCTCCAGATAGAGCCCCATCTCCAATCACTGCAATAATCTCATGTTTTTCCCTCTTTTGCTCCCGGGCAAGGGCAAGTCCCATTGCGGAAGAAAGAGAAGTACTGCTGTGCCCTGTTTCTACAATATCGTGTTTGCTTTCGCTGCTCTTGGGAAAACCACTCATTCCCCGGAACTTACGGAGAGACTCAAATTCTTTCTGCCGACCCGTCAAAAGTTTATGGGCATAACACTGGTGGCCAACATCCCAGACAATCTTGTCCTGAGGGCTATCAAAAACAGAATGCAGGGCAACAGTAAGCTCAACCACCCCCAGATTGGAAGCAAGGTGACCTCCATTGCGAGACACTACATCGATAATTCTCTCTCTGATTTGTTCAGAAATATTTTCCAAATCGTTTAGACCAAGTTCTCGCAATATATCTGGCCCTTCAATATCATCAAGTTTGATCATTCATTTTGCCCTCCTTTCCTTCTCCAGGGAACAAGAACTTCTGCCAGGGTAAGGAAATTCCCAACTCCACCTATTATTTTGTTGGCCTTTGTTATCCCTATTCCCTTACAAAAACCCTTACCTCCTACGGTAAGGGCAGCAGCAAGAGCCACCACAAGTACATTTAAAATTGCCTCGCCAAGGTCAACAACGAAAGCCAGGCGAACAACAAGCATTGCGCCCAGGGCTCCGCTTACTGTTCCACAAATATCACCGACAATATCACTGCAAAAAGTAGCCACCCGGTCAGCATTTCGAACCAGATGTAACCCCTTTTTGGCCCCAAAGTCTTTTCGCGCAGCCCGAGCATTAAAGGGGGCAACATCTGCTGCGGCAGCAGCTACCCCGATCATATCAAAAATAACTCCGATTGTAATAATAAGCAAAAAAACAACAGACGCAAAAAAGGAACCAAGATTGGCTACCGCCAAACGGGAAAAAGCCACCACCAGGATGGCAATAAAAAAAGTGAGTATACCCATCGTAACTCCCGTTCGGAGGTTTTTACTCAATCCCTTTCCCCCCAATTATTATTTCAGGCGCATCGGCGGTGATAGACCGGATAAATGCTGCGGCTTAGGTCCAGCAGGCTTTCCCAGTGATCTCCAAAAGGTTGCCCTCTTGGCGGTTTCCCTTTAAATCACTCTGTACTGTCGCCATGTACAGGGCTGGATTACCACTCAGACCACACTTCAATCCCCGGTCCATCCCCACAGCGGGACAGCCTAGAAGTTTTCCTTGACAACCTTGACTACTCCCTAGCTTCTTTTGCAGTAAGGGTTTCAGAGGTAAAGGAACCGCTCCCTCAGGGCCCTTCGGGATAGGAACTTAAAAACCTCCTCTCCCCTTACCACTCAAAGCAGGCTACGCTGCAGCTACCTTGCGGTTTCTGCAGGTTCCCCGGACACTAGCTCCCTACAGGTATCCGGGCCTCCGCGGAATCAGGGTCTACGCCCACATGCCATTGTGGATCGCCCCGAATTCCTTAACTCCCAGCTGTGACCCCCGACTGGGCGTCAGTAGCCACAACCAGGAACTTCATCGATGTGCCCTTTGACGGATTTTTAGGCCCGCCTTCAGGAGTACAGGGTTGACTAGGATACTGCACCGCCGATGCGCAATTAATTATAACATAACCGTTTAAAACTGACAATTCTCACCTGTCACGGTAATAAACAAAATTCGCCAGTTCAATAAAAATCTTACCTTTTTTTCCCAGTTTCCCAGCTGCTTTTTCCGCAAAAAGGCGCCTCTCTTCTGCTTTTTCCCTGGCTCCTTTTATTCCCAGAAGACCGGGGTAAGTTGATTTTCCAAGCTCAGCATCCTTTTTCCCCGCTTTCCCGGTTTTTTCTGGGTCCCCTACCACGTCAAGAAGATCATCAGTTATCTGGAAAAGTAACCCCAATTCCTCACCATAGGTTCTCAAAGCTTCAAGATCCTCTTCCGGAGCTTCGCCCAGGATTCCCCCGCTTAAAAGAGAAGCCGTAATTAAAGCCCCGGTTTTACTCCGGTGGATTTCTTCCAGCTGGAATAGTTCAAGCTTACGACCTTCCCCTTTTAAATCCAGGTATTGTCCTCCAACCATTCCCTCGGGGCCTGAAGCCTTTAAAACCACTTCCATTGCTTTCTGAACTGTTCGGGGAGGGAAATCCTTTCCGGTTGAGGTCATAAGCTCACAGGCCACCGTGAGAAGAGCATCTCCTACCAGGAGCGCATTTGCTTCCCCGTAAACCCGGTGGGCGGTCAGCCTGCCCCGACGGAAATCATCATCATCCATAACCGGAAGGTCATCGTGGACAAGGGAATAGGTGTGAATTGCTTCAATTGCACACGCAAAGGGGAGAGCTTTTTCCTCCCGAGAAGAATACATGGTGAATGCCTGGAGAAAAAGGAATGGCCTGATCCTTTTTCCTTTTCCCCCAAGGGCATAACTAATGGCTTCCCCAAATCTGGAAGGAATGGATCTTTCTTCAACTATCCTGGGCAAATAGGTTTCTACTGTTTTTTGAATCCTTTCCATTTCCGTTTTTATTTTCGTCATCATTTTCCGGGGAAGCAAAAGGTTCAGTCTTAATTTCGCCGTCTTTCTCGTCCACAAGCTTTTCTATTTTTCCCTGGGCCTCCTCGAGCTTTTTCTGGCATTGCCTCGAAAGCCGAACACCCTCTTCGAAAAGTTCAAGGGATTCTTCCAGCTTTAAATCCCCGCTTTCCAGCTTTTCAACTATTTCTTCCAGCTTTTGGAGTGCTTCTTCAAAACTCAGCTTATCCTTCTGCTTGGCCCCCATTTTCATCCTCCTCGTTTTCGTTTTCCCGGATACAGGTTACCCGGGCATCAGCCTGACCCCGGGAAAGAATAACTTTGATTTGATCATCAGTTTTAAGCTGCCGGGAATCCTTATAAACCATTTCCCCAGTCGGGTCAGTGCAGATACTGTAGCCGAGTCCGAGTATCTTTAAAGGACTCAAGCCTTCCAGGCGAGCAACCCTGGTTTGTAACCTCTCCTTCTCCATCTGTTGATCATGTCTGACTCTGGTTATCATTTTGGATTCCAGATCATCCAGGTGTTGTCTTCGCCTCTCAATTAATTCTTCCTGGGGGCGAAGGAAAATCCTTTTCTGCCCCAGCCTTTCCAGTTCCTGTTTTCTTCTTTCCAAAAGGTCCAGAAGGCCTTTTTTCAACCTTCTCTGGAAATCTCCTATATCTTTGATTATCTGGCGGTGGTCAGGAACAACCATTTCTGCTGCTGCTGATGGAGTCGGTGCTCTGGTGTCAGCAACAAAATCAGCAATGGTAAAATCCCTTTCGTGCCCCACCGCAGAAATTACCGGTTTTGAACATGCAAAAATTGCCCGGGCAACAACTTCCTCGTTAAAAGCCCAGAGCTCTTCCAGGGACCCTCCGCCCCTGGTAACTATTATAACATCTACATCGGTTCGGGCTAATTTTTCTAAGGCCGTTGCGATTTCTTCTCCTGCACCTTCACCCTGGACTCGGGCAGGAGCTAAAAGCAACGATGTTCCTGCAGAGCGCCTCTGGAAAACAGCCAGAATATCCCGGATGGCTGCACCCGAAGCTGAACTGACCACTCCCACTTTTTGCGGAAAAGGAGGAAGTGGCTTTTTACGATCCTCGGAAAAAAGCCCCTCTTCCTCCAGTTTCTTTTTAAGCTGTTCAAAGGCCAGGTGTAAAGCCCCTATTCCGGCAGGCTCCATTTCCTGAACATACAGCTGATATTCTCCGCGTTGTTTATAGATATCAATATAACCTCTGGCCATTACATCCAGGCCATTTTCCATGTTGAATTTGATTTTTTCCACCTGGTTTTTGAAAAATACTGCCCGCAATCTCGATTCCTTGTCCTTAAGAGTAAAGTAGCAGTGGCCAGAGTGATGCCGGTGAAAATTAGAAATTTCACCGGCAACCCAAAGGTCACTCAAAAGTTCTTCCCGTCGCAAAACCCCCTGCAGGTAGCTGGTGAGTTCGCTAACGGTAAGGACTGTTTTATTCATGGTTTTTGAAGGATTCCAGGGTGTTCTGCAGGAGCATGGCAATTGTCATGGGGCCAACACCGCCCGGTACTGGGGTAATAAGGCTGGCTGCTTCTTTGGCTTCATCAAAAGCAACATCACCAACAAGCTTTTTCTCTCCAACCCTGTTAACACCTACATCAATAACAACTGCTCCCTCTCTTATCCAGTCACCCTTGATCATTTCAGGGCGTCCTACGGCAGCAACAACAATATCCGCTTCCCGAACCACGCCCGGAAGATCCTGAGTCCTGGAATGGCAGATGGTTACCGTTGCGTGACGCTGCAGAAGAAGCAGAGCAACAGGTTTCCCAACAATATTGCTCCTGCCAATTACAACCGCCCTTTTCCCCTTTATCTCCACTCCTGAACGGTCAAGCAATTCTATTACACCCCTGGGAGTACAGGGAACAAAACTGGGATCACCAGTCATCAGCCGACCAACATTAAAGGGGTGGAAACCATCAACATCTTTTTCCGGATCAATGGTATAGAGAACTTCCTGTTCGTCCAGTCCATCAGGTAGGGGTAACTGGACCAGAATGCCGTGGATTTCATCATCTTCGTTTAACTGTTTTACAAGGTCCAGTAGTTCTCTCTGGGAGGTATCTTCTGAAAGCCGGTGAGTTCTGGAAAGGAACCCTGCTTCCTCGCAGGCCTTCCCCTTCATCCGAACGTAGGTTGCAGAAGCAGGATCTTCTCCCACAAGAACAACTGCAAGCCCCGGTACCTTGCCGGTTTTTTCCCGGAGAGCGTCAACTTCTTTTTTTAATTCTGCTCGGATTTCTTTGGCAATCTGCTTCCCATCAATAAGGTTTGACATACAAATTCCTCCTTTGAATTCCCGGACGTTATTTTTTTATTCGTCCTTTTTCTTTTTCCAGTCCAGAGCACCTACGGGGCAGGCTTCTATACATTCTCCGCATTCAGTGCAAAATTCCGGAAGAGTGGTGTTAAAAGCGGTTTCAACCTTGGTTTTAAAGCCCCTGTTCTTGAAGCCCAGGAGGTATTCATTCACAACCTCACTACAGACCTTTACACAAATTCCGCATTTAATACATTTTCCGTTATCCAGGATTATATGGGGGTGACGGGAGTTATAGGTTTTGATACCCTTTTCTCCCCCGAATTTTTCTGGGTCTGCACCATAGGTTTCAGAGAAGTCTTTGAGACTGCAGTCATTCTTAGCAGTACAGCTGCACTCAATACACCTTTTTCCTTCTTCCCCTATTTCTTCTTCTGTAAAAGTATGGCTGACCTCTTTAAAGGTTGCAAGCCTCTCTTCCAGGGGGATTAAACGCTGGGGAACCCGCGCTTTTTCTTCCGGATCAAAAAGGTATACCAGGTCATCCTCAGAAAGGCTCTGCCAGTGGCCCCGGGAGACATTTACCTGGCGGGGAAGCTCACACTTTTCTCCCTTAAGAAAAGCCAGGATCCCAAGAGCAGTTCTTCTTCCTCCAGCAACAGCTTCTACAACTGTTGCTGGTCCACTTACACAATCCCCAGCGGCAAAAACATTGTCCTCGGCTCTGCAATCAGCTTCTTCCACATCTACATCGCCCCACTTGTTTGTGGGAAGATCTTCGGGAGCGATGGTTTTCTGTCCAATTGCTGCAATAACTGTATCGGCAGCAACCTCAAACTCACTACCCTCGATGGGTACCGGTCGCCTTCTTCCCGAGGCATCAGGTTCACCAAGTTCCATCTGCAGGCATTCCAGGACCAATTTGCCGTTTTCCTTGCGCAGTTTGATGGGTTGAGTAAGGAAATTGAACCTTGCCCCTTCCTCCCTGGCCTCATCAATTTCAATCTGTTCAGCTGGCATCTCTTTCTCCGTCCTGCGGTACATACAATGAACGGGTTTATCCGTTAAGCGCAGAGCGCTGCGCACACAGTCCATTGCAGTATTTCCACCGCCCACAACAATTGTTTCTCCGGGATCATCTCCCTGCCAGCCATTGCGGGCGAGCTCCTCCAACCAGTCAATTCCACCTCGGGCCAGCTCTTCACCCTCAGTTCTCATTCCGCTGGCCTTCCAGGAACCGACAGCAATTACAACTGCATCATAATCTTTTTTGAGTTCATTAATCTGGATATCCTTACCAAGCTCTTTGTTGCAGAAAATTTCAATACCACCCATTTTTTTAAAATGGGCCAGTTCCTTGTCCAGGATATTTTTGGGCAACCGATATTCTGGAATGCCGTACCGAAGCATCCCCCCTGTTTCTGGGAGCTTTTCAAAAATGTCCGAAGCAATTCCTTCAAGCCGAAGGAAATAAGCTGTTGCAAGCCCTGCTGGGCCGGAGCCAATTATGGCCACTTTCTGGCCGGTCAGGTCTTTCCGCTCCTCCATGTAGTCTTCATAGTAAAGGTCTGCAGAAAGCCTTTTAAAGTCATTTATGGCTACGCCTTCATTATCCAGAACATTTCTCCGGCAGTCCTTTTCACAGAAACGAGGACACACCCGGCCAATAGACATGGGCAGGGGAATCCGTTCCTTGGCAATTTCCAGGGCTTTTCGCAAATCCCCATCGCGTCCCGCTCGCACATATTCTTCAACCCGTGCATGGGCCGGGCAGGAAATGGTGCAGGGAGCCTCACAATCTCCAGAGTGCTCTGAAAGAAGCAGATCCAATGCCGTCCGACGCATTTCCCTGACTACATCACTGGAAGAATCGATTTCCATTCCGTCCTGCGCTACTGCAGAACAGGAAGGCATCCAGTTCCCATTTTTCCCTTCCCGGACAATACATACAAAGCAGGAGGTATTCTGGCTAATTCTATCCTCATGGCACATGGTGGGAATTTCAATTCCATTTTCCTTTGCAATCTCCAGGATGGTCTTCCCTTCAGAGGCAGCAATCTCTTTTCCATCTATGGTCAGTTTAATTTCCGACACTGACTTCCCCTCCTTTCGCAACCCGGGCAATTGCATCTACGGGGCATACCTCAATACAACTGTTACAACGGGTGCAGACTTCGTTATCAATTACATAATCCTCACTTATACAGTCAACGGGGCAATTCTTTATGCACTGTCCGCATTCAATACAGGTGTCCCTGTCAATGAAAACATCCACCAGGGCCTTGCATTCCATGGCAGCACAGTAACCTTCTTCTACGTGAGCCAGGTATTCATTGTTAAAATACTTGAGTGTGGAAAGGACAGGGTTGGGTGCAGTTTGCCCCAGCCCGCAGAGGGAGCCGTGGATAATCTTCTGGCCCAGGTCTCCAAGCAATTCTACATCTTCTGGACTACCCACACCCCCGGTAATTCTCTCCAGGGTTTCCAACATCCTCTTGGTCCCGATCCGACAGAAAGTGCATTTCCCACAGCTTTCCCTGGTGGTAAATTCCAGGAAATAGCGGGCTGTTTCAACCATGCACCGATTATTCCCAATTACAATCAATCCACCAGATCCCATTATTGCCCCCAGCGAAGTCAAAGAGTCATAATCAATGGGAGTATCAAAATGCTCGGCGGGAATACAACCCCCACTTGGACCCCCGATCTGGACAGCTTTAACACTTCCGGGGTCTGCTCCTCCGATATCATAGACCACCTCACCAATTGAAATTCCCATGGGAACTTCAACAAGCCCTGAATACTTGAGATCTCCGGCCAGGGCAAAGAGTTTGGTTCCAGTGCTGTTTTCAGTACCCGTTTCGGCAAATTTTTCTCCACCATCCCGGACAATCAGGGGAATATTGGCAAAGCTTTCAACATTATTTATTGCAGATGGATACCCATGAAAACCATAATCAGTGGGGTACGGGGGACGGAATCTTGGAGTACCTCTCTTGCCTTCGAGAGAATGAATCAGAGCTGTTTCCTCACCGCAAACAAAGGCTCCTGCACCCTCTTTTACTTTTACCTCTACGGGTTCCCCATCAATAATATTCAGCCCTTCTTTTTCGATCTGTTCAATGGCAATATTCAGATTCTTAACGGCCAGGGGATATTCTGCACGGCAGTAAATAAAAAGCTGGCGGGCACCAGTTGCTTTTGCCCCGATCAGCATGCCTTCCAGGACCTGGTGAGGCAGGGATTCCATGAGCGTCCTGTCCATGAAAGCCCCGGGGTCTCCTTCATCAGCATTGCAGATTAAAACCTTGTTTTCACTCTCCTTGGCCAAAAGAAAACTCCACTTCAGACCCGCTGGAAAACCTCCTCCACCCCGGCCTCGCAGTTTGGATTTTTTTACTTCTTCAACTATTTCCTCCGGCTCCATTTCTTTAGCCCTCTCCAGTCCATCATAACCTTGATGGGCCCGGTATTCCTCAAGGGAGGTAGGAACTATTTTCCCAGCAAGGGAAGTAATTAATTCCCTTTCTTTTTCCACCCGGGGGGGATGGGGCTGAAATCGAGAAAAATCCTCAACTTCAAGTAGTTTTTGCAGGTCTTTTTCCTTAGCCTGAACATTTTCATAAATATAGCTTCCAGAATCAGTTTCAACTTCAACCAGTGGTTCTGCATAACAGTGTCCGATACAGCCTACTTCCACAACTTTATTGTCTCCAGCCATTTCCTGCAGCAGTTCCAGGACTTCTCCTGCTCCAGCAGCAATTCCACAGCTGGCCATTCCGACTTTAATCCTTTTAATCATGATCCAGCTGCCTCCTTTTTCCGATAGTCTGCGACAATTTTTAATAGTTTTTTGCGGTCCAGTTTTCCATAAACCTTGCCGTTAATACTGATAACCGGGGCGAGACTGCAACAACCCAGGCAGGCAACGCTTTCCAAAGAAAAGAGACCCTCTTCATCGGTCTCCCCATCTTTAATACCGAGTTCATCGGTAAGCCAGTTTAAAATAAGGGTAGACCCGATAATGTGACAGGCCGTCCCGTCACAGACCATAATCTGGTATTTCCCAGGGGGAACCCTTTTGAACTGGGTATAAAAGCTTACAACACCTTCAACTTCAACTACGGGAAGGTCAAATTCCTTTGCAATTCTTTCTATGGCTGCGTCCGAAATATAGCCTTCCTTTTTTTGTTCTGACTGTAATACCTTGATCAGGTTTGATTTTTCCAGGACCATATCCTTGCTCATATAAAAACTGCCCTCCTCGCACCAAAAATTTTTTCAATCCTCCCTAAACCAATCCTCTCCTTTTAACCATCCATCCTTATTTCTTTAGAATACCCACCTTTTTCAATTCGTCATAAACCATGTTATTCCTGCCAAAAAAACCAGATATTCCTTGACAACCAGAGCTCAATAATTTATATTATATGTGTAAGCCGAAGTGGCGGAATTGGCAGACGCGCACGATTCAGGGTCGTGTGAAGTTACCTTCGTGTGGGTTCGAATCCCACCTTCGGCACCATTTAAAACAAAGCTCCCCTTGGCGGGAGCTTTTTTGATTCCCTGGAAAGGTAGCCTTTTCAGGTTTTTTTATCTCCGGTCTTCAATTATTCTTTTAACCTGCTGAGCTTTTACCAGGCTACTTTTCAAATAGTCAGGGGCATGTAAATCCTCAAGGATATCATCGGTAGTTTTCCAGAAAACATTTTCAACTTCTTCTGAATCTCGCGGATAGGGCTCACCCATTTTATGCCAGCACAAAAAAACAAGGTCAAAAACTGGCTCTCCATCATCAGCAAAGAAAAACTTGCTTTCGACATAATACATTTTCTCTTCGACGCTGATACCCACTTCTTCCCTGATTTCCCGGTGCAGAGTCTTTTCGGCAATATTTTCGATTACTGAACCCCGGGGGATTTCAATTTTGCCCCCAACCAAAGCTAGAGTGCCCGGAGCATGGTCTTCCTCTTCACTTCTTTTAACAATTAACCACTTATTCCCACAGGCAATTGCCGCTTCCACGTTAACAATTAAGCCTTTAATAACCATCTGCCTCCCCTAATTATTAAATCTGGGCAAAAAACACCAGGAGAATTACAGCGATGACAAGGGTAACCGCAAGAATAATCATATCAAAGTTGAGATTTAATAAACTCCATTTGCCCCAACCTGAATCTGCTGCTTCTTTTTTCTTTGTTTCTCTTTCCCGTTTTTTCCTCCCCTTTTCTTTTTCCTGCTCCTTTTCTAACCCCTCAACGGTCTGGATATTCCCGGTAAGAAACTGAAAAACCTCTTCCAGGCGCTGGATAATTCGAAGGTGAGGATATCTTTTTTCCTCCATGCTTTCCCGGGCAAACCCTTTTTCTTCAAGGGTCATCAGCCTGGCAAAAAGATTTTCCAGGCGGTTTTTCTCCTTCTCAGAAAGGTCTTCCTCTTCCATTATTTCCTGAACCTTTTTACTAAAATCCTCCACACTACCAATAAAATCCCGGGAATCCACGTCTTCTTTATCGACAGGCTTTAAAAAACCCTCACCTGTTAACCAGTCCCAAAAACCCTTCAGGTCGGATTCGCTTTCCTTGTCAAGGCCGTAATCCAGAATAATGTTTATAAGTTTACGTTTATCCTCTTGCTCTTTGTACCTAAAAACAAAACCGGAGAAAAGTTCATCAGTCCTCTTCCCTAAGGCATCCACATAACCATCGAGATTGTTAATATAGGGTAATCCCCTTTTGTACCCTTCCACCAGGGATGTACCAAAGCCCATCAGACGGTTATTAATAAAATAATAGCTTCCTGCAAGAACAGCACCCAGGCCTTTTATTATTGGGTTAAACACAAGGTGCTCAATTGAGAGCCAGCGGGGGAGATCAATTTTTTTCCTGACCAAAAACAGGTTCAAAAGGGTCAAACCCAAACCCATAAGGAGAATATTAAAAGCGCCCCGCAGATCATAGGCATTAAAGAAATTATATCCCCCCAGCTTATATTCAACAAAATCAACATCCAGGTTGAAAGCTCCAGCAGCAGGGAAAATAATGCTTTCCATGGTTAGAGTCGGGGCAAGACCAATAAAGAGCATTGCTGCTGTCAGTGTTATAAAAATACTCTGGACAAGAGGTCTTTCCTTGTCTCCCGAAAAACGTGTTTCCCGGGGAGCAAAAAAAACATTGTAGATTAGTTTAATGCAGTAAGCGGTGGTTCCGGCAGCCCCAATATTAAAGACGGTTTCGGCATACCCGTATATGGCCATCTGAGTTTCGCTTTCAGCAAAAGTAATTGCGTGGTGGATCATTGTTTTGCTGGGGTACCCATTGAAAAGAGGCAGTCCCATCAACCCTGCAGCTGAAACAACTGCAAGGATTGTGGTAAATGGCATTTTTCGCCAGAGGTTCCCCAGGCGGTATATATTGAATTCCCTGGTTCTCAAGAAAATATATCCCATGGCCAGAAAAAGGCTACCCTTAAAGAGGGCATGGTTAAGAACATGGTAAAACGAGCCAAGCCCCCCCATAGCTCCTGTTTCAGCCATTATCGCGCCGCCACCGATACCAACCATGATATAACCAGCCTGGCTGACACTGCTGTAGGCAAGAATTCTTTTCCCATTGTGTTCAAAAAACGCCAGTAAAGAACCCAGGACCATGGTTAATAGCCCTAACCCCAGCATTACCTGCCCAAAAGTTAAAATGGGCGCCATGAGAAAAACCAGGCGAATTATCCCAAAAACACCGCACTTTTTTAGAACTGCTGATAAAATTGCACTACCCGGGGCCGGAGCTGCAACGTACCCCCGGGGTACCCAGAAATGAACGGGAACAAGGCCAGCCTTGATGCCAAAACCCAAAAGCATCCCGGCAATAATTATCCAATCAACACCTGTCCCTGCAGCCAGTGCTGCCCCCAGTTCACTGTACATAAGGGTTCCCAGTCGGTGGTAAAGCAGAAAAAGGCCCAGCAAAATAGTCAGGCCCCCCAGAACCCCGATATAAAGGTACTGTTTACCCGCTGTTTGAGCTTCTGCATTTTCCTCGTGAATTACAAGTGGGAAAGAAGCAAAAGCCATGAATTCAAAGAAAACAAACATGGTAAATAAATCTCCGGCAAGGAAAACACCCAGTGTCCCTGTAAGGGAAAGAAGTGAAAAGAAAAGAAAACGGGTTGGATTTTTGCTTTTTTGCATATAATCAAGACTGAATAGGGTGTAAAAAAGCCAGAGTACAAGGGCCATAATAGCCAGGAAGACTCCCATATAATCGGGAGCAAGGACAAATTTAACTCCCAGGAAACCTTCCCAGATTATTTCTATGGGCTCCCTCAAAGCAACAAAAGCAGCTCCGGTTGCAATTCCAATTGCCCCCAGAGCTAATTTATGAGCCTTTGGAAAAACCCTTACTTTAAAAAGGGCTCCAGCTGCCAGAAGGGGAGCAAATATTGCGGTTACAAGCAAGGCACTTTGCATGGTAGGCCCAATTGCATTAACCATTATATCTACATCCTTCCTTACTGCTGGAAAAGGGCCCGCGCGGAAAACTCAGCCAGAACCAGAGGCAGGTTAACCGGCAGAATATTAAATATTACCAGGCTCACAGCCAGGATTAAAATTGGAATCAGCATACTTGCCTTTACTTCATCATAACGCAGCATATCTCCATAAAGAACAGTTCCTTCCTCCGGCTTTCGGAAATAGGCAAGGATAACAATCGGCAGATAGTAAAGAGCATTCAGCATACTGCTGATCAAAAGGACAACAGCATAACCCGGCTGCCCGGCGTCAAGAGCACCAAGTGCCAGGGCCCATTTGCTAACAAACCCATTTAAGGGTGGTATTCCAATCATTGCCAGGGCGGCAAGAGTAAAGGCCCCCATGGTATAGGGCATTTTTCTCCCCACTCCTGCCATCTGACTCACATACTTGATTCCCGTCTTGGTTATGATTGCACCTGCAGTTAAAAAGAGTGTACTTTTGATGGTGGCGTGGCTGACAATGTGAAAAACATCACCAGCTAGTCCGCGTTCAGTCAGCAGGGCTCCACCCATAAGAATATAGCCAATCTGACTGATACTGGAATAAGCAAGGCGCCGTTTCAGGTTATCCTGAACCAGGGCAGCAAGAGAACCATAGAGGGTAGTAATTGCGGCAAAAATAAGGAGAATGGTTGGCCATCCTGTATCCTGCATCATCTCCAGACCATAAACATTATAGGTTACCCGAATAATTCCGTAGGCCCCTGTTTTAATCAAAATTCCAGAAAGAAGGGCACTGGCCGGGGAGGGGGCAACAGGGTGAGCAGCAGGCAACCAGGTGTGGAGCGGGAAAAGACCCGCCTTGAAACCAAAACCAATAATAAAAGCAACAAAGGCAATCAGGGAGACTACATTCGCTTCGGGTATGATACCCAGGGATCCCAGGTCATGAGTTCCAGCAAGCTGGTAAGTAATTATTACCCCGGTAAAAACAAGGATACCACTGAGAATTGTTACCATCAAATACCGGGAACCTGCCTTAAACGCCTCAGGAGTTTCAGCATGAATAACAAAAAGGTAACCGGAAAAAGCCATAACCTCGTAAAAAAGGAAGAAGGTATAAAGGTTCCCCGCCAGGAAAACCCCCAGCGAACCAGCGAGAATAAAAATGTGAACCGGGAAATAGCGGTTGGGAGAATGGTCATCCTTCAGGTATTGCATGCAATAAATTGAGGCCAGAAGCCAAACTCCTGCAGCGACAACCCCAATCAGAAAACTCAGGGTATCAACCCTGAAGGTAATAGTAAAGGGGTACATGGCTACAAGGTAATTAACAACCAGTATTCTGCCTTGCAGAACATAATAACCCAAAAAAGCCATTAGTGCAAAGGTAAGAGCGGTGCCGGTTATGAAAATCCAGTTGCGAAGCAAAAAAGATCTTTTTTGGAAAATCCCCACCAAGGCAGTGAAAATTATTGGAATTAAAACCACCAATCCAGGTAAATGCGAATATGTTTCTACTCCCTGTACCATCCCAGTTGCCTCCTCCTGTTAATTCATAGTGTTTTTTATTGACCCAACAGGTGCTGGGCCGCGTCTGCAGCAATTTGCAGCGGAACAAAAGGCAATAAACCAAGAATTATTATCCCGGCTGCCAGAACTACAATTGGTAAAATAAGCGTAATTGGCGCTTTATCAATAACGGTTTCTTTCTGGGAATCTCCTCCCAGAAAAGCTTTAATCAGTACCGGAAGGTAATAAAGCCCATTTAAAAGACTGCTTAGTATTATAACAAGCAGGTACATCAACCCTGCCAGCCCCCCGTATTCCAGGGCCCCCAGACTAATATACCACTTGCTAATGAACCCGTTAAGCATGGGAATCCCAACCATTGCAAAAGCCCCGATCCCAAAACAGATCATGGTAATGGGGTATTCTTTACCCACTCCTCCCAGATCATCAATATGACTCGTTTTTTTCTGATAAATAATTACCCCACAGCAGAGGAACATCATCGATTTTATTAAAGCGTGGTTAAGGATGTGGAGTACCGCTCCAGTTACACTAAAACCGGTAACCAGGCTCAAACCGAGGAAAATGTAGCCAATCTGGGCGACACTGGAATAAGCAACCAGGCGCTTGATGTCTTTTTGATAAAGGGCCATTATTGACCCCATTATAATCCCCGCAACAGCCATTACCTTGAGTATTGTGAAGAGGGGAGTGGTAGCAAGCATGTCAATCCCATACAAATTAAAGAGAACCCTGGTTAACCCCACGATATATGCTTTTGCAGCCAGCCCTGCCAGCAATGCACTTGACGGCGAAGGTGCCGATGTATAAGCATCAGGCAACCATACGTGCAGTGGAAAAAGAGCCGCCTTGACACCAAAACCAACTATGAAAAAGGCCTGGGCCAGAAGAGCTACTCGAGGATATTCCTGGATTACAGCTAAAATCTCCTGCCCGGCAAAGGTCATATTTAAATGGCCTGTGATCATATAAATCAAAGCAATTCCAAAAAGAATTGGGCCCGAACCAAGAGCAATCATAATCAGGTACTTAAAACCAGCTTCAACTGAAAGGCGGTCATTGCGAATGGCAACCAGAGCAGGCCCGCAGAGCGAAACAATCTCTACCATTACATACATGTTGAAAAGGTCATTGGTTATAACCATACCAATCATGGCTCCGGCAATCAACAAAACCAGAGTATAAAACCAGCCCCGGAGGGAATAGGTAATTTCTCTCTGGATGTCACGCCAGGCAAAAATCAGGACCAGAAAACCAATCCCGGTAATTATCACGGCCATGTAAGCACCCAGAAGATCTGCCACGATTTCTATCCCCCAGGGAGGAGCCCAGTTTCCAAGGTGATAGTGGATGTTTCCCTCTCGAACTACCCGGAAAAGCAAAATTATGGAAAAAACCTGGGAAAGCCCCATCAAGAAAAGGGATACATATGGTATTAGCTGGTTCCGAAAACGGCCCAAAATGGGCATAAGAAAAGAACCCAAAAGGAGCTGGACCACGATAAGGACCGGCAACTGGTATATCATTCTTTTTCTCCTCGCAACATCACTATTTCATCAGCATCAAGGGTCCCATAAAACTGGTATAATTTCACCATTAAAGCCAGGGCAAAGGCGGTTATGCTTACCGAAACAACAATCCCTGTAAGTATTAAAGCTGAAGGGAGGGGATTCATGTAAGGACCACCCTCTGCTCCCCGTCCCATAATTGGAGCCTGCCCACCTTCAACATAGCCCACAGCAACAAAGAAAAGGAAAATTGAGGTTTCCATTATATTAATCCCAATTATTTTCTTCAAAATATTGGAGTGGCTGAGGGTAGTATAAAAACCAACCATAAAGAGAAGCAGGGCATAATAAAAGAAATAATTCTGGCCCAGGGCGGTTATTGCTTCGGCCATTTTAATCCTCCTCGACCAACGAATAGTAAAGACTTACGACGGTAACTGCAACTTTTATTCCAATCCCGAAAGAAAGCAGGGGTATAAGCCCTCCGCTAATCAAATAACCCGGGGTACCCAGAGGAATACCGATCTGTCCGTTGGTTAGAAAATTTCCACCGACCAGAACTCCTAATAATCCCAGGGCAACATACCAGATAGCTCCCAAACTTTCAAATAAAGATGCCCTTTCGTGGGAAAGCTTTTCCAGGCCCTGGGAAGCATCAAAGGTTAAAGCATACAAAACCATGCTGGCAGCAACGATTGTTCCCCCGGCAAATCCACCCCCGGGGCTCAGATGACCGGCGGTAATAACATAAAAGCCATAAACCTGAATAAAGGGAATAATGAACCTAACAACTATCTTCAGAATCAGGATTTCCTGCATCCTCATCTTGCAAGCCCCTTTCCCTGTCCTCAGGACAAATAACTCCCAGGCGCAATCTATTCAGGACGGTAAGTACTGCAGCAATAGCAGCAAAAAGGACAGTTACTTCACCAAGGGTATCATAGGCCCGGTAGTCAGTAATAATAGCAGTAACTATATTCTGGGCCCCGGTTTCCCGGACTCCCTGTGTCAGGTACCGCTCACTTACTACATTATGAACAGGATTATTGATATCACCAAAAGGGGGCATTTCAGCTACTACAAGCAGCAAAGCGGCTCCCAGAACAAGGGTTAGGAAAACAGGGATAATCTGCCGCATCATTCATACCTCCCCGTCTTACTTATGGTTGCAATCATCAGGATTGTGGTTACACCTGCACCCAGGGCTGCTTCCGTAATTGCCACATCAGGGGCCCCCAGTTGAAGCCAGATTATTGCCATCAAAAGACTGTATGCAGCGTAAATTATAACGGCGCCAAGTAAATCCCTTGTCCGAACAGCTGCCAGAGCACAGAGAACCAGGATGCTTAATAACAGCAGGTCAAGTATGGCCATTATTTTTCACCGCCCTTTTGCCTGGCAAGCTGCCCTGTCCAATCTACAATGGTGTCATAGGAAGCACGGGCAATTATGTGGCCAGCAGTAGGATTGGTAATCCAGATAAAAATAATCATAAATATTAGTTTGACTCCTGCGGAGGAAAGTCCTTCATACAATAACAAAGAACCAAGAACCAGGCCAACCCCGAGGGTATCACTTTTTGTATTGGCGTGGAGGCGGCAAAAAACATCGGGAAGGCGCAATACCCCGATTGTTCCAACTGAAAAAAAGAATACCCCGGTGAATAATAAAACCAAGACGAAAATTTCCCGCATGTCCTGCTCCCCCTAAAGCCTTTTCAATTCAAGGTACTTGGCCACACAGATTGTTGCAGTGTAACCAATCAGAGTATAAGTAATGGCCACATCCAGAAAAAGTTCTTCGTGGTACATAAAAGAAACCAGGGCCATAACTGCAATGGTCTTACTGGTAATCATATTTATTGCCACAACACGATCTCCAGGAGTAGGACCAACTGCAGCCCGGTAAAGACAAAGAATAACGTTAACCATTAGCAAAATAGCTGCAATCAAAAATGCGGTTTCAGTCATTTTGATCTCCCCTCAAATTCCATGAGCGCTGCCTTAATAGGGCTTTCCTCAAAATGAACCATAAGTTCTTCGCTTAAGAAATGGATAAGGACTTTTTCCCTGTCCACATCAATACTTAAAGTTCCCGGAGTTAGAGTAATTGAATTTCCCCATATAACCTGGGTTACTGGATAACGCATAACCTGTTTAACCTCCACAAACTGTGGGTTGATTTTCAGTTTGGGACTTAGGACAATCTGCACAACCTGAATATTGGCCTTAATTATCTCCTTTATTAAAATAAGCACAAACCGCAGGAAAAAAAATCCGCGGGCCAGAAATGGAGGCCTTTCCTCTTTAGTTATAATTTCTGGTGCCATAAAAATGGCAACAAAAAGGGCAAAAGAAAATCCCAGCACCAGATTAACCCAGTGCAGGCTCCAGGAAATAAGAAGCCAGAAAATGTACAGAATTATTGTCATTCCCAGGACATCCTTGGAAAAAATCATGACCCTTAACCTCCAAAAATCCAATAAGTCCTCTTACTATTTTATTGCAAATAAAACAATACTGCAACCAGAAACTTTTTCCCCAAATCAACCTTTTTAAAATCCCTTTTTAATCCCAGTAAACTGCCGGAAAACAACGAAAATTAACTCCAATCCGAAATTAAGGCCCTTCAATAACTTAAAGAGATTAATCTCAAAAATTTTGCCGCATCTTTTCCACAAGGATTCTCTCTTTTCTTTTTCTACTTTCTACCCTCGCCGTTATTAACCTGCAAAAAAGGAGGGGATAACCCCCTCCTTTTTTATTCAGCCTTTTTTATTTTCACTCCGCAGACCTTGAATTCAGGAATTTTCGCAACGGGATCCAGGACCGGATTGGTAAGGACGTTGGCAGCAGATTCACTGAAATGGAAGGTCATAAATATTACTTTTTCCGGGACTCTTTCTGTTGGATTGGCCCGGGCAGTAACCTCTCCTCGCCGGGAAGCAATAACCATCAGGTCACCTTTTTCAAGTCCCAACCGCTCCGCATCATTGGGGTTGATTTCCACCATTTCTTCTGGATCAATTCCCGATAATCCAGAACTCCTCCGGCTAAGAGTTCCTGTATGGTAATGAGCCAGCTTCCGGCCTGTTGTTAACAGGAATGGATACTCCTCATCGGGAAGTTCTGCTGGGGGAATAAAGTCAATCCCGTGAAATTTTCCCTTCCCTCGCGGAAACTCCCCTTCATGCAGAAATTTGGTTCCAGGGTGATCCCGGCCGGGGCAGGGCCACTGAAGCCCCTCTTTTTCAATTCGCCCGTATTCGATGCCCCGGTAAGACGGGGTGAGTTCAGTCATCTCCTTAAATATTTCCTCGGGAGACTGGTAATCCCATTTATAACCAAGCCGGTGGGCAAGTTCAAGAATTATTTCCCAATCAGCACGGCTTCCCGCTAATGGGTTTATTCCCCTTCTGACTCTCTGAACCCGCCGTTCGGTATTGGTGAAGGTCCCTTCTTTTTCAGCAAAGGAAGCTCCCGGTAAAACAACATCAGCAAGCTCCGCCGTCTCACTCAGGAATATATCCTGAACGACAAGGAAATCCAGTGATGAAAGGGCTTTTTTGCTATGATTGCTGTCAGGTTCACTCAAAACCGGATTTTCTCCCATAATATATAGAGCCTTTATTTTTCCATTTTCTGCTGCTTCCATCATTTCCATCATGGTGAGGCCGGGTGTTTCTCCAGGAATTTCTCCCCAGGCTTTAGCAAATTTTTCCGCTACCTCAGGATCACCCACTTTTTGGTATCCTGGATATACATTGGGCAATCCACCCATGTCGCAGGCCCCCTGGACATTGTTCTGCCCCCTTAGGGGATTCACTCCCGCATTGGGTTTTCCAAGGTTACCAGTCAGCATGGCCAGGTTGGCCAGAGTCAGGACATTATCAGTTCCCGAGATGTGCTGGGTGATTCCCATGGCATAAAGGATTGCAGATGCATCAGCTTCGGCATAAAGCCGGGCAGCTTCAATTATCTTTTCCTCGGGGACTCCGGTAATTTTACTGGCCAGTTCTGGGGTGAATTTGGCAACTGCTTCTTGCAATTCATCAAAACCTTCTGTCCTCTCTTCAACAAATTTACGATCCCACAAACCTTCTTTCAAGATAATATGGACCATCCCGTTGAGGAGAGCAACATCCGTCCCTGGCCTGTGCTGCATCCAGATATCCGCATATTCGGCCAGTTCAATCATCCGGGGGTCAGCCACAATTATTTTGCTTCCCTCTCGGGCCGCCTTTTTAACTCGATAACTTATAACCGGATGGGCTTCCGTGGTATTTGAACCAATAATAAAGATAACCGGAGCTTGTTCGATCTCAGCAATAGAATTGGTCATTGCTCCACTCCCAAATGCTGTAGCCAGACCGGCTACGGTAGCGGAGTGTCATAGGCGAGCGCAGTGATCAATATTATGGGTGGCAAGGGCTGTCCGAACAAATTTCTGAAAAAGGTAGTTTTCTTCGTTTGTACACTTGGCTGAGGTCAGGCCCCCCAGGGCTTCTCCACCAAACCCCTCCTTTATTTCCTTTAACCTTTGCGCAGTATAATCCAGGGCTTCTTCCCAGGTCGCCGGGACAAGTTTACCCTCTTTTCTGATCAAGGGAGAGGTTAATCGATCGGGATGGTGGATATAATCCCAGCCGAATTTTCCTTTTACACATAAATCCCCATAGTTTGGTTTGCAATCCTCGTACCCGTTGATACCAACCACCCGGCCGTCATTAATATTCAGTTCAATCTGACAACCAACTCCACAGTAGGCGCAGGTTGTTTTGACTTTTTCCAGCTCCCAGGGTCTCCCGGTAAAACGGTCCAGCTTGGGAACGAGAGCACCTACTGGACATAGTTCAACGCACATACCACAAAAAACACAGGTAGACTCTTCAAGGGGAACGTTAAAGGGTGTAGCTATTTCCGAAGAAAAACCCCGGTTGGCAAAGTCTATGGCTCCCGCCTGGGGGATTTCGTGGCAGGCCCGTACGCATAATCCGCACTGGATACAGCGGTTATAATCCCTTTCAAAAAATGGGTTCTGATTATCCAGGGGGAATTCTCTTCGTTCGCCAGGGAAGGATGTTCTCTCAATCTCATAACGGTAGGCATAATCCTGAAGTCGACAGTTTCCATTTCTCTCACAGGCGAAACAGTCAACATCATGAGAGGCAAGTAACAAGTCAAGAACCAGCTTGCGCGCTTCCACCACCCGGGGGGATTCAGTTTCTATTTCCATCCCCTCGTCCGCCTCCAGGGTACAGGAAGCAACAAGTTGCCCGGATTTTTTATCTTCAACCATACAAAGCCTGCAGGCTCCTGCTATTGCAACCCGGGGGTGATAACAAAGTGTGGGAACATCAACACCGATTTGCTCACAGGCCTGGAGTAAAGATTTTCCTCTGTCAATCTTAACCTCCTGCCCGTTTATTTTCACAGTAATTTGCGCCATTTTTTTCCCCCCTCTCTACTTTTTAACTATAGCATCAAAAGGACATTTTTCCAGGCAGGCATTGCATTTGGTGCAAAGGTCCTGGTTTATCAGATGCTTTTCCTTTGGCTTCCCGCTGATGGCATTTGCAGGACAAACCTTTACACAAATTGAACAGCGTTTGCAATCCTCCTGGACAATTTCATATCTCAAAAGATCGGTGCAGGCACCGGCAGGGCAACTCTGTTCTTCAATGTGTGCCATGTACTCATCTTCAAAAAACCGGAGGGTGCTCAAAACCGGGTTTGGAGCGGTCTGCCCCAGTCCACAAAGGGATGTATCAACAATATTCCGCCCCAGGAACTTTAGTTTCTCAATATCCTCGGGCTCTCCTCTGCCAGCTTTTATCCTTTCCAGTATTTCCAGCATTCGCTTGGTGCCTTCTCTGCAGGGAGTGCATTTTCCACAGGATTCCTTCTGGGTAAAGTTAAGGAAGAACCAGGCCACATCAACCATGCAGGTTTCTTCGTCCATTGTTACCAGACCACCAGAACCCATTATGGCTCCCGACTCAACAAGGGAATCGTAATCAATGGGCAGGTCTAAAAGATGGGCAGGGATACAACCCCCGGAGGGCCCTCCAATCTGAACTGCTTTAAACTCACGGCCATCGGGAATCCCTCCACCGATATCGTAGATTATCTCCCGGATGGAAATTCCCATGGGGACCTCGATTAAGCCTGTATTGTTAATTTTACCCGTTAAAGCAAACACCTTGGTCCCGGTACTCTTTTCGGTACCAATCCCTGCGAATTTCTCTCCACCCCTGCT
Source organism: Halobacteroidaceae bacterium (assembly GCA_003551665.1). GTDB lineage: Bacteria > Bacillota > Halanaerobiia > B1SED10-174 > B1SED10-174 > T1SED10-26. The sequence continues at coordinate 142,797 of PUNE01000079.1, forward strand.
GATTATCCGGGGGATATTGGCATATGTCTCAACATTGTTAATATTGGTTGGTTTATTCCAAAGCCCCCTGGTAGCAGGATATGGAGGCCGGGGACGGGGACGCCCCATTCTACCTTCAATTGAGGCAAGCAATGCAGTTTCTTCACCGCAAACAAAAGCCCCTGCTCCCTCTTTAATTTTTAACTTAAAATTAAACCCCGTACCCAGAATGTTTTCGCCCAGGTACCCACTTTTTTCAGCCTGTTGCATTGCTATTTTCAACCGCTTAATGGCAAGGGGATACTCTGCCCGGACATAAATATACCCTTCATCGCTTCCAATAGCATAACCGCAGATCAGCATTCCCTCTAAAAGGGCATGGGGATCACCTTCCTTGATACTGCGGTCCATAAATGCTCCCGGATCACCTTCGTCTGCATTACATACAACGTATTTTTTTTCACCTGGAGCCTCACGGGCAAACTGCCATTTAAGGCCAGCGGGGAAACCTCCCCCTCCGCGTCCTCTAAGGCCGGAAATTTTCACTTCTTCAACCACCTGGTCGGGACTCATTTCTTTGAGGGCTTTCTCCAGTCCTTTATAACCACCCCGTTCCAGATATTCTTCCATATTTTCCGGGTTAATATGTCCGCAGTTTTCCAGGACAATTCTTTCCTGTTTGGCCAAAATTGGTTCTTCGGGACGGGCGGCAATCCACTCTTCGATTACATCTCCGCCCAAAATTGCTTCCTCTATCAATCTCTCCACTTTTTCCGTGGTAAGATCTCCATATATAGTCTTATCCCCATTTTTTTGTACTTCTGCAACCACTTCCTTTTCACACAGGCCAACACAACCGGTTGGAAGGAGTTCAACTCCTTCTATCCCTTCCAGGCCTTTTTCAAAGGCTTCCATAACCTTTCTTGCGCCCGCTGCAATTCCACAGGTTCCCATGCCAACAAGGACTCTGGTCGGTTCCATTTATCCTATCCCTCCTTTCACTGCCGATACTGGTCCAGTACCTCTGTCAGTTTGTCCGGGGTTAACCTTCCGAAGGTTTCATCATCAACCATTACTGCTGGGGCAAGCCCACAGGCTCCAATGCATGCAACTTCTTCAAGGGTGAAGTTTAAATCTTCAGTAGTCCCTCCTGCTTCGACTCCCAGTTCCCTTTCTAATGTTTCCAGAAGTTTTTTCCCTCCACGAACGTGGCAGGCAGTTCCCATGCAAACCCTTACTATATGTTTCCCCCGGGGTTCCAGGTGGAACTGGGCATAAAAAGTTGCCACCCCGTAAACGGTACTGAAAGGAACTCGCAAAGATTTTGCCAGAACCTCCAGTGCTGGCCGTGGCAGGTACCCAAACTCCTCTTGAATTGCCTGCAGGGCGGGTATCAAAGCTCCCTTTTTTTCGGGGAAGGAAGCAACAATTTCTTCTACTTTTTCCCGGCAATTCTCCTGTTCAAGTGTTTTTTCCATTAACTGTCGCCCTACTTTGGGCTTTTCACCTCCCTGTTCATTTGGAGAACCCTCTATTTTCCATTCCACAAAAATATCTAACCACCTGCAAAGAATAACCTTCCCCAAGAAAACAGCCCCTCAGAGAAAGGGAGAGTCTTCCGGGTTGCAAAGAAAAATTCCTACTGGTTATAGGACATTTCCCTCTCTCTGGTCTCCTGCTCTCGTTTAAAACAATTATAAAATCAGTTCCCGAAAAATGCCGGAATTCCTTTTAAAAATTTCTTAAAAACAAAGCAAAAACTTTGGTTTGATAGGGAGCCAGAAACTGCATGTAGATGTCCCACAAACCCCTGACTCCCAGGGTGCTAATAAAGGCAATGGTTCCCAGTTTGCCCCCTGTCCCTCCCAGGTAGGGAGAACTGTAAACAAAAATTATTCCAGCTAACAATCCTGCGAGTGCAATAAAACCTTCATTAGGCAGACGATCCCGTGAAGACATCCCCACAAAAGCTCCACAGAACATAGCTCCGGCGAGTAAAAGGCCGGTTTCGGGGAAAACAGCAGGAAGAATAATACCCCCCACCAATCCCGTAAGAGCCGAAGCAAGGACAGGTCCCTGGCCCAGGCGAACGCTACCAAAAAAGGCCAGAACAGCACCCAGGACAGTATAAAAAACTATCATCCACTTCAGGTGCAGGCCCTCGATCATTTTTCCAGAAAACTCTCCGCCCTGGAGAAATATGACCGCAAGGCATCCGGTAAAAGCAATAGTCCCCAGTTTACCCCCAAAACCCTGGAAATAACTTTTGTTAATGAGAAACAAACCCCCGGTTAAAAGCCCCGCCAGAACAATTGAATAAAAACTTCCACTTACTTCCTGGCAGGCCATCCCAACAAATGCTCCACAATAAATGGGAACAGCTTTTTTCCCAACAAAAGCAGCCGCAAATAAACCCACGAGAGAAGCCGATATTACGCTTCCCAGTTCTAGGTGATTATTCAAAAAAAATGTAACCAGTGCTCCTCCAAGAACACCTGATACAATCAGAACATCTTCCCGGGAAAATTTCTGACCGATATTTACTTTCAGTTCCCTGGCATACCTGAATAAAAAACCGGAATAAGATAATAGAAGGACCGGAAAGTAAATGAAATTATTCACAAATGCAGTTAATAGAGTAGTTCCAGCTAAAACCCCAACAACCAATGCCATTAAAACAAAATTTCCCATTGCCGCCATGAATAACCCCCCATTCCTTTGTGTTTTTTTTCACGAATCTTATCAAAAAAATATTCTCTTTATTTCGTTCTTTTTTTCACAATTTTATTATGCCATTTCCCCCGCCCCCTGTCAATATTTTTTCTCCAGATTCTTTTATTCCAAATTTTCAGTCTTCTTTTAAGAAAAAAAAGGCCAGCGGATTTGTCCCCTGGCCCTTATCTTTTGCTTTTAATCAATCAGACCCTCTTCCTGCAGCCAGTCCCTCGCAACATTCTCAGGTTCCTGACCTTCCACATCCACCAGCATATTCATGTTCATGACTGTTTCCATGTCCAATCGGGGAGAGATGCGGTTGATTGTTTCTTCTAAACCCGGGTATGTTTCAAGAATTTCTGCCCTGATTACTGGAGTAACATTGTAAGCAGGGAAAAAACCCAGGTCGTCCTCTAACAACAAGAAATCAAAAGCTGGAATTCTACCGTCTGTAGCGAATCCCATGGCAACTTCGGCTTCTTCCTCATTTAAAGCCCCATAGGTCAGACCTATTTCCATAAATATAGCCTGGTCTCCGTCAAACTCAAATCCATAAAGTTCCTGCAAACCCGGGATACCATCAGGTCTTTCCCAGAAATCTTCGTTGAGAGCAAGCCGGATTTCCTCATCCGGGTTTTCTTCCATATAATCCCCCAGGTCTGATATGGTAACGAGACCTCTCTCTTCAGCCCAATCTTCTCTTACCATAAGGGTATAGGTATTGTCAGCAGGAGCATAATCAAGCCACACCAGGTTATTTTCTTCTATATCCCAGTCTCTTACCATCTGGTAGGCTTTCTCCGATTCGCTTATTTCTTCTTCTCCCATGACTGTAACCAGAACTGTCCCGGTGTATTCCCAGTAAACATCTATCTCACCCGTTTCAATGGCCGGGCGCAAAATATCAGTTTCTCCCAACCCGATCTGATCTTCAACGGGGTAACCTTCAGCTTCAAGGTACTGGTAGAGGATTTCTCCCAGAATAAACTGTTCAGTCCACATTTTTGATGCAACTGTAATTGCCGGATCATCGTCCGGAGAGAAAACCATAAACAATCCAAGTAAAACAAGAATGGCAATTACTCCAATTAAAACATTTTTGTTCATGAAATTTACCTCCCTATATTTTTTGAACTATCTGCCCTTTTCCACTTCTTTTTAGAAGTCCAGCGGCATTCGCTCCTTTACCACCACCTTTTCAAATAAGCTCAATCCTTTTTCGATGATAATTGCCAAAACGGCAGCCGTGCCCGAGCCTGCCAGAATAAATTCCGGGCGGAAAAGGGAAATTCCAGCAAAAATTAACCTTCCCAGCCCTCCCCCGCCAATAAGGGCGGCAAGAGTTGCTGTCCCAACTGTTATTACTGCTGAAGTTTTTATTCCCGCCATTATTATGGGAAAAGCAAGGGGAAATTCAATTTGCCACAGGACCTGATTATTATACATTCCCATTCCCCTGGCAGCTTCTTTAATTTTATCATCTACACCATCAAGGCCGGCAATTGTATTGCGGACGATTGGCAAAAGCCCATAGATTACAAGGGCGACAACCGCCGGGATATAACCTATCCCCAGGATAGGAAGAAATATTGCAATCAGGGCAAGCCCTGGAACTGCCTGTCCTATATTTACTACGTTTAAAACTTTCTGGCTGTGTTTTCGGAGGGCGGGCCGGGTTAAAATAATCCCCAGGGGGACTCCAATAACGATAGCAATCCCCGTAGCCATTAAAACCAGCTGAATATGCTGAATTAAAAGGGGAGGAATTCGTTCGGAAAAAATCGGACCGTATGTTTGTGCCAGATTATCCCAAAACTGAGCCAAGGTAATAGCCATCGCTTATTTCCCCACCTTCTCCCCGGGGCTGGATTCGCAAATCCGGTAAACATAATTTCGAATCCCTCTTAGAGTTAAAATTCCCGGCTCTTCATCTTCTTCACCTTTAATCAGGACAGCATCATTATTGTGTTCCAGCATTCTGGCCATTGCCAGTTTGATAGAGTTAGTCGGGTCAAGGGTTATTTCCAGGGGTCGAATAATATCTTCCAGAGATCCTTCCTTTTCCAGTTCATCAAGGTCAAACCAGAATTTTTTTCCCTGTTCATCTTCTACAATAACGGGTATTCCTTTTTCCCCGCTTTCAATTAATTTCCGGGCTTCATCCTGCATGCTTTGTTTTTTAATTACAGGAGCTTCGGTCCACATTACCTCATCTGTGGAGAAAAGGTCAAGAATTTTGATCGCCCTATCAACTCCAATAAAATCAGCAACAAACTGGTTTTTGGGATTGGCCAGTAATTCCTCGGGTGTATCCGCCTGCACCAGTTCACCCTGTTTGAGTATGGCAATCTGGTCCCCCATTTTTATTGCTTCATTGATATCGTGGGTTACAAAAACGATGGTTTTTTTCATTTTCCTCTGCAGGCGAAGAAACATGTTCTGCAGGTTTTCCCTGGTAATGGGGTCTACTGCCGCAAAAGGTTCATCCATAAGCATTACCGGGGGATCTGCTGCCATGGCTCGGGCCAGGCCAACTCTCTGTCTCTGTCCTCCGCTGAGCTGACGGGGAAATTTATTTCTGTTTTCATCTGGGTCCAATTCCACCAGGTCCAATAATTCATCTACCCTCTTTTTTATTTTTTTATCATCCCAGCCCGCGAGCTTAGGTGTGGTGGAGATATTTTCTGCAATTGTCCGGTGGGGAAAAAGCCCCACTTCTTGAATTACATACCCAATATCCCGGCGGAGAATTTCCACCTTTTTCTTTTTATAATCTTCTCCGTCAATATAAACAGTTCCCCTAGTTGGTTCAATCAACCGATTGACAATCCGCATGGTAGTGGTTTTTCCACAACCGGAGGGACCTACCATTACACAGGTTTTCCCTTCCGGTATCTCCAAAGACAGCTCTCTTACTGCCGTAAAATCTCCAAAATCTTTCCCAACTCCGTCTAATCGGATCATTATTTTCCTGGTCCCCCCTCTATTTGTTTTCTTCCAGTTGCAGGCCTTTGGATATCAGGTGTTTCCCCAAAAGACCCATCAAAAGGTCAATTCCAATTGCAATTATAGAAACTACTATAGCCCCCACAATAATCATGGTGGGATGAGTCCTGGTTATTCCATGTTGGATCAACCGCCCGAGGTTTTGCTCCCCGATATAGGTAGCCAGTGTTGCTATTCCTACCATCATTACCAGGGCCACCCTTACTCCGGCAAAAATTGTGGGAAGGGCATTAGGAATCTGGACTTCCCAGAGGACCTCCTGTTTGGACATCCCCATTCCCCTTGCTGCATCAAGAATGGCCTCATCAACACCACGCAGGGCGACAAAAACATTCCGGACAATGGGCAACATGGCGTAAAGAACCAGGGCAGTTAATGCACTGGTTCTCCCCAGCCCAAATCCGGGAAGGGTTAGAAGGATACCATAAAGGGCAATGCTGGGAATACACATGACAATGCTGGCAATTCCAAGCACCCCATGGCTTAATCTGGGATACCGGTAAATAATTATCCCCACGCTTACCCAGAGGATAATTGCCAGAATAACACCAACCAGGGTCAGTTCTAAATGATTCTGGGTATAAGTAATAACTCGGGAAATATTTTCAAAAAAATACCGTATGGGGTCTACTTGCCACAAAATCTCCCGCAAAAACTCCAAAAGGTTTACCTCCTTTTTATTTTTTTGGTTTTAAGACTTCTTTAGTATAGCAATATAATTTTTCGATTGCAAATTTCTCCTGTTTATTCCTATTAAGCCCCATAATAAGCCTATATCCCTTTTTATCACTAATTATAAGCTTGCTGAACAGTTTTTCTTTTTATTATTAATACACACTGTGCAACATCTGTTGCAAAAAAATAGGCCCCTCAAGGGGGCCCTTTTTTATCTTCCAGTTATTGAAACTCCATCCAGGGCAATATATGGTGTTCTAAAATTCAATATTCTTTGGGTTTCACTTGAAAGACCAATCACCTGATGGAGCAATCGATATATGTTTCCGGCGATCATCACTTCTTTCACAGGCTTTCTTTCTTTTCCTTTCTCAATAAAATAACCGCCCTTTACAACCCCGGAAAAGTCTCCGCTTACTGGATCGGAACCTCCAGAGTACCTTGTTACCAGGAGTCCTCTATCAATATTTTTTAGCATGTTTTCGAGGGAATCCTTTCCAGGACTAACTATAAAATTGTTCGGCCCAATTGCAGGAAGTGACTGATCCCCTCCCGAGGCGTGCCCGGTGGGAACCTCGCCTGCCTTAGAAGCGGTATAGTAATTGTGAAGCCAGGAAATTAATTTTCCCTCATTTATTACCTGCAGGGGTTTGGGAGCAATTCCCTCCCGATCAAACATTCTCGATCCAATTTCCCCTGGCAAAGTGCCGTCATCACTTATGGAAAAAATATCAGAAGCAACTTTGCCACCCATTTTTTCCCGCCAGGGAGAAATCCCATTCTGGACATTATCTGCATTAATAGCAAAAACAATTGGAAAAAGGAGCAGGTTAACGGCTGCAAAGGGTGATAAGACAACGCTTCCTTTAAAACCGGGAATCCTTTCTGCCCCCAGATTACCTAAAGCTTTTTCCCGTAACCTGACCCCCATTTCCTCTGTATTTAGCTCTTTCCATTCTGGAGTTACCGTATATTCAACCACGAAAGAGGAAATATCCTCCCCCTCCCTGGCAAATCCAATTGCTGAATTTTCAAATTTTGTTTTCCTTTCCTCGGCCCTTATTCCCCTGGAATTAGCGATAGCTCTCTCAATTATTTCCGCTTTAAAAGAAGCAGTATCAACTGTAACCCGACTATCAATACCCCTGCTTGCATCCATAAAATCACTGCCTTTGGTTATTAAATCGGCAAGGGAAACATTCTCTCCCTGGGGATCATAAATTCCATCAATTTCCTCAAGAGGAGACGGTTCGGGTATGCCCTGGGCCGGGTCTTCCGGGGAATTTACTGCAATATCAATTGCAGACTGAACAGTTGCCTCAATTGATTCCCTGGTCAGGATATTGGATGAGGCAAAACCCATTTTCCCGTCTTTTAAAACTCTTACCCCGATTCCCTGGTACCTATCACCCTTGGGGACCTGTAAATCATTTTTTTCTATAACTACCTCCAGGCTCTTTTTACGGTTAAAAAATACTTCCACATGGTCTGCCCCTGCTTTTTTGCCAATTTCCAGGGCTTCAAGATAAATATCTTTGTTACTCATTTTGCTCCCCCTTCCCCTGCTGCCCACCAATCATAACCTTGCAGCGCAGGTATGGTCCACCGGCATCTGCCTTGGCCGGCTGCTTTTTTCCACAGTACCCCGAACCCAGATCCATATTAAATTCCTGACTCAGTGCATCAGCACTTTTCAGTACTTCAAAAGCCTGCCCGGATATATTTATCCCTTTTACGGGCTCTTTAATCTCTCCATTTTTTATCCGATATCCTTCTTGGACTCCAAACATAAATTCTCCTGTAGCATCGGCCTGCCCACCCTGGTCCATCCCTACAAGGAGAAATCCATCCTCAATACCCTTTATCATATCTTCCAACCTGTCCTTTCCAGGCTGGATGAAGGTGTTGGTCATGCGAATCAGGGGTTCATCACGGTATGTAAAGGCCCTGGCATTTCCCCTTGCTTCGGTAGAAAACATGTGGGCAGTCTCCCGGCTATGAAGATAATTCTTCAAAACCCCATTTTCAATAATTACTGTGGGTTTGTTAACAGTTCCCTCGTCATCAACAAGAACCTTCCCTGCACCCTCCTGAGTACCATCATCAACAAGGGTGATCAGGTCGCTGGCAACCTTTTCTCCAATTTTATCTGCAACAACAGAACCTGAAAGCACAAAGTCTGCTTCAACAGTGTGGCCAATGGCTTCATGAGCAAGAACTCCAACCAGCTGAGGATCAAGAATAACGGTATAATTGCCCCCGGGTGCATAACCTGCCTTTAATTTGGTTCTTACAATTTCTACAGCTTTTTCTACCATTTCATCAAGATGATTGCGTGAGAATAAGTCACTCCAGCCACCCGTTATCCCGTGAGATACCATTCCCATTTCCTGCTTCTCCCCACTGGCACCAAAGGCCACAATCGCAATTTCACTTTTCTGGTCATTTATTTCCGCTTCTGCCCCGCTGGAAGAGACAATAACTTTGGAATCCTGGAAGACATGGTAATTTACCATGGACCCGATTATATCATTTCCTGCATCCCGGATTTTAGCTTCTGCTTTTTGCAGGGCATTTACCTTTTCCCCAAATTCCGGTTCGTCGGCTTTTTTTTGGTACAGGTTAAAGGTTCCCTGTCCAACTTCTCCCGTTCCAAGACCTTTGATTTTTTCTTTTTTCAGTTGCGAAGCTTCTCGGGCGGCCTTAATTGCTTCCCCGGCAGAACGCCGAAGGTTTTCCTCGTCCGTTTCCGAAGTAGCAACAAAACCCCAGCAACCATCAACAAGGGCCCTTATTCCAGCCCCTGCTAGTGTTTTTCTTTCCCCTTTTTTCAATACTCCGTTTTTAAACTGAATTACAGTTGAAAACCTTTTGTGGTCCCTTATTTCCAGATGCTCATTCTGTGAATGAACAATTTCTTTTAAAGTTTTAATCATATAGCCTTTCCCCTTTCTTGGAAACCCATTAAGGATCAGGTATGCAGTTCAACTATATCTTTATCAGCCAGGACATGGTCCCGGGGAACATGTTGACCATCAAACTTGGCCGAACCCCAGATGCGGGCCTTCTCCAGCCCATCAGCAAGGTCTTTGTGCACCTCCTGCGCAAATTCCAGGACAGTTCCTCCACGTCGCAGGACAAAAGGAGCCTCCATATCTGGATCCTGGCCGGGGATCTTGCTGTAAATGCGGATAACATCCAGCATCTCAAAAAAAACTTTTGGAACCTGGTCCATCCCCTTGCCGGTTTTTACCGAAATCGGTATAATCTTCAGGTCAGGATAAAGTTCATTAATTATTTCCAGGTTATCACCAGCTCCAGGCTGGTCAACTTTATTGGCAAGGACGAGCAGTTCTTCCCGGCGGAAGGCCTTTACGCCTTCGGGAATTTCTTCTCGAACGAGCCTCTTCCCCTCGAGAAAATCAACAGTTGAGCTGAGTTGGTCCAGAGCTTCCCCAGAACCAACGTCAATAACAATTACCAACCCGTCTGCCCTCTGGATGGCTCCAACCATTTCTCCAGGGACATCTTCAACTACCAGAGGTGGTGTATCAATGACCTGAATTTTTACATCCTCATAAGGAACCATTCCAGCCAGGGGAACCCCTGTGGAAAAGGGAAATTGGGCTACATTCACCTTTGCATTGCTCAAAGCCCCGAGAACAGAGGATTTGCCTACATTGGGAACTCCAATCAATATGAGCTGCCCCGCTCCTTCTTTATCGATCCGGTAGGGGTTATAGGTGGAGGTGGATTTGCTCTTTTTTTCTCCTTCCTCCCGCAGTTTTGATAGCTTTTTCTTTAACTGTCCCTGTAATTTTTCTGTTCCCTTGTGTTTGGGAATTACCGATAACATTTCCTGCAGAGCAGAAATTTTTTCCTCTACCGTCTTGGCCTGTTTATAGGCTTTTTCGGCCTCATAGTACTGGGGAGTAAGGTTGGCCGGCATTTCAATCCCTCCCTTCTGCAGGTTTCAAAAACATTTTAACTCCAGCAAGAGCACCAATAGCAAACACGATCACAGTCATCCAGTCCAAAAAGTCCAGTTGAGAAAAAACCAGTTTATCAACAATCACAATTACCGAAAGCAAAATAATCCCCAGGGGTAATAATTCTCTTCCCCTGGACTTGCCTTTGGAAGTCTGGTAAACAAAAAGCAACAGTAAAGCCCCTGCAACAATTATTGCCAATGTCATAATAAATTCGACTGGGGTTATATTTAAAAACATTTTGCTACTCCCTCCCGCCATCAAATATCCCCTTGGAGCACTCCCTCCAGGTGTGGAAGATTTTTTCGATAGTTATCCATTCTCTTTTCTGCCATTTTCCTGGCAATATCAGTATTGAAGTGCTGGCAAATCATTTCCATTGTCTCCAGACCATCCCGATTGAGCAATTTCAGAAGGCTTTGTTCTTCCCTTTCCCGGTTGGTAGTATAGGCAAGGAAGTGCAACCATGCGCTCCACCCTATCTTGCTTAATTTATCCGCATCCCAGATTACTGCTGCGGAAAGGGGGGCCATTGGTTCTTTAACCTCCCGGGTCAGGCCAACATGGTTTTTAACTCCAATATAAACTTCATCAACCAGATCTCTGTGGGCATTTCTTTTGGAAAGAAATTCTCTTGCTTCCTCAGCGCCGTAAAAGCCATGATCACGCTGGCGCAATTTGTTTTCTTCTATGGTAAGACGGGGATTATGGCATTTCCCAAGGTCATGAAACCAGGCACCAATTTCACAGGTTTGCCTATCCGCTCCAGTTTTTTCAGCCAGCTTTCCGGCCAGTCCAACAACGGTAAGGGTATGTTCTTTTCGGTAATATAGTACCGCAGAATACTCCTTGCTTTTTAAAAAATCCGCTTCCTCCTGTAATCTTTGCAGGGCGTACCTTTTACTCTCCTGATATATTTCTTGCTGCAAAAAAATAAACCTCCTTTAAACAGGACTCATTTTTCCAGTATATTATAACATATTTCCGCCTCAAAAAAATATCGTCAGGGGAACAAAAACCAAGCAAACCACTTTTTTAAGCCTTTAGAGGATTTTCCATGTATTCAGTCAAATTATAATTTAAGGAGGGGAAAATTATGAAACTGGGGCTTGCTCTGAGTGGAGGGGCTGCAAGAGGAATTGCCCATATCGGGGTCCTTCAATATCTTGAAGAAAGGGAAATCAAACCGGATATCATTGCAGGGACAAGCGCGGGCAGCATTATTGGCAGCCTTTTCTGCGCAGGTTATTCTCCCGGGGAGATGGTAAAAATAGCCCATAATATTAACTGGAGGCAAATATTTCGGTATTCCCGGATCCGTTTCCCCCGCCTGGGGTTGATTAATATCGATTTTCTGGACAAAATGCTGGAAGATTTCCTGGGAGGAAAAACTTTTTCTGACCTATACCTCCCCCTGATTGTTGCTACAGTTGATCTGGATAATCACCAGCCCCTTTTCATTGAGGAGGGAGATTTAATTAGTGCTGTTAAAGGGAGTTGTGCGATTCCCGGGATTTTCTTCCCCGTACATCGCAATAACAGGACCCTGGTTGATGGTGGGGTTCTGCACAATATCCCCACCCTCCCCCTGTATGAGCGAAAAACAAAAAACATAATAGCCGTTGATGTTAATGCTCATCGCAGTCCGGACAGGTCGCCTCGAAATATTTTTGAAGTCATCTATCAAAGCCTCTACATGGTCAACCGCTATCGGGAACATGAGGACGGAAACCTGGCCAATCACTTGATTGTTCCCGACCTACAGGATATTGGAATGTGGGACCTGAACAGGACAGAAGAATTAGTGGAACTTGGTTATAATAAAGCAGAAGAAATCCTTGGGGGAATTAAGTTTCCCTGATTCCCAAAAAAAAGGGGCTTTCGCCCCTTTAAGAAATCCATTCTTCAATTTCCTTAACTTTGGGAACTCTCCCCTCAACCTTTTTCTCGCCGTTAATAAACACTGCCGGGGTCATCATTACTCCTCGCTGGGAAAAGGCCTTCATCTCAGAGATATGCTCCACCTGAGCGGAGATATTTTTGTTTTCCAGTGCTTTTTCTACAGCCTCCTTGGTTTGCCGGCAGCGAGGGCAACCAGGACCCATTACTTCAATTTTCATCTTAATCATCCTCCTTAAACTATAATATTGCCGTAAACCATACCTGCAATTGTGGCCATTATTACCACAAGAGCCACAAAAGTCAGGGTTTTTTTTGTACCCAGAACGCTGTGAATTACCAGCATATTTGGTAAACTTAGTGCTGGACCGGCCAAAAGCAAGGCCAGAGCAGGTCCGTTGCCCATCCCTGAGCCTAATAGTCCTTGCAGGATAGGGACCTCGGTTAGAGTAGCAAAATACATGAATGCTCCCAGGACTGAGGCAATAAGGTTGGCAATCAGGGAGTTACCCCCAACCAGGCTTTCAATATAATGCGCAGGAATTAGCCCGGCTTCTGACTCTGGTCTGCCCATTAAAAAGCCGGCAATAAAAACCCCTGCAAATAAGAGGGGAAGGATTTGTTGAGCAAAATCCCACGTTGATCCAACCCATAACTTTATTTCCTCTTTGTCAAACCATTTAAGTAACATCCACCCCAGAATAACCAGTAAAAAACCCGCAAAAACCCATTGGTTTTCCGCTATGAATAACCATAAGCCTGTTGCATCTTCCGGCCTCGTCCAGGCAGCAAAAATAAGGATCAAAACCAGGTTAAATAGAAAAGCAACTCTTTGACCCAGAGGTTTTCCATCTTGATCACCAAAATCAAAATCCCCCTCCAGCCGCTTCTGGTCTTCCTTGCGGAAAAAGAAAGCCATCAAAAGTCCAATGATTACTGCAAAAACTATGGCTCCCACAGCACGGGCCAGTCCCAGCTGCCAGCCAAGTACCCGGGCAGTAAGAATAATTGCCAGGACATTAATTGCAGGACCGGAATAGAGGAATGCAACTGCCGGCCCGATGCCAGCGCCCCTCTGGTAAATACCCGCAAAAAGAGGTAAAACAGTGCAGGAACATACCGCGAGTACAATTCCGGATACCGAGGCAATTGAATAGGATACCCATTTTTTCGCTTTCTGACCAAAATATTTTATTATTGCTCCCTGAGAAATGAAGTTGGCAATTGCTCCAGCAATAAAAAACGCCGGAATCAGGCAAAATAGCACATGTTCTCGCGCGTAATATCTTAACAGGGCAAAGGCCTCAATAAAGGCTTCCTGAAAACGCATACTTTCAACAGGAAGAAAATAAATGACGATAAAGGCGCCGATAAAAAGTAGCAGTTTCCTCCCCTGGCTCATGTTCTCACTCCTCATCCGCTGGCTCTATCGCCATATTAACATTTATCGATTTATTGTGCAACCCCGAATTCCTAATAAGATTTTTTTCTAGCCTCTGCTCTGCATTTCCCGCAGCCTGAACCCTTTCATTATATCTGAACGAGTAATTATTCCCACCAGCTGGTCATCCTTCATAACCATCAAACGACCAACATCATCCTGAGAAATCTTCCGGAGAGCAAGATAAATGTCTTCTTCAGGGTTGACCTTGATTATATTCCTGGACATTATATCTCTAACCCTGGTCTGGGATTGCAATTCTGGTTCAACCCTTCTCACATCACCCATTGTTACACAACCGGTTACCTCTCCATTGCGAACAACGGGATAACCTGAATGCCTTTCCACAAACATTCGGTTAACCAGTTCTGATACCAGTATGTCTTCTTCAACCACTTTTACATCCTCGGTCATTAAGTCTGCAACCCGAAAACCCTCAAGGGTATTTTTTATAAAAATGGTCTGGTACTCCTGGGATGCCCCGATGTAGATAAAGAAAGCAATAAAAACAAGGATGAAATTGGCTGTTAACAAACCCAGAATTCCAAAGGCAAAAGCAAAACCCTTACCAATATTGGCAGCAATTTTTGTGGCCTGGAGAAAAGGCATCCTTCCAGCAAGAAAGGCCCTTAAAACACGTCCTCCATCCGTCGGAAAAGCGGGAATAAGGTTAAAAACTGCCAGGAAAAGGTTCATCCAGCCCAGGTAGAGTAGTAATAACTGTAAATCCGGAACTATTACTCCTCCCAGAAGTGATCCCCCCCCAACAAGGAGGCCTCCCAGGACAAAACTGAGAAGAGGTCCGGCAAAAGCAATCATGGCTTCATCTTTAGGATCCTCGGGAATTTCATCCATCTGAGCCACTCCTCCAAAAAGCATCAGGTTAATAGCATGGATATGGACTCCCTTTTTCCGGGCCACAAGAGAATGAGAAAGTTCGTGCAGGGCAACGCTGGCAAAGAGAGCAATTGCCATAACAAACCCAAGAAAATAGGGGTTGGCACCAAGGCTTGTTAAAGGAATTCCTGCCATCTCGGATAGGATCCTGATATTGTTTCCGAAAGCCCAGGCTAAAAAGGGTAAAATTATTAAAAAGCTGTAGTGAAGTCTGAGGGGAATACCCCAGAGTTTTCCTATCTGAATCGCGTTTTTAAACACAACTTGCCTCCTTTCAACCCTTGTTATTTTAATATTTCTGGTTTTTATAGGGAAAATCCTGCTGTATAACAAAAGGCCTGCAAAAGCAGGCCCCTTATTTAATATCAATTGTCCGGGCATCACCCGTTCCTTTCTGTTTTTTGGGTAGTTTGAGGTTCAAAATTCCGTTTTTAAACTCAGCTTCAATATTTTCTACATCAATGTTTTCATCGACAGTAAAACATCTCTGGTAAGAGCCCAGTTTTCTTTCACGGTGGATATAGTTCTGTTTTTCTTCTTCTTTGCTTTCATCTTTTTTTGCAGTTATTGTAAGCGTATTATCTTTCAATTCTATTTCAATGTCATCTTTCTCGTACCCCGGTAGTTCAACTTCCATCAGGTATGCCTCATCTGTTTCCTGAATATCAGTGGACATTCCCCTGTTCCAGAAATCAGGAGCAAACATTTCGTCAAATACATCTACAATATCTTCTCTTCTCCGACGCGGGCCAGTTCTTCCCCGGAAAGGCAACATTCCGCGCATCTTTCTCACCTCCCCTGTTATTTTCATTTTTATAATAACAGGAAGGTCAAAGAAGGTCAAAGCCTGCTTTTTACTTTTTCCCCCTTTAAATTGCAATTATTTCCTGTGGTACTAATTTATATCTTCCTTTCCAATACTCACTCTTTTTCTTTCGTTAGAAAGGACAAAATTTCTTCATTTAATTCAGGTTGCCGACCCCTGGAGTCTTTCAATGATTCAGCCTAATAATTTTCCATTTCCCAGTTAATTTCTTCTGGAGGAATCTTGATTTCCAGATACTCCTCCCCTTCTTCCCAAAAGAACACCACTTTTAACCAGCCAGCAAGTTCAGCAATCCTGTTCTTTCTCCCTTCATCAAAACTCAAAAGCCTTTGTTCTTCTATCAAAAGTTTTTCTTCTTCCTCCTGACGGAGCCAGGTTGGAAATATTTCGTCCCCATCATAATATTCTTCAATTTCCAGCGGAAGCATACCATATACCTCAAGTTCTGGAACTTCTAATAGGGGAACCACCTCCAGAATCCACTGGAAATCATATAAATCTTCACCCTTCTCCACGATTACAAGCTCCAGATCAAGGTTAAACTTTTCACTTTTTTGATGGTCAATAAATTCTGTTTCTGGTTCCAGTTCAGGGGGAATAAAAACTCCCTCCGGGTCAAACCCCCGATCCCAAAAAAACACAATAAGGAAAAAAATTACCATTACAAGAATTAATAGTTTGGGGTTCCTAACAACCTTTTCCCACATAAAAAACTCTCCCTTCCCAAAAACCTTATTCCGTTTTTAAACCCGTCTGGTCATCCAATAAAGGAAAGTGGCAATTATTATTGAATTGAAAATAATAACTACCCAAAGCGAGGTGCAATTCGATGTCCAACAAGGATTACCCGGCAATTACCGCTGCAATTGGAATGGCCTTTTTCTTCGGATTTTCTTTTATTTTTACCCGCAGCGCCTTAGAACATATTGAACCAATCCATTTTCTGGGTTTTAGATTTTTACTGGCCTGCCTCGTAATTAATCTTCTTCGTTTTCTGGGAATAATCAAAATAAATATTCCTTTCCGCCGCTGGCGGGAAATTATTTTGCTGGCCATATTTCAGCCTGTCCTCTACTTTATCTGCGAAACCATCGGTATCCAGATGACCAGCGCTTCTGAGGGAGGAATGATGGTTGCTCTGATTCCCATCTTTACTGTAACCATGGCAGCCATTTTTCTGAAGGAAAGGCCTTCTGTACCCCAGGTTATATCCATCTGCATCTCAGTCTTTGGAGTTCTAATCATCGGTTACATGCAGGCAACCCAGGAAATTGGCCGCAATTTTATCGGTTTACTAATTCTTTTAGGTGCTCCTATTTCCGGGGGAGCCTTCAGCAACCTTTCCCGTTTCTATTCTCGGAGCTTTAAACCAATTGAATTAACTTATATAATGATGAATGTGGGGGCAATTTTCTTTTTTGGAGTGAGTTTTTTAATGCACATTTTCCGCGGACAGATAGACCAATTCCTGCTCCCCCTGGGAGAACCAATAGTAATTGGGGCCATCTTTTATCTTGCCATTTTTTCCTCGATATTGGCTTTCTTCCTGGTTAACTTCGCCCTTTCCCGTTTGCCCGCTTCCCAGGTAAGCGCTTTCCCCAGCCTGACAACCCTAATAGCCGTAACTTCGGGAGTGGTCATCCTGGGAGAAAATCTGTACTGGTTCCATTTTCTTGGTGCAATCCTAATAATCTCAGGAGTATGGGGCACCAATTTCTTTACTCCCCGCCACATTACTGCTCCCTCAAGAAGTTAATTTTCCCAAA
This sequence comes from Halobacteroidaceae bacterium, assembly GCA_003551665.1. Taxonomy (GTDB): domain Bacteria; phylum Bacillota; class Halanaerobiia; order B1SED10-174; family B1SED10-174; genus T1SED10-26. The sequence goes on from PUNE01000079.1 coordinate 159,990, forward strand.
AAACTTTCAATGATTTCTTTTACTCTCTGGGGGTCGCGGGTGGAAAAAATCACTTCGCTAAAATAACTCTTCTTTAATCCCAGGGAAATCTGGGGATAACCTATAACCTGAAAAACATTCCGCCAGCGACCACGGGACCAATCGATGGGGAGCCTCCACCAGAGGGCCCGGAATCCGCCCTGCAAAATTTGACATTCTTCAATCAGTTCCCACTCAATCTTCCTTTTAATCAACCCGAAACCTATAACGATACCACTGCTGGTTATATTCAGCTGAAGGGTGGAAAAATTCAACCCCAGGAAGAAAAACCTGAGCAGGTAAATTGAAACCAGCAGGTTCAACCAGTTAGGAATAAACTGGGGTAATAGTTGAACCCCACCCCGCTGGTACCAGAACAGCACGAAAAATCCCATGCTGAGAAACCCAAAAATGGGAGTCATTATTAAGGCATATGGTAGTTTTAATTTTTCGGAATACAGTTCCCTTTCTTTCAACTTGCCTCCGCTCCAATTTTTCATTTTATTACCCTTTTCGGCCTAAATTCCTTTCTTCCTTTTTTCTCGTTGCTTCTAAAAACCCCTTGCCAAAAAAGGAAGGATTAAAAGAACCAAGCGAGAAAATAAAAGAGTATCCTCGTTTTTAACCAAACTGAACTTGAGGTGAATGGAATTGACAAAAATAGGAATACCAAGGACTCTGTCCTACTATACCTTCTATCCCCTCTGGAAAACCTTTTTGGAAGAAATCGGCCTGGAAGTAATCCTCTCACCTCCTACCAATAAAAAAACCCTTGACCTTGGAGTTCAGGAAACAGTTAACGATGCCTGCGTACCCATAAAACTTTACCACGGACATGTAATGGCCCTGAAAGATAAGGTTGATTTTCTGTTCATTCCCCGCCTGGTCAAGGCTGATGATAAAAATACTTTTTGTCCAAAATTTCTCGGATTACCAGATATGGTCAGGTTTTCCCGGGAGGATCTCCCCCCGATAATAGACCCCACTTTCCGCATGAAAAGTCTTCGCGCGTCACTTTTTGGGTTCCTTTATAATATCGGGCGCCAGTTTTCTGCCAGCAAAACCTCGATAATCCAGGGTTATTTACGAGCAAGAAAAGCCCATAAAAAATACCACTACCTTTTAAACAGGGGGCTTTTCCCCTCCGAAGCAATGGAAAACCTTAATTCTCCTCTAAGAGAAATCGATTTTCCCGGCCCTGGGAAAGAAGAATTGACACTGGCAGTAATCGGTTACCCTTATTCGATTTTCGATCCCTATATCAGCGGGAATTTACTTAAAAACCTTCAGAAGATGGGAATTGGAATAATTACTCCCGAAAACATCAGTTCAAAGGATTTAAAAACCTTTTCTCGATATTTGCCCCAGAATTTTTTCTGGTATTACAGTAATCGTGCTGCCTGGGCGGCTCTCCATTTAATAAATAAAGCCAAAAAAATTGATGGGATCATTCATGTAACTGCATTTGGCTGTGGGCCCGATGCAATGTTGAATAAGTTGCTTGAACTTGAAGCCAAGCACCACGACCAGCTTCCTTTTCTTTCAATCAGCATCGACGAACACTCCGGGGAAGCCGGGATATTAACTCGCCTTGAAGCATTTATTGATATGTTAGAACATAAAAAGAAAGCCGAAGGGAGCAAAACAGCATGAAGGGTTACCTGGGAATAGATGTTGGGTCTGTAAGCACCAACCTGGTTATAATTGATGAGAATGATAACCTGCTGACTTCCCATTACCTGCGGACAAGAGGACAGCCAATCCGGGCTGTCCAGGAAGGCATCAAAAAAACGGGGGCAGACAGCCCAGAAAACCTTGAGATTGCTGGAGTTGCAACTACGGGAAGTGCTCGTCGCCTGGCAGGGGTTATTGCCGGTGCAGACACGGTAAAAAATGAAATAACAGCTCATGCCGTTGCAGCATCGCACATTGTCCCTGATGTCCAGACAGTTCTCGAAATAGGCGGGCAGGATTCCAAGATAATAATAATTCGCAATGGAATTGTGGTAGATTTTGCCATGAATACTGTTTGTGCAGCTGGGACCGGGTCCTTTCTTGACCACCAGGCAGCAAGGTTAAATGTTCCCATCGAAGAATTTGGTGAACTGGCTTTGAAAAGCAATAATCCCGTTCGTATTGCAGGGCGGTGTTCTGTTTTTGCAGAATCAGACATGATCCACAAACAACAAACCGGGCATGCCCTTCCAGATATTATTGCGGGTTTGAGTGAAGCACTGGTTAGGAACTACCTGAATAACGTGGGTAAGGGCAAGGAAATCCTTCCTCCCATCGTATTCCAGGGGGGGGTTGCAGCAAATCCGGGAATCAAGGCCTCTTTTGAAAAAGCCCTGGAGGAAAAAGTAACCGTCCCACCTCATTTCGATGTTATGGGTGCCCTGGGAGCAGCCCTAATCGCCAAGCGCCTGATGAGTCGGAGCGATAAGCCTACTCGGTTTCTGGGTTTCGAACTTAGTGATTTTCAATACGAAGCAAACAGTTTTGAATGCGAGGACTGTCCCAATAACTGTGAAATTGTAAACATCCTGGTTGGGGGGGAACTTCATGCCCGCTGGGGAAGTCGTTGCGGCAAATGGGATCAAATTGAAGAAAAGAGAACGGGGTGAATAAATGATGCGGGTAACTTATGCCCACATGGGCACCTCGACAATAGTTTTTAAATCAATGCTGGAAGAAATCGGCCATGAAGTTATTGTTCCCCGTCGACCAACACCAAAAACCCTTTCCCTGGGAGTCCAGTATGCCCCGGAGTTTGCATGTATCCCCTTTAAACTGGTTCTGGGAACCTACCTGGAGACCATTCCCAGAGGAGTAGATATGATAATAAGTGCAGGAGGTTACGGGCCCTGCCGTGCAGGTTTTTACGGTGAACTTCACGGGCGAATCCTGCGTGAAATGGGCTATAATCCAGATTTTGTTTTCTTTTTTCCGCCCCTGAAAAAACCGGTTGACTTTTTCCGGAAGATAATCCAATTAAAACAGGGAGGTTCCTGGAGAGATCTATTCCGGTCCTGTCAAAGGGGTTTAAAAAAGTTAAAGGCCGTAGATGACATTGAAATTAGAAGCCACGAAATCCGGGCCCGGGAGTTGAAAAGGGGAGATACCAGCAGGGCATTTCGCAAATCACTCAACTACCTGGAAGAGGCGCGGACTACAAAAGAAATTGAGGAAGCACGGCGGGAAGGTCTCGGTGAATTGGATAAAGTTTCTATCAACCCTGATTTCGAACCCTTGAAGGTTGGTATTATTGGCGAAATATATGTTCAGCTGGAACCAGCAGCAAATTTTTACCTTGAAGAAACCCTCGGCAACATGGGGGTTGTCCCCAAGCGGACCATATTTCTTACAAGTTTTACCCGGCGCGATGTTGTCGCCCACGGAGATAGAGAAGCAAAGGAAAGAGCAGAACCCTATATTCCCCTGGTAATTGGCGGCCACGGACAAAACAGCGTAGGAGATGTTGTTCATTTTGCTGAAGATGGCTACCACGGCATAGTACAGCTCGCTCCTTTTACCTGCATACCTGAAATAGTAGCCAAGAGCATTATGCCCCACCTGAGCAAAGTTAAAGGAATTCCAGTCCTAACCTTTTTCATAGACGAACAAACCGGCCAGGCCGGTGTTGAAACACGCCTGGAAGCTTTTGTTGACCTGATGCAGGAACAAAGAAAAAACAATTCAGCATAAAAAAAGCCCTGATTGACGGGGCTTTTTTAAATAAAAAGACCTAAAATCCTTGCCAGTATACCTCCTGTTAAAAACGCTGTTGCTACCGTTAAGAACAACACCATCAGGGAAATTTTCAGATTAAATTCCCGTGCCAGGGTGGCGAGAACAGCTATGCAGGGCACATAAAATAGGGCAACAACTGCTCCAACCAGGAGTTGGATAGGGGTTAGCCCCATTTCTACAAGAGGCAAAACTGCCAGTTCCCGGCGGACTATTCCCAATACCAGGGGAACCGCAGCCTCACGGGGAAGCTGAAGCCAGTATTCAATCAAGGGACTGAGAACTCTCCCCAGAACAACAAGGATACCACTTTCATAAAGGAGAGAAGCTATTCCCACGGCCATTACCATGGGAACAGCACCGTTGAAAATATATCCTTTAATTCGCAAAAACACTTTCCTTCCCAAAAACCGGGTCCTTGGAATTAGTAATTCAGGGACTTCAAGAAGAGTATCCATCCTTTTTCCAGGAAGCAGGCGGTCCATTACCAGGCCTGCTAAAAACATGGCCAGAATAGAAAAAGCAAAAAGAGCAAGGACAACCAGAATAGAAACTTCCGCAAGCAGGGCAAAAAACGCTCCTGTCTGTGAAATACAGGGGACGGCAAGTGAAATCATGGTTGATATCATAATCCGCTCTTTTTTTGATTCTAAGGCCCTTGTACCCAGGATTCCGGGAATTGCACAGCCATACCCAAGTAAAAGGGGGATAATATTTGATCCCCGGAGCCCGATTTTGGCCATTATTCCATCCAGTAAAATCCCCAGGCGGGGAAGATAGCCGCTATCTTCTAAAATGCTTAAGGCTAAATAAAAAGAAAGAACGTAAGGGAAAACAAGAGCAAAAGGCCACTCCAGGCCCTTGATTAAAAACCCGTATTCTCCAATCAGAATGTCCTGGAAAACCCCGGAGGGAACTATTCCTTCTACCAGTTGTGTAAGTGGAGGAAAAACAACCCCACGGAAAAAAGGCAAAAGAATGAATTGCCGCAGACCCATTCCCAGGCCAATTATTATTCCAAAAACCAGGGCAAGAATAAAAAAGGCTAAAGGCAAACCAGGCCAGGGATTGGTTAGCCAGCGGTCAAGCTTTTGCCGGAAGTTTTCAACCTTTAGGCTTTCTTCTTTTTGAGCTTTTCGGGCCAGGTTTTCTGCTTCTTTCCAACGTGCAGAACTATTCTCTGGCAGGGTTCGACTGGAAACAGGCGCCGATAAAAGTTTATCCTGGACCTCATCAAGCCCTTCCCGGTTTAAAGCAACAGTCCCTACAACAGGAATGCCCAATTCGTCCTGCATCCTTTTTTCATCCGTATACAGACCTCGTTCTCTGGCCAGATCAATTCGGTTCACCGCCAGCACAGTGGGAATTCTATATTCAAGAACCTGGAAAAGCAGGTAAAGACCGCTTTCCAGGCTATTAGCATCCAGGACACAAATAATCCCCGAAGGCCGCTGTTTTAGCATATCTACCGCGACTTTTTCTGCAGGATTAGTAGCATCCAGGGTATAAGTTCCGGGAACATCAATCAAATCGTAGTTTTCATCCTTAATTTGGGTTCGGCCCAGTAAAAATTCTACTGTGGTCCCGGCGTAATTCCCAACACTGGCTTCCAAACCAGTATAGTGGTTAAAAAAAACACTTTTCCCCACATTGGGGGGACCGATTAAAAGGATTGATTTTTTCCCGGGTTTTAAATCCCCCGCTTTCTGACAACACCGATGCCCTCGCCTACTTCTTTCTTTTCTCCCACCCAATGTTACTCACCGTCCTGTACCTCTATCATACCTGCCAGCTCTGAACCCAGAGCAATCCTGCGCCCATCTACTAAAGCCAGGAGGGGTCCATTGAAGTATTGACGCCCCTTCAAACAGACCTTTTTCCCCGGACGCAAGCCCAGGGCAGGCAAAAGAGGATGAACAGGTACACTTTTTATTATCAACTCTTCGCCAAAACCCGCCTCAGCAAGACTTTTTACCTTACAGTTAGAAATACAAAGGGCTTCTTTTCCAATATTCTCCTTCACCCTGCAAAAAATTGGAGAAGGCAGTTTATGGACCTGAACACCGCTATAGAAAAACTTAAGAAACCCGCGGGGGTTCCGGAAAACAATTTTCCCATTTTCCCCCATCTCGGAAATGGCTTTATTTAAAACCCGGTTTTTTGGTTCAACATGGAGGGCAACAAAAACCCTATCGCAATCTCTATAATCCACTTCCTCCCCATGCCCCAAATTGAGTTGAATTTTTTCCCTTAAACCCATTTTTTTCAAAACAAAATCAGCGCTTTTTATAGCCCTGGGGTCATTGTCAATTGCCTCAACCTGAAAGCCCATTTTTGCCAGCATTATCGCTGAAAAAGGATAAGGACCACAACCAACCTGAATTATTCGCATTCCAGGTTGAATACCCGCTATTTTCATTTCCTTTTCAACCAGTTTTTGGTAAAAAAGGCGGTGGTAAACCTTTCCCAGGGCAGGAAATCTCGCGCCAAGAAATTCCATACCCTGAATCATCCCCAGCAGCTTATCATATAATATTTTGTGATAGGTTTTGGTCTTCATTAATTTTCACTCCCCCAAGCAGGTATTTTTTGTAATTATTTTTTAGCACAACCCTTGCTGCCAGCGCAAACCAGACAAGCCGTATCCAGAAAGTAGATCCCCAAAAGCAGCTTTTGGATCAACTTGATTCTCCCGCCCTGAATAAAACTGACTTTCCAAAAGTAAGCATGGGTTGGGTTATTTCCTTTTCCGGTTTATATCCCCCAGGAAGGGAATCATAGCTGGAACTAAAAATTCCCCTGGGAACTCTAAACACTATTCGCGCTCCCCTGGGGGCGGTCTGGAAAAAATTGGCCAGGATTTTCTCCTTTGGTTCTGCCTGGAGAGCAGTTATAATAACAGAAAAGCCAGAAAGATCTACAAGAGCACCGTTGGCTGCCATTAACCTTATCCCCGTAAGTCTTTTTTGACCTAGAAGCCCCTGGGCTTTTTCCAAAGCAACAGGATCTATATCAATTGCAGTAACAGGATTTCCGGTTAATTGATGGAGAAAAATTGCTGTAAAGGGAATTGCCCCGCAGCCGAGGCTGAGAATTCGATCCCCCTCTTTTATCCCGGCTAGTTTGACTTCCCTACCAACAATTAAACGGTAAGGAGCAGAATATATTTTTTGCATTAATGGACTTACTGTCCAGGTTTTTTCCAATAGTTGAACTGCCTTTGGAAGTGAACCCATGGGTTTTCCTCCTTTGAAAATGAAAATCATCCTCATTTATAAATTCTTCTCCACTTTTTCTATTCCTGCAACTTTTTATTTTTTTTTTTATTTTTTAACCATCTTTTCCCGAAAGAAAAAAAACCCCGCCTTGCGGGGCCTTCAATTATCTTTCTTTTTTTATAATCCGCAAACCCATGTGCATTCCTGAAACATTTCCTTCTCCATCCCGTAAAAACTGGACTATGCTTTTTTCTCCCCTACGAGTTACTATGGCTTTATCAGCAGACGCAGGAATTAGTTCCTGCTTTTTTTCGTTTAACCTGATAAGGAATTTTCCTTCTTCCCGGGTTACATCAATTTCTGCCCCTTCCTGGGAGGTATATTTTCCAGGCCAGTCTCTGCTTGCCCTGGGAATAGAAGGTAATTTCTTATGAGGGATTCTTTCTTCATGCTTGGGAAGTCCCAGAAATAGATTAACCAGAGCATTCCATATCCGGGTAACGGGCATCTCCACAAGATTAATTAAAACCGTTGCCACAACATTTTTCTCCGGGATAAATCCCAGGTGGCTGGAGATCCCCTTTAAACTCCCCCCATGCTCAACAATAGTATTTCCATAATAGTCAGGTTGAACCATGAACCCGTACCCATAATATTTACCATCCGGAAGAGGGAAATATGGAGATCCCATCCGCTGCAAATGATGAGAGGAGAAAAATGAGTTGCCGTATTTTAACAGATCCGGAACCTTGGTTTTTAAAAAACCTGCTCCCAGCATGGCTGGAGAATGGTTCCAGCAGGGAGCGGGAACGACCTCTTCGTCAATCCTTGCGTAAAGCTGGGTTACATCTTGCCATTTTTTTAGCATTTCTGGTTCAAAGGTTATTTTCTCCATTTTTTGGGGCTGGAATATTTTTTCCTCCATAAATTTTTCCAGGCTCACCCCACTGACCCGTTCTACTATTGTCCCGAGAAGGGAATAGGCATCATTGGAATAGCTGAATTGAGCCCCAGGATTGCCCAGAGGGTCTGGTTTTTTTCTATTCCAAAAATCCAGAAGGTCTTCATAGGTATCAATGGGGGGTTCTTCTGTCCACTTCTCCCATTTTCCCTCTTCCTTCAGTTTCTTTGCCGTGGGATCACCTTCAATGCTTCTGACCATTGCATACATCAGGGCTGGAGTGGGTGGAAGCCCGGCAGTATGAGTTAAAAAATGGTGAATGGTTATTGCGGGAGTTATCCTATCTCCAGCATTGAATTCAGGCAGGTACTTGACAACAGGATCCCCTGTCGATAGCTTCCCTTCTCTCTCCAGAATCATAATTGCAAGAGCGGTAAAAGACTTGGTAATTGAGGCAATTCCATAAACAGTATCTGCTGTGGCCCGGGTTCCCTCTTCCCGGTTTGAATAGCCAAACCCCCTGGAATATTTGATTTCTCCATCCTGGGAGAGACCCAATGATAGTCCAGGAATCTCAAATTCTTCCATGATTTCATGGATAAATTCTTCAAATTCGTCTTTCCAGCCAGTTTTAGGTGTTGTCAACGAATTTAACCTCCTGTCTTTTTATCTCAAGACCCAATCCTGGTTTTTCTGGAAGGGTACAAACGCCTCCCTTTACTTCCGCTCCTCCTATCACAGGATCTGACCGCAAAAAACCGGGAGCATCAAGATCAGCCCTGGTAATATTCCCAGAGCTGGCAACAAGGTGTGCCGCAGCTGTCATAGCCAGCCTGCTTTCAATCATACATCCCACCATGCATTCTATTCCAGCAGTGGCAGCCAGAGAATCGATTTCCCTGGCAGCAATAATTCCCCCAGCTTTCATCAGCTTGATATTAATTAAATCGGCGGCCCCAGCCTTAATTACCTTTAGAGCATCTCTGGGCGAAAAAACAGTTTCATCGGCCATTATTGGAACATTAACTCGATTACGAATAAAGGTCATGCCCTCAATATTTCCCCGGACAATGGGTTCTTCTACCAGCTCAACATTAAATTTCTCCATTTCCTGGATGGTAGCAACGGCTTCTTTAACTTCCCATCCCTGGTTGGCATCCAAACGAATTTTTGCTCTCCCTGCAATAGCCCCTGCAACTGCAGCCACCCTTTTAATATCTTCCTGACTGTCCTTCCCAACTTTAACTTTTAACGCCCTGTATCCTTTTTCCAGCAGAGGTTCAACCTTTGAAGCCATTATATCTGGTTTGTCAATGCTAATTGTATAATCACTTTCAAAAGAATTGTCATTTCCTCCCCAAAAAATATAGAGGGGCATACCATAAATCTTCCCCAACAAATCAAAAAGGGCCATTTCAACTGCAACCTTGGCTCCAGGATTCCCCTGAATAACCTTTTCCATCAATGCAGAAATTCTGCAAACCATACGGGGGTCCTCCCCCAAAAGAAGAGGTCGCAGAAATTGCATAACCCCCTGAAGGACACCTTCCTGAAAATCCCCTGTAACCAGAGGCATTGGAGCTGCTTCACCCCAGCCAATATACCCTTCATCCGTTTCAATTTCCACAATTACATTTTTTGCTTCGGAGATTGTACCCAGCGAAATGGTAAAGGGTTCTTTAAGTTTTAAATTCAGGTAACCCGCCCGGATATCTTTTATCTTCAACTATCATCCCCCCTGAAAACATTTAAAAACTCACATCCCCGCGACAAACTTAAATATAGGTAAAAATATTTAACACCCTTAGAAAAAATCCTCTTTTTTGCTCCGCCGAAAAAGAGAAAACCCCTGTCCGGTAAAACAAGGGTTTGCAGGTGTTAAAACGAAGGAGGAGAGATGGCAAAAACAACACTTACTGGTTCATTATCAATGTTTTCCCATTTATGAGGTTTCCCCGGAGGAATTCTTATGCTGTCTCCAGCATTTAATTCAAAAGCTCCATCTTCCAGGTAGATTTTTATTTTCCCGTTAAGTATCAGGGCCGCTTCTTCCCCATCATGGCTCATTAAGTTATCAGCAGTTTCCTCCCCGGGGTTTAATTTTAAAAGAACCAGCTGTATTTTCCCTCCCATATTGGGTGAAAGTGATTCATAAACAAAACCTTCACTGCTGGGCATCATTAATTTTTTTCTCTGTCCTCCCCTTACCACGAGGTTTTCAAAATTATCTTCGTCTTCAAAAAAATTCACCAGAGGAATGTCCAGTGCCCCAGCAATAACCCGCAGAGAATTAATAGAAGGATTGGCATTGCCCCGTTCAATCTGACTTAACATGGACGAGGTCAATTTTGTTTTTTTTGCCAATTCTTTTATGGTAAAACCCTTTTGCCTCCGGTAATACAAAATTTTGGACCCAATATCAATTTTTCCCATCTCAAACCCCCTTCCCCTAAAAACACAAAACCCCAGAAGAAAAACCTAACCTTCCCCAAAAGTCAAATTCTCCGCCTGCGGCCCCTGATATGCAACCAAATGTAACAGATAATAAAACCCAAAAGTGCAGATAGAAAAAGCATAATTATTTGTGGGACTTCAATTTCCCAGAATAAAAATTCTACACTAATTGGCTGAAAATTTTGGATTAAAACTATAAGAAAAATCACTCCTAGAATTATCATCAAAATTCTCTTATAATCCATTAATTCTCCTCCTTTTTTATCAAATATCCTCCGGATAGGCCCTCTTGTAGGGTTTGGGAATAATATTATTCTCTCCAAGTTCCGAGGCAGCATTTAGTACCCAATTGGGGTCACGCAAAAGAGCACGCCCCAGAGCAACGAGATCCGTTCGCTGGTTACCAATGAGTTCTTCAACCATTCCCGGTTCTGTTAAGAGCCCGCAAGCAATTACCGGTGCTCCAAGTTCCTCTTTAATTTTCTGGGCATAGGGAACCTGGTAGCCAGGCCAGACTCTGGGTGCCGAGAGACCCGCACCTCCAGTGCTGACATCAAGAACGTCTACTCCTGCATCAATAAAAGCCCCTGCTGCCCTCAACATATCTGCGAATGAATATCCACCATCAAAATATTCCACAGCAGAAATCCTTATCATGAGTACCTTTTCCGAAGGCATAACGCCCTTTACCACCTTTATAACCTCAAGGGGAAACCGGAGGCGGTTTTCCAGGTTTCCTCCATACTTGTCTTGGCGTCGGTTAGAATGAGGAGAAAGAAACTGGTGAATCAGATATCCGTGAGCCCCATGCAATTCAATAGCATCATACCCTGCTTCGCAGGCTCTTTCGGCTCCCTCCTTAAAAGCGTTTAAAACACTTTTTATATCTTTATTTTCCATTTCCCCCGGAGTAGAAAAATCTTTGGAAAAAGCAATACCACTGGGAGCTATGGTTCCCTGTTTTCCAGGTCTGGCTTTTCTGCCCCCATGTCCCAGTTGAATGGCAACCTTACTGCCATTCTCATGGATCAATTCAACCATTTCCTTAAGGCCCTTTACCTGCCCATCATCCCAGATACCAAGGTCATTGGGGCTTAACCTGCCCCTTTTTTCAACGGCTGTAGCTTCCTGGATAATCAAACCCACCCTGCCAATGGCCCTGGCTCCATAGTGTATTCGGTGCCATTGGGTTACCAGACCATCTTCACCAGAACAGTACATACACATAGGAGCCATAACCACCCTATTGGGCAAATCAAGGCTTTTTAAGGAAAAAGGGGCTAAAAGAAAAGACAAAATAGTTCCTCCTTATAGAAAAACTTCTCCTTACTAAGTTTTTCTATATTTTTCCCAAATTTCCTCTAAATTAAAACCCAAGTCCAACCGAAAACCTCAAACCAAACCCCGAGGTTCTCACTTCAGGTCCACAGGGTGAATAATAAGGGCTATCAAGTTCTTGCCACCTGGAAAGAGGGGTTCCCAGTCGCCCGACCCCCTCAAGGGCAATTGTCATCCCGTGTTCCTGTCGAAGATAATATTTAACTCCCCCCAGTATTTCACCAAAAAAACCGGGAGAAACCAGCAAATCCCCGCATGCTTCCACCATTCCCACTGTAAAACCTGCCCCTCCACCAAAGGTCAAGTATAGACTACCGGGGATCAGGGAAAATTCTCGAATGTGCTCTCCTCCCGTATCAAAAATAAAAGAGCCTCCCCCTCCAGCAAACCCAAAAATAATGCTACTTGAATGGGAAAAGGGTATTTCGTTACCAAATCTAAATCCCATTAAATTCAACCTTCCGGGGGTACCATCTACTTTAATGGGCATGTTGCTGTAACCAATATTTAACTTGAGGCGGGATCTTCTTAACGTTTCTTCCAGCAGATGATCTTCTTTTACTGGCTTACGAGAATAAATTACTCTACCCCTGGAGATTTCCTCGCCTACAGAGGTTACTTCCAGGAGACCTATTTGCTCCAAAATTATTTCTCCCATTACTTCATCTGCTGTTCTTTCCAGGATTTGAAACCGCGACCCTGTTTTAATCCCCAGGTCTCGCCCCCCGAAAAAATAGACTTTTTCTCCATCTATTTCCTTGATGGTGCTGGTTAACAGAAATTCTTCTTTTATCCCCTCAACAAAACCGGTGGAAAAACAATTTCCCAGCGCCTGAAACTGTGATGTTTCCCTGTTAGAATGGGAAGCAGTACCTCGGCCAGAAAAAAGAGAAATTGTTCTCCCCGTCATTGCATCGTAGAGTCTGACATTGATTTCCGCTTCAGCTTTATATTTTCTCTGGCCTGAATCCCAGTAAACCTCCAGTTTCTCAATCACCCCGGCAAAAAGAAAGTCCAATCCTGCTCTTTCCCCTATTTTTTTTACTTCATCCACCTCGAGCCGATAGTAATTTCTCAAACGAAGATCCTCTGCAATTCGGTCAATTTCCCTGGATTTTATTGCATCAAAGCGTCCCATTTCCTGTAATACTTCCAGTAATTCTTCCCGGGCATAGTTAATATACTGGGAATGATAACGTCCTTCAAAATTGAGAACTCCGGCTTTCTGAGCAAGTGCTCTGTTCTCAGAAAAAAGGGAAAAAACAGCCAGACAAACAATAAAACTCAAAATCATTATATTCCAACAATTTTTTCTTCCCATCTTTCAATTCCCCCGCTTTTTAGTTTCATTAAATGCCTTCCACATCTGGGCAACTGCTTCCTCTACAGGAAGGCCTCCCACACCTGTTCCCAGACCAGGTATCGCAACTTTTTTTATTCTTTTATTTTTTTGGGCAATCTGTAAAATTGCCCGCATAGCTTCCTCCGCATTCTTTGTTCCCTTGATTTTCCCCGGTTCAACCATTGTGGGAGCGGAGATAAAATAGGGAATAAGAGGATCTTTGGTAGAAATTAAAATCGCTTTTCCAACTGGCAATTGGCCTCCAAAACATTCTTTTATTTTTTCTTTTAGAACCTTTTCCAGGTGAAAACCAAATCTATTACGAACAGCCAGGTCAAGACCACCACCCATATCCCCTCTGGAATTTCCTGGGCTGGCAATGGCATCACACGGGAGGCTACAAATATCACCCTCTACAATCTCCAGTTGTTTTTCCTGGCCAAATTTTTTCCGAAACTCCACACCAAGCCTCCAGTCCCTATAAACCAGGATAACCTTCATTTTAAAAATCTGCGATAATTTCGCCAAAGTTTATCCCCGCTATTTTTCTCCCGGAATAGCTTTTCTTGATAGCAATGGTGGCTTCCTGAAACTCAGGACTTACACCACCATTTTCCAGAGCAACCCTGGCCTCAATGAAAGCAGCAAGGCGATCAATTGCCCGAAGCAGTTCACCATCCCGGGGATTAAAACGGTTCTCATTATATTTCTGGCTAATTTCATCGGCTTTTTTTAACATTTTCTGTTTACCCTTTACAGTTACCAGGTTGCTAAACTCCTGGTGGGTATACATTCTAATTTCGGGGAGCAGACTTTCGGGCAACAGGGGATAAACATCCCTTTCCATCTGTTCAACTTCGATTTCTTTAATCAGCTCATCAAGGCCCTCAATGGACCTTTTTATAGGGGAAATTATGTCCCTGGTTAGAACCTCAGGCAAATCATGAAAAAGACCGGTAAAAAAGTTGTTGTACCGGCGCCGGGGACAGCCCCCTATCTCGAGGGTTAAAAGATAGGCCAGAATAGCAACAAAAAGAGAGTGGCCCAGAACCGAGGTCCGGGGAATCCGGTGCAGGTGGGACCAGCGAGCCTGAAACCTTAAATGCCCTCCCAGGTCAATAAAAGACCGAAATGAACTGTTTTTTTCCAGAGCAATCATCCCTGGAAGATCTGAATATTTTTCCAGCCTTTCCCGGAAATTTTCCCTGATCTCTTCAATTTCATATCCCTGAGGATTTAAATTTTCAATTAAAGCAAATTCCCACCGGGAAGCATAATTGTGAGCTGCTTCCAAAACCCTCTGAGTTGTGTTGTTTTCTTCTCTGAACAGGTATTTTTTAAACCTATTAAAAAATTCATCTCCCAGGGGGGTCAGGAAGGTTTCCATTTCTTTAACCACAAATTCATTTAGCCTAAGGTATTTTTCCCGGTCCTCTTTAATTTTATAAAAAACTGGAGGTTTAATATCGGTAATCACCAGGCGCTGGAAAAGATCAAAAATTCCCCCCTCAATTAAATCCATCCAGCTGAAATCCTCTTCAGCGCTGGAAAAATTCCCCAGAAAATATGCAACTACCATTTTGTGAGCCTGTTTATCCAGTTCAATTAATTCCATTGGGCGGAGCTTATCATTCCACCTTTGCATATAAGCTCCATCAAAAATCTTCAAAATCAAACTTTTCCTCAGCATATCCTATCGATCCTTTCCCGGGGTTTTTAAAAGGAAAATACCAGGGCCAAAAAAAGAACTATCTGGAGAAATAAAAGCATTTCCCACTTTTTTTGTAATTTGCTCGTTAATCCTTTCTGCTCTTCTAGTTCTTTTTTAAGAGAGGTTATTTTTATTATTGTTTCTTTATTAATTCCCCCTTTGGAATCTGATACCTGCACTGAATCCTTACTCAGGGAATTTTTAAACTCTTCTAATTCCCAGATTTTTCTCTCCCAATCCTTAATTTTCTTTTTCAACTCTTCCAATGTCTCCTGGAATTCATCCTGCAGGGTTTCCAGATCATCCAGTTTTTTCACCTCCCAGAACATTCCCCAGTTCTTCAGCCCAGTTTTCCAGGCAGAGCAGGTTGAATTTTTGCCGGTTAATTTTATCCCCCATCAAAAAACAACAACCAGCAATATTAGATCGATTTTTTAATTGTTTTACCAGACTAAGAGCAAGTTTTTCCTCGTAAAAAATTATCTGTGATAAAATCTCCCGGACCCCGGTATGATCCCTCTTTTTCTGTAATTCCTTTGTGCAGGTGAGGATTCGTTCCAGTTTACCATCCTTTTTAAGCTCGACCATTCCAACAAAAAAAAGGGCAACCTCGTTTTCTGGTTGTTCTTTAAGTTTTTCTTCAGCCAACCTCTTTAATTTTTCCACTTCTCCCTTTTTTTCTGCCATTTCCAGTATCTCAACAACCTCTTCAGCAGAAAAATCTTTTTCTCCAAGCAATAGCTGCAACCGGTTTTTTCCCTTTTCAGAAGGATTTTTGGCCTCAATTGACCGGGCCCCTGATGCCTTCAGGCTTTCCCGATCACAATAACCACATCGCCCTTTAAAATCCACCTGTTGATCCATGTAATCCAGTAAAATTACCCTGCGGCAGCGTTCTTTTTCCAGGGCATATTTTTCAACCATTTCCAGGGCCGCAAATTTTCTCCTTTTTATTTTATAATCCCGCTGAATAAACCCGGCTGTTAAAACTTCCCCTGGTTCCTGGAGGCGAGTGGTTTCTTTTTCTATCCCCAGAGTTAGCCCTTCCTTTTCATAATACTGAATGTAATAATCCAGAATCACTCCCCTGCCCTGGAGATAATTCAGGTATTTTTGGAACAAAACCTGATTCCTTTTCTCAATTTTCAGTCCGATTTCTTTTCCCCCGCGGCGAAATATTTCTCTTATTAAATAATTCAAGGCAGAGGCATGATTCTGGGGAGATTGATGCTGATTTTTAATGAATTGGGCCTGAACACCGAAATCACAGAGTTCTTCGACACGGTAGCGGCACTTCCAGTTTCCCGTACAGGGAGGTTCCATCTTCCCCCTTTTCCTGGTCTCCTGCAGGCATTTTTTCTTCCTTGGTTTAAACAAAAGGATGGCGAGGCTTCTTTCCCCGTTACGGCCAACCCTTCCCATCTCCTGGAAGTAAGCCTCCAGTGAACCCGGTGAATAGTAATGGATAACATAGTTAATATCGGGCTTATCAATTCCCATTCCAAAAGCCCGGGTTGCTACAAGGAGAGGGATTTTATTTCTTATAAAATCATCCTGGATTTTCTTTTTCTCTCTTTCTTCAAGGTTACCGTGGTAGGAAAAAACGTCATGGCCATTTTCTTCCAGATGGAGTTTCAGTTTTTCTGTGCTGGCCTCCCGCGTATTGTTTCCCTCAGCTCGAGCATAGGGAGTAAAAATCAGGCCGGAAGTTTTTTCCCTGATTTCCTCTTCAGTATAGCCAAAAAAAGAGGGTAAATGTTCTTTAATTATTTTTTTCAGAACCTCCTTGCGATTCTGGCCTGGAGAAACCAATTCTACCTGCAAACCTACCTCCGCCCTATCCATTTTCTGGGTTGCAAAAATATCTTCTTCCTTAAACTGAAAACGTTCCTTCAGCTCATTTCTTACTCTTGCGGGGGCAGTGGCTGTTAAACCAATTAGACCCGAACCTTTCTTGTCAGAAAAGTCCGTGGCAATCTTTAAATAGGCGGGGCGGAAATCATGCCCCCACTCGGATACACAGTGTATTTCATCAAGTATAAAAAACCCCTGTCTGGAAAATCCCCTTTGTCTAATCAAATCCCGGATCCTTTTTTGTTGCAATCTTTCTGGAGAAAGATACAGCAGTTTCAATTGCCCCTGCCACCATCTCTGCAAAACCCGATTTTTGATATTTGTATCCTGGGAACTGTCAAGGAAATCCGCCCATAAACCCCGCTCCTTGGAATGCAGGTTCTCAATCTGGTCCCGAATAAGTGATTTTAGTGGTGCTACAATAATTGAGGTCCCGGGAAAAAGGAGGGCCGGAAGTTGAAAACAGATTGATTTTCCTGCTCCTGTTGGTAAAATCCCCAGAACCTGTTTTCTCTTCAGGATTTTTTTTATTATCGAAAACTGATCTGGTTTTAACCCGGGAAAACCCCAGATTCTCTGGAGGACATAATCAAGAGGCTTTTTGTCAACCACCAACCCTTTGAGCCCGCCTTTTTCGGGAAAAAACTCTATACTCCAGTGTTCCTTCCTGATAAAAAAATGCACCTTTTTTGCTCCCGAGCCAAACTGGAAAATTTCTCCGTACCCTTTTTGCAGCAGTTTTTTCTTCTGGACTGAAGTCACCCGGCAAAAAACAAAAAGATCTGCCGGGTACTCAAAAAAATCTTTTTCTGGTTCGGGTGCCCCCATAATAAGGCTTTTTTCCTCATTAAAACAACTGAAGGTAACGGTTTTTCCTGTTTCAATTTTTTTCCTTCTATTTTTTTCTCGAGTTAGCCTCCCCAGAACACTATCCATTTCAATAAGGTCTCTAACTCCTTCCCGGATTAAACCACCAAGAGAATCCATTACCAGGTTTGTTCCAGAAAAAAAACGCAAGGTTATCAACTGAAGTTTTTTTTGCCATGGCTCCTGATAATAATCAGGTGGAGTACTTTGAACAAGGTTAAACATCAGGTTTTTATCCATTTCAACCTCCTCTTAAAATTATTTCTATAATTGGAAAATTTTTCCTTCTGATTCCATAAAAAAACCCACCCTCAGGTGGGTTATCTACCTCTTTCCAGATCAGACATGATCTTTTCCAGGTACCACTGCTCACTCTTTCCCGGATATTTTTTCTTAAGCCTACCCTTCATATCTTCAATATATTCATCAGCCCGGGTTTCATCAACCCGCATCTTTCTCCTGATCTCCTGTCTTAACTTCCCCTTTTCCCTTTTATCTCTCTGTCGGGGCCAAAAATAAGCAAGAACAACTATAGCAATAATACCCAAAACCAGTATCCAGACCATTAAAGAGTCACCACCTGTTCGGTTTTCCCCAACAGTTCAGTAATACTGCCCATGTTGGAAACTTCCCCAACCAGGGGTTTTTCCTTCAGCCCATAATAATCAAGACAGGTTCCGCAGGCCAGGACTTCCACACCTCTGCCAGCAATTTTCTGCAGCGATTGGGCAATTTCCGAGCTTTCCAGGGCCAGAAAAACACCTCTATTCATAAAGATAACCGCTTCAGGAATATTATCTCCTTCGGCCAGGGCATAAAAGAAATTTCTCATCAAAATTTTTCCAAGCTCAGCTTTCCCATCTCCAAGGGTTTCTCCTGTGCAGAAAATGATTTGTTTGCCCAAAGGTTTCACTTCCCTTTTCCAGTTATTGTCACTTTTTTGGTTTCTAACGGGACACACCCTTATTTCCCTTTAAGTTATATCGGTTTCCATTTCCGGATAAAATCCAGGACTTCTTCAGCATGGCCATCGACTTTAACCTTTCGGTATTCTTTGATTATCTTTCCATTTTCGTCAACTATAAATGTACTTCGGGTTGTTCCCCCTTTTTCATTTAAAACCCCGAATTGTTTAATCACCTTTTTTTCTGTATCTGATAGCAACACAAACGGAAGGTCATACTTATCCCTGAAATTGTGGTGAGAAACCATACCATCCTTGCTTACACCAAGAACCACTGTATTCAGCTCTTCCAGAGCTTTGTGCCGATCCCGAAAAGAGATGGCTTCTTTGGTTCAGCCTCCGGTATTATCTTTGGGATAAAAATAAAGAACTACCTTTTTCCCCTTGTAATCTTTCAGGCTGTGGTCTTTTCCATCAGTCCCGGGCAAAGAAAATTCTGGCGCAGCTTTTCCCTGCAATTCCATTCCACAAACCCCCTTCCATGTATAATAAAAACTTATTCTCTAAAAAATTCCATAATCCTTCTGGCCAAATCCCATAAATATTGGAGCAAAAGGAGGGGGCAGGGTTTCCCCTCTCGAATGTTTTAATAAATCCAACTATAGAAGGTGAGTCCAATGAAAATAGTCGCCGATTTACATACCCATACAGTAGCCTGTGGTCATGGTTTCAGTACAGTAGAAGAGAATGTTCAGGCTGCAAAAAGAGCTGGTCTCCTTGCCGTGGCAATTACAGAACATGGCCCCTCAATTCCCGGAGGGCCCCACCACTACCTGATGGGAGCCATGACCCAAATTCCCCCAAGAGCAGAGGGCCTGCGCATTCTGCGGGGAGCTGAGTTAAACATAATCAATACCAAGGGAAAGTTGGATCTGGACCTGGAGCGAATGAGCCTTCTCGACCTTGTCCTGGCTGCAATCCATCCTGGAACCCCATACAGGGGAGAAACTTCTGAAGAACACACCACCGCCCTCTGTTCAGCCATGGAAAACCCTTACCTTGATATTCTGGCCCACCCGGACAACCCGGGTTACCCACTGGATTATAAAAAGGTGGTACAGAAAGCAGTTGCAGAGGGGGTTTTGCTGGAAGTTAATAATAATTCCCTGAACACCGGCCATCCTGGACGAAAAAATGGCCGGGAAAACTGCCTGGAATTCCTGGAAATAGGGAAAAAAGAAGGCCTCCAGATAGCTGTAGGAAGTGATGCCCATATTTCTTTTTCTGTGGGCAAAATGCATAAAGCCCTTCTCCTCCTGGAAGAAGTTAATTACCCCCGGGAGTTAATCCTCAATCACTCTCTGGAAGCAATTGAGAACTTCCTGGAACAGAAAAAGAAAAGAATTCAAAATAAGCTAAGAAATAATTTCAATCTGGATTGAAGGGAGTTTTTCTTATGGATCTTTACAAAACATCGGGCCTTGTTGAAACCTGGCTTGAGGAGTTGGGGGATTATCAGCTTGAAAAACAATACAGGGAACTCAATATCTCCACGAAAGAAAACCCTGCCGACCTGGTAACCCAGGTTGACCAAAACTCCGAAAAATGGCTGGTGGAGAAAATTCATTCCCACTTCCCCCAACATAGCATCTGGGGTGAAGAAGGGGGATATATTGAGAGAGATCCAGATTATCTCTGGGTAATGGATCCCCTGGACGGAACCATGAATTACACTCACGGGTTACCCATATTCGGAATTTCTCTGGCCTTACAACACAAAGGTGAAACAATCCTTGGAGCAATCCACTTTCCACGTTTTGCTGAAACTTTTTCTGCTGTAAAAGGCAATGGAGCAAAATGCAACGGGAAAAAAATCCGGGTTTCTTCAGAAGAAAACCCCCGGAAATCCCTTTTGGGGATTGCAATCCCCTATTCCAAAATTGAGGGGAAAATCGATGACGACTACCTGGCCCCCTTTCACTCCCGCTTCAGGGGAATCAGAATCTTCGGGTGTGTTGTATTTGACCTCTGCCAGGTTGCAAGCGGAAACCTGGAGTGTTCCCTATCCCTGAAAATGAACCCCTGGGATGTTCTGGCTGGAATATTAATCATAGTGGAGGCCGGGGGGAGTTGTTTCCATAGAAAAACCGAAAATAATTATTCGGTTCTTTCCGCAAATTCATCGCTTCTGGCCAGATTAGAAAAGGACATTGCCTTTACAAGGCTACTGAATTTTTAGCCCGCCTCCCTTTTACCCCTATTCAAAAATTTCCCCGGTCCCAGTTAGGAAACCAAACTGGAACCGGGGTTTTTTCTTTCAAACCAAAAAACCAGGTGTAGTCTTCAGCTTACCTTCAAAAACCTTGAATTAACAGCTACAATTACCGTACTTAAAGACATTAACATAGCTCCAACGGCAGGAATAAGAACAACTCCATAATTATATAAAATTCCGGCAGCCAGTGGTATGGCGATAATGTTATAACCTGTTGCCCAGCCCAGATTTTGAACCATTTTTCTAAATGTTGCCCTGGCCAGACCAAGGATAGCCGTCACATCCAGGGGATTGTTCTGGACCAGGACAATATCTGCTGTTGCCACAGCAACATCTGTCCCCGCTCCAATGGCAATACCCACGTCTGCCTGGGCAAGGGCAGGGGCATCATTAACCCCATCTCCCACCATGGCAGTTACCAGTCCTCGGGATTGAATTTGTTTCACCTTTTCTGCCTTTTGATGGGGTAGAACTTCTGCAAAGTAATCATCCAGACCCAATTCCCGGGAAACGTAATCTGCAACCTTTTGGTTATCCCCTGTAAGCATGATTGCTTTAATTCCCAGTTCTTTTAACCTGCTAATAGCCTCCTTTGATTCCTCCCGGATAATATCGGAAAGGGCAATGGCCCCTTTAATTTCCCCTTCAATTATTAAAAAGACCACAGTTTTCCCCTGACCGGAAAGCCTATCGATTTTTTCATTCTCAATTGGCACTTCCATTTCCCGTATGTAACCAGGACTGGCAACAATTACTTCTTTCTCATTCACAACACCTCTAACACCTTTTCCCGTAATTGCCTGGAAATCTTTAACCTCCCCGGGCTCTTTAACAGCCTCGGTTATCCCTCGGGCAATGGGGTGTTCAGACCGGGATTCAACTGCAGCAGCGTAAGCAAGTATTTCCTCTTCCGAGATGTTCTCATCGAGAACTACTGTATCCGTTACACCAAACTTTCCCTTGGTAAGGGTTCCTGTCTTATCAAAAATAACCGCCTGAATATTGCGGGCTTTCTCAAAAGAAGTTCGATTCCGAATTAACAAACCTCTTCGGGCAGAAATCCCCGTTGAAACTGCTGCAACCAGCGGAACTGCAAGCCCTAAAGCATGCGGGCAGGCCATAACCATAACGGTTACCATTCTTTCCATAGCAAAAGAAACATCAAAACCTATAATCCCAAACCAGATTATAAAAGTTAAAGCTCCACCACCCAGAGCGACCAGGGTTAACCAGAAGGCAGCCCTATCGGCCAGGGCCTGGGTCCGGGATTTACTGGCTTGAGCTTCTTCTACGAGCTTCATGACCTGGGCCAGATATGTATCTCCACCAGTTTTTGTCACCTCAATGGTAATGGATCCCTCAGCGTTAATACCACCACCAATAACTTCCTGGCCCGTTGTTTTACCAACTGGAACTGATTCCCCGGTTAGCATGGATTCATCAATGGTTGTCCTGCCGTTAACTATTTTCCCATCTGATGGAATTTTCTCTCCGGGCTTAATAACCAGTTGATCCCCCTTTTTTATTTCTTCAACTGGAACCTCTTTAATACTTCCATCTTCAAGAAGTTTATGGGCTGTAGATGGCATTAATTTTGCCAGTTCTTTTAAGGCTTCGGAAGCACCCATTACTGATTTCATCTCAATCCAGTGGCCCAGGAGCATTATGGTAACCAGGGTAGATAATTCCCAGAAAAACTGTTCTCCTTCCAATCCAAAAACGATGGCTGAGCTGTAAACATAGGCAGCGGTAATGGCAACTGCCACCAGGGTCATCATTCCCGGCAACCTTTTTTTGACTTCATCTACCAGACCCTGTAGAAAAGGATACCCTCCGTAGAAATAGACAAATGTGGAAAGGCCAAATAAAACCAGTTCATCTCCCCTGAACCTGAGTAAATCCCGAACTCCAAGGAATTCCTGGATCATGGGGGAAAGAATTAAGATGGGAATTGTAACAACCAGGGAGACCCAAAATCTTTTTCGAAAATCTTCCACCATGTGGGCATGGTGGTCTTGATGGCCTTCTTGGTGTCTTTTTCCTTCATGCTTTTCAGAGTGGGAATGATTTTTCATTTCTTTTTGAGGATTACGAACCATCGAATTTTTCCCTCCTCAAAGTTTTTCCTACCTTTATTGCCCGGAAAAGATTATTCCCGTTAAATCAGTAAAAAAACCTAAATTTAATCCTTATTAACCCATTATTGTGTTTACCTTCTATTACCTCCTTCTTCATTCTCCTCTTAAATCCTTCTAAAAAAAACCCCGCAACTCAGCGGGGTTTGAATTCTTTCCAGGTGGGAAAAACCTGGGATAAGCCTCTTGCCTGTTCTGGGGAAAGTCCATTGGCAATTGCCGTCTTTTTAAAAACCCTTACTGCTTTTTTCCTTTCAAAAGCAAGGACAATAACACGAATCCCCAACCTAAAAAATAGGATTAACAGCCTTATCCCAATCCGAATATAAGAGCCAATCATTTAATTATCCTCTCCGGCATCCTGTTTCTTTTCTTTTTTAAAATCCATGTTTCCAACATTCCCAATATTTTTGATAGCGGCCAAATAATCGCGGGTAAGCTTAAAGGCCTGCTCTTCGTTCATTCCTCCATCTTTTAGCTCCTTAAAGAAAGCGGCCGCAGACTGCCCCAGACCCTTTGCTGCCTCCTGAGAATAAATCACATCTCGCAAAGTGGAGAAAAGACCGGGAATTTTCTTAGAAACCATATCTAACATGGCCTCAACTTCTCTTACGTCGTCACTTTTCACAAAATATCACCCCTTATTTTAATTTACTAAAAACCAGCATTTGAGTAATCAAACCTTCTATCAGCTCATCCACTTCATTCTTCCAGTATCGGGAGGAAGCCTGAACAGGAATTTCAATCTCTGGAGTTGCCCCTATTCTTTTAAACCCCTGCTCAACCTGTTTTTTAAAATTCTCCTCGAAAATTAATTCATTCTTACAGCTTTGACATTGAGCAAGGTGAATCAAAACCCGGTAATATTCACTTTTGGAGAGGCGATTATTAACTAAAAGAGGTATCATTTGCCTGGAAAATTTACAATCCACCACTTGTCCCCCCCTTTTCAATCTCTTTTCTGAGCTTCTTTTTCCCGTAAAAAAGCCTGCTTTTTAAGGTCCCCACTGGAATTTCCAGGTGCTCTGCAGTTTCCTCATAGTTAAACCCAAGGTAATAAACACAGATGATGGCCTCTCTTGTCAGAGGGTCCAGCCCATTCAGGGAGGTAAAAATATCCAGGTAATCCGGCAGTTTATTATTCGTTACCCCGTTTATACTACTCTCTTTACTTTTATCAAAAATCTTTTTTTCTCTTTCCTTTTCCCGGAAATAATCAGCGATCTTCCTTCGCACCAGGGCATATATCCATGTTAAAGGAGCCGCTTCTTCTCGATAGGTGGGAGCACTTTTCCAGATTCCCAGAAAAACTTCCTGTAGTATCTCCCGGGCCCCCTCCCGGTCGCCAGTTTTATAATAAATGTATTTAAAGATTTTCTCTTTACAGTTATGGTAAAGTTTTTCCAGGGCCTTTGGTTCCCCCCGACCAATTGCCATTAATAATTCTGGTTCAAGTTTTGGATTGCCCATGGCAATTCTCCTCCCCGGATTCAAAATAGCCCTGGTTTACCTTCTATTGTATTAGTCGAAATAATGAGCAAAAAGTTCAAAAAAAATCAGCCCTATTGGCTGACTTTTTTCTGGGCCCCGATTTCTTCGGTCCAGACTCCTATTTTCTTTATCCTGTCCCAGCGACGTCCCAGGAGTTCCTGGGAACTCATCTTCTGGAGAAAAGGAATTGTATCTCGCAGGTGTTCCCCGAGTCTTTCTCCCATGGTCCTGGAGTCCAAATGACAGCCTCCTTCAGGTTCTTCGAGGATAGTGTCCACAACTCCTGCCTTTTTTAAATCTTCAGCTGTAAGCTTCAGTGACCGGGCAGCTTCTTCAGCTTTTGAGGGGTCTTTCCAGAGGATGGAAGCACATCCCTCTGGGGAAATTACTGAGTAAACAGCATTTTCAAACATACTTACCCAGTCTCCAACGGCAAGAGCAAGGGCCCCTCCGCTGCCACCTTCCCCGGTAACAATAACCACTATAGGAATCTCCAGCATACTCATTTCTCGGAGATTGCGGGCAATTGCTTCTCCCTGTCCCCTTTCTTCGGCCCCGAGGCCGGGATAGGCTCCTGGGGTATCAATAAAAGTTATAATTGGACGCCGGAATTTATTAGCCTGTTCCATCAACCGGAGAGCCTTCCTGTATCCTTCGGGGTGAGGCATCCCAAAATTTCGAGCAATATTATCCCTGGTAGAGCGTCCTTTTTGGTGTCCGATTACAGTTACGGGTTGTTTATCAAGCAGGGCGATACCTCCAATAATGGCTCGATCATCGCTGAAAAGTCTGTCTCCATGAAGTTCAGTAAAATTATCGCAGACCATTTCAATATAATCGAGAGTTGTCGGTCTTTCCATGTTGCGGGCAAGTTTAACTCTTTCCCAGGGGGTTGGTTCAAAACTGGATTCTTTTTTGATTCTTTCAGCCTTTTCCCGCAGAGATTTTATTTCTCCACTTAAATCAATATTCTGCTCCCGGGCAAAAGCCTCAAGCTCTTTTATTTTCTCTTCCAGGTGAGCCAGTTGTTGTTTTTCTTTACCCAACCCTTTCACCTCCCTCATGTAGCCTGAGAAGAAGGGCCAGTTCTTTTTTCAATTTCTTCCGTTCAACAATTCTATCGATAAACCCATGGTCGAGCAAAAACTCTGCCCGCTGAAAACCCTCTGGCAGTTTCTGTCCAATTGTCTGCTGGATAACTCTGGGGCCAGCAAAACCAATAAGCGAACCGGGTTCTGCAAGATTAATATCTCCCAGCATTGCAAAGCTTGCCGTGACCCCCCCGGTTGTTGGGTGAGTCAGGACAGAAATATACAATAACCCTTCGTCAGAAAAACGGGCAAGTGCTGCACTGGTTTTTGCCATCTGCAGCAAAGAATAAATACTTTCCTGCATTCTGGCTCCCCCCGAAGCAGAAAAAATAACCAGGGGTTTTTTCTTTTCCCGGCACCGGTCGATTAAACGGGTTATTTTCTCCCCTACAACTGACCCCATGCTGCCCAGCATAAATTCTGGAGCCATTATACCCAGCCCTGCTTCATAACCACCAATTTTCCCAAACCCGGTGATTACAGCTTCATTCAAACCTGTCTTTTCCCTGAGCTCTTCCAGTTTTTCCCCGTATCCCGGAAATTCCAGTGGGTCGAGGGAAGTCAATTCTTTATTTATTTCCTGGAAGGTGCCTTCGTCAACAATTTGCTTTAACCGCTGCCGGGAGGGCAGGGAAAAGTGATGCCCGCACCGGTCACAAACCTTCAATTTCTGGGATAAGTCTTTTTCAATATGGACATGTTTGCAGGCAGGGCATTTGCTGGCTATGTTTTTGGGAACGTTTTTAATTTCCCTTGTTCCCACCTGGCTATAGCGGGTCTTACGGAAAAGGGCCATAATTAAACGCCCTCCTTACCTTCGATTAGTTCGGGCAAAAAACCTGTATCGTAATCGCCCGAGCAAAACCTTTCGTTTTCCAGAATCACACTGTACAGGTCAATGGGTGTGGGTACTCCCGTCAGACGCATTTCTCCCAGAGCCCTGAGCATTCTAAGCCTCGCTTCCTCCCGATCTACCCCCCAGGTTATAACCTTAGCCAGGAGAGAATCGTAATGGGGAACAACCGTATAATTGGAATAAATAAAGGAGTCTACTCTAACCCCGGGACCACCTGGAGGAAGCCACTCAGTTATTCTTCCCGGTCTGGGAAGAAAATCTTGACTGGGGTCCTCTGCATTTATCCGACACTCAATAGCAGCTCCTTTAAGCTGGATATCCTCCTGTTTCAGTTCAAGTTCCTCTCCTGCAGCAATCTGCAATTGAGCCTTGACCAGATCAATCCCGGTGATCATTTCGGTAACCGGATGTTCAACCTGAATTCGGGTATTCATTTCCATGAAATAAAAATTTCCCTCGCCATCCAGCAAAAATTCAACTGTCCCTGCACCTGTATAATTCACAGCCCGGGCAGCCCGGACTGCTGCCTGCCCCATTTTCTCCCGCAAATTCTCGTCCAGAACAGGGCAGGGTGCCTCTTCAATTAATTTCTGATGACGGCGCTGGATTGAACAGTCCCTTTCCCCCAGGTGGATAATGTTTGCGAAATTATCGGCCAGAACCTGTACTTCAACGTGGCGGGGTCGAGAAATATATTTTTCCAGATAAAGCTGGGGGTTGGAAAAAGCTTTTTCAGCCTCATTTCGGGTCAGAGAAAAAGACCTTGCAAGGGAATCTGGTTTTTCAACGAGACGCATTCCCTTGCCTCCTCCGCCTGCAGCCGCCTTGAGCATTACCGGGTAACCAACTTCTCCAGCAATTTTTTCCGCATGCGCAATATCTTCAATTTCTTCTCTGCTCCCGGGAACTATTGGTACATCAGCTTTTTCCATCAATTTTCTGGCTCTTTCTTTGTTGCCCATCTCCTCAATTGCCCTGGGAGAAGGGCCTACAAAAATCAAACCGCATCGTTGACAGAGATCCGCAAAAGTTGGGTTTTCAGCAAGGAAGCCGTAACCGGGGTGGATGGCATCAACTCCCGCTCCTATTGCGGTGGAAACTATATTCTGCATGTTCAAATAGCTGTCGCGTGCCGAAGGGGGACCAATGCAATAAGCTTCGGAGGCAAGTTTTACATGGAGGGAATCCTCATCTCCCTTCGAATATACCGCTACCGGTTCCATTCCCAGTTCCAGGCATGCCCTGATAATTCGAACTGCAATTTCCCCTCTATTGGCTATTAAAACTTTTTTTATCATTGTTCAACCTTGATCCGGAAAAGTGGTTGCCCGTACTCAACCATCTCCCCGTTCTCAACCATTATTTCGGAAATTTCTCCCGCCTGCTCCGATTTTATTTCATTCATCAATTTCATCGCTTCCAGTATACAAAGGGTATCGTCAGGCTGAACCCTGTCACCAACCCGGACAAAAGGCTCATCTTCCGGAGAAGGAGCCCGGTAAAAAGTCCCTACCATGGGTGCAGTAACTTCAACCCGGTTATTTTCACCGTCTTCCTTCGGCTCCTCTCTTGTGGGGCCTTTTACTACTTCTTGTTCAGGTTCAGAGGGGGGCATTGGTTTGGATGGGCCTTCCTGGACCCTATTCCTGGCAACAGTCAGGCGAAAACCCTCGTTTTCCATGGTAAATTCCGAGAAATCACTGTTCTTAATGGCCTCAATCACCTTTATAATATCTTCAGTCTTAATCCAGATCACCTCCAGCCAAAAGAGCAAATTTCAGTTTGCCCTCAACAACCGTTTTACCATTAACAGTTGCTCTGCCCCGGCCAACCCCAAAAGTTTTCTTGGCCCGGATAATTTCAATATGAAGATCAACAATATCCCCCGGACGAACCTGCCGCCGGAACTTCACCTGGTCCAGGCCGGCAAAAAGTGGGATATAGCCCTGCAGGTCTTTTTGTGACAGAACTACCACTGAACCAAGCTGAGCCAGAGCTTCTGTAAGCAAAACCCCGGGAAAAACTGGATAATCCGGGAAATGCCCTTCAAGCCATACCTGAGTCGGCCCAATTTCCAGCAATCCCCTTCCCCTGATCCCTGGTTCCAGCTCAGTAACTTCATCCAACAGTAAAAAAGGTTCCCTGTGGGGAATAATGTTTTTAATTTCATTCTGGGTAAGCATTTTACTCAGTCCATTTCTCAAGGGCCAGTGTTGCATTATGTCCACCAAAACCAAGTGAATTGGTAAGGGCTTTTTGAATTTCCACTTTCCTTGCACCCTCAGGAACATAATCCAGATCACAGTCAGGGTCTGGATTGGTAAGATTAATCGTGGGGTGCACTTGCCCCTCCTGAAGAGCTTTTACCGTTGCAATCAATTCCACTGCTCCAGCTGCTCCCAGAAGGTGACCCATCATGGACTTGGAAGAATTAATAACCATTTTATAAGCCTGGTCACCACAGACCCTTTTTATTGCTCCGGTTTCCAGGCGATCATTATATTCAGTGCTTGTCCCATGGGCATTAATATAATCAACTTCTGCAGGATCCCATCCCGCATCTTTAATGGCCCGGGCCATGGCCCTGGCCCCTCCATCTCCCTGGGGATCGGGCTGGACCTGGTGGTAAGCATCTCCAACAGAACCGTAACCCTTAATTTCTGCAAGGATAGGAGCACCTCTCTCCATGGCTCTTTCCAAACTTTCCAGGATAACAATCCCTGCTCCCTCAGCAATTACAAAGCCATCTCTTTCAGCATCAAAAGGTCTGCTGGCTTTTTGGGGATCATTATTCCGAGTAGAAAGAGCTCGAGCAGAACAAAAACCTCCCAGACCCATGGGGGTAATGGAAGCTTCGGTTCCTCCGGTTACCATTACATCTGCATCTCCCCAGGCTATTGACCTGAAAGCCCCGCCAATAGCATCAGTTCCTGTTGCACAGGCACTTACTACAGAGGTTACGGGACCTTTAAGCCCAAGATGGATGGATATATTCCCTGCGGCCATATTCCCAATCATCATCGGAACAAAAAAAGGACTTATCCGGCGGCTTCCTTTTTCCAGATAATTCCGGTGCTGTTCCTCAAGTGTTGCAAGACCTCCAATCCCCGAACCCACAAGAACTCCAACAGTTGTGGGGTCAGGGTTGTTCTTATCAAGTCCTGCCATTTCCCAGGCCTGGTAGGCTGCATCCAAACCATACTGGACAAATAGATCCAGTCTCTTCGCCTCCCGCCTATCAATATATCTGGAAGGGTCAAAATCCTTTACTTCTGCGCCAATTGTAGTGGAAAAACCCTCTGGATCGAAGCGAGTGATTCTATCTACACCGCTCTTACCCTGGAGGAGGTTTTTCCAGGTGTTTTCAACATCGTTACCAAGGGGCGTTATTGCCCCCATTCCGGTTATTACAACCCTGCGGCCCATCAAACAACCTCCTTATGTTCTACTGGCTCTCAATGTATTTAATAGCTTCGCCTACCGTTGTTAGCTTTTCAGCTTCCTCGTCGGGAATTTCCAGATCAAATTCATCCTCTAAATCCATAATAAGCTCCACGATATCAAGGGAATCTGCACCCAGATCCTCAATAAACCTTGCTTCTGGAATTACCTCGGCGGGCTCAACTCCCAGTTTTTCTGAAATAATACCAGCCAAACGTTCTTGAATGGTCATTATAATCCTCCTCTTTTTGTTTTAAATTAAGATTTTTTCCTTGTAACCAACCTGATCGGCATCAAGACCACCCAGGACTTTGTACAGGGAGTTCAGGTCCGAGCACTGGTAGGGCCGTTTTTTGCGATCAATTGCTCGAACGAATGAACTCAGGGCCTTACCTTCTCCAATTACAATAATTGGATCAAAATCATTTTCTACTATATCCTGCATGGTCTTACTCCAGCAAACTGGAGCCGAAATCTGCCTGATCAAAAGATCCTTTATTTCCTGGGGGTCAGAAACTCTCTCTCCAGTAACATTGGAATAAAAAGCACAGCAGGGTTCACTGAATTCAACATCCTTCAGATACCCGGCGAATTCTTCTCCCGCTTTCTCCATAAGCTCCGAATGGAATGGTCCACTTACCCTTAAAGGTATAACCTTCTGGGCACCGGCTTCTTTAAGTAACCTCATCCCTTTTTTTACGGCATTCTTTTCTCCAGATACTACAACCTGGGCCGGAGAATTATAATTGGCTACCTGGAGAACGCCATCCACCTGTTCACAAACCTCTTCAATTTTTCCCGGATCCAATCCAATAACTGCTGCCATACCACCTTTGCCAGAGGGGAATGCTTTTTCCATGAGTTCTCCCCTTTTCCTGACCAGTTGAACAGCGTCAGCAAATTCCAGTACCCCAGCCGCAACAAGAGAAGATATTTCCCCCAGACTGTGCCCTGCAACCACCCGAGGCTTGAGAAAAAAACTTCGGATTACTTCAAAAGCTGCAACACTGGTGGTTAAAATTGCCGGTTGTGCATTATATGTTTTTTGCAGATCTTCTTCAGGGCCGGAAAAGCAAAGTTCTTTTAAATCAAAGCCCAGAGTTTCATTAGCCTCGTCATATATCTCCCGGGCCCGGGAAAAGTGATTATAAAATTCTTTTCCCATTCCCACCTCTTGAGACCCCTGTCCTGGAAAGAGAAAAGCAAGCTTTTCACACATAACTCCCCACTCCTTTAAAAAAATTATCAACCCTATCCCTGGCCTGGTGAGCTTCTGCAACAATACTCTCAACAACTTCCGCAACCGACTTGATCGAATTAACAAGAGCCGCCGACTGCCCCGCCATCAGGCTACCCATTTCCACGTCGCCTTCATGGACAGCCTCCCGGAGACTCCCCGCGGCAATAATTTCAAACTCTTCCGGGGAAACCTTCTCCCGATCCATCTTTTCCAGCTTTCGTACCAGTTGATTTTCTATGCAGCGAACCGGGCGTTTTATGGTCTTCCCCGTGACCTTCGTACTTCGCTCTTTAGCACGGAGTATCGCCTTTTTATAGTTGTCGTGAACTTTGCACTCCTCGGTACAAACAAAAACAGTTCCCAGCTGAACCCCTTCGGCTCCAAGAGCCAGGGCGGCCAGCAAACCTCTTCCATCGGCAATGCCTCCAGCTGCAATTACCGGAACATCAATTTCCCGGCTTAATAGTGCCACCAGAACCATTGTAGAAACATCACCAACATGACCCCCTGCCTCCCCACCTTCAGCGATAATTCCCGCTATAGGATACCTGGAAAGCCTTTTGGCCAGGCCCAGGGTGGGAACAATGGGGAAAACTTTAATTCCTGCTTTTTCCAGGCTTTGCATATATTTCCCGGGGTTTCCTGCGCCCGTTGTTACTACATCAACTCTTTCCTGGCAAACAACGTCCACAACTTCATCAACCTCGGGGGACATCAGCATAATATTTACACCAAAGGGTTTATCAGTCAACTGTCGTGCTTTTTTTATTTCTTCCTGAACAACTTTTCCCGGGGCACTTCCCGCCCCAATAATTCCCAGGCCTCCAGCGTTGGATACAGCAGCTGCAAGGTGCCCATCGGAAACCCAGGCCATTCCTCCCTGAAATATAGGGTACCTGATCCCAAGCATTTTGGTTATCTCGGTCTTCATACCCTTCCTCCTTTTTTCCAGCTTCAGTTTAATTCCATTCTATAACTGCAGCCGCCCAGGAAAGGCCAGCTCCAAAGCCCGAAAGCACAACAATATCTCCCTGGTTGATCCTGCCCTCTCCAACCGCTTCATAAAGAGCAAGGGGAATTGATGCTCCTGAAGTATTTCCGTATTTCTCAAGGTTCATGAAAACCTTTTCTTCGGGAAGGCCGAGCTTACGGCCTGCAGCGTCAATTATCCTTTTATTGGCCTGGTGGGGAATAAAAAGATCAATATCATCACTGGATAGTTTTGCCATGTCCAGAGCTTTTAAAGCAGCCCTCCCCATGGCCTTTACGGCAAATTTAAAAACCTGGTTTCCATCCATGCGAATATAATGAAGTCTCCGGGCAACTGTGTCCCTCGAAGCAGGTAACCGGGACCCACCAGCAGGAAGATCCAAAAAATGCCCTCCTGCTCCGTCTGACCCAAGGTCAAAACCCAGCAGGCCACCCTTTTCAACAGGTTCCAAAACACATGCTCCCGCACCATCTCCAAATAATACACAGGTGTTACGGTCTTCCCAATCAGTTATCCGGGAAAGGATTTCTGCTCCAACTACTAATACCCGGGAATAAGCACCGGAAGAAATATACTGAGCTCCCGTTACAAGTCCGTAAACAAAGCCCGAGCATCCCGCTTCAAGGTCAAAAGCAGCAGCATTTTTTGCACCCAGTTTATCCTGTAGCAGGCAGGCAGTTGCGGGAAATAACATATCGGGGGTGACTGTAGCAACTATTATCAAGTCAAGGTTTGCCGCGTCTACTCCTGCATCCTTCAGGGCATTTTCGCCTGCTTCAATACAAAGATCAAGAGTGGTTTGCTCATCTCCGGCTATTCGCCTCTCCAATATTCCAGTCCTGGTCCTTATCCATTCCTCGGTAGTATCGATCATCTTTTCCAAATCCCGATTGGTAAGAACTTTATCGGGGATGGAAATACCCAAACCACTGATTCCAGTCCGACGCATTTTCCCATCTCCTTTTTCGTGCATTCCCGGAACATTGCCTAATTATACAAATGCCATATTTTTATGTCAACACGGCCCACAACAGCCAAAAGGGAAGAAAAAGACCAAAAATAGGATAAAACCGTTATTAAATGCATTAAACAGCCTCCCACCCGCCCCAGAAGCACCCCAGGGACAAAAACAGGCCCCCTTCAGCCAGTTAAAGGCAGTTTAACCCTCTTCCCCCCTGTCTTTTCCTTCGAAAAAGGAGGGAAAAAATAAGTTTAATGTAATTTTTTTACTTTTTTTATTAAAAAAACCGGGTGTAGTATAAACCAAAAAAGATTATTTTCTCTCTAAATAACAATATTTTTAAAATATGTAGTATAAAAAATTGGACTAAAAAAATTTTTTCTGGTAAAATAAAAATATGTTTATTAAAGTGACCAAAGCCGGAAAAAATCGTTATGCGCAGGTGGTTCGTTCCTTCAGGGAAAACGGAAAAATTAAACATCAGGTCCTGCTGAATCTGGGACGGGTCGATAATCTAGAAGGGGACTCTGGAATGCAACGCATGGCCGTAAAATTAATGGATCTAGCGCAGGTAAAGGAGGTAATAGATATTAATCGCGCTGGAGATGGCCAGATCGTAAAATGGGGTGATATCGTTTACCAAAAACTTTGGGAAGAAACAAACATTTCCGGAGCCCTTGATTGTTGTACAGCAGAAACCAAAACCTGGTTTGACTTTAAAAAAACATGCCTCTACCTGATAACCCGCTACCTCCTGACAGCTGAAGAAGACAGCTATTATTTCACGGCTGACATACCTGCCAACCAGTTTTATCGAACCCTTGATATCCTGGGAAGCAGCAGAGAAACCATTGAACAACAACTATTCCCAGACTCACAAAAAATCCTAAAACCCGTTCTCTGCCTTTTGGTCCCGGCAACATTCAAAAACACTTCCCTGGAATCTTTAACTCAGCTGGATTATGACTATTCCCTGCGGCGGGTCCAGGTCATGTCCATTGTTTTTACTGATTTCAATGGGAGAGTTCTTGCCCAGGAAATTTTCTCCCACAGGCGTTTCGGGAGGGCGAATCTTGTCCAGGCAGTTAAACGGGTCAGGAAAAATTTCAACATCCCTTCGCCTGTAATCGTAACGGACCAGGTATATGAAACCAGCCTCCTGCAGGATTTCCAGTATATCAGCTCTGCTCCTGTAGACACCCCTCCTTCTGAGGTAACCGGAATCCACTATGGGATCAAGACAAACATTAAGACCCTCCGTCCAGAGGATATTTTAAAAAGTTACCACCTCCTGGAATCTTACGGGGAAGACTATCAGCCCGGCAAAACCCATCCTTCTCTCCAGTGGACAGAACGGCGAATAAGAGGTCATTTCGTCCTGTGTTTTCTTGCTGCAATACTCGGAAACAGGCTGCAAAACAAACTGGCCCGGGCTGGAAAAAAAGCCTCCCCGGCGAGAATCCGGGAGGCTTTAAATTCCCTGCAGTTTGCCCGTTTTCGGGTGGGCGATAGACCCTACCTATTGCGGGTTTCAGGCCAGGAATTCAGTCCCGAAATTTTAAAATCCCTGGGAATCTCTCCTCCCCACAGTATCATCCCTGAAGAAGACCTTACACTATAAGGTTACCAGGCGCGAGGCCAGTTGGAATATGGTTCCCAGGCCCGAACGGTTTCCTGGACTGCAACCAAATCCTTTTTCCCCGAATCAGCCATTAATAGAGGAAATCCAACAAAATTCACCGTAAGGATAACCAGAATAATAATTAAGAGAATAGCCTTTTTAATCCTCTTGCCCATGGATAATCACCACCTCCGGTTCGGGGATAAAACCAAATTTTTCGTTAATTTTCTCCTGGACCACATTGATCAAATATTTTACGTCAGCAGAAGTGGCCCGGTTAAAATTGATAATAAAATTTCCATGGAATGGGGAAATTTTGGCTCCCCCTCTGGAAACGCCTTTCAAGCCAACCTGTTCAACTAAGATCCCAGTGGGAACTCCATATTCATAGTTGTTTTTGAAAACCGAACCACAGGAAGGATAGGAAAACTGTTTTTTCCCTTCTCTATCTGCAGCAATCCGCTGCAATTTTTCTTTTTGGGCGGGGGGTATTTCCGTTCGAGAATAAAGGGTTTTTCCAAAAAATTGGAAAAAGGCATCCAGGCTGGAAAGATTTAATTCTTTAACCCTTTGAACTTCTTTTTTCCACCATTCCTGCACGATTGTTCCCGTTTCTACATCAGCGCCCAGAATCACCCAGGGCCTTTCCTGGAAAATTGATTCCTTGTAGGCGAAACAACAGCCTTCCCTTTCCAATTCCTTTATTCCCGCCCCAAAATCTGTCAGGTCCAGAAAATATACCTTCTTTAGGATTTGGCTCACTTCACCTTCATAGCAGCGAGCATTCATATAGATGCTAGCTCCCAGTGTTCCCGGAAGAAGGTGGGTAAAACTCAGGCCGGGAAACCCGGTATAGGCAAGAAATGAAAGGGGAAATCCTGCCTGCAAAAAGAGCTCTCCATTTGTTTCTGACCAGTCGACCATATTTTTCAATGAAACAAATAAGGTATCGGGATCAGGGTTATCGGGAAAAAGAATATTGCTTCCCAGTCCGAAAAAATAAGGCCTTAGACCTGATTTCTGGCAGCAGTTAATTAAAAAATCAAGTTCACCAAGAGACCGAGGAAGGGCTAAAAAACGGGCGTGTCCGCCAATATTATAGGAACAATATTTCGCAAGTGGTTCATTTTTTTTTATAATCCTATCCAGCCTGAGCCCGTCATCCATTTTTCTTCTTCCTTCCTTCCTTCCTTTAAAATCCACACTACCTGCTTTTTCTCTTTATGTGAAATTTCAACAGAACCCAGAAAATCCCCTCCGATTTTCCATAATTTTCACAAAGGTGTTTACAATTTCAGAATCGAACTGGGTCCCGGCGTTTTCCTTTAGTTCTAAAAGGGCCTCCCTGTGGGAAATTGCTTCTTTGTAAGGACGACCATTGGTCATAACATCATAGGCATCAATTATTGCTACAATCCTTGAAATCAGGGGAATATCCCTCTTTTTTAAACCCCTGGGGTAACCCTTCCCATCCCAGCGTTCGTGGTGGGTAAGAATACCCCAGGCTATGGGTGCGAGTTCAGGGGTTCCCTCTGCAATTCTAAAACCAATTTCGGGGTGGCGTTTTACAATTTCCCATTCCTTGCTGGTTAGAGGGCCGGGCTTTTTAACTATTTCTTCTGGAATTCCAATTTTACCAAGATCATGGAGGGTAGCAAGAAGTGCAAGTTCATCTATTTTGCTATCGTCCAGGCCCATTTCTCTGCCCAGCGCCCTGGCCATGTTTTCCATCCTCTGTGCGTGCTCCTCGGTTTCGTTACTCTTTTCAAAAAGGGTTTTTTGCAGGGCAGTAATCAGGGCACTCCGTCCACTCATAGTTTCTAAAAACTTATTTCGAGCCATTCTTTCCTCAGCCCTGTGCAGAATTCCCTCCAGGTTCTCTTCCCCTCTATCTTTTGTTGCTACTCCCAGGGAGATGCTGGAGGGTAGATTCCTGGTTAGAATTTCCTTACCCCCGCTTTTAATTTTCTGGGTAATTTCCAGGGCTTTTTCCAAACCTGTACGCGGCAAAAGAACAGCAAATTCGTCCCCACCCCAGCGACAGACAATATCCTCTTCCCGGACAGTTTTTTTAATCAGTTGGGCAATTTCCCTGAGCACCCTGTCCCCTTCCCGATGCCCGAAAGCATCATTTATCATCTTCAACCCATTTATGTCCCCCATAATCACACTGAGGGGATAATTTTTTTCCAGATCCATTTTTCCCAACATCTCTTCAAAAAAAGCTCTGTTATAAATACCTGTAAGGGAGTCATGAAAACTCAGGTAACGAAGCCTTTCTTCTGTCCTTTTTCTCTCAGTTATATCCCTTACAATGGATTGTAAATAGACTTCACCTCCAATTATAACTGAGTTCAGGCTGACCTCAACATCAAAAAGTTCTCCATCCAGTTTGCGATGCTGCCATTGGAAAAACTGGGGTTCCCCCTGCAGGGCTTTTTCCACTTTTTCTCGCGATTTTTTTTCCGAATCACTGCCATCGGGTTGCCGGGCAGGAGAAATTTCTATGGGAGTTTTCCCAATTATATCTCGGGAGGTAGCCCTGAACATTTCCATAATTTTCTGGTTGCAATCAGAAAAAAACATTCCGTCCATTAACATAATACCATCATTGGCGTTTTCAAATAAAAGCCGGTACTTAGCATTACTGGCCAATAATTCATCCTGGGCAATAGCATTTTTCATAGCGTACCCGATTGGTCTCAAAAGGCCTTCAAGGTAAGGTATTTCTTCAGCATCAAAACGATCTAAACTGTCAAACCCCAGGAAAAGAAGTCCCAGGATTTCCTCTCCCGGTTTGAGGGGAATGAGTAAAAAAGGTCCCCCGGAAGAATCACCTTCCCAGGCCTTGTTTAACCACCCTAAAGAGGAATCAGGGCGGGGAATAAAAACTGTCCCAAAATCCCGTGCAGCACCTTCCCGGCTCTTTTTCTCCCACAAATCAATAAATCTTTCTGGGGGTAATTCCTCCAATCCCCTATTGCTGACCAGATATTCCTCTGAACCCTTCAGGCAGAAGAACCCCCTTTCACCATTTACAAGTTCAAGGATGCTCCTCAGGATAAAATTGATTTTTTCCTCCAGGGAAGAATAACTTTCCAGGGAAGACATAATTTCTATTTGATTTTTCCTGTAACGTTCCGAGCGCTCTTCTTCTGTTATATCAATAACATTTACAACCCGATACTGGACCATGCCCCGATTATTTTTTATGGCTACTGCATCAACCAAAACGGGAAAAACACTCCCATTTTTTCTCTGATGACGGGTAAAAAAACGGTGCCACCCTTTCTGGTGAACCTTTTTAACTTCCTCTTGAATGTTTTTCTGTTCCTCTGGTGCAAAAACAGTTTCAATTGATTTTCCTATAAGCTCTGCCATAGAAAAACCATGCATTTCAGCAAAGGCAGGATTTATCAGATCAAGAGTTTTTCCTTCGGGGCCACCAATGGCAACGCCCAACCGCGTATGGTAAAAAACATTATTTAACATACTTAACTCGCCGGGAATATCTAATTGCTCAAAAACCCCATGCCCGACAAAAAGCTCTTCTTTACCGTTTTTTACAGCAGTGAATTTCCAGTCCAGAAATTCTGGAACCCGTGTTTTTAAGTGGAATTCTCCGGGTCTTTTCGCCAGGGAGTTAACCCGGGAAAATACATCTTTCGGGTCTTTCACGGGAGGATCAGATTTAAAAAGGTCCCAGAAATAAAAATCTCCAGAAGGCAGGGTGGAAAACCCCAGTATTTCCTCTCCTGTTGTATTCAGGTAAAGGATTTTGCCCCTGGAATCAGTAATAACAAGGACCACATTGGGGAGGAGGTTTTTTCGGATCATAAGCAACCCTCCCGGGAAATTACTTATTTTTATTATTTCGACAGAATTGAATTTAACCCTTTAAAACTATAGGATAAAATCCTTTTTTTGCTTATTCTCCAAAAGAAAAAAGCCCCCGGAAACCCGGAGGCCTTTTTCAAACCTTCCTTTCCCTTTTCCCTAGTTTTCTCCAGAAGAAACGGGAACCGCTTTTCTAACCTTTCCAAACTGCGCCCTTGCTGTCATATTTTCAATCATGGGAACAAATCCATTCATTATCAGAATGGCAAAGGCTACCCCTTCTGTTGGAGCAAGGCCAACCCGGAAAAGGATAACAAGGAAACCAATTGCTATACCAAAGATTACCTTCCCTTTATTGGTAAAGGGACTGGTAACCCAGTCAGTAGCCATGAAAAATGCTCCAAGGGCCAGGCTGCCTACAAGCAGGTGGTGTAGGGGGTTTTCACCCAGGAAGAAGGTTAAAACCACAACTGTTCCAAGGATAGAAACTGGAATCCGCCAACCGATATGACCTTTGTAGAAAAGATAGGCCGCACCCACGAGCAGGAAAAACGGTGAAGTTTCTCCAAGGGCTCCTCCAGGGAAGGCGAAAAATAATTCTCCGTAGCCCGGCATTTCCATTCCCTGATGCAACATGGCCAGCGGTGTTGCCTGGGTAATAACATCGATCCTGCCCAGGTTAAGGTACAGAGCAGAGAATTGCTGGTCAACAAAAGCAATTATTGGGGCCAGAATAATCAGGGAAACCCGACCAAAAAGAGCCGGATTAAAGCGATTTCGACCCAGTCCACCCATCAATTCTTTGGCCACACCAACACCGATGAAAGTGGCAATTGCTGCCTTCCACCAGGGAGTTGTAGCTGGGAATAAAAGGGCAACGAATAGCCCGGTTACCAAAGCGCTCCAGTCATGTAATGTAGGTTCTTTTTTTAGCATTTTCCGAAATAAAATTTCGGTCAGCACTGCGGTAACAAGGCACACTCCAATTAGAAACACTGCATACCACTGGAAGAAATATATTGACACCAGCGAGACAGGGATTAATGCCACGAAAACATCCCGCATGGCTTTCCCTACCGTCCCTTCATCCCTGAGGTGGGGAGCGGAGGAAACAACCAGCTTTTTCTTTTCATTCATATCAATTTACCTCCTTCCCCTTTATTCTTTCCTGCTGTTCTGCAGTTTTTGGATTTGGGGTTTTGCCTGCTGTACAAATTTTACTATCGGCCTCTGCGAGGGACAGACGTAGGCACAGATCCCGCACTCAATACAGTCCATGGTATTCCACTTTTCTGCTTCCTGATAAAGCCCCGCTTCGCCATAGATACTGATCTGGTTGGGATAAAGAAGCATTGGACAGCTATCAACACATTTGCAGCACCTTACACATTCGCTATACTCCAGCTCGCCAAAAGCCATTTTGGGAGGAAGAACTGTAATTCCGGTAATCCCCTTCACCACCGGAACCGATAGATCACTCTGGGCAACCCCGGTCATGGGACCTCCCATAACAACCTTCGCGGGTTCTTCTTTAATACCACCGCATTCGTTCAGGAGGTGTTCTAAGGGGGTACCTATTTTTACCAGCAGATTCCCTGGCTGGGCAATGTTCTGCCCTGTTACAGTTACAACCCTTTCAATAAGGGGTTTTTGGAACCTGACAGCCTCATAAACCGCAACTGCAGTACCCACGTTCTGAACCAGAGCTCCCACCTCGAAGGGCAACCCTCCCGGGGGAACTTCCCTGTCAAGAATTGCTTTGATCAGCTGTTTTTCTGCTCCCTGGGGATATTTGGTAGGGGTTTTCATGATTATGATATTGGGATCATCGTTCTTTTCTTTCAGGGCATTAATTGCATCCGGCTTGTTATCTTCAACAGCGATATATGCTTTTTCCACTCCCAGGACTTTTTGCAGCAATTTAGTTCCCTTTAATAATTCCTCGGTTTTTTCCAGCATGATCCGATGATCACAGGTAAGATAGGGTTCACATTCACAACCATTCAGGATCAGGGCATCAACTTTCTTGTCCGGGGGAGGCTGGATTTTAACTACCGTTGGAAATGCAGCTCCACCCATGCCCACTATGCCTGCTTCTTTTACTGCATTGATTATTTCTTCAGGACTGGCTTTTTCCACGTCGTTATCAGCATAGTCAACACTTTCCTGATGGTCATCAACTTCAATGACAATGCATTCAACCATTTGCCCTGAATGGATTGGCCTTTTTTCAATTGCCTTTACTTTCCCGGAAAGACTGGCATGAACTGGAGCGCAGACAAAACTCTCTGCTTCTCCAATTTTTTGTCCGGCTTTTACCCGGTCTCCGACTTTAACCAGCGGCTGGCAGGGTGCACCAATATGCTGGGAAAGGGGAATAATTATCTCTTCGGGTAGGGAAGCCACCTTTATGGGCTGCTTTTCAGAAAAGCTTTTATAATGGGGAACATTTAATCCCCCAAGAAATGTTTTAACTTCCATTTGCTTTCACCTCCCCTTTTATTCCTTTTCCTCTTGGGCTTCTTCTTTGGCCTTGTCGAGTTCCTTGTTTTTGGTCAGGTTAGCCCAGATCCCAAAACCAACCGCGATTACCACCAGGATCCGCAGGGGTCCATAAATTGCACTCCAGATCCTGGTTCCCAAGGGAACCTGGGGATCTGCTGGCAAGCCATATTTCTCTGGTTTGTCTGCAAGGACATACAGCATCGCAGTTCCGTCAACTTCATCCAGTCCATAAATCCTTGCGTTGTTGTTCCCTTTATACTTCAACCGTTCAACTCTGGCCTGGGCTTTGGAAATTATTTCTCGCTCTTCTCCAAAGACCAGAGAACCCGTTGGACAGGCAGCTGAACAGGCGGGCTGGAGACCATTTACCAGCCGATCATGGCAAAAGGTGCATTTTTCTGCCCTATTGGTAACGCGGTCAAACCCGACCACCTGGAAGGGACAGGCGGCTGCACAGTAATTACAGCCAATACATTTTATCCTATCAATTGCTACTGTCCCTTCATCCGTATGGTATATTGCTCCCGTTGGGCAGGCCAGTTTACAGGCCGCATCTGTACAGTGCATGCAACCCTGTTTTGACATCAACCACTGGATCCGGCCATTTTCATTATATTCCCGGAAAACTACCTTGGTCCAGGTGGAGCAGGAATACTGGGGAGGGTTTTCATAGGAGCCTGTAAATTCAGTTTTAACAGCAGGAAGCTGGTTCCACTGCTTACAGGCAGCCTGGCAGGCCCGGCAACCTATACATTTGGAGGCATCAATTAAACAGACTTGAGCTTTCATTTATCCGACCCTCCTTATATTACACAGGGAAGCCTTGAATTCGGGAATAGTAGTATTGGGATCACCCACTGAAGGAGTGAGGTCATTGGCAACAGCGCCGGTGCTCTTACCCATATAACCCCAGTGGAAAGGCATTCCTACAATGTGTTTTTTCTGGCCATTAATCATCAGGGGAGTCAATCTTTTGGTTACACAGGCCTTGGCTTCGATACTTTTCTGATCACCATTTGCATAGAGACGTTTGCTTTCAATTGCAACCTTGTCCCCGTTTTTAATGCCCAGTTCTGCCGCCAGTTCTTCGTCAATTTCAACGAACAATTCCGGCATCATTTCAATTAACCAGGGCATGTTCCTGGTCATTATACCACTCTGGTAATGTTCTACCACTCGGTAGGTGGTAAGAACATAGGGATACCTCTCTTTTTCTTCCTCGGTTTCCACTACATGGTCTTCGTAAAAACGCTGGCTGATGGGATTATAAGTTGCTTCAGGATAGAGGAAGTTGGATACCGGACTGTCAGCCGGCTCATAATGAGTGGGGAAAGGCCCATCATTGACAAAGGCAGAGAATAGGCGTCCCTGTCCTTCTGGGAGCATAATAAAAGGTATTTTGGCTGACTCTCTGGGAGGTATATTAACATTAAAGTCCGGAACATCGTTGGTCTTCCAGCGCCCTTCAGCTTCATCCCACCAAACCTGGGGAACATCAGGGTTCCATGGTTTGCCGGAAGGATCGGCCGAAGCCCTGTTGTAAACTACTCTGCGGTTTAAGGGCCAGGCAAAAGACCACTCCAGGTGGGATCCTATCCCTTCTTTTTCCCGGATTCTCCTTTTGGTAGGAGGCTTTTCCAGGTTGTTATAATATCCACTGTAAAGCCAGTTCCCGCAGGCAGTTGAACCATCATATTTAAGATCCAGGAAATTGTTGACAAGGGAACCATCTTTCACGTTGTAGCCGTTAATTTCCCTGCAGACCTTTACAATATCCACCTCACCATTGGGACCATCGTAATCCCAGTGCATTTTGGTGATTTGCTCGGGAACGGTTCCTCCCTCTTCTCTGTAAAGTTGCTGTAGTTTTTTGAACAGCTCGTTTACTATCCAGAGGTCACTCTTACAGTCGCCTGGAGCTTCCTGAGCCTTCCACTGCCACTGGATCCAGCGACCGCTGTTTGCCTTGTTCCCTTCACGTTCATAAGAAGCAGCAGCCGGAAGGATAAAAACCTCTGTATCAATTTCTTCGGGATTTGCGCCAGCTTCTCGCTTCCAGAATGAAGCGGTTTCGTTTTCAAAAAGGTCTACGGAAACCAGCCACTTAAGCTTGGAAGAGTATTCTCTTTTTGCTCCAGCGGTAGGACCGGAAACTGCGGGGTTATCCGCCCAGCAAATCATACCCTCCACCTTGCCTTCACTCATATCTTTATACATGGCAATATGGGAGTGATCTCGACCATCAAGCTTGGGCATCCACTGGTAACCGAATTCATTTCCGGGAGTGGCATTTTCTCCGTAGAAAGCCTTGAGCAGACTTACCAGATATTTGGGTTTGTTAGTCCACCAGCCCGAAGGAGGCGTTTCTAACTCGTTGTAATCGTTCAGGGTGGGATGAGTTGCCTGCTGGGGTGTGGACATATATCCCGGAATGATATGGTATAGGATGGCCATATCTGTTGCTCCCTGGACATTGGACTGTCCCCGCTGGGCATTAACACCGCCACCTGCGAGACCCATGTTACCCAGCAAAAGCTGGACTACTGCAATGGAACGGACATTCTGTGCCCCATGGGTAAACTGGGTTATACCCATAGCGTAAAGAATATTTCCGGCTTTTCCAGCTTTTCCTGTGGTACTGAAAAGTTCGTAGGATTCTTCCAGGACATCCTCGGGGCACCCGGTAATTTTGCTGATATTTTCAATGGAATATTTCTCATAATGCCTGCGCATTAACTGTAATACACAGTTGGGGTCCTCCATTGTGGGATCAATTTTGATTTCTCCGTTTTCATCCCGCTGGTATTGCCAGGTTGTTCGATCGTACTTTTTTGCATTCCGAATGGGGTCGTCTTCTATCCCGGAAAAGACCCCTTCTATTTCATTAAAATCAAAACCCTCTTCGATTAAATAGGTTCCGTTGGTATAGTGTTCCACGTACTCCTTGTGGTATAACTCATTGTCAAGAATATATTTTACAAGACCCCCAAGATAGGCAGTGTTGGTTCCGGGCCTCAGTGGTACATAGAGATCAGAAACAGCAGCTGTCCTGTTGAAGCGGGGATCAACAGTAATCAGTTTGGCATCCTTTTCATCCCTTGCTTTTTCAATCCACTTCATAGAAATAGGATGATTCTCCGCTGTATTACCCCCGATGGCCATAATCACATCACTGTGCTGATAGTCAATCCAATGGTTGGTCATACAACCCCTACC
Organism: Halobacteroidaceae bacterium; assembly: GCA_003551665.1. Classification (GTDB taxonomy): domain Bacteria; phylum Bacillota; class Halanaerobiia; order B1SED10-174; family B1SED10-174; genus T1SED10-26. The sequence goes on from PUNE01000079.1 coordinate 204,004, forward strand.
AAACGTGGCGCCAAGACCGGCGACCGTGGAGGAGTGTCATAGGCGGGCACAGTGATCTATATTAATAACACCCATGGCTCGGGCCATTTTGTGGAAGAGGTAATTCTCCTCACCGGTGCAAAATGCACTACCCAGCCAACCAATAGAATTGGTCCTGTTTACCGTTACCTCCCTCCCATCAACTATTGCCTTTTCTTCAAGAGTCCTGTCACGGGTATCCTTGATCCTTTTGGCAATGGTTTCCAGGGCCCAGTCCCAATCCTTTACCTCATAGCGATCGCTCCCAGGGGCCCGATAAAGTACATTTGTTAGTCGGTTAGGATTTGGTACCGGTTTTCCTTTTTCATCAAAGACGTAGGAAACATTGCTGATGGAACTACCTTTGCTGCACAGGGTCCCTTCATTGACGGGATGATCGGGATCTCCTTCTGCATTTACTATAACTCCGTCGCGAACATTGCAGATGATCCCACAGCCCACTCCACAGAAGGTACAAATGGTATGAAATTCCTGAGTGTACCTTATGCGGAGACGCTCACCTGGAGCTGCCTGAGCTTTCCGATAACCAACACTGGTCAGGGAAGCCGCAGCAGCGGTAACTCCGGCAAGCTTTAAAAAGCTGCGTCGAGTTAACTCCATAAATAAATCCACCTCCTAGTCATTCAGTTCAGTTGTTTCACTTTCCTCTGCCCATTCCAGGCCTGAACCCGGTTTGAAGCCCTCCTCTCGGGCCAAAAGGTCATGGGATAGGGTTGCCAGGTTGTGAACGAGCAGAATAATATCTTCCTCTGCAATTTTGCGGGTATCAAAAACCTTGTAATAACTCCCGCACCTCCTACAGAATTGAACCCGGCAAACTTCATTTTCCTCTACGGTAAAATAACCCATTTCTTCCTGAGCAGTATTGGAACAGAATGGACATTTTATACGAGTATGAACCCATTGCGTTCCACAAAGCCAGCATTCAAGTACTTTTGCTCCATCTTCCGAACGAAGCATCCCGAAATGAGGTTTTTCACCGCAAAGAGCACAGTTCCCGCCTTCCCATAAATCTGTCCGCAAACTTTCAGCTACTTTTTCCAGGTCAAACCGGAAAAAGGTCGATAACCCAAGCGAAAAAAGAAAAGTAGCCATATCTCTGGCCAGAATTCCCTCATTCAAGAGAAGATCCTTGAATTCCCAAACGTCCTCCCTAGTAATTCTCCCTTCAAACTCATTTTGAAATTGCTCAAGGCAGGTCTGGAAATTATAAAGGGACGTTTTTAACTCAGGGTTGTTTTTAACCACTACCTTACCAAGCCTCTGTAACAGGTTAACAAAATCATCGGCCTGGAAAGAAGGGTTAACCCCCATACTCTCTCCTTTTTTCAGACGCAAACGGGCCTTATTTTTGTCAAAACTTACCTTCTCCAGCATCCCCTCCCTTTCATTATTGTCGCTTAAAAATGAAAATATTTCTTCAAAAACCTCCCGCAAAAAAGGTTCAACCTCTTCTACCCCCTGGTAGAAACGCCTGCAGCGGGAGATCTCCTCTTGGAACAATTTCTGCCTGGAATCTTTCATCGATTAAGCCTCCTCAAAGTGCAAAAAAACAAAAGCACAAAAATTAGAGCTGAATTTGAAGGATGGAACAACCGGACCACCACTCCAGCCCCAAGAGACCCGAGACCACTATTCGTTTAGCCTCCTTCTAAACATGAAAATGCCTAGGAAATACACCTCCAGAATAAGACTCACCCCTATTTGTGAAAAAAAACACCTAACTCTATTTTTATATTCTCTCCAAGAGTATAAAGTCCTGCCTTTATAGGGAAATAAATTCGAAAAAAAAGTTCCCTTTTGGGGTTATTTTCGTTAAGCTTTTTGAATTTTTACCAGCAAAAAATATTCTCTACGGGCTAAAAAAGAAAAAACCCTGCAAAACAGGGTTTTTTCTCTTAATCATTATTAATTTTTTCCAGAACCGCTGAGGTCAAATCCTGCCCCCCAAAAATCACATTCTGGGACTCTAAGACAACATCCACTCCTCTTTCCAGGGCAACCTCCTCGACAATATCTTCAATTTTTGCAACGACCTCAGCTATTAATTCCTGTTCCCGCATGGCCAGTCGGTATTGATATTCTTCCAGAAGCTCTTCCTGCTCCTGTTGGCTAAGGTCAGCAGCTTTTTCTTCCAGTTCCTCCTGCATTGCCTGTGCTTCCATACTCAACTGCATTTCTGCAGTCATGGTATCAGGGTGGGCCTCAAATATCTGCCGGATGTCAACATGGCCTACCGAGGATTCTAATTCTCCCGGACCGGCCTGCAAAAGCGGTGTTTCTGTTACCACGGTATAGACACCCACAACCATCAGAACAGCCATTATGATCAGGGTGCCCTGCAAGGCTCTTTTCCACAACAAAAAAATCACTCCTCCATAGCTAAAATATTTTTCCCCTCTGTCTCAATTATACTTCTTTTATATTATCCCTGCTTTTATTTTAAATTGACCCTACAGTTATGGTTAAAAATCAAGTTTGATGTTCCCCTGAAGAAATAATATCTCGGTTCGCACCAACTTTCACCCTTTAGCTCCGGGTTAAGCCTGCTTCCAGGTCAGCAAGTTACGAATAGCAAATCCTCCTTGTTATTCTGCAGTCATCTCTTGATTTTTCCTTTTTATTCGGAGATGAACAAAGTACAGGACCGAAATAATTGGGAAAAAGGAAATAAAAAGCCAGGAATAGGTATAGTTGTTTACGTGGTCGGCAATTAAACCAAAAATTGGGGGCATGGCAACAACAGCAAGGCGAACAAAAGAAAGGGCAAGTCCGGTAGCCACACCTGCTTTGATCGTCCCTGCAAGGGTTCCCAGAAAACCGAAATACACTCCCCCAAATCCCATTCCAGCAAAACCTGCAAGAAAAGAAAGAGTTAAAAGAATTTCACCTCCAAGAACTGTCCCAGCAAAGGCAAACATAAAAAGGACAAAAACAACAATGGAGCCCTGGATTGCCATTACAAGGTCCTGACGGAATAAGGGATACCTGTCTGATAGGAAGCCCCAGAAAGGCCTGCCCAGAACGCCCCCGGCCTGAGCCAATCCCAGGCCAAGGCCAGCGTGGTAAAGAGACAGGCCCCCTTCCTCATTCAGCCAGAGGGGCAAATAACCGATCAGGGTTCCCAGTACCGCCGCAAAACCAAACCCGGCTAAAAGGAGAAGGCGAAAATCAGGAATTATTAAAAGGTCCTGGACTTCTTTTTTAAATGACTCCCCCTGGTCACCCTGCCCTTTTTGCTCCTGGTCCCTTCGGGCCAGGCTTTTATTTTGAAAAATACTTATTGCAAGGCCCAGGCAGACTAGGCCAGCGGCAATAGTAGCAACTCGCCAGCCCAGGTGCAGGGCTATTGCAGGTAGGATTGAAGCCCCCATTAACGATCCTATTCCAACGCCGGATCTGAACAAGCCCATCACAGTATTGCTGGCTCCACCTGGTGTCACTGCAATTATTGCCTTGTTCCCTGCAGGGGTTAAAAGGCTTTGCCCCAGCCCGGCCCCAAAAGCAAAAACCAGGAGAAAGCTATACCCTGGAACAACCCCGTAAAGAGCGATAAAACTACCCATAACAAGGCCTCCCACTCCCAATCCCTTCCTGATACCCAGGCGATCAATTAAGTAGCCAGCGAATAGAGCCGAAGCAAAGGAAGCAAGAAATAAAAATGTTGTGTAAAAACCTACCTGGGTACGGGAAAGCTGGAAATCGTCCCTGACCATTGGCAATAGTGCAGCAAATCCACCCAGGGCAAACCCCATAACCATATTGATTGCAAAGGGGGGTGTAATTTCACCCCAGGGGATCTTTTTCAATTGCATTGTCTTTTACCTCCCTGCATTTTTGGGCTGGACAGATAGAAAAATATTGGCAAAAGCGACATTGCCTTCCCACCCGCGGGGGGAATTGTCTCCTGCTGATTCTTAGTGCAGCCCTTTCAATTTTTTTACTATAACTTTTTTTCTGTTTTATTTCCTGGCCCTGGCCCGTTGCGGTGTATATAATCCAGGCCTGGTCAACTTCCAGAGGGGGAGCCAGGCACTTCAGGGCTTCCTCATAACAGGTTAGCTGGAGGTGGTAATTATTCTGGGCGGTAACCTCCTCAGGGGTTTTTCCGTTCAGAGCCGTGGTTTTGAAATCAAGAAGCTTCCAGTTACCATTTTCCCTGAACAAACGGTCAATTACACCTTTTAGGTATATAACCAGCCCTTTTTCACTTTTCCATCTGATCCTGAATTTTTTCTCCTTTATATCTTCCTCCGCATTCTTTATTCTCTTTAACCACCCAGATGCCTGCAAGTTTTCCAGGTGCCTTTTTACCTCATTTCCATATAGGTCCTTTTTTCCCGGGAGAATTTCCACTTTTTTTAATTGTTCTTCCCAGTCCGGACCCTCGGTCCTGTATTTTCCCGCTTCCATCATTCCGTGGAATAGCTGTCCTACCTTAAGGGGATCCAGGTCGGGGGTAGTAAAATCCCGGATAGTTTTCTCCCGGGGAAGCATATCCTTCGCAAGAAGCAGTTCCTGCTGGTAAAAATATTTTAAAGGACATTCCCAGAAAAGCCCCAGGTCCGTTGGACTTATTTCAATCTCATAATACCTGGGTAGTGGAGCGGGTTTCCAGTTCCCCAGCTCTTCTTCCCTGATGCTTTCAATGGGAAGTTCTGACCCATTCTTCTTTAAGGAAGCTTCAGGAAATTCCTTACCATCCTCACTTACAATTTCAACTTTTAAGACTCTTTCCTCTTCTGCGATAGGCAGGGAAGGGCCTCCGTAGGCTGCTTCCAGCCAATCCAGGTAACTGCTGGCAGTTCCACGCTTATTATAATCCCCGGATATGTCCCGGGAACCCACAAGGTAAAGGTATCTTTCTGCACGGGTTGCGGCAACGTATAGTAATCTCTTTTCTTCAGCAAGTTGTTCAGACTGCAATCTCCGTCCAATTTTTTTCCGAACTGCAGGTGTCCCCTTCAATCCCGTCCGGGGATCAATAACAACAAAACATAGTTCTTCTTTTTCCTCAATTTTTCCCCGGCGTATTGGGTCGCTTTGCCCCAGGTTAAACCTCCCTCCAAGGTCGGCCAGGATTACTCCCGGGAACTGGAGACCTTTGGCCTGGTGGATGCTCATTATGGCAACATCAGTATCAACTTCAGTTAATGCTTCCCCTTCTTCTCCGGGTTTTTTGATCTGCTCCTCCAGGAAATGATTGAATTCTCCCAGGGACTTTCCTCCCCGGGCAAACTGTCGGGCAAATTCCATAAACTTTTCTACATTCCTTGTTTTTTGCTGGCTTCTTTCTCCAAGGTTGAGATACAGGAAAAACCTTCCTTCTTCCAGCACCCTCTGGAGCAATTCCCCCAGGGGTAGCCTGTCCTTCAAGTAAAACCAGCTGTTCAGGTCCCTTTTTATTGCCTCCCATCTCTCTCCTCTGGCCTTTTTTAGTTTTTCCCAGAAGGTTTCCCCGTCAATCCGTGCCAGACCGTAAATCTCCGCATCACTTACCCCGAAAAAGGGTGAACGCAAAAGACCGATTAATTCAATATCCCTGCGGGGATCAGACAGAAAGAAAAGCAGGTTGCAAAGGTCCAGTATTTCCTGCTGGTTAAAAAAGCCCCTGCCCCTGACGGTTGTAAAACCAATTTCTGCTCGCCTGAGGGCCTGTTCATAGTGGTGAACATGGGTCAAACTCCGCAGAAGGATAGCCACCCTTGGTGCGGAAACCTCTTCCGGCAATAACCTGATAGTTTCTTCAACTTTCTCTGCGACTTTTTGGGCTTCAGAAAAAATCCGTTCCAGTCTGTTTCCTTTTTTCTCAACAATTACAGCCCCTGCTTCCCCTGGAAGATTCTCTTTTTCCGCTCCTGGTTCAAGCCTTTGAAAGGGAGCCTCATATTCTTCCTCCGCATCCTGCAACAGTTTGTGGAAAAAGGAATTGAAAAAGCCAATTAAGTTCCCACAGGAGCGAAAATTCTGGTTGAACACAATATTCTCTCCTGTTCTCTCAATTTCTTTTTTGCCCCTGTTAAATATTGTTACATCCCCACCCCGAAAGGAATAAATCGCCTGTTTAATATCTCCCACCAAAAATAGGTTGCTCTTGCTTCCCTTCTTCCAGATTGTCTCAATAATTTCCCACTGCCGGGAATTGGTATCCTGAAATTCATCAACCATTATATACCCGTAACGGTCACCGAGTTTTTGGATAGTCTCTTCCTTATGCTCAATCAGCCTGTGAGTTATTCCTTCCAGGTCATTAAAATCGAGATAATTGCGCTGTTTTTTTTCTTTTTGGTAGCGCTCCACACATTGCCCGGTAATTCGGGCCAGGGTAGGCAAAAGCCTTGCCAGCTCCCGGTCCAAATAGTTAGGCAAACAATCGATTTTTTCCGCAGGCAATACCTCCTCCAAACAATCTTTTATCCCCTGTAGGATCTTTTTTACCTCTGCGTGTTCTTTTTCGTAACCCTCCCAGTTCTTTTTTACTCCCACTTGCTGATACCCTGTCATTTTCCCATACTTACCTGCAGAAGTAAGAAAGTGTTCTACCAGTTCCCGGAAATCAATTGCCTCTTCCCATTTATCTCCCCCGGCCCCTTTTCCCTGAAGCACATGGTAATATTTGGCCAGGAGTCGGATGAAAGAAATTCCCGGATCTTCAGGAGAAACATCCAGCCCCGCAAAAGCAATTAACGGTTCTAGTAGCTCAAGAACCCTGGACCTGGATAATACTGGTAATGGGGAGTTCCCAAACCAGCGGTCCAAAAAGTCCTGTTCTCCTAAGTTTTTGTAATCTTCTAGGGTGTCCTTGACTTCGTATCTTTTTTCAACCAGTTCAACCAGGTTGTTTTCCAGCTGCCTTCTATTCCATAGAAATAGCAGTTCTCGCAAACCTTCATCTCCAACTCGCGAGAGCTGATTTATTTCTTTCTCAACTGTTTCCATGAGCAACTGGCGTTGATCAAAACCATCAATAACCCTGAATTCAGGATCAATGCCAGCCTCCAGGGGAAAAGCCTGGAGGACAAGGGCACAAAAAGAGTGGAAAGTGGAAATTTGATTATCCAGGAACCGATCCGAAAACTCATCCCAACCAGGGCCCTGCTGGTTCTCAATCCGGAACTGGATCCGGTCGCGCATTTCTCCTGCTGCTTTTTCGGTAAAGGTTACTACCAGAATGTTTCCTGGCTGCACTGCCTGCCCCTTATTAATTGAATCTTCAACAATCCGGAAATACCTTTCTGTAAGGACCCGGGTTTTCCCTGAACCCGCCCCGGCTAAAATCAGCATATTTTTATCCAGATCAAGTGCCTGCTCCTGGTCTGTCGTCAATTTTAAAGTGTTTTCAGCCATTTTTTTCACCCTCTTCCCGGATTGGGGTTTTCCGGCAGATGGTCCTGAATGAACAATAATCACAATTAGCCTCTTCTCTTTCCCAGTCAGTAGTTGGGAAGTTTCCCCCATCAATCCCTTCCTTTATTTCAGTCAAAATCTCCTCATATTTTTCCCGCCCCCCAAGTTTCTCCAGGGAAATAATGCTCTTTTTGCTGATTGATCCTCCCTCATAATCCCCAATCAGGGGCTTTAATGCGGGTTCTTCTCGGTGCCTCAGTTGATAAAAGCCCCCAACCACTTTACTCGCTTCAACATCAGGCCGGTTTTCCATTGCCAGGACATAAAGGGGAAGTTGAAGGTTCTTCCAGGTTTCAACCTCCTTTTTTCCTGGAACCCGTCCGGTTTTGTAGTCATAGATCATCAGGTTTTTTCCTGCAAAAAAATCAAGCCTATCAATTCTGCCCTTGAGATTAAAAGGACCCAGCCGGGGGTACTGGTTTCCCTTTCCCAGGTCAGTTTCAAATTCCCGGGGCTTAAATTGTTCCATCCTTTCTTTTTCCTGCTTTAAAAACCTGAGGAATACTCCCTCGGGGCCCTCTTCATTGCTCAACCCTCTTAGCCAGTTATTATACTGGGCTCCAATAAAGAGATTTCGGTCAAGATCGATTTTTTCTTCTTCAAGAACCCTGTGGCTGATCTCTTTCATTAGAATGCAGGCCCCAGCAAAATCATCCTCCAAAATTTCAAATCCTCCTTGTTCCCCAAATTCCTGCAGGATCTGGTGAACATGCAAACCAAAGAGAGCAAGTTCTTCCTCTTCCTCAACTTCTTCTAACTTTTCAATGCCCAGAACCCACTTTAAAAAGTAATAAAATGGGCAGCGCCAGTAATCCTGCAGGGCAGTAACTGCTATTGGGTCAGGGGTAAGATCAAAACCAGCCCCTATATTCCCGCTGTACTCATTGATCTTTTTTCTTTCTCTTGACTTTTCCATAACCAGGGTCCTCAGATCCCGGGGACTGGCATATTTTTTCCATTCTTCTGGATCGGGATTCTGGGCAAGCCAGGTTAGCATTTCATTCAGGCAGTTTAACCCTCCTCTATCTCCCAGGGAAACTTTGTTTACAGGCAAAAACCTTTTAACAAGAGGAGAGGGCTGGGTTTCCCTCCCCTGGAAAAAAGCAGGGAAAGAAATTTTAATTTCCCGGCAGGAAGATACTAGTTGATAGAAAAAAAGCCTTGCTTCCTGTAGTTCTTTTGAAGAATCTCTCCCCGGAAGAAGAAAGTTTCTTGCAGCGGCCTTGGGAAAATTATCTGCAGTAACTCCCAAAAAGAAAATTGTATCAGCAGGCCAGCCTCGCATATTTAATATTTCCGTTACCTGTATTCCCCCGGCCTGTGCTGGAATATAGTACTCTTTTTCAGCCAAAAGCCTATCCAGGACATGTCTAGCCCTTTCTTGCAACTCACCTTCAAGAACGATCCTCTCTTCGAATAATTGCTCTGCCTGATCAAGAACTTCAAAAAGTTTATTCAGAGCAATGGTAATTTCCTGGGAGTGAAGCCCATAGTCTTTTTCTCCCTGCTTAATAACATTTTCCAGGAAACGAACCTCCAAAAATATTTCTCGCAATAGTTGGAAAAATCGGGGGAAATCATCGGTCTTTTTTAGGGGCACAAAGAACCTCTCAATAAAACCATTTAAAACCTGGAGTTGCTTTTCTACCATCTGTGGCTTTTCTTCACTGGAAAGAAGTGAGCCGGGTTCGATTTCGTCCTTGAACAAGGGCTCCAGGTCATTAAAATTAAAGCGCCGGGCAAAATAATCAACTGTTTCAATATCCAATCCTTTTAATTCAACAAGGGAACTGGAAAAAAACCGATATAATAACTGCCTGCTGAAAGGATTGGAAACCAGGTCCAGGATCGTTTTTAAAATCATAGCCGGGGGGCTCTCCTCAAGGGGAAGACCACGGGAAATATCGAAAGGCAAATCATACTGAGGAAAAATTTCCCGAATGACCTGTTGATAGTCATCTAGGTCTGCAGGAACTACAAAAAGGCTGGCCGGAGAAACCCCACTCTCAATTTTTCTGCGCAAGGCCCTCCCTACAGCCCTGACTTCCTCTTCCTGGTTAAAATAATATTCAACCCCACCGCACTTGTTTTTTTCTTTTTCGGAAAATGTTAATCTTTTCCCATTAAAAGCTTTTAACCGGGAATAAAAGGTTTTCCCATCGGGAAGTATTTGTGGAAGGTCAGAAAATAAGACTTTCTCTGCAAAACCATCCTCCATTTCTTGGATAATATGCCAGTCCTGAGGAGTAAAAAAATTAAGTGTGTCCAGGCCAAGAGTTTTCCATTCCGTATTTAAATCCCCTACCAACTCGGGTCCCTTCTCAGAAAGAATGTCAGAATCTATGAGGTCCTTTTCCTTAAGAAATCCTCTGTATTTTTCTAAAACAAGTAAAAGGTCCTGGATTTTCTCCGGGTTCCCTCCTATCTGATTTACCTCTTTTCTTTCCTGGACAAGGGTATTAAAAAGGCTCTTAACCTTGGCCGCAAGTCCAGGAAAAGCTTCTGCTTCGGAAAAATACTGGAAGTAATTCCAGTTTTCCTCAATTATCCTTTCCATGATTAAGAGCTGCTGGACCGGAGTAATTTTCTTTTTTGTCCCTCCCTTTTTCTGGTATTGATGATATAAAAGGTCGGCAATAGAAAAAACCCCGGGGCTTTTCAAGTACCCAAGCAGCTGGTTTTTTACAAAATGAGTTTTCTTTTGTGTGGGTAAAAGCAACAGCATTTCATCTTTGGGGGCAATTTTTTCAATTAGTTCAGGGATTTTTTTATAAGCAATAACCCGGACAGCCAAAAAAATTCCTCCTTTTTCCTGTATAATACAGAAAACCCCACCTTGAAGTGGGGTTATTACTCATTCCAGCCAAAATCATTATCATAATACCCATTTTGCAACATATCAATTAAAAACCGGGTTAGGTGAGGGTCGAACTGAGTGCCTGAACATCTTTCCAGTTCTTCAAGAACTTCCTCTTTATTCATCGCCTTGCGGTAAATCCGGTCCGTTGTCATACAATCAAAAGCATCAGCAAGAGCCAGAATACGTGCTTCATACGGAATATCTTCACCCTTACGCCCATCAGGATAACCCTTTCCATCATAACGTTCGTGATGGTGCCGAATTATCCCCATCAGATCATCAAGCATTTCAATATCTTCCAGAAGTTTTTCACCTCTAACCGGGTGAGTTTTGATCTGGTCATATTCCTGGGCAGTTAATCTCCCCGGTTTCAAAAGAATTGCTTCGGGAATCCCGAGCTTCCCCACATCGTGCAGTTTTGCTGCCTGCACAATCCTGGGAATCCTAATCGGAGAAAGCCCTGCTCTTCTTCCAATATCTTCAACATACTTTGCTACCCTTTCAGAATGACCGCGCGTATAAGGGTCCTTGGTGTCAATAACCCGGGCAAAACTTTCAATTACCTGGAAGAAACTAT